>NZ_RJUA01000120.1 GCF_024343575.1 Lacihabitans sp. LS3-19 | reverse complement strand
CTCTGAATTGGTCTGGTAAAAAGATTTAACGCCTATTCTAAACTTCAAACCTTCCATTTCTTCTGTAATATATGGTAAACCATAAAAATTTACTGGTTCAAGGTCGAAATAAGAATCGTTTCTTTTTTTATTTATGAAATAATTTAAGGAAGTTATATTCGGGAACTTTTCAACCAATGCATTTAAAACTTCTTCAATTTTAGATGTATCCTCATCTGCTACTTGAAGTACCACCATTATCTCTCCCGTAGAGGCCGTGCGTATCATCACGTTTCTAAAGAATCCTTGATGAGCTACATGGTCATAAAAAGGTAAACCGCTGTCATGTGCATAATCTCTAAAAAAATCACGAATAGCGTTTGATGGATCTCCTTGTAAATAGCACTTGTTCACAGGCAATACTTTTTCGAATCTTTTAGGAATATGAAATCCCAAGGCATCTTTCGATATTTTTTTACCTGAGTTTACTTCTTCATTAGTAAGCCACCTAGAGTTGGAGAAAGTGTATTCAAGTTTATTTCTATAAAAAGTAGTTTTTTCAGAGCCAAGTATCGGAATAATTTCTCCAATTTCTACTTTTCCGATCCTTGTTAATTGATCAAAAACTTGTTTTTGCTTTTGCTCGAGTTGTTTTTCGTAAGGTATGTGTTGCCATTTACATCCACCACAAACACCAAAATGACTACAAAATGGCTCAATTCTGTCTTTTGAGAATTTATTTATTGCTAATATTCGACCTTCCGAAAATTTCTTTTTTGATTTCGAAACCACCATTTTCACTTCGTCACCAGGACAAACATTGCTCCCTTCTACGAATATTACTTCCCCATCGTTTTTGACAATACACTTGCCTTCAGCCGCAAAATCAAGTATTTCGATGTTTTCAATAATGCGATTTTTGTTTTTCTTCATTTATAAAGAATTGTATTTCTTGAGATGTTATAAAAAAAATATAGACTAAATAATATTAATATTCACTAAGTCCAGAATTCTATTGAGCAAATAATTAATTTTGCGAACTTTAAAAGTATTCAAAAATTAATGGTAAAAGATAAAAGGCTTAAATATTTTGACATAAAAAAAGCGATGAATTTTTGTGATCCCGCTGGGATTCGAACCCAGGACCCATACATTAAAAGTGTATTGCTCTACCAGCTGAGCTACGGAATCAAGAACATTTATCGTGTCTCTCAAATGAGGATGCAAAATTATGCAAAAATGCTAAGAATGCAAAAGCCCTTTTTAAAATTATTAGTATTATTTTTTGGGGTTTTGATTCAAAGCCTTGATTGTAAGGCACAAAATGATGTAGCTAAAAAAGCAGATTCTTTGTTTAATGCAAGAAAATATGAGGAAGCTGCAAAAATATATGAAATCATTTTTCTGGATAATGGGGTAAATAAGGAAAATATATCTTTGAAGCTGGCTTATATAAACGAGAATTTAGGAGATTTTCCGAAAGCTATCTATTATTTGAACAATTATTATAACCTAAATCCAAAAGATGAGGTCTTTGAAAAGATGAATAAAATGGCTTTAGAGAATAAATTTTCGGGTTTTGAGAGAAGTGATTTGAATTTTGCTCTTGTCCTATACCAACAATATTATATTTATATTCTTTATTCTGTTATTTTTATTGGCGTATTTATTTTGATTATACTTTTTCGGAAAAAAATTCACAATATAGATATTTTAAAAAGGCACTTGATTTTAGTGGCACTTTATATTGTCTTTCTTGTAGTATTTATTAATCTTCCTAAAACCTATCAATCGGCTATAATTAATAAAAAGTCATTTTTTAGGTCTTTCCCTTCTTCTGGTTCACCTATAGTTGGCTCTATAGACAAAGGAAACAAAATCAATATATTTGGCCAAGAAGATATCTGGTTAAAAGTCCTTTGGAATAGAAAGATCGTTTACATTAATAAAAACGACACTTGGCTTTTAAATAGTTAAATTTAAATAAAATTTATACTGATATTTTTTAATTAGCCTTTCTTTTATACTTTTGCGGCTGCTTTGGCGAGGTGGTGGAATTGGTAGACACGCTACTTTGAGGTGGTAGTGAGCGAAAGCTTGTGAGAGTTCGAATCTCTTCTTCGTCACAAGAAATATTAAAGAGCAATCATAGGTATTATGGTTGCTTTTTTAATTTAAACTTTTTCTTTCTGTAAGATTTTGGATTTTCAACATAAAAACATTTTAAAGGGCTTTTAGGTAAGCTATGATAGATAGGAATGAACAATCCTGAATAGACAGATATTCCTCGAGGATTAAATGTGTTAAGCCAGCCAGTGATATTGTCTGATCCAAAAAAGAAGCCGTAATATCTGACAGAAAATCCAATATTGAGGTTTTTATAATTATTGTCTATGCCAATTGGTAATGAAGCTTCAAAGCTTTTTTTCTCATACCTAGGAATGACAGTAGCACCGGAATATCCAATTATTCCTCTCCTTTTTCCATTCAATAAAGATTGCCTCCAGTTAAAATTTACGTAAAAGTTTTCTTTAAGATGGTAGTCTATTGTGAAAATCGAACTCGCTGGCATCAAAACGATAAATGAGTTATTTGCGGGGTTGGTGTTACTTAGAATTCCATTTGTGGTTGCAATTACATTTTCGAAACCTTTAAACTTTCCATAAGTATGCGGAAATATGGTACTAGAATTTCCAGAATAGCCTGTTGTCTCTGATAAATTCCCAAACTTAACAAATCCTACATCTACCAAAGAAAAACCAATTTTATATAAATATTTGTTCTGTGTAGGATTAGAATATTTTTTGCCTTTTATATTTCTATAATAATTTTGAAAATCTGGTCGATATTCATAAATGATACCCAAATCACCCCCAAAACCTTTGCCAATACCTGAAAATTGGGTCATTTGGCTTGTGAAATTTGACGAGTTAATAGAACTAAACTGACTAGCATCTGTCACAGATCCATATACATTACTTAATCTTAAATCTTGCCTGTCACTTTCCAAGGCATTAGTGGTTATTTTAAAATCAAAACTGTTTGAAAAAATATTGTTAAAATTATTACTAACGTAATATTTAGCACTTGCTCCAATTTTAATAAATTTACTATCCTCCTGAACTAATACCTTGCCTAGCGTCCCATAAAACTCATTAAGAAATATCGAATTTAAGTACCCATGTTCATTATTGTATTGGTTTCCTAGTAGATCTGGGGACTTTGTACCTTGAATAATAATTTTACCGACTTCGTCAGATGTTTTAGTTAAGGAGTTTAGGTATCGGTATCTGACACCGGCAGCTACACCTAATCCCCATTTTTTTATATCTAATCCTATGGCAGGTCCTCTTGCTTCGCCATTTACATAAATCGATAAATCCTTTCCGCTATCTGATGGTTTAAGATATGGTACTTTCCAAATCACCTTAGATTTATCAGCGTTTCTATATTTATCAGGAGTGGTTTGCGTTACAAACCTAAGCAATGAAAACGGAGCGTTCCATCTGACATAGTTGTTTTGAACATCGGCTCCAACAGCAGCTAAGTTAATAAATACGTTTTGTCGAGTATCGACTACATTAGCGGGATTTGTTTCTATTGAAAGTACTCCTGAATAATTACTACCAGTAATTCCCAAAAAATTTTGAGAAAAAACATTCGTGCTTAAGAAAAAAAGAAAGTAAATTTTGTACTTTAAGGGCATCAATGCTAAATAGAGATAATTAACCGCAAAAATATCACTATTTAAATAGTTTATTACCATATTTTACCAAAGAAAAATGAACAATAATTTTATTAACTACCAAACTAGCAATTATTATGACGAATTGATTGCTGCAAAAAATAATCCGCACAAAGGGATTGAGATGGTTTATGATTTTTTCAATGATATGAGCATTGATGAATTAAAAACTCGTCAAAAAGGCCTTGAAACGGCCATGATTAACATGGGTATTACTTTCAATGTATATTCTGAGGAAGGTGGTATCGAAAGAATTATTCCAATTGATATCATTCCTAGAATTATTAAAGCTAAAGAATGGACGGTTTTAGAGAAAGGACTTAAGCAACGGATATATGCTTTAAATGAGTTTTTGAAAGATATTTATTCTGACCAAAAAATACTTAAAGATAAAATAATCCCCTCTGAGGTTATCTTTAGTAGTAAAGGTTTTGTAAAAGAATGTATGGATATTAGGCCCTTAAAGGATATTTTTATTCACATAACAGGAACAGATTTAATTAGGAATGAGAAAGGAGAATTTGTGATTTTGGAAGATAACTTACGGTGTCCTTCTGGAGTATCGTACATGTTGCAAGGACGAGAATTGTCAAAACAAGGTCTTTCAAAATTGATTTCAAAAGCAAAGGTGAGGTCTATTAGCGAATATACCGATAAACTTTTTGATGTTTTGCAATATATTTCCGGCAAATCCGAGCCAACAATCGCTGTATTGACCCCAGGTATTTACAATTCAGCTTATTATGAGCATTCTTATTTGGCACAACAAATGGGCGTGGAATTGGTGGATTACAGAGATTTAATAGTTACAAATGATACCTTAAAAATGCGGACAACTAAAGGTTTCAAAACGGTTGATGTCCTTTACAGGAGATTAGATGACGTTTTTATAGATCCTTTGGCTTTTAATAAGGAATCAATGATTGGTATTCCTAATCTTTTTCAAGCCTATAAGAAGGGGAATTTAGGTCTTGCAAATGCACTTGGTACTGGAGTTGCAGACGACAAGGTAGTTTATGCATACGTGCCTCAAATTATCAAATATTACTTAAATGAAGAGCCGATTTTGAACAATGTTGAAACTTATCTTTGTGAGGATAAAACTAGTATGAAATATGTTCTAGAAAACATTGAGAAACTGGTCGTAAAAGAAGCTAATGAAGCAGGAGGCTACGGAATGTTAATTGGACCTAGATCAACAAAAAAAGAGCAGGAAGACTTTAAAGAAAGAATAAAAGCCAATCCTAGAAATTATATTTCACAGCCTACAATATCATTGTCAACTTCTCCTTGTGTAATTGATGATACCATTGAGGGTCGTCATGTAGATCTAAGACCATATATTTTATTTGGAGAGGAAATCTATGTTACGCCAGGTGGTTTGACAAGGGTGGCACTTAAGAAAGGTTCTTTGGTTGTCAATTCTTCACAAGGAGGTGGAAGTAAAGATACTTGGGTGTTAAAGGATTAAAATTGCTTTTTATTCGTATGCTTTTTTTGTAATTTTGTGAAAAAATTAATTCAATGTCGAAATCAGAAATAAAATTGGGTGTAGTTTTGGGTCTTTTAATTGTTTTGGCTGCAATGTCAAGATTAGTGGATCATCCTTGGAATTTTACCCCAATGACCGCAATATTATTAATTTCAGCTGCGTATATATCCAATAATTGGATGAAAATAGCAGTTCCTTTTGCTATTATTCTATTTAGTGATATAGTTTTAGAAATGACCACTGGTTGGGGATTTCATGATGGAACTACTTCAGTATATTTTGGATATTTTATTATCTTTATAATTGGCTTTTTTCTTTTAAAGAAGGTTTCAGTTCTTAAAATAGCTGGAGCTTCGATATTAGGTTCACTTACATTTTTCTTGATTACAAATTTTGCATTTTTGTATACACCAAGTGTTGTACCTAATCCTTTGCAAGGTACATATCCTCATAATATGATAGGTATTTTGGCTTCTTATGAGGCTGGTTTGCCATTTTTCAAGAATATGCTTTTTGGTGATTTAACTTTTTCTGCGATTCTATTTGCAGCTTATTATTTGGTTCAAAATTTCGGATTGAAAATGACCAAAGCGAAAGCATAAAATTATTTAAACCAATTGAGGGTATTTATGAATAATAAATACCCTTTTTTTATATATGTATTTAAAAAATATTACATTCTCGGTGCTGAAAGAAGTTTCCAATGACTTTGAAGTTTGGCTAAAACCTGAAATAGAAATAATAAAAATTTGGGCTGAGGAAGTCTCGATGTTCAAACTTTTGACACAGGTAGATCCAGAAAGTATTAACTACTCAATTCAATTTAGCTTTAAATCAAAAGAGCAATTAGACATCTTTATGCAGCTTAATTTGGATCAGTTTTTAGCTAAAACCCAATCAAAATTTGAAGGTAAAATATTGCATTTTGTAACCCTGCTTGAGAAGTTTTAATCAAACAAAGGCCAATCTACTTTTAATAAAAAGTTTCTAGGCATAGCTAAATAGTAAGGACTCGTGTAAAATCCTTGGTATCTCAATCCTTGATTCGCATGGCCAAGTTTGAAAGCTAACCTGACCTTATTTATATGAAAAGAAACATAAGGGTCTATTGTTGCAACGCCCCAAACATTAAAGTTGTCTTGAAGGTAGAATTGGTTTAAAATAGGCGAATAGGCATCTGCTGTGTATTTTGATTTATAAAAAAGATCTAAACCAACATTAAGCCTAAGCACTTTTGCGTATAAAAAATTAAATTCTACATTGGTATAGTTAATCACATTAGGTAATTTGTAAATATTCTTGGCATTATGAATATTATAGATAAATTGATTACTAATATGAAAATGATTTTTTGTATAGGCTAAATTTAAAATAACATTGCTTATGTTTATTACAGTATCTGTTTGAACAGGTTTCAAATTTTGATTGATATAAACATAGTTTCCTAAGAGTGTATTGGCTATTTCAGGTTGAAATTCAAAGTTTTTAAAGTTCAATTTATATTTTGCATTTATGTAAGTCGTTGAAATTCCTTTGAAATTATTATTCCACCTAATTACATTGTAATCGAAAGTATCATAAAACAATCCAACTGGAATTACAGATTGATAAAATGTAGCCTCAAGTCCCTTAAACGAAAGCTTAGAATTTAGCAAAAAGTTTTTCAAATTTGCTGAAAATTCGGCATCAGCATTTAGGAAGTTGGAAGAGTCCACAAAATAATATCCAAGTGAACCACCAAGGAAAATTTCGCTTTTTAAGTTTGTTTTGTAGATTTCCGAAAATTTATTGTCCAATTGATAAAATCTTTGACGAGCATGCAAAAGGTAATTAAAGCCTTTGTACCTACCTTTTACTCCAAATTTATTTGATAAAGTTTTGAAAGTGAAATTTTGATACAATGAATCAGTCGATATGGTAGTTTCAGGTATATTATAACTAGACTGCAAAGAATTTATATTAAAATCAGGATCAACATAAACATGTTTTTGATGTTCATAATCCAAAACGTGAAAGGCTTGAAAACCGTTTCTTAAAACAAATTGCTGGTAAAGGTGAAAATTATTCCACCGTTCAGTATTGTAGACGCCTTTTGTATACTCCGATTCATAGAATTTTCTATAGTTGCTTTTTAGGTCTTGAATATCAATGGAAAGGTTTTCTTTTTTTAGAATTCCTCCTTGTTCGTTTTGGGTATGGTTAAAATGATAAAATGTTGCTAAGAGGGCGTATTTTTTATTTTTAGAGAAATAGTTAGTCGAAATATCGTAATTCCAATGGTCAATTAATTTTTCCTCTGATGTAGTGGCGTCTATTTGTTTTGAAGAATTAAATTTTGATAAATTCAGTGTAAAGTTTAATCTTTCATTGATGTTTTGGCTATGTGTAAAATCGAGCCTCAAATGCCCTCCTGAACCCTGCATATAAAACAAATTGGTATAAGGCGACCGAGTATTGTAATATTTAAAATCAGAGGGTTTTGGTGCGTATAAAAGAAAAGAATTATATCCCAATTTGGTAGCGGGATCTGTATTTTCTCTAAAAAGTATCGGTTTTGATGCCGTTCCAATATTTCCAAGGTCTTGATGCAGCCAATTTTCTCTTACCAAAATATCCGATTTGAAAAACAAATTCAGCGTGGTGTCTGGATGATATTCGGTTGTATAGTTTTTTTGAACATCCTTTTCTAAAATATAAGAAACACTTTTCGGCCCATACACTTGCTTTGTGGAGTCGTCAAGTATTTGGGCTTGTGAAATCTGAAAGGCAAAAAATGTTAAAATAATAAGGGGTATAAACCGCATATAGTCGTAAATACAATTTCAAAATGCAAATATCGTCAATTTAGCTCAAATTGGCTTTTTTAATAGACCAAAAATACAATCTCTAAAATCAGACTCGTTAAAGAAAATTACTTGTTGGCTTGCTATATAGAACGAAGACATCTCTTCAAGATTTATCAAATAACTTATTTTAACAAAATCTTTCTCGCTACAAACAATTTTAGTAACCAGATATTTATCCAAAATGGTTCGTATTTCTACCTTACTGAAAGTGTGGTGGTCCTTAAATTTAAAGTGTTCTAAAATTTTGTATTTTTTTGAAAGTGAATTTTTAAATGCTTCATTATCAGCCAATGCAGAAACCAAAACTATATTTTCGTTTTCTTTCAATGTTTCATTTTTATTGTTTCGAGGTATCTCGCTTTTGAAATTTGCAAAGAAAATGGGTGAATTAGATTTAGAATATTTTCTTATTTCGGTATTATAAAATGCTTTTTCATTTTCTGATATTTTTTGAGGACACTTTGTAACAACAATAATATTAGCCCTTTTAGCTGAACTTCTTATTTCTCTTAAATTTCCCATTGGCAGCACAAAATCCTTAAAAAACGGCTTGTTGTAATCGCAAAGCAAAATATTTATGGTTGGCTTTAAATATCTATGCTGAAATACATCGTCAAATATAAAAAGATTGATTTCAGGGTATTTCTCAATCGATTTTTTGTAACCTTCCACCCTATTCTCTGACACAAAAAAGTGTTTTTTGGAATGTTTGTTAAAAAGCATAAATGGTTCATCTCCAACGCTTTCTGGAGAATTGTTTTTGCTTATTTGTATAAAACCTTTTGTTTTTCGACCGTATCCCCTACTTATAGTTGCAGTGTTATAGTCTTCAAACATTTGCATTAGAAAATCCACCATTGGCGTTTTTCCTGTACCACCAACTGTTAGGTTTCCAATGCCTATTGTTGGCACTATAGGTTCAAATACCGATAATATATTTAGGTCAAACAAAAGATTCCTTATACTTGTGATACTTTTGTAAAGTATTGCAAATGGGAATAAAAAATATCTAAAAATCTTTAACATAAATGGCTTTAAAGGCTCAATTCTACAAACATACGTTAAATTTTAGTTTTGATGCAGGAACTTCTCGAGGAGTTTTGAAAAAAAAAGACTCGTATTTTATCAAAATTTTCAAAAAAGATAATCCCGAAGCATTTGGATTAGGTGAAGCTGGACCTCTGTTTGGTCTCTCACCTGATTATGGTGAAAGTGCTAGCGATAAATTAAATTCTATAGCAAATGTTATAAATTCAGGAGATTTTGAAGATTTGGAAAGTTTAAAATTAGGTTTAGAAGAATATCCGAGTGTACTTTTTGCTTTAGAATCTTCTATTCTGGATTTTGAAAATGGAGGGAAAAGAGAAATTTTTAAAACTAGTTTTTATAATTCTTCTGAAAAAATAGATATTAACGGTTTAGTTTGGATGGGAACTCCGGATTTCATGCAAAAACAAATTGTTGAAAAACTGGAAAATGGATTTGATACGATAAAACTCAAGATTGGAGCCATTGATTTTGATGAGGAACTAAAACTTCTGGCTTTTATAAGGAAGCAATTTTCTAAGGATAAAATAACAATTAGAGTTGATGCCAATGGTGCTTTTTTGCCAAGCGAAGCTGTTGAAAAGCTAAAAAAACTTTCTGAATTTAATATTCATAGTATAGAACAACCAATAAAAGATGGTCAAGTAGAATTTATGGCCGAATTATGCGAAAAAAATATTATTCCAATCGCCTTAGATGAGGAATTAATCAAAAATTCGGGTAAGGAAAAGAATCTTCTAGAAACCATAAAACCTCAATTTATCATCTTAAAACCTAGTTTAATGGGAGGAATATCTGGTTCTTTAAAATGGATACAAACTGCAGAAAGTTTAGATATTAAATGGTGGATGACTTCTGCATTAGAATCTAATATTGGTCTGAATGCCATTTGTCAGTTAGCTTCCCAACTTAAAAACCCACTTCCGCAAGGATTGGGAACAGGAAAACTTTTCACAAACAATTTCGAATCTCCCCTAACTGTGAAATCCGGTCAGATTTTTTATGACGCAAATAAAAAATGGGAATTGGATTTTTTCAAATCCAATTAACGCCCTTTTTCAAAAATTGCTGCGTTTCAAATTCTTTTGTGCCCGGTTTCAATTCGACATTATAGTCCCAGTCAGCATGTGGCGGAAGGCTCATTAGGATTGATTCAGTTCTTCCATTAGTTTCCAAACCAAACTTTGTACCTCTATCCCAAACCAAATTAAACTCTACATATCTACCTCTTCTAAGTAGTTGCCATTTTTTCTCCTCTGAGGTATAAGCTTTTGAATAATTTCCATGCATTAATTCTGTATATATTGGAGCAAAAGACTCGCCTACAGATTTAGTAAAAGCAAATAATTCGTCTTTGCTATGGCTAGATTTTGTTTTGGATATTTCTTGATTAGGTTTCAAGTAATCATAAAATATCCCGCCAATTCCTCGGGTTTCATTTCTATGTTCTATGTAAAAATAATCGTCTGCCCATTTGTTGAATGCTGGATAAAAGTTGGAGTTATGTGCATCGCAAGCAGTTTTGAGTTTTGTATGAAACCATTTGGCTTGCTTTTCATCAATATAATGTGGTGTCAAATCAATCCCACCACCAAACCAACTTTGACCATCGGAAAGCTCAAAATACCTTACATTCATGTGAATGATAGGCACAAATGGGTTTTCAGGGTGCATAACGATGGAAACTCCAGTAGCAAAAAAAGATAAGTCATCCTTAACTTTCAGCATTTTTTTCAATGATTCTGAAACCATTCCTTCTACTGCTGAAAAATTCACCCCTCCTTTTTCAATGATTCTACCTTTGGATAAAACACGAGTTCTTCCACCACCACCACTTTGATGTTGCCAATTGTCTTCCTTAAATTTTCCCTTGTCGTCAGTTAGTTCTATACTTTTGCAGATATTATCTTGAAGGGATTTAAAGTATTCTGATATTTCGTGTTTCATATTTTTACTTTTCGAAAAGTAAAAATATCTATTTCAGATTAAATTCCTATGGCTTTTGTCTAAATTTGCACCTCATTATTTTTTATTTATGGATTTTAATCAATTAATACGTCCTCATATTTTAAGTCTTCAACCCTATTCTTCTGCAAGAGACGAATATTCTGGTAGTGAAGGTGTTTTTTTAGATGCCAACGAAAACCCATTTCATTCAGTTTCAGGAAATGATTTTAATAGATATCCTGATCCATATCAGTGGGAAGTAAAAGTCAAATTAGCCCAATTGAAAGGTGTAAAACCTGAGAATATCTTTTTAGGCAATGGATCTGACGAACCCATAGATTTATTGATAAAAGCTATCTGTGAACCTAAAGAAAGCAATATCGTTATTATGCCTCCAACCTATGGAATGTATAAGGTTTGTGCAGATATCCAGCAAGTAAAAATTCAACAAGCACCCTTAAGTGAAGAGTTCGAAATAGATTTAGACAATGTATTTGATGCCGTAAATACTGCCACCAAAATCATTTGGGTTTGTTCGCCAAACAACCCAAGTGGAAATTTATTGGATAAAAGTTCAATTATACAGATTCTGAAGGCATTCCCTGAAAAAATTGTGGTTGTAGATGAAGCATATATTGATTTTGCTGATACGGATTCATTTTTAAAAGAATTGCCAAATTTCGAGAATCTTGTGGTGTTGCAAACTTTCTCAAAAGCCTGGGGAATGGCGGGACTAAGACTCGGAGTGGCGTATTGTCATCCAACGCTTATTGGTATATTAAACAAAATAAAATATCCTTACAATATTAATATTTTAACTCAAAAAGAGCTTTTGAAGGCTTTGGATAAGGAGAAAGAGAAAAATGATTTAGTTGCTGAAATAAATGTTTTGAAAGACAAATTAAGAGATGATTTGCTCAAACTAGAATTTACAGAAAAGATTTTTCCTTCAGATTCAAATATGCTTTTGGTAAGGTTTAAAAATGCGAAAGCGATTTTCAAATATCTTTTAGACCAAAAAATTATCGTAAGAGACAGAACAAATGTTGCACTTTGCGACGATTGCTTGAGGATTTCAATTGGAACAAAGGAAGAAAATAAAGCTTTAATGGAAAGTTTGTCGAAATACACCAAATAATATTCCGGATTTTAAAACTAAAAAACCTTGCAGAATAATTCTACAAGGTTTTTTTGTGGAGAAGATGGGGCTCGAACCCACGACCCCTTGACTGCCAGTCAAGTACTCTAGCCAACTGAGCTACATCCCCGAATCGCTTGCAAATATAGACGGACAAATTTACATTTCAAAGGATTTACCAACCTGCAATCATAAAATTAAAACCAGATATAACAGATTGCTTTTGCCCATTATATATTGGCAAAGCAACATAAGGCTCTACTATCAAATATCCTAAAACATTTATTCTCAAACTCATTCCTGTTGTATAAATAGGAGAAGTTTTGAAATTGATGGCATTTGACCCAAATGACTCAAAATTGTAAGATTCGCCTATTTTTCGCTGTTTTGACCACACCAAACCACCATCAAAGAAGAAATTAAGATCAGACGGGATAAACTCCAATGGAATCAAAGCTAGTTTTTTGGGTCCTGTAAAAGGTAAGCGTATTTCAAAATTCGCCACGGCCATTTGTTCCCCTTGTAGATTTGCTTGGGTAATGTATCCTATCTGCTTTGTTAAAGCCCTTCCATAAAAACCGTGCATGTACCATGGATATCCCATATAAAGTGGATTTATTTGGTTTAATAATTCAAGGTTTTTAGGATTTAGCCTACCTTCATACAAAAACCTCCCCGCAATGGTAATTGGTTTTAGATATTTATATTTTCTAAAATCAGCCAAAATCGAATTATAACTCGTGCTACCTATATATTTTGCCATTTCTAGTCTATACCTGTAACCATTTAATGGTGCGACAGTGCCAAAAGTGGTCTTATCCCCTACCAATGCAGCATAAATTTGTGTTAGATTAAAACCTTTCAATCCTAAATCTTTGGCTTTTAGCTTTATTTGTTTTCCATATTCTGCTACATTATAATCATAAACATTTCCATCAGAACTTAGTCCAAATTCTCCTGAAGAAGGATAGCCATTTACCCCATAGTAATACCAATTCTGTGAAAAACCAAGTTCCATTCTGGTACTCTTGCTAAAAGGCTTAAATACAAAAGTTGAAAACTGGTCAACATACAAATTGACCACTTTTTGTACAATTTCACCATTATAATAATCAAGATTGTTTCTTCTACCCAAAGTATCCTTTGGGTAAATATCTGTTTGACCAACAAAGCTGTAGGGAATATGCGAAACCGAAACGCCGAATTGAATAGGGTGTTTTTGATTTAAATAAAACGCCTGACCTCCAAAGTTTTGTAGCCCGCCATTTAATGCAATTGTGCCCATTAGCTGGTTGTTATTCAACATATCACTAAAAAGGGCTGTTATTCCGCCTCCCATACCAGTGCCGAATCTGCTACTGCTCAAGCCCATGCCTGAATTTGCCAAATATTCCAACTTAAAGTTGGGTTTGAAAGATTGATTCTCTGTTTTAACCTTTTCAGCACTTGGATGCATCCAGGTTTTATCAAGGTTTTGTTGGACGATATCCATTCCAATCATGATTTTTCCTGGTGCCAATATACCAGCATCAGCTTCAGGATTTTTAGAAACTTCTTGGTTTAAAAAATGAGTCTCATTTGCTATTACAATATTATAATCTCCCTTATTGAAGTAATTGTAGGCAATTTCTCCTGTTTGACTTGCAACAGAAAACGCTGGCGAATACATCGTAATTCCGCTTATGCCAGTGAAATAATTGCTTAGTTTAGTGATTTTTCCAGAAGAAATATTGTACTTATAAAGATCTTTAAATCCATTTGGAGAAGAAATGAAATACAAACCAAATCCATCGGGGCTCATTTGAGGATTCATATTGTCAGTATTCTCAAACAGACTGATTGTTTTGGTTTTACCTGTTTCTAAATTTAATTCCGAAATCTGAAAATTTTCTTTTTCAAGTCTAATGCCTTTTCCACCTCTGTCACTTACAAAGTATATTTTCTTAGCATCTGGAGACCAACAAGGCTGAATATCAGAATACTCATCATTTGTAATATTAATTACTTCTTGTGATTTAATATCAAAAAGATATAAATCAGTTTGGCCTTGATTTATTCCCGAAATCACGATTTTATTGCCATCTGGAGACCATGCTGGGTTTGTAAATGCCTCTATGTTTTTTGGAGAAAATTCCTTTTTTTCTCCGTTTATGACGTCAATTACCAATAGTTTATTTTTGCCTTTGGTCTGAATAACAATTGCGAATTTCCTACTGTCATGCGACCAAGTACCTGATGTTTCTATAAAACTATATGAATCCACATGTGCTCCAAGAGTTCCGCTCTCAATTTTCCTGATAGTTTTACCTGTTTCAACATCTGCAATATATATATCCAAAGAAATGACATTTTTTGAGGAAATATAGGCTACATACTTTCCATCAGGACTTAAAGCAGGCGAAATATTCATATCATCACCTTTTTTTGTATTTCCCAAAAGATTCCCTCTGATTTCTATTTCCTTTCCTGCCTTTTGGGCTGTGTAATATTGAACCAAGTCTTTTTTGAATTTTTCAGAAAATGCGTCTGTATCCATTTTAAATGCTCTAATAAAAGCATTTTCTATTCCATAAATAGCGGTTTCTTTGAATAGCGGACGAATAATATCATCCCCATATTGAGCAGTTACATAAGCCCAAAACATCTGACCCCAGCGATAAGGAAAGTATTTATATTGTTTGGTAACCATGTCTTTTATGCTCGGAATATCATTGTTCAGTACTGCATCACGCATCCACATAGCTGTATGCGGGTCTTTTCTGCCTAAAGACATATATTCTGCGAGTCCTTCTACCATAAACAAGGGAAGGTTCTGAATATTGGCCAATGTAGTGGAGTCGCTTCCATAGTTCATGGTTTGGTATTGGAAGGCATGGACTAATTCATGGCCTAAAACATGATCTGTCTGCCTTTTTGTAAACATTAGCGGCATAACTACTCGAGTTCTTAGGCCTTCAGTTACACCACCTGTTCCTTCTCCTATTTCGCCTCCAATGCTCGTTGTTTCTTGAAAATCGGGATGGGTATTGTAAAGCAATATTGGATTTGGTTTAATAAATGCCAATTTGAATACCTCTTGATGCAGTTTATACCAGTTTTCGCTATTTTTTAAGAATTCTGTAGCTACTTCAGGTTTTTCTAAATAATTGTAAAGCTGAAAATGTGTACTTTGAAGAACTTTGAATTTATTGGTTTTATTTCGTGGTTTATTTTGCCCGAAATATTGTGTTTGTCCGAAAAGACTTGAAGTAAAAAGTAATAAAATACAACCTAAAGTGATGCTTTTAAGCATATTTCGGACAATTTTAAAATAATAACGAAAAAATCAGATGCTTGGTCTAGTGGCCTTTACAAATTTAGGCATCCAATACTTAGAAAGCAAATTATCTTCTCTAACTCCCAAAGAAGTTGAAGCATGCAAAAAATAGATTTCGTCCTTATTTTCAATTCGTGAAATAATACCAGTATGGTTTATTCGGCTACTTTTGACCTTGAAATAGATCAAATCACCAACATTTATGTCATCTTTTTTTATTTCTTCAAAATATTCAGCTTGCTTGTACGATACCCTTGGAATGTCCTTCCCAACTTCTTTAAATGCCGTAAAAATCAAACCTGAGCAATCCATTCCAGACTTTGAAGCTCCGCCAAATTGGTAGGGAGTTCCAACATAAACGTAACATTTTTCTACTAGAACTTTATTTACATTCGAAGTTTTAGGAATACTATTCTTTTTACAAGAAAAAAAGAGGAAGGCTAAAATGAAGGGATAAACTAATTTTTTCATTTTTTATAAAGCAAGCTTTCAATATGATTAATCAGAGATCTACCTTCGTCTGTAGAAGGTTCATCTAATCTCTCTGAAATAATTGTGCCAGTTTTATCAATCAAGAAATAGTTAGGTAAAATTTCTGTTAAATAATTGCTTTTTAGGTCTTTATTCCCAAAACCTGAAAGATGTGTACCGAAATGCGGTTCTTCTTTTAAAAACCTAGCAAATTCGCTTGGATTATCTAGATTTATAAAAACAAAAATAAGGTCGTTTTCATTTTTAAAATAATTGTCAACTATCCGCATACTTTGCATGTCTTCTATGCATGGACCGCACCAAGTGGCATAAAAACCCAAAACAAGGTTTTTCCCTTTAAAGTCTTTCAATGCAACAAGATTGCCTTTTTCGTCAGGCAAGATAAATTGCTTTGCTTCCTTGCCTTCTCTGAGATTTTGAAGTTTGCTTAATTTATCCAGCAATACATTTATATAAATTTTGTTTTTCGAGAAATTTTTAAAAGAACCTACCAAAAGTTTTGTTTCTTCAGTAGCTCCAAAATTGTCCAAATACAAGGATATTTTATTCGCTAAAATTCTTTCTATCAATTGTTTGTCAACAAGGTCCAGTGGAGAAAAGTAGGCCATAATAGATTCATATTCTAGCATTATGGATTGGTCATATTTCTTTCCAATCACATTATGATTTTCAATTAAAGCTTCCACAAAATGGCCAAAATCATAGGATTTGCTCTGTGTTTTACCGTTGAAGGTTTTCAATGAAAAACGTTTGAATTCTTCTTCGTTAAAAATATGGTGAAAATTCAAGAAACTTAACTCCAAAGCACTGTATTTGCCATAAATATCTGCTCTTTGTAAGGAATAAAAATCCTCTGAGAGATTTTGTTTGTATTTGTTGAGCAGATTGATTTGTTCTGTAATAAGATAGTTTGTTAGGTCGAAATACCCTTTTTTACTTACTTTTTTGAGGTTTTCAAGTTCAAAGTCCCAGTCTTTGTCAGTTTCAAATGCTTTTTTTTGGGCTAAAAGATAAAGCCATTTTTCTGAGCCTTCGCCAGATATTTTAAATGTTTCTTGGAATGCATTAAAATCAGCATTCAAAATTATGTTGTCTTTCGGTTCTATTTTCCATAAATAAAAACCTTCATCACCAATATTTATGTCGCAATAGGCTATTTCTTCTAATGGAAACTCTACAACAAAATTTCCTTTTTTATCTAATTTCAACTGTAAATCTGTAGGTTCTTCTACCCAGTTTTTATAAAGAGTAAAGGAAATAGCATCCTCATCGAAATTCTTTATGTTACCCGAAAACTTAAAAAAGTCTTGTGCATAAAGTGATTTACCTGAGACAGATAATAAATTTAATAGAAGAAATACTGTAAATTTTCGCATCATAAATTTTGATATACTTCTAGCATTATTCCGTCTTTTAATCCTAAATCAGGCACAAACATTTTGGTAGATCTGGCCCATTTCATAGCTGAAAAATAAATTTCTGAAGCATATTCTATTACATCTGCCCTATCTGGATTCATTTTCAGTTTATTTATTTTTTCTTCAATCGTAAACTTGCTCAGGTATTTTAATGCTACATCAAGTTGTTCTAAAGTCGCCATACCTTTTTCATCTTTTTCTACAAACTCAAACAATTTCGAAATATTGCCTCCAGTTCCTATAGCTATCACATCTTTTCTGTTATGCACATTATCTTGGATCCAAGTGTTCATTTTTTTCCAGATGTCTTTTGCTACTTTTCCTTCCATAAGTCTCACAGAACCAATTTTGAAAGACTGTGATGTTTCTTTTATTTTTCCATTGTAAAGGTTTAGCTCTGTACTTCCACCGCCAACATCAATGTGTAAATATACTTGATTATCTTCTAATTCATTAACAATCACGTTGTTGATCATTTCGGCTTCCTTTTCACCCGAAATTAGATGAATGTCCATTCCAAGTTCTAACTTAACTCTTTCGCAAATATTTAGGCCATTTTCTGCTTCTCTAAGGGCAGAAGTAGCACATATTAAATAGGCATCTACTTGGTGTAATTCCATCAATAATTTATAAACCAAAAGCAATTTTTTTATTCTTGCTTCACTTTCGTTTTCTATTCTTCCAGAAGTAAAAACATCATGACCAAGACGCAAAGCAAACCTTACATATTCCACTTTTTTGAACGAAATTCTGCCTTCATCATTCAGTACAGAGGAGATTTGCATGCGGGCAGCATTGGAACCTATATCTATTGCGGCTATTTTCATTAATTGCTCTATTTTTTATTTCAATTGCAAAAATATGCATATTTTTGGATTAGAATAACCTCCTTTCTTATTGAATACCTTTGCTAAGTTAGTTTCAGCCATAGGAAATCCCTTGTCGATAGCCATATTTTTTGGGATATATCTCAATTTTTCGGGTAATGTACCCGAAAATCAGAAGTATTTTCCCTTGCTTTTTATAATGGCAGTTGCCTTACCAGTAAGTATTTACGTTTTTATCAATGTAAGAAACAAAAAGTTTGGCAATTACGATGTTTCGGATCAAGAAAAACGAAATGGGGTTTATAAATTGTTGATTTTCGTTTTTTCGATATTAAGTATTTTATTTTGGGTCTTGGATTTAGGTCTTAAAGGCAAGTTGCTCGTTTCTGCATTTTTATTCCACATCATTTTGTGTTTTTTAATAAATCAAAAAATTAAAGTTTCCTTACATACTAGCTTTACCTTTCTATTTGCATTTATATTTTATCCTTTAAATGCGGAAATAGCCATTGGTTTATTTTTCTTTGGTTTTTTAAATGCATGGTCAAGGCTCAAGCTCTCAAGACATTCAATTAATGAAGTTTTGTTCGGGTTTTTAACGGGAAATTTTACAGGAATTATTTATTTGTTGTTTTTTAATAGATATATATGATCAGTTTTAATATAGAAGTAGAAAAATTTAAAATTTCGGACATTAGAAAGAAAAAGGATTGGTTAAAAGACTTAGCTAAGGAACAGGGTTTTAAACTAAAAGAGCTGAATTACGTATTTTTATCAGATGAGGAACTGCTGAAAATGAATATTGAATACCTCAATCACGATACGTATACTGATATTATCACTTTTGATAATTCTGAAAAAGAGACTGAAATCGAGGGAGATATTTTTATAAGTGTAGACCGAGTGGCTGAGAATTCTGGAAAATTTCAGGTCGAATTTGAAACAGAGCTTTGTAGAGTTATGGCCCATGGTTTGTTGCATTTATGTGGATATTTGGATAAAAAACCAGCAGATGTTAAATTGATGCGGGAAATGGAAGAAAAATACCTAACAAAATATGGCGAATTTTAATATTGATGCTAAGGAAAATAATACCTACGATGCAATTGTTGTCGGCTCGGGTATTTCGGGTGGTTGGGCTGCCAAAGAACTTTGTGAAAAAGGCTTAAAAACCTTGGTTCTAGAAAGAGGCCGTGATGTAAAACACATCGAAGACTACCCTACCGCGATGGCCAATCCTTGGGATTTTCAACACCGAGGACGAGAAACTTTGTTGGATAAGATGGAAAATCCAATTGTCAATAAATGCTATGCTTATGAGGAAGCCACCCAACATTTTTTTGTAAAAGACAACGAACATCCATACGTCCAAGAAAAGCCCTTTGACTGGATTCGTGGATACCAAGTCGGCGGAAAATCATTGATTTGGGCTCGACAAACACAGCGTTGGTCAGATGCTGAGTTTGATGGGCCAGCTAGAGACGGTTTTGCTGTAGATTGGCCTATTCGGTACAAAGATATTGCTCCTTGGTACAGTCATGTGGAGCGATTTGTAGGAATAAGCGGAAATAAAGACGGTATTGACACACTTCCAGATGGGGAATTCCTGCCTCCTTGGGAACTAAACTGTGTTGAAAAACACGTTAAAGGGCGAATCGAGTCATACTTTAAAGATCGAAAAGTAATTATTGGCCGCTGTGCACACCTTACTGAACCTACGAAACAACATCTAGAACAAGGTCGAGGACAATGTCAGGCTAGGCATTTATGCTATAGAGGATGTCCTTATGGTGCATATTTTTCCTCAAATTCTTCCACTTTGCCTTGGGCGGCAAAAACAGGAAATTTAACGATGAGGCCTTTTTCTGTCGTTCATTCCATTATTTACGATGAAAAAACGCAAAAAGCCAAAGGAGTAAAAGTAATTGATACAAATACCAAAGAAGAGTTTGAATTTTATGCCAAGGTAATTTTCCTTAATGCGGCATGTTTAAATAGCAATTTGATTTTGCTAAATTCTAAATCTTCGAGATTTCCTGATGGATTGGGTAATGATTCTGGTGTACTTGGAAAATATATAGCATTTCATCAATATCGTGGGCAGGGTTCTGCCAAATATGAGGGTTTTGAAGATCAATATTATTTTGGAAGAAGGCCAACTTCAGCTTTTATGCCCAACTTTAGAAACTTGCACAAACAAGAAATGGACTATCAAAGGGGCTATATGGTGGCTTTTTCTGCGGCTAGGTCGCAAGGGATACCTTCAAATGAGGAATTCGGAGCTGAGTTCAAATCTGATAAGACAAAACCAGGAGAATGGGGCATATATATCCAGATGCAAGGGGAATCTATACCTAAAGAGAGTAATTTTGTGAGGCTTTCAGATAAAGAAGACGCTTGGGGAATACCTCAATTGGCCATAAATGTAGATTATGATGAGAATGATTGGAAAATGACCAAAGACTTTATGGCTACAGCAGAAGAAATGCTGAATATAGCTGGCTGTACAAATATCAATATGTTTGATAGTCATCAAAACCCCGGTTTGGATATACACGAAATGGGCGGTGCCAGAATGGGAAAAGACCCCAAAACATCCATATTGAACGAATGGAATCAAATACATAGCTGTCAAAATGTTTTCGTAACAGACGGTGCTGCGATGACCTCTATCGGAAATCAGAATCCATCCTTGACTTTTATGGCTTTAACAGCTCGTGCCGTAAATTATGCTGTAGATGCTATCAAAAGGTTGGATTTATAAACGTTATCATTTCTGTTTTTCTAATTTTTTAATACTAGTATCCGAGTAAAAATAAATAAATGTGGTTCATTATATCAGCCAGCACTGTTTGAACGCAATCAAAATTCTCTTTCGAAAAAATTACTAACATAAATTACTGATTAAGAGAATTTTGAGTGCGTGAGTTTGTGGACGGTCGGCCGCAGCCGTGCTGTTTTTTTGGTGGTACGCCACTCCGATTCGTTTTTTTTGAAAAAAAATAAGGGCGGACGGCTAGTCCCCAGGCGGCAGCCGACACAAAAGTATATAGGGGGTCTTTTCACCCAAGATAATAAAAGTATCTTGAATGGCCATTCAAGACCGATTTGTTTATAAAATATATTTTTGTCGGATGCCAGTAATTTTTTATTTGAATTAGGCTTGCATATTTTTCTTGTTTTTAAACTTTAATAGAAATAGACTGTTTTTATTAATAATGATTGGATAAATATGAAGTTTAAATTCCTTATTTTAATAGCCTTCTCTTTTTTTCTTAGTTCTTGTTTTAAAAAATACATTGTAACTGAGAAAGAGATAAAGCAACACTATGACACTTTAGGTTTTAAGCCTAATTACAAAGTTCAAAAAGGGCTTGATTATAAGTTATTTACGGCCACTTTTGGTTTAGATACTTTACAACCTATATTGTTTATTCATGGTGCACCTGGTAGATGGGAAGGATACCGAAAACAATTAGACGACACATTTTATCATTCCAAATATCATTTATTGGCACCAGATAGACCGGGCTATGGATTTTCATATTACAAGAAAAAGCATAAAAAAGTCTCTATAGAAAAGCAAGCCCAACTTTTAGAAAAAACTTTTGAACTAAACTTGTCTGACAAAAAACCAATAATTGTAACTAGAAGCTATGGTGCACCTATTGGAGCCTATATGGTAGCAAAAAATCCTGAAAAATATGCAAAGTTGATAATGATGGCTCCAGCCATAGACCCTGACAATGAAAAATTCTTTAAGTTTACAAAATATGGGAAATGGCCAGTTTTACGTTGGTTTATTCCCAATAGATTTGTCACCGCCACCGATGAAAAATACGACCATGTGAAAGAACTACGGGCAATGGAGGATATTTGGGGAAAAATAACAATACCTACCGTGGTTATGTATGGAGGGAAAGATTGGGTGGTGACAACTGAAAATTTTGAATATGCTAAAAAGAAATTGCCTTCGGATTCCACAAAAACATTTATATTTATACCCGAAGCTGGCCATAGAATAAGCAGGTCGCATGCTGAATTATTAAAAGAAGAAATTGTTAAATAAAAGCTTCAATTTTTTTTACACACATTATACTGTTTTAGTAAGATTTTTAAAGTTTTTTATTTTTTTAAACCCAATTATGAAAAGAAGGCAACTGACCTTATTTGTATCTGACAAAAACGCTAGTGAAATAGAAATCATAAGGCAAAAATATAATCCACTGCAATACGAACTTATAAAGTCCCATGTGACATTATGCAGAGAAGATGAGATATTAGACTTTGAAAAGATTAGCTTGAATTTAAAAAACTTGTATCAAAAACCATTTTTTATAAATTTTGGATTGGTAAAAAGGTTTTCTGAAAATAACGGAGTTTTATTACCTTCCATAGGTAAAAACAAAGAATTTCATGGTTTAAGAAGAAAGATTTTAGCAGGTATTACACCAAATCCAAGAAATCACGAGCCTCATATTACTTTAATGCATCCTCGAAACTCTGAATGTACAGATGTAATATTTCATGAGATAGAAGCTGTAAAATTTCCAAGCCAAATACTTTTCAATAAAATCAGCTTAATTGAGCAAGAAGAAGGAGAAAAATGGCAAGTTTTGGAAGAATTTGAATTATAATATTTGTAGATAATATTCTGTAAATCAAACAAATCTGATATTTTTGGGTTGTTATTCTATCTGACCTTTTAATCCAATAAAATCATGAAAACTCTTTTAGCTATTTTGTGTTTTTCCTGGGGCAGTTCTTTCTCCCAAGAAATGAAAGAAATTGTTAAAAGCATTTATTTTGGTGGAGGGAGCTATTACGTAGATAAAAATCAAGCCCAACAATTGGAAGACTTGGTCAAAAGTATCAAAAATCTGGAATATTACGAGATAAACATTATGAGTCATACGGATCCTGTCGGTGGCCGAGAGTTTAATGAATATCTCAGCAGAATGAGAAGCCAGTCGGCAATAGATTTATTAAAAAAGATGGATATCCCACAAGAAAAAATCAGATACAAAGACTTCGCCTTCGATGATCCTCTTTATGACAACAACACTTGGGAAGGCAGAGCTAGAAACCGAAGAGTTGATATTCAGTTTAAGCCAATAGTGTTTTAAGTATGGATTCTTAAAAATAAAAAAACCGACAAATTTGATATCTGCCAGTTTTCTTCTTAAAGTTTATTATTGTACTTCCGGAGCTTCAATTATCTCAAAGTTTTCTGCTTGGTTTTGGATATCGTCTTTAACTTCCCAAAGGAATTTAAACATGGTTATGGTTTGCTCTATCCTGTTTAATTTTTGTTTAGCGTGTTCGTCAGCTCTTTCTGAAATTTTTTGTTTCATTGTGTCTGCAGCTTCTAAAAATGCCTCTTGATCGGCAACATTTGTGTAAAGAAACTTTACATTCGAAGTTTTGTAGTTGTAGATGGTTTCTTTAAAAACTTCCCAAGGGTTTTCGTTGGTTACGCTGTTTTGCTCAGAAAGATTTTGTTTTTCGGTGGCGTTTGACTGAAAACTGATTAAACCTAATCCTAAAATAATAATAAATGATTTCGCTAAATTTTTCATGATGTAATTGTTTTTAATTGATTATTTGGTTCTTTGACCTATGGATTGTCCAAAGGTTTAGTGATTGATAATCAGTATTCTACAATTACACTTATTCTATCTATGGATGGTGGTTTTTACTCTATGGTTGAGTTTGAGGATAGTTAGAATAAAATTAAACAGTGTAGTGTTTTCAGGCTTTAAGAATGTGAAATTTGGTATATTCTTTATACTTAGAGTTTTAAAAATGTTAAATATTGATTAGAAATTGGATAGAAACAATCACTAGATAAGCAATCATAGTAATTCGGAAAATGGTAAAACTATCATTATTCACTAATCCTTCATTTCTTGTCGAAATACCAAAAAGGTATAGCCACATAATCACCCCAAACTTTTTTGGGTAAACTATCAATCTCTAGTGTTTTTATGTAGAGCGTGTTGCGGCCAATCTTGCATTTTTCGGTATTTAGATAGATTTTTATACCTTTGGCTCGATCAGTTTTTTCAAAGAAAAACTCGTTGGAATTCATCGTAGAGTCGTTAAGAGAAATTTGAAAGTATTCTCCCAAGCATTCCAGCCTTGCCTTGTCTTTTATTGGTCTTTTTTGTGAGTTTTTAAGACTATCGGCTAGCACAGGCTCTTTGCATATTTTGGATAAATCTTCATCCAGAACTTTAGAATAATTGATAAAAAGCTTCAGAAAAGGCTCTTGGATGACATCAGATTGGATACTTGCTTCAGGCATTTCATCATTTTCGGCTCGCTGGTTATCATAAAAACTCGAATTTATTTGGTACTCAGGCGATCCGGAGGAAAAGAAATTCCGAGATTCCATCATAGAAATTCCAGCGTGCTCGAATAATTTGGTTGTATAAATGCCAATAGAGAGGGTAAAGAAAATAAAACCAATGACCATCACGGACTTGAAGTATTTTTTGTGAGGCATATTGGAGCCAAACGTAAAATTGATATATTGAATGGGCTTATACATGCCCATATACAGAAATGTGCTTTTTTCGACAGTAGCTTTATATAGTTTTCTGATGATGGGATGCTCCCTATATTTTTCTGTGTAACCAGCCGCCATAATTAGCATAGAAAACAGCCAAAGTACCCCTAATAGTCCTAAAAATACAGGCTTTGTTATTTCGTAAAGCGACGGTAGATAGGTTTTAAAACCAATTGTGGCCACAAAACCCAAAATGTAAAGCAAGGCCATCATGATACTAAACAAAACCAACACGAAAGCTATAGAGAAAATCTGACTACAGAGCTTGTCTAACCGCACAATAAAACCATCTAAGGAGTCAAACTTCTCTTTGTACATTTCTGCCATTTCTTTGGTGGTGTTCGGAAGGTTGTCGAAGTTGATTCCTTGAGGGAATGCCGCTCTTAGACCCACCAATGCAATCCAAAAAGCACGAAAAATAAAATGTACTATAAAAGAAGATATCAATAAATACGCAGAGGCCTTTCCGAAACTATACGCAAGCGTGGGTAATACCTGGCTATATAAGTCACTGCTTATCTGGTAGTTTTGATAATAGCTCGCTATGGCACTATCGGTGAGTTCGGGTAGAAAAGAGGTAGAGAAAATAGCAGCTCCCGAAACCACCAGTTCGAGGTTCCAACTTTGATTTGATAATTCTTGAATCCAATTGCTTTTTTCGTGAGGATGATTTTCCATTGCTTTTAAAAAACGAAAGGTTAGGTTTTAACAAATATAATTTGTTTTTATTGGAATTTAGGGATAGGACGTATTGAAAATCCTATTCATCTAGCTTCGACATTGTTCTGTGGAATATGGTGAAGAGACGAAAATTTGATAATTTCCTTAAAAATTAAAGGAATCAACGCCTTAAGACTTCGCTTTGAATTTCTCTCCTGAGGATATAATACTTGTTTTTTATTTTCATTACTTACATAATGTTTGCCCAAAATCTAAAACTTCACCAATATTAATTCGAGTCGTTGCGTTTTTCTCAGCTACTCCTACATCCATAAGCTCTTTTTTTTGTTTTTCATCAATTGCCCAAATTTCTTCTATATCATTGACTTTATTATTTGTTCCCTCAGCTCCGTTTACTCCGTAAATTTTGCCATTTGCCTCAAAGGTTATATAAATACCGCTTTCACACCGGAGAATACCACTTTCTACTGTAAAAGGCCAATTTTTAAACTCTTTTTTGGAGATTAGTTTTGAATGTTTATCATTAGATTCTGAAACAGAATCATTATTTGATTGTGTTGGATTTGAAGAACATGAAAAATGGAGGATAAATACGAAAATATATATTCGATTCATTTTGTTGAATTAACTATGATGTAAATAAAATTAGTGTTAAAATTAATTTCATGGATTCCTTCTATTGAGGAATATCTAACAACCGTTCCTGAATTCATAAAGGATGGAGTTGTCTTTGGTAATCCTAATTTTGTAATTGCATTTTCATCAGTTGATAAATTCTGAGTATCATTTATAGTAATTCTATCAATTTTTCCTTCTTTGAATATTATTTCATATTTCTCTTTCTCAAAAAAAACTCTTTCACAATTTGCATTTTCACAAGGATAACCTTTTACTTTTTCTTTTTTAGTAATTTTGCCAAGGACATTTTCAAGCTCAGAAACGGACATATTTAAAACTGTTTTTACTTCTAAAATAGGTTTTTCAATTGTACTTTCTGTCTTTTGAGAATCTCCGTTACCACAACTTGAAAGTGAAATTGAAATTGTGAGAAGCAATAACTTAATAAGTGTCTTCATATTTTAATGTTTAAAAATTTCCTATGGCCGCAAGCAATTTGCTTTTGGAGTAGATTTTGATTTAATTAATTGATTAATAGGTACTTACTTGCTTTCATTGAAATTTATGAACTTTGGACGCTTTTTATACCGAGTGCCCCGATTAATGTGAATTTGAAAAACTAAAATCCAGCGAATTTTACCCTTCGAATATGCCTCTGAATTAAAAGCTGTAATACAATTTTGGTAGTATAACATAAATTATCTATTTTAATTTTCCGTCCTTTACAGTAACATAATTCAACCATGCTGGCCAACCCTCAACATATTTCCCATCTTGAGCTATTTCTCCGTTGAGATATACAAAGTCTCCAGAAGCATATCCTGCACTATGTTTGGTTCTAATTTCAAGTTTTCCTTTATCGGTGTTAAGCCACCGTATGTTGTATGAACTTTCAATTTGTGTTTGATTGTCAATTGAAATGCCAATAGTATCTTTTAAAATGTTTTGGGCATTTGGGTCTAAATATCTTTTAGTTAAAAAATCGGCAATTTTATCAAGTGAACACAACTCTCCGTCATATTTATTTTCATTGACTAAAAAAGCGTATTCTTCTTTACTATCAATTTTTAACGCTAAAACATTCTCATCAAGAAAACCATGTTTAAATAGATAACTCCCTTCATTTTTATCAATAAGCAAAGAATTATTTCCTAAATATTCCCATTTAGCTTTTTCTACCCTTCCATTTTGAGAAATGAGTAATTCATTCCCTGACCTGAATATATATACAATCTTAAAACTTGAAGCCGTGTCTACAACAACTCAATGCTGATTCGTCAACTTAGTCAGGTAGTCAAGTTTTTGAGAAAATCTTTGTAATTTTGGGATTAGTTCAAAAAAATAAGTTTTCATTTTTTGTTTATGATTCCTTCAACCAACAAAATGATAGCAATTTAGTGATTTTTTTTAATTAACTTATTACCAATTATTTAAAAAACACTTTGTGTTGGAGATAAAAGAAATTAGTGCCAATACTGTAAAAAAACTTCCCGGTATATTGAGGGCTAAGGACTAAAAAACCTATAAACTTCTGTGCCTAAAAGTCACTCACCTAATTTGAATTACAATTTCTTAAAAAAGATATTTAAAAGCAAAAGAATTTATTTTTCGGAGTAGAAATCCTTTTTATCTTGCTTCTGGATTGTCCTACTGAAAATCTCGAAAGCTGAGAAAAATTAATTCTTTTTTGGTGGAATAGGTGGTGGAGTAGCTCTTGGCATATTATTACTTCTTTGATTACCTCGATCGCTCTCTTTTAAAGGAATTGGTTTAGGTGGTGGGTTTGAGTTTGGATTATTTTTAGCCATATTTTTATTAAGAGTTAAAAAGATTTGTTAGATAATTTTGCATTTCCCTTTCAGATTGCTCCGTGATTTTTTTCGGATGTTCTATAATAGTTTCATTCACAGTTTGATTTATTTCAGATTCCGAATCTTTTATTTCATAAAACTTTTCAGCAGATTCAAATTCTGTAATTTTATTATTGTAATAATTATAAAATAATCTTTCAAGTTTATTATAATATTCAGAATAAAAGTTTTGTATAGCAATTAATTTTGAGATTTTATCTTCATCAAAAATTATATTGTTTTGCATTTGCTTCAATAAAGAAGAAATTGCTATTATTGCAGATGCTATAACTGGTGCAATATCCCAAACTTTCCAACTCATAGCACCTGTGGTTGAAGTGGCTATAATAAAAATATTAAACCAATTTAGATATTTCCTTTGTCGCATAGCTAAAAGTGAAGCAAAAATTTCATTTTTCTTAGCTTGTGATAATTCTAACCATATTCTATGGTAAATATCCATAATTATTATTTTTTTATTTTCCTACCACCAGCATTATGATGGTTTTAGAGTAATTTTAGATTTATTTTTTTAAAATAAAGTCTTTATATGCTCCTTTATTAAAGACAAAGCAAAATTGAACACCAACACCGATAAAAAGTTACCCGTTATAATATATTCTAAGAACTAAAAAACATAGAAACTGCTCTGCCTAATTGTCGCTTACCAAATCTGCAAACCAAGTTCTGAAAAAAGAATTTGAAAAGCAAAAGAATTTATTTTTCGGATTGAAAATCCTCTTTATCTAGCTCCGAAGTTGTTCTGCAAATTTCTTAAATAGCGGTGTGATTTTTTTAAATTACAATTGATTAAAAATGGTTTAAAGTGATTACTATTTTTTTTGATAGTAATAATGAGGTACTTTTTTCAGTATTTTAGTCAATTTTATTCCATGTTTCTCTAAATCCGCAAACGTTCCTTCATTTGGAATATTCCTTATCTTGAAATCATAATAACCTTCGATTTTAGAATTACTAAATATGACAAAAGGAAATTGTTTATTCGTCAATAATGTAAATAGCCGCTGAATAGTATAATGTTGAATATCAAAAATATGTTCATCAGATATATAGGTTACAATACTTTTTGAATTTGGTTCCAAAAAAGACTTTATTAAAAAAAGAGTATCAATTGAAGTTACTTCATAACCAATGATATCTTTTAAATATTCAGTCTCCGAATAATTTAGTATTTCTAAAATTTCTTTTTTCAATAAATTGTTGAAATCTTTTGAAGATCCCTCGTTTGGTCCAAAATATTCAATATCATATTTTTTGTTTTCAGGTATATTTTTGGTTTCTAATCTATTCTTATGGATACCAGTAAAATGACTTATAAGATCTTTGAAAGTAACACCTTTTATAGAAATTAAACTATCAATCTTAATATAATCATATTCGTTATTTTTCGAATTCTCCAATTTGAAATACGATATATTATTTTGAGCTATTGAATTAATGTTATAAATAAAAATAAAAAGTAATAAGTTGAATATTTTCAAAATACAATTTGTTAAAATGAATAAAAACCTCTTGGTACTTAAAAAAATCAGAGAACCTTCCAAAAAAAAGCAGCCTTCCAGCTGCTTTTTTACTATTTAGAAATTTAAAATCCTTACGCCAAAACCTTGGTAATCAATTCAGCAGCATCTTTCAACAATACCGCAGAGTATACTTTTAGGCCTGATTCGTTTATGATTTTTGAACCTTCTTCGGCGTTGGTTCCTTGTAGTCTTACGATAATCGGAACTGGTATTTCTCCAATCGATTTGTAAGCTTCTACTATACCTGCAGCCACCCTGTCGCAACGTACAATTCCTCCGAAAATATTCACGAAGATTGCTTTTACGTTCGGGTCTTTCAATATCAATCTAAATCCAGCTTCTACCGTTACGGCGTTTGCACCACCACCTACGTCAAGGAAGTTAGCGGGTTCTCCACCATACAATTTGATGATGTCCATCGTAGCCATCGCTAGTCCAGCTCCGTTAACCATGCAACCTACGTTTCCGTCTAATTTTACATAGTTTAGGTCGCTTTCAGAAGCTTCAACTTCTGTAGGATCTTCCTCAGCTTTGTCTCTAAGGGCAGCCAAGTCTTTATGTCTGAAAAGAGCGTTATCATCTAAATTTACTTTGGCATCTACAGCCAATATTTTATCGTCAGAAGTTTTCAACACAGGGTTGATTTCAAACATCGATGAGTCCGTATCTTCGTAGGCATTGTAAAGCGATATCAAGAAATTCACCATTTCCTTGTTGGCAGTACCAGTTAGACCCAATTTATAAGCCACTTTTCTAGCCTGAAAACCTTGCAAACCAACACGTGGGTCAATCCACTCTTTAATGATTTTCTCTGGTGTATGTTCTGCAACTTCCTCAATGTCCATTCCACCTTCAGTAGAGGCCATGATTACGTTGCAAGCTCTACCTCTATCTAACAAAATAGATACATAGTATTCTTTAGGCTCAGAAGCACCAGGATAGTACACGTCTTCTGCAATCAAGACTTTGTTCACTACTTTACCTTCAGGACCAGTTTGAATCGTCACAAGCGTGTTTCCAAGCAAATTGGTAGCGATAGTCGAAATATCATCTGCCGACTTGGCCAATTGCACACCTCTTTGTTCTGTACCTACAATCTTTCCTTTTCCTCTACCTCCTGCATGTATCTGAGATTTTACTACAGCAAACTTCGAATTTGTCCTTTCAGCGATTTGCTGATAGCCAGCTACGGCCTCTTCTACAGTGTTAGCAACAATTCCTTGTTGTATTCTTACACCGTATTTTGATAAAATTTCTTTACCTTGGTACTCGTGAATATTCATAATTTATTAAATAAAAATTGAACTTTTCTAATTTTTTGCCAAATTAGCAAATTATTAGACTTTATAAAAATTTATTTATAAAAAATACGCAAAGAAATAAAGAAAACAATATGCTGGAAGGAAAGAATATTTTTAAGAAATATGGCTCAATAGAGGTTTTAAAGGACATTTCGCTCGAAATACAGCCTTCGGAGATAGTTTCGATAGTTGGGGCATCGGGTGCAGGCAAAAGCACGCTTTTACACATTTTAGGTACATTGGATAAAGCAGATTCTGGTCATATTTTTTTGGATAAAATAGAGTTGAGCCAATTGGACAACAAGGCCTTAGCTAAAGTAAGAAACGAAAATATTGGATTTATTTTTCAATTTCATAATCTTATGGCTGAGCTCACGGCCAAAGAAAACATTTGTTTGCCGGCCTGGGTAGGAAAAAAGAGCAAAAAAGAAACCGAAGAAAAAGCGGATATACTTTTGGATGCATTAAAAATCAGCCATCGAGCTGAGCACCTACCCTCAGAAATGTCGGGTGGCGAGCAGCAGAGAGTAGCAGTAGCAAGAGCATTGATAAATTCGCCAAAATATGTTTTTGCAGACGAGCCAAGCGGTAATCTAGACACTAAAAATGCTGAAGAACTGCATTCTTTGTTTTTTGAATTGAGAAACAATTTCGGTTGCTCTTTTGTTATTGTAACACATAATCCATCCCTAGCCGAGCGTTCCGATAGGATTATTGAATTAAAAGATGGAAAGATAGTTTGAGTTGGAAGTTTGTTATATGGATTCTTTTATCCTTACCATTTATAGCTATTGTATTGGATAAAATGTAAAATCCTACTAATCAAATGATAAAAAAAATGATCCTTAAAATATTGAATATAAACATTTGACTTTTTCAAAATAATTACTAATTGTTCCTTATATTTTTTGAACCGTCCGTTGTGAAATTTTTGGCAGATTAGGTTAATAAATTGGGAAAATGTGAATCCAAAATTTCACAGAGGATCATTGCGGTCCGCCGCTGCGGTTCAAAAAGTGTTTTTTTTGTTACTTTTTTTCAACGGTGCGGCGATCCGCAAAAAAGTAAGCCTGCCTGGCAAGGCACACAAAGTTTATAATTTACTGAGCAATTTAACCCTGAACTTTAGTATATAATTTAAAATTATACCCTATAATGACATTTACAGCCAATAAAAAGCAAATACTCTTCATAATTCTATGTGGAATATTCATAACCAATGCAATAGTCGCCGAAATAATTGGAGCAAAAATATTCTCTTTAGAGGCCACCTTAGGTCTAAATCCTGCTCAAATAGACCTTTTAGGCTACAAACTAGATTTCAATATGACGGCAGGAGTCTTGAATTGGCCCATTGTTTTCATAATATCTGATATCATTAATGAATATTTTGGCGTAAAAGGCGTGAAAATCATCTCTTATCTTACTACTGTATTAATCGTTTACACCTTTTTCTTATTGTATGGAGCAGCTTCGCTTCCTCCGGCCCAGTTTTGGTTAGATGTAAATAGTGTAGACAAACAAGGCAATTCGCTAAATATCAACAATGCTTTCGGGATAATTCTACGCCAAGGCATGGGCATAATAATAGGAAGTGTGATTGCTTTTCTTTTGGGCCAAATGTTGGATGCCTTAATATTTAGAAAAATTCGTCAAATGACTTCGAACAAACACATTTGGCTACGTTCAACAGGCTCAACAGTAGTTTCGCAAATGATAGATAGCTTTGTAGTAATTTTTATTGCTTTTTATCTTTTCGGCAATTGGAAATTTAGCCAAATAATAGCTGTAGGCTCTGTAAACTATGTTTACAAGTTTTTTATAGCCATTTTGATGACGCCAGTAATTTATCTGATTCACTATGCCATAGACAAATATCTTGGCAAAAAAGCATCAGATGAGCTAATAGAAGAAGCTACTTATCTTTAGAAAAAGCCGAAGCTGAAGGACATGATGAGCAAGAGCCACTTGAGCAAGTTCCGCATTCTCCTGTTGGTTTTTTCTTAAAGAATAGACTGAAGAGGTATTTGATAGCTAAACCAAATACAATCAGAATAAAAATATTTTCTAATAAGATTTTCATTAGTTCAATACCAATTTTATGTGTTCTAAATGATGTTCAGAATGCCATCTGTATAAGGCAATCACATTTCTAAGGATATAAGTCCTTTGGTAACCATTGTGGTAGAAAGTCTTTTCAAAATCTTCTTGTTTCATGTCTCTGAAAAGAAAAACCAATCTTTCATGCAGACCTTCTATTATTTTCAAAGAACTCTCAATCGGCAATTTTGAATCTGGCAATTTAGCCCAATCGCTTTCAGAATAGCCTTTTATTGTGGGATTTACCTCTGTTAAAGCACATTTTACTCGGATATACATATTTGCGTGCGAGTCTGCCACATGATGCACAACTTGGCGAGCGGTCCAACCATCTGGACGATAAGGTGTATCTAAAATGTCATCTGGAAGGTCACTGGTCAATTCCCTAAGCATCTTTGGAAAATCTTCTAAGTAATTTATAGCTTCACTTAAAGACTCGTAAGGGTATTCCTTCGTATTGTCAAATTTGCCAATTGGGTATTTTAGATTTTCCATAGTTTGATTGCTTATTTAATACCAAAAACGTTTTATTTCTTTTAAAAGTTCTGTTTGTACAGGTCCACCTGCTATAATATCTCCTCCAAAAAGATAATTGTCTCCTCCCGAAAAATCACTTACCTTCCCTCCTGCTTCGGTCACCAAAAGTACACCTGCGGCCATATCCCATGAGTTAAGATTATATTCGAAAAAGCCGTCGTACATTCCGGCAGCTACATAAGCCAAATCCAATGCAGCCGAGCCGAACCTTCTCAATCCATGTGTTTTCTGCATCAAAGATTCGAGAATATGGATGTATTTTTCCATTTCTTCGAATTTATAATATGGAAATCCCGTTGCAAATAGACTTTGTCCAAAAGTTTCATTATTTGAAACACTTATTGCCTGACCATTTTTAAAAGCTCCGCCGTTTTTTGTAGCCCAGAAAATATCTTTGGTACAAATATTATAAACTACGCCAACTAAAACGTCTTTTCCATCTGCCAAAGCTAAGCTTACAGAATAATGAGGTAATCCATGCACAAAATTGGCCGTGCCATCTAAAGGGTCGATTATCCAATTTAAACCATTTATGTCGTCGGTTTCAGCCGTCCCTTCTTCTGTTATGAATCCAATTTTTTCATCAATGCTTCTAAGACCCGCAACTATCATAGTTTCGGCTTCTTTATCTACATAAGATACAACATTGTTAACATCTTTGTATTCAATTGCGTTGGTCTTGAATTTAAAGGCTTCGTTTTCAATAAATTCTCCTGCCTGAAGAGCTATGATTTTTACTTTTTCAAGAATTAGATTTAAATCCATAAATATTTTTTAGAATGAAAGCTATACGTATTAGAATTGTTAAAATTATGGGAATCAATGCGATGGAAATTTCCTGAGGAATTACTTTCCATAAAAGCAAAAGAAGGATATTTATTATTCCATAAAACAAAAATAAGGGTTTTGCTATTTTTTGATTTTTTATAAAAAAAGCAATTGGAAATAACAATGGGAAAGCCCAAACTAAGTTGAAGTTTTTCTCAGTAACGCCATGATCTGTGAAGAACCACAATAAAAACAATATCCAACCCGAAATACCTAAAATGGTAAAGAAAACTTTGTCAAACAATACGAATTTACTTTTTTTGCGAAACTGCCAAAATGTATATCCAGCTATAATGAAAAAGAAAATGCTAAAAATCACGAATGGAGTGACTGTTTTTTCCTTAATAATAGGGTTAATATAATTCAAATCTCTTTCACCCAAAACAAAAGGCTGATACGCTCCATTTTTTAAAATTTTAGCTTTGTTAGCAGCAAACATCAAATTGTCTGGTAAAAACATTGCATCGCTCCAGCCCGTTTTTCTATCAGATGGAACGCCTATTGCCAAATCCATAGCAAAGTCAGCCCAAGGTTTATTGTTATTGATGGCATACTTGTCTATCCACTGTCTAAAAGTACTGTCAGGCTTTAATTGTTTGTCAAAAACTAAACTATCGCCGCAAGCTTGTTGGAATACATCCCTGAGTCTAGTTGAGCAATTATCCGTGAAAAATTTATAATTGTATTCCCTGTTTTCAGGTAAAAGGTTATTTTGAAGGAAATCGAAAACCTTTTGTTTTTGGCTTAAAGTAAGATTTAGCCCTTGCTCTTTTACGCCTCTATTTTCTTGGTTTGCCCAATAATTCATCTCAAGATAAAAATCATGAGCAGAGATTTGATAAGGTAATTGGCCTCTTAAAAATTTAATATAGAAATTTGGTGCATTGAAGTTAAAAGTTCCATAATTGAAGTTTACATCGATTCCGAGTTGAGGATCTACAATTCTAATAGCACTATGTCCAAAAGTTGAATACAATTCTTCACCTGGTGAGATTGTTAAAAGAGATACCCTGGATTGGTCTGATAAAGTTTGAGCCCAGACGCTTGATGTAATAAATAAAAATAAGAAAAGTAGTTTTTTCATAAACAAAAAAAGCACGAGAATTTCTTCTCGTGCTATCTAATTAATATTTGAAATTATTGTTCAATCGCTTCTTCTTTTGGTTTTTTTGTGAATTTCAGCGTTTCTTCGCTGTCTTCATGGTCTACCAAAATCACATCTCCTTCACTCATGCTACCTTTTAGGATTTCCTCAGCCAATGGATCTTCAACATATTTTTGGATAGCCCTGTTCAATGGTCTAGCTCCATATTGTTGATCATATCCTTTTTCCGCTAAGAAATCTTTGGCTTTTTCGGTCAATTCCATTGAATAGCCAATATTAGAGATCCTTTTGAAGAGTTTTTTCAGGGAAATATCAATGATTTTATGCAAATCTTCTCTCGCCAATGAATTAAACACAATAACATCATCCAATCTATTTAAAAACTCCGGAGAGAAAGTCTTTTTCAATGCATTTTGAATAGTTGATTTTATCATATCATCTTGGTTCTCAACTCTTGATTTGGTCGCAAACCCAATTCCCGAACCAAAGTCCTTCAAGTCTCTAACACCAATGTTAGAAGTCATGATGATAATCGTATTTCTAAAATCAACTCTTCTGCCTAAGCTATCCGTAAGAATTCCATCATCTAATACTTGTAAAAGAATATTGAAAACATCTGGGTGAGCTTTTTCGATTTCATCTAACAGCACAACAGAATACGGCTTTCTACGAACTTTTTCGGTCAATTGACCACCTTCTTCATAACCAACATATCCTGGAGGAGCTCCTACCAAACGAGAAATACTGAATTTCTCCATGTATTCGCTCATATCTATTCTTATCAAAGCATCTTCTTTGTCAAACAGATACTCCGTCAAGGTTTTAGCAAGTTCCGTTTTACCTACGCCAGTTGGTCCTAAGAAGATAAACGTACCAATTGGTTTATTTGGATCTTTAAGACCTACTCTAGTTCTTTGAATAGCTTTCACAAGCTTCTCAACAGCAGCATCTTGTCCTACTATTCTTCCACGAAGCGAATCTCCCATTTTAAGGATTTTATCACTTTCGTTCATGTTTACTTTTCTAACAGGTATTCCCGTCATCATAGCTATAACCTCACCCACATGGTCTTCGGTTACTACATGTCTCAAAGTTTTAGACTCTTCTTCCCAAGCTTGTTTCGCGTTTTCAAGTTGTTCCAAAAGCTTTTTCTCACGGTCTCTCAACTGTGCCGCCTCTTCATACCTTTGACTTTTAACAACTCGGTTTTTCTCAAGCTTAATTTCCTCAACGGCTTCTTCTAAATCCAAAACCTCTTGTGGAACATTTATGTTCTTGATATGTACCCTTGCTCCTACTTCGTCTATTACGTCAATAGCTTTATCAGGCAAAAATCTATCTGTTATATATCTTTCAGAATATTTTACTGCTGAAACTATAGCCTCGTCAGAATACGTCACATTGTGATGATCTTCGTATTTGGTCTTGATATTGTTTAAGATTTCTATAGTCTCGTCAATAGATGTTGCATCTACCATTACCATTTGAAATCTTCTTGCCAATGCTCCGTCTTTTTCAATATATTGACGGTATTCGTCTAGCGTAGTTGCTCCTACACATTGAATATCTCCTCTTGCCAAAGCTGGCTTGAACATATTAGAAGCATCCAATGAACCGCTCGCTCCTCCGGCACCTACTATGGTGTGTATTTCATCAATAAACAGAATAATTTGAGGGTTTTTCTCAATTTCAAGCATTACTGCTTTCATTCTTTCCTCAAATTGTCCTCTGTATTTGGTTCCAGCAACCAATGACGCTAGGTCTAAGGTTACAACTCTTTTGCCAAACAACACTCTTGATACTTTCTTTTGAGCAATTCTAAGTGCTAAACCTTCTGCAATGGCTGTTTTACCAACACCAGGCTCACCAATCAATATAGGATTGTTCTTTTTTCTTCTAGAAAGTATCTGTGCTACTCTTTCTATTTCTTTTTCTCTACCCACTATCGGGTCAAGCTTTCCTATTTCAGCCATTTTGGTTAAATCTCTTCCGAAATTATCCAAAATTGGCGTTCTAGATTTTTCTCCAGATTTCGTATCAGCTCTTTGTCCGCTGAAACCACCCCCACCGAAGTTTTTGTCGTCATCGTCAGTATCTGAGCTGTCCATAGAAGGTTCTTGTCCAGTCAACTGATATTCCAACATTTCTTTTATTAACTTGTAATTGATTCTGTAACGGTTCAATATCTGACAACCTAGATTGTCATCATCGCGTAATACCGCCAAAAGCAAATGCTCAGTGCCTATAACATCAGATTTGAAGATTTTTGCCTCCAAATGGGTGATTTTTAGGACTTTCTCTGATTGTCTTGTCAAGGGGATGTTAGAAAGATTTTTTATTGTGTTTGTCGCAGTGCCTCTAGTTGAGTTTTCAATAGAAGTTCTTAATTCTTCAGGATTTAAACCTGCTTTCTGAATTAGCTCTAAACCCAAACCTTCTCCTTCACGAATCATACCTAAGATTAGATGTTCTGTCCCGATATAATCGTGTCCCAATCTCAATGCCTCTTCACGGGCAAGAGAGATAACTTCTTTTACTCTTTGTGAAAACTTGGGTTCCATTTAATCTCCTTTTTTTATACGAATTAACAATATTTTTAGACACATTGTTCAATTTATAGATTTAATTGAACTTTTTAACAAATCCACGCTTTCTGGTCCTTTCGAAAAAAGAAGATCTATTATGCTAAGGTTTTGCTCAAACTTATTGCCAAAATTTTGAAAATAAGGCCTTGAAACAAAATAGTCAGGTAATTCGAGTCTATTCTTTGCATTAAAGCTAATAAAATCGTTTTTATTCTCAAAATACGAAAATTCACCTTGACAAATTGTCTTGTTTATTTTTAATATTTTAAGACATATTGACAGAGATTCGTGATTAAAGTCGATTAAGTGTGAAAAAGTCTTGATAAATAAGGGCTCAAACAGATATTCATAAAACTCAAAATAGGTACTTTTTTTGTAACAATTTGAGATAGTTTTAAAATGTGACCTTTGCCAACTTGTTCTGTTATCTATTTGTATTTCTTTTATTATTTCGTTATTTGGAGCATTTAAAACAGGAATGTTTAAGGTTTCGACTTGGTGCGGCCCTAAAATATATGCTCGAGTTCGGTAAGATTGTTTCCGATATTGCTCTCCAATATTTATTTTTATTTCGGGTTCTTGTAAAATACCTGCGAAATATGCTAAACATGGCAAAAAATTTGAGGAGTATATCACCAATAAGAAAGTTTTATATTCGTTTGGAATTAAAAGAACAAAGATAATAAGGTAATTTGATGAGGAGAAGTTTTGTGTTTTTAGTTTTTATATTAATTGGAATCTTTCAAACAGTTTTGGCAAAAACTCCAGGAAATATAAAAATTTATATGGTCTTGGTAAATAGTTTTGATGGAAATCAGATAATGTCTGATTTTCAAATAAAAGTGTTCATGGAACCTAGTGGAAAAGAAATCAAACCGACTTCCAACAAAAAAGAGAGCTATTATGAAGTTCCGGAAGGTAAAAGTATTAAAGTTATCGCTTCGGCTGTGGGTTTTTATGAGGAGCAAAAGGTATTTGAAACAAATAATGTTTTAGACGGAGATATGCTCGAAATGCAACTCAATCCTAAGCCTTCTGGTGGATTGGTAATTCGAACTATTGACGCAGAAACCAAAGATCCTGTAGCTTCTGAACTATTCATTGTGTTTTTTTCTAGAAAAAATAAATTATCAATTAACGAACAAAGCCCTCAAGCTAACTATTTCTACGAGCAAAAAGGAAAATATTCAATTTATACAACTGCCACGGGATATTTAAATGATGCTCGAGAACTGGATTTGGATATTTCGGCAGATTCGAAGATTCAAAGTCTTGTGATTGAATTGGTTAAAAATCGATTGAAACAAGAAGTTGAAATTTTTGATAAATCTACTAATAGCAAAGTAAACTCTGGAATAGCCTCTGTAACTCACGTTCTAACTGGCCAAAAAGTATTTGAAGGTAAAATAGTTGATGGAAAAATTGCCTTTATAGCAAATCGAAATGAAGATTATATTTTATCGACAAAATCAGAAGGTTTTACAGATTTAAAAGAACCTTTTACGCTAGATGGCTCTTCAAAAAAGTTCGGTTTAAGTCCTAACTCAAGCCTACAAATTGATATTTATGATGACGAAACCAATGAAAGAATGGGTTTGGAAATCGAGATTGTTAGTCCGACTGGCAAAAAGTTTAAAGTGATCACAATGTCAAAAACTCCATATACTTTTATTCCTGAAGAAAAGGGAACTTATACGATTGAATCTAAAGCCAAAGGCTATATCAACAGAACTGGGACTTTTAATATTAAGTCTATGTCTGCTGGCAATACTTTTTATACATTAAGACTAAAAAAAGGCTCCAATGAATATGTAATAAAAGTATATGATATTGAAACCAAAAACCCTATCAATAATGCAATGATCAAGGTTTTCAATGAGCAATCGAGGGAAATACAAGGGAAGGCTTTGAAAAATGAGAAAACAGTAAACTTAGATGTAGAAAAAAAGCATTTCTTTGAAGTATCAGCTACAGGATATTTTGATTATACTGCAAATATTGGTTTTGATAGGTCGGTTCAAGTATATATGAAAAAACTCCAAGTTGATTCATTGGCCTCTTATACAATCCAAATTATCGATTCTCAGACTTTATTACCTATTAAAGATGCTAGAATTAGAGTTTTTGAGAATACTTCGAAAGCTATAGCTCTGAGCTTTGATAGTAAAAATTCTTTGTTTAAAACCGATAAAATTAATCCAAAACTTAAATATTCTTATTCTTATGAGCTCTCTGCCAAAAATTATACAAATCTGAGAGAGCAGCTAAATATTTCTAAAAGTGATATCGTAATAAATCTTTCGCCATTTGATATCAAAACTTACTATTTTAAATTTATTGACGGTTTTACAAAAAAAGATATCAATGTTGATTTTAAATTATTAGTGGACGAAGTTGAGATCAAAAATGAAAAAGAAGGAGATAGAATAAAGGCATCAATGTCAACTGCAAACAATTATAAGATTGAATTAAACAAAGTAGGCTATACCAACCTTTCTAAAATAATTGACAAAAGAGAGGCCAAAGAAAATGAATTTGTAATTCCATTAATGAAGGAAAAATATGAAGTTTTCTTCAAAATCAATAACGACTTAAGGGCTGTAAATTCGAAAAGTTTTGTTGCAAAAATTAAAAACAAACAAAAAAATGATTCCGAAAAATTAGCTTTTGATGAGGCAAAAGGTGGTTTTATGGGAGAAATTAATCCTGAAGGTTCTTATTTAATACAAGTAGAGTCTGATGATTTCGAACCGTTTAGTACCGCATTTATGCTGAGCCAAGCTAATCCTGAGACAATGGAGTATGTTTTGACACTTAAACCAAAGAAAAAAGAGCCTGAAATGAAAATTGAGCCTGTAGTTGAAAAACCTATTGCTAAAATTGAAACGCCAAAAAAAGAAACGATTCCTGAGGCTCCGAAAGTCGAAGTGGCAAAAGAGGTTGTTGCCATCGTTGAATTAAAGAAAGGTGTTAAATATCCTTTGGAAGGTGTAAATTTTGAAAAAAGTAAAACAACGCTTGTAAGTGGAGCAGAAGTAAAATTGGACGAAATAGTAAATTATTTGAAGACAAATCCAAATTTTCAAGTAGAGATAGTGGGTCATACCGACAATGAAGGTTCAGATCAAAGACTTAATCAACGCTTATCAGAATTTAGAGCTAAGGTGGTTGCAAATTACTTGTTTAATAAAGGGATAAGTCCAGAAAGAATGACAACTTTAGGAAAAGGGTCTTCTGAACCTTTGGTAGCAAACGATACTGACGAAAATAAGGCAAAGAATAGAAGGATTGAAATCTTAGTTTTGGAAGATTAAGATTTGGCAACAGATCTTCTTAATCTATCATTAATCGCAATACCAAGCCCTTTTTCAGGGACTAATTCAATGTAAATCTTTTCGATTGGAAGTTTGTCCAAATACCTAAGTCCTTCAAAGAGTCTAAATGCAGCTTCGTTTAGGTCTTCTTTTTCAGAAAGAATAAATTGGTTTTCTATTCCTTCAAGTTTTTTTGAAAATCCTAAAAAACCGATTTTTTTATTTCCAAATTCCCGAAATTGGTCTGTTTTATCCCACAATTCCATCCTTTTATTGGGTGAATAATGTTTCGAAAGCATACCTGGAGCTTGAGGATTAGAACTTGAATGGTCTTTTATCCTTATTTCACCTGAAAAAACTGATTGCAGATCTTCAATGGCTAATCCACCCTTTCTGTAAATAACTAGTTCTTCATTTTCCATCCCAATAATAGTTGACTCCAAACCTACTTTTGAAGATCCTCCATCAAGAATATAAGGAATTTTTTCGCCTAATTGGTCAAATACATGTTGGGCAGAAGTCGGTGAAACATATCCAAAAGGATTGGCACTTGGAGCAGCCAACGGAAAGTCAAGAGATTTTAATAATTCTAATGTCAGTGGGTGATTTGGGATTCTAAGTGCAACTTTTTCTAATCCAGAAGTGGTTAAATCAGGAATAATAGATTTTTTCTCAACTAAAAATGTAATTGGACCGGGACAGAATTTTTCAGCAATTATAAAAAGTTCTTTTGGGAAGTTTTTAGAATAAAGATCAAATTGTTCTATTTCTGAAAGATGTACTATTAATGGGTCAAATTTAGGCCTATTTTTCGCCTCAAATATTTTACTAACTGCTAGTGGATCTAATGCATTTGCTGCCAAACCATATACGGTTTCTGTAGGTATTCCAACCAAATCACCTGATTCTAAAATATTTTTTGCTTTTATTAAATCTAAACCTATTTCAGCCTTCATAATTCCTTCTCAAAATAAATAATATCCTCTTCTGGGTTATAATTGTAGGGTTTTGTAACTTTAAAATCTAAACTTTTATACAATCCAACAGCTGAATTCAGTCTTTCTAAAGTATCTAACTTCATAGTTATATAACCCAAGCTTTTTGCTATTTCAAGGAGTTTTTCTGCGAGTTTTCTTCCAAGACCATAACCTTGATATTCAGGTAAAACAAAAAGCCTTTTCATTTCGCAGATACCTTCACCCAATTTTTTTAGGGCAATTATACCAACCGGCTTACCTCTGTCTTTGGCTAATAGGATTCTTCCGTATGGTTCACCATAAATCTCGTTGAATCGCTCAAGTTCTTCATCAAAATTTTGAAAGCAAAGCGAAATGCCTAGGTTTTCTTGGTATTTTATAAAAAGTCCTTTTACAATTTCACTATCTTTTTCTAAAGCTTTTTCAATGGTAAACTCCATTTCAAAATAATTTTCAGGGTAATTTACTTGTTCTAGGGTCAGGCCTTCCGGTTTAGCTGCAATTCCTGCCTTGTTTCTATCTTTGGCTAAAATGATGTTTTCGAAATCCGGTATTGATATTTTTCTTATACTAACATCTAATAATGTACCGACAATAGCCCGAACCATTCCTCTTAAAAACCTATTCGCTTTGATATGAAACTCAATTACGTTTCCATTTTTTACCCAAAAAACTTCCTCGATTTGGCATTCAAAAGTTCTAACATTGGTTTTTACTCTGCTGAAACTCTTAAAATCTGTATGTTTTAATAAAATTTTTGAAGCCTCGTTTAGCAAATCCAAAGAAAGATTTTTGAAATATAAGGCCGCAAAACCATGAACAAAAGGATCTTTTGTTTCTATAATTCTATAAATATACTTTCTAGTGAGTGCATCAAATCTAGAATGGCTTGTGGGAGAAACTAGATAAAACTGTTTTATAGAAATATCTGAATGTAAATATCCATTCAATCGATTTTTCAGACTAATAGGGTCTTTTATTTTATGAGAAGTATTAAAATGAGCAAATTGCTGCATCGCATGGACACCTGTATCCGTCCTACTGCTACCCATTATAGTGATTTTTTCTCCTAAAATTAAGCTCAAAGCAGCTTCTAAATCACCTTGAATACTGTTCTCTCGAGGTTGAATTTGCCATCCATGAAAATTTGTACCTAAATAGGCAACTTCTATAAAGTATTTCATAGTGCAAAATTAAAGTTTTTTTCAGCAAATAATTGGCAAAATGATTTTTTAGCGATTAAAAAAATGCTTTTTTTGTGTATTAAACAAAACAATAAAACCCTATTATTATATGAAAATGACCGTTAGGATTCAACTTGTGTTGATGATGTTTTTGATGTTTTTTACTTGGGGAGCTTGGTATGGACAAATGGGAAAATACATGTTTACCACTTTAAAAGCCTCTGGAGACCAAATAGGCAATGCATATGCCACTTTTTCTATTGCTTCCATTATTGCTCCGTTTTTTATAGGAATGATTGCTGACAGGTATTTTTCAGCTCAAAAAGTAATGGGCGTTTTGAATTTGTTAGGAGCTGGAATCTTATTTTTCCTAATTAAAAACCAATCAGCAGATACATTTTTCTGGTATATTTTAGCCTACACGCTGACTTTCGCTCCAAACTTGGCTCTTTCTAGTGCTATAGCCATGAACCAAATGAAAGATCCAGGAAAAGAATTTCCAGTCATTAGAGTTTTTGGTACAATTGCTTGGATTGTTGTTACGAATATTATCGGATTTTATGGAATTGGCGACAAAGTTGACATTTTTCAAATCGCCATGTTTACATCTATTGCGTGGGCAGTTTTCGCTTTTACTTTGCCCAATACGCCTCCAAAAGCAACAGGTAAAGCCACTATTGGTCAAATCTTAGGAACCGATGCTTTTGTTTTATTCAAAGACCGTTCTTTTCTGATTTTCTTTATTTCTTCTGTTTTGGTGTGTATTCCTTTAGCTTTTTATTATGCTCATGGCAATTTATCATTGACGGAATCGAATATGACAAATGTTGAAAATAAAATGTCGCTTGGCCAAGTTTCAGAAGTAGGTTTTATGCTATTGATTCCTTTTGCATTACAAAAGTTTGGCATTAAGAAAATGTTGATTGTTGGACTTGTAGCATGGATTATCAGATTCGTATGTTTTGGTTATGGCGATGGTATTTCTTCAGAATGGATTTTATATATAGCAATATTGTTACACGGCGTTTGTTATGATTTCTTCTTTGTAACTGGCCAAATATACACGGATAACAAAGCTGGTGAAAAAATCAAAAACTCTGCTCAAGGTTTAATAACTTTTGCTACCTATGGAGTTGGTATGGGAATTGGATCGTTTTTATCAGGAAAAGTGCTAACTGCTTATAGTTCAGAGGTTGATGGAGTAGTAACACATAATTGGACAGGCGTATGGATGGTTCCTGCATATATTGCTGCAGCAGTTTTGGTTTTGTTTATTTTGTTTTTTAAAGATAATACAAGGAAAACGGCCGAATAAATTGTATAATTCTAAGTTTGATATTAGCCGATTGAGATTTAAATTTGTAAAAAAAAAAGAAATATGGAATATAGAATAGAAAAGGATACTATGGGGGAAGTTCAAGTCCCTTCGGATGTATATTGGGGTGCTCAAACCCAGAGGTCAATTGAGAACTTTAAGATTGCCCAAGACATAAACAAAATGCCTAAAGAGATTATAAAAGCATTTGCTTATCTTAAAAAAGGGGCAGCCTTGGCAAATTTAGAAGCTGGTGTATTAGATGAAGAAAAAGCAAAACTTATTGGTGTTGTTTGTGATGAGATTTTAGCTGGAAAACTCGATGATCAATTTCCTTTGGTAGTTTGGCAAACTGGCTCAGGTACACAATCTAATATGAACTGTAACGAAGTTATTGCTTATAGAGGACATGTGTTAAAAGGTGGCGAATTGACCGATAAAGCGAAGTTTTTGCATCCAAATGACGATGTAAATAAGTCCCAGTCATCAAATGACACCTTCCCCACTGCCATGCATATCGCTGCTTATAAGATGCTAATGGAGACCACTATTCCAGGAATTGAAAAGCTTAGAGATACTTTGGCAGCAAAGTCTAAGGCGTTTATGCATGTGGTGAAAATTGGTCGTACGCACTTTATGGATGCCACTCCACTAACCCTTGGCCAAGAATTCTCAGGTTATGTTGCTCAACTTAATCATGGTTTAAAATCAATAAAAAATTCTTTAAGCCATTTGTCTGAATTGGCTTTGGGCGGTACGGCTGTTGGTACTGGAATAAATACACCGGATGGATATTCTGAAAATGTTGCTGGTCAAATTGCTAAATTGACGGGATTACCTTTTGTAACTGCAGAAAATAAATTTGAAGCCTTAGCAGCACATGATGCGATTGTAGAAGCACATGGTGCTCTAAAAACTATGGCTGTCAGCATGATGAAAATAGGAAATGATATCAGAATGTTGTCATCAGGGCCTAGATCTGGTATTGGGGAGATTCATATTCCTGATAATGAGCCGGGTTCTTCAATAATGCCTGGAAAAGTAAATCCAACGCAATGTGAAGCAATGACTATGGCTGCAGCTCAAATTTTAGGAAATGACGTTGCAATCAATATTGGTGGTTCAAATGGCCATTTTGAGTTGAATGTTTTCAAGCCAATGATGATTTATAACTTTTTGCACTCAGCTAGGTTGATTGGTGATGTTTGTGTTTCTTTTAATGATAAATGTGCAGTAGGCATAGAGCCATTGTATGATAATATCCAAAAACATGTTAACAATTCATTGATGCTTGTAACTGCCTTAAATACAAAAATTGGTTATTATAAAGCGGCAGAAATAGCTCAAACAGCTCATAAAAATGGAAGTACTTTAAAAGAAACCGCAATTTCTTTAGGATATTTAACTGGGGAAGAATTTGATGAATGGGTTAAACCTGAAGAAATGGTCGGAAAAATCTCTTAATTTCCTTTTGAATTTTGATCAGTTAGTATTATTTTTGATAAAAAAAACATCAGATGAAAAGATTTACATTGGTTTTGTTCTTATTTATTGCTAGTTTTTCATTGACTAGTTTCGGAATTATCAGTAATCCGAATGCTTCCGTAAAGCAGAATAAGGAATGTAATACTTTGGTTGTTAACTCTAAATCAACAGTTAAAATACAGCAATGTTTAGCCAAACCATTGGTAGAGGCTAATGATGTTGAGTTAAAGGATGATAATCAAAAAAGTTTTCTAAGAAGTTTTTTTGGCATTGTTTATAATGCAATTACAAAAATAGTCTTAGCTATAATTTCGAAATAGAAATTCAATGTATTAAAATATAATTTTAAACGTTGTTCTTAAACGAACAACGTTTTTTTTATGAAATATTCAATCCTTTTTATTTTTCTTATTTCATTTTCATGCAAAAAAAGCGATGTTGAGCAGCCTATTTACTTTACAAAAGGTTCAGCTTTGATATTAAATGGTGCTGAAAATAGCATTTCTGTGATTGACACTAAGGGTTTTACAGAAAAATCTAGATTTTTTATTGAAAATCAAGGCAACACTTTTGCTCACCATATATATTTCTCAGCAGACAAAAGTAAATTGTCAATAGCCTTACCTGAGTATGATTTTTCAAATGGGCATAATGGTTTACATGGTGCAAATGTTCTGGGTAACGTTGCAGTTATTGACGTAAAAGGAAACAAAACGGAAGGTAGCTTTCCTGTTTCTTTTGCAAATCATAATGCCATTTTTTCTTTAGATGGAAAAGAGATTTGGACAAGTTTGGTTTCACATTCGGGAAAAATAGCAATCTACAATTCAGAAAATTATAATTTGATTAAAGAAATACCAGTTGGCCCTGATCCATCGGAGGTTATTTTTGCTAAAAATGGGCAATTAGCTCTAGTTGCTTGCGGCGAAACTTCATTCTTAACTGTTATTAACACTGAAAGTAAAGAAGTCATTAAAGAAATTAAAATAGACCCTTTCCCAACCAATGTATGGCCTGGTTGGGCTCAGAATATTGTTTTCGTTGAAAATGGAAATCAAAAGACCATAAATATTATTGATTTAGACACTTTTAAGGTTGTAGATTTTGTTGATCTAGATTTTGTACCAGGATTTACTATATTTAATTCAATGACCAATGAACTTTGGATATGTGCCCCAAGAATCAATAAATTAAAGGTATTTGAAAAAACTGGTGATGCTTGGAAATTAAAAAATGAAATCGAAACAGATAATGAGCCACATCAAATTGGCTTTATCAATAGTTTATCTCAAGTAATTGTAATTAATCAAAAGAGTAATACCGCACAGTTAATAGATGTAAATACTAAAAAAGTAATAAATAAAATAAATGTAGGTTTAAAGCCAAATGGTATTGCTATTTGGGAATGATAATATGGAGTTATTGGAGGAAATTAGGAGTTTTGTATGCGTTTTTGAGAATGAAATTGCGATAAAAGAACGTTTTATTTCTTTTATTGAAGAAAATGATAATTGTTTTGAAAGGACGCTATTAATAGGACATATAACTGCATCTGCTTTCGTATTTGATCCTAATACTTCAAAAGTTCTTCTATTGCATCATAAAAAACTAGACAAATGGTTACAACCTGGTGGGCATTGTGATGGAAATACAAACACGGTTGAAGTTGCTCTCACTGAAGTTTGGGAGGAAACGGGTTTAAAAATTGCCAATCCAAGCAATAAGATTTTTGATTTGGATATTCATACCATACCAGAACACAAAAATGTCCCAGAACATGAACATTTTGACGTAAGATATTTGTTTGAAGCAGATTCTAATGTTTCTTTAATTCAAAATCATGAAACCAATGAATTGAAATGGGTGTCAATAGCTGATATTGAGAATTATACAAAAGAAGAATCAATCTTGAGAATGGTAAAGAAATTAATATAAAATCCTGAAAATAAGGTCTTGATAAAGTTCACCCTCAGAAACAGAGCCCGCATCCACACCTTTTGATTTTTTGTCTGCGATTTTCAAAGCATGAATAATATTCATCAAATGGCTTATTGGATACAAAGAAGCAGCTTTTTTGTAATCTTTCAGAAAATAAGCATTTACCCCCATCATTTTTGCCAAATCAGCATCAGAATGATTTTTTAAACCTTGTAGCAACAATACTTTCGAGAAGAAATTATACAATATGATTATGTTTGGCGTAATTGGGTGGTCTTTTGTATTGTCCCCAAAGTATTTAATGATTTGATAGGTTTTCTTAGGGTTTTTCTCAATCAGGGCCTTTTGAAGTTCAAAAACATTGTAATCTTTTGAGATGCCTACATATTTTTCTATTGTATTCGCATCTATTGCTTCCTCAGGTTTAAGATTAACTTTTAGTTTATCAATTTCATTATGAATAGCTTGAAGATTGTTGCCAATGTGCTCATTTAACAATTGAACGGCTTTTGGGCTTATTTTAAGTTTTAAATCAGAACAAAGCGAAAGAATAAAATCAGGAACTTCATAATCATACATTTTCTTGAAGTTCAGAATTTGGCCATGTGTGTTAAAAGCTTTAATCCAAGTTTTGCGTTCGTCTTGTGCTTTTCCAAAACTAAGAACAAGTATAGTTGAATTCAAAGGATTTTTGGCGTAATTCTCTAGAAGTGCTTGATTTTCTTTATTGTTTAAGTCCGAAATCATGTGAGCTTCTTTCACTACAATAAGCTGCTTTTCGGCCATCATTGGAAACTTTCTGGCATAATTTATTACATCGCCAGTAGTTATGTCTTTGCCATAAAGAATATATTCATTAAATCCTTTTTCGAAATCGGGAATGGCAATCTCAATAATTTTCTGGACGAATGAATCTATGTAAAATGATTCTGTTCCATGAACAAAGTACAAGGGTTTGAGCGTTTTTTGCTCTAGTTTATTTATTATTTGCGTATTATTATTCGCCATTTAATTTGTTGTCTATCAAAAAATTATCGCAAACTTTTTTTAATTCTTCAAAAAACTCAAGGAATTTTTCATTTAAGAAATAATAATTTTCTTCAAATTCTTTCAAAGACAATGTAAGGTCTATTTCTGATTTGTTTATTTTGTTATTTAGGTTTTTGAAGGCTTTTTCTAAGCCCCAGTTTTCTATATAATTTTTTAGCCAATCGTGTTCAATCATCGAGTTGATCATTCCTTTGAGCATTTCTGGCTGAATCTCTTGGTAGTTTTTCAAAGAATTATATACTCTTTTTCTAAAATGCTCAAAATCTTCTTCTGTAAAAATCAACCAGTTTTTAATTAAAAAATGATCAAATAAAACATCAACAATAATTGGAGAATATTTGCCAAAATTTGGATAAAAAACTTCTTTACATTCTTTAACCACTTTGTGTGTATCAGTTAATGTATCAATAGTTCTGTGTAATTGAAGGCCCATTTTTACATCCTTTGGCAAAATACTATTAGTACTATTCTCGATATTTCCTTTGACAAAATCCTCCAGAAGGTTACCTAAAATTACCCCGTCATTATTTCCAGACAAAAACAAATGTGCTAAATAATTCATGAGATTTCATATTTAACTACTTCGACTCCAAATTTCCTCAAAAAATCAACGCCTTCATCACTCGGAATTCCTTTATATTCGGCATAAGAATTCAAGAAAAATACTTTCTTGATTTTCATTGAATAAATAACTCTTGCACAGGCGATACAGGGAGATAAAGTAACATAAAGTGTAGAATCTTCAACTTTTGCACCGTTTTTTGAAGCATATAAAATGGCATTTTGCTCGGCGTGAAGTGCTAATGAGCAACTACCCTTCGAATCTCTCGGACAGCCGGCATCTCCAAAGTCTTCGTCACAGTTATGTGTTCCTGAAGGCGGACCATTATATCCAATAGATATTATTCGAGTTTCATTAACCAACACTGCTCCTACTTGTGCTTTTATACAGTGGGACCTTTTTGCCAAATCAATGGCCAAATTCATGAAAATATCGTCAAATTTGGGTTTTTCGGGTTTTACAAATTCCATTGATTGTTATTAAAAAGAAAGATAATTTCAAAATTAATCAAATTTGGTTTCGATAAAAAACTTAAATGTTTTTAAAGAGAAATTAGTTTTTTGAAAATCATTTCATTGCCTGATTTGACTTTGAGGTGGTAGATTCCTTTACCTAATGAATTTTTAGAGATTTGAATAAGTCGACTTGGCGTGTCAGTGTAAGATTCTGAAAGAATTTTTCTTCCAAAATTATCAAAAATTTGGTAATCGAAATCACCGAAAGCATTTAATAAAACCTGAAACTGTATATTGTCTGTTGAACTAGGGTTTTCAAGGACTTTAACCACCAATTGCTCCGTTTGAGGAAGATTAAATTCAGCAAAAGTGAGCAGTCTTTTTCTTCTTTTGCTTATTTCTAAAATAGCTCTGGTTCTATTTTTTTGATCTTGCGTAAAAATATTCATACAACTATCAACAGTGTAATCCATGAAGTTTTCTATCATGTTTAGGGTTTTCTGACCTTTACAATTTGAATATTTCGGAACACAAATAGTTGTCAGGTTTGCAGATTCAGTTGGTGGCGTATCATTGCAGAAATCATCTCCACAGTAGTCGTCACCCCAAGTATGAATTAATCCTCCTAACCAATGGCCGATCTCGTGTGTAAGTGTGCGGCCATCTGTATAAACACCATTATTGGCAGTACCTATTTTTTTGCCAAAGGCGTGATGGTCAATCATGACACCATCAATTTTCTCATCGGTTTCGTCTAATTCTAATCCATCATATTCACCTGTCGGAAATTCTGCATAACCTAAAAAGTCATCTTTGAGAGATGTTACCCAAATATTCAGATATCGATTTGAATCCCAGTAGGATAGGTTGGATAAATTAAAATTATCCTTGAAAACATCAAATGAAGCTTTGGGAGAATAAATCCTGTTAATGCCAGAACTAGGTTTTCCATCAGGGTCAAAATTGGCTAAAAAAAACTCAATATTCATATCAGAGCCTACTGGTGAAGTATTGTAGCCTAAAGTTCCGAATTGACGCCTATAATCTTCATTAAGTACTTTTATTTGAGAGAAAACTTGTTCGTCAGAAATGTTGCCGTTTTCTTTTCCTCCTATTGTTCCAGAGGAATTATTATGAATGATATGAACAACAATAGGAATTCTAAGTAATTTTTCTTCAAAAATGGTATTTGCTCCATTTTTTAAAAAAACTTCTGATTTTTTTGCAAAATAAGGAGAATATTTAACACCATATTTTGGGTCTTTTAAGTCTCTAACCGCACATTTTTTTAGCGTTTGTCCATTTGCTCCAATTAAACTAAAAAACAATAGGCTAAAGATCAGCTTTCTCATAGGCTTCCAATATTTGAACAACAAGTGGGTGTCTAACTACGTCTTTTCCATCAAGCTCAATAAACTCAATTCCTTTGATGTTTTTGAGTTTTCTTTCAGCATCTTCCAAGCCAGATTTCTGATTTTTTGGTAAATCAACTTGCGATTTATCTCCTGTTACTATTATTTTCGATGCTGGACCCATTCGCGTCAAAAACATCTTTAATTGCATTGGAGTTGTATTTTGGGCTTCGTCTAAAAGGATAAAGGCATTGTCTAAAGTTCTACCTCTCATATACGCCAAAGGGGCAATCTCTATTGTGTTCTTTTCCAGATATAATTTTAGTTTTTCGCTCGAAACCATATCTTCCAAGGCATCATAAATTGGCCTTAAATACGGATCAATCTTTTCTTTCAAATCGCCAGGTAAAAAACCAAGGTTTTCACCTGCCTCTACAGCAGGTCTTGTTATGATTATTTTCTTGATTTTTTTATCTTTTAATGCTCTAACTGCTAAGGCGACTGCCGTATATGTTTTTCCTGTTCCAGCAGGTCCAATGGCAAAAACGATATCAAATTTTTCGGAAGCTTCAACTAAACGCTTTTGATTAAGTGTTTTAGCTTTTACAATTAGTCCCCTATTACCATGTACAATTACGTCTTTTTGGTTTAAAAACTCGTCAATCGTTTGAGTTTCACCTTCAATGTAATTTTTAACTGCATCCAACGTAAGTTTTCCTGTTTTTTCAAAATGGCTCAAAAGCTTCTCAAACAAACCCTCAAGTTTGTTTACATCTTTTTCTGGACCTTTCAGGTAGATTTCATCCCCTCTTGATATTATTTTGCTTTGAGGATATGTTTTAGCAATTTCTTTTATGTTTTCGTTCTGAATTCCGAAGAATTCATTCAATGCGACGGCCTCAAGTTTAATAGTTTTTTCTGTCAATTGATAGAATTTTAAATTTTTACCAAAATTGTAAAAATTATTCACAATTTCATTGATTTTTCCACAAAATTTTAAGTTAATTTTATTAAATTACTGATAGATAAAGGCTTCTAAGTTTTAGTGAAATGTATCCATTTAAATATTTATTTTTTTTGATGTAATATTGTATCGCGGTTAACCCAATATGAAAAAATAAGGCTTTGAGCGAATCTATAAATATATCGACTATCAGTGAGAATTTATCTCTTCAAAGAGGTAAAGTAGCTCCCCAGGCAAACGAAATGGAAGAGGCTGTTTTGGGAGCTATTCTTATTGATAAAGATGCATTTGCTATTGTAAATGAGCTACTTAATATTCAAAGTTTCTACAGCGAGTCACATCAAATTATATATTCTACACTTTTAGAATTATATAAAAATTCAGAACCTATTGATTCTTTGAATCTCATAAGGAATTTAAGGATCTCAGGTCAAATTCAAAAGGTTGGAGGAGCAAAATATATTGCCACTTTAAGTAGTAAAGTCAATTCAGCGGCTAATATTGAATATCATGCCATGGCTATATCTCAGTCTGCTATCAAGAGAGAAATGATTACCGTAGCCAATGAAATTTTAGAAGATGGATATTCTAACAACAATGACATTTTTGATTTGTTGAATAAAACAGAGCAATCTTTTTTTGGAATTTCAGAGAAAAACATCCGTAAGAATTATTTAGATGCCAATACCATCATGCGTAATACCATTGATGAATTGGAGCATAAAAAACAAACCAATGTTGACGGCTTGACTGGAATTGCCAGTGGTTTTACGGATTTGGATGCATTGACAGGTGGATGGCAAAAGACGGAGTTAACGATTATAGCGGCAAGACCAGGTATGGGTAAAACCGCTTTTGTAGTATCTTCTATGCGGAATGCAGCCGTAGACCATAATATTCCAATTGCTATATTTTCATTAGAAATGTCGGCAACACAGCTAATGCTCAGGATGATTTCTGCAGAAGCAGAGATCGATAGTGAAAAACTCAGAAAAGGAACACTTCAGGGCCATGAATGGGAGCAATTGCACCATAGAATTACTAAATTATCCAAGTCTAACATATTTATTGACGATACCCCAGCTTTGTCAATATTGGAGCTTAGGGCAAAATGTAGACGTTTGAAAGCACAGCATAATATTCAAATGGTTATCATAGATTATCTTCAATTAATGACAGGTGATGATGGTTCAGGCGTTTCGAGCAGCCGTGAGCAAGAGATTGCTGCAATCTCAAGATCATTGAAAAACCTTGCTAAAGAATTAGAAGTGCCTGTTTTGGCTCTTTCGCAGTTAAGTAGAGCTGTAGAGACCAGAGGCGGTGATAAAAGGCCGCAACTATCGGATTTGAGGGAATCGGGATCAATTGAGCAAGATGCTGATATGGTAATGTTTCTTTACCGTCCTGAGTATTATAAAATCACTGAAGACGAATTAGGTAATTCAACAGAAGGAATCGGCGAATTAATAATTGCAAAAAATAGAGCGGGAACAATAGAAAATATTAGACTTCAGTTTATTGGTAAGTTTACCAAATTTGCTAACATCGGTGAATACTCTGTGGGCGGAAGTTCCAACGCTTCATTTAGCCAACATTCAGGTATTAGCGATTTCGAATCCCAAGCAGTAGATCCTGGTTTTAAGACTTTCAGTAGCAGAATGAATGCCGACAAAGAAGCCCCAAAACCAGATTCTGAAGAAGAATACCCTTTTTAAACTCTATAGTTTTTAAGTATCCAGCCCCCTCCTATTACATCATCTCCTTCGTAAAAAACTGCGGCTTGACCAGGTGCTATTGCAGCAACGGATTCTTTGAACAATACTTCAATCTTGTCTTTTTCTATTTGCTTTATAAAAGCTTCTTGACCTTTGTCTTTATATCTAACTTTTGTAACGGTATTTAAGCCTAATTCTGGAATTTTATCATATTTCTGAAGGTTCAATTTTCCTACTGTCATCCCGTTTTTAAGCAGATATTCTTCCGTTCCTAAAATTACTTCGTTGGTCTCTTTTCTTATTTCAGTAACGAAAACTGGATAACCCATAGCTATTTTTAATCCTTTACGCTGTCCAATGGTATAAAATGGGTAACCTTCGTGTTTTCCAACTATTTCGCCAGATTCAAGAACAAAATTACCTCCTTTTACTTGTTCTTCTAGTCCTTCTACTCTCCTTTTCAAGAATCCACGATAATCATTGTCAGGTACAAAACAGATTTCATAAGATTCAGATTTATTCACTAAATCATAAAAACCTTTTTGTTTTGCCATTGTTCTTATTTCCTCTTTTGTATATCCACCAAGAGGTAACAATGTCCTGGATAGACTTTCTTGTGAAACGCCCCATAAAACATAACTTTGGTCTTTGGTTAAATCAACACCTTTAGATATAATATGTCTACCATTTTCCTCCCGAATTTTGGCATAATGACCTGTAGCTATAAATTCACAATCAAGATTATCGGCTCTTCGAAGTAAAGCGTCCCACTTTATATGGGTATTGCAAAGCACACAAGGATTTGGAGTTCTGCCTTCGAGATATTCTCCTGTGAAGTGGTCGATTACAAAATCACCAAATTCAGCCCTAATATCTAATATATAATGTGGAAACCCAAGATCGACAGCAATAGCCCTTGCATCGTTTATAGAATCTAAACTGCAGCATCCAGTTTCTTTTTTTGTACCTCCTGATGAAGCATAATCCCATGTTTTCATGGTCATACCTATTACTTCATATCCTTGTTCGTGTAATAATACAGCTGCAAGCGAACTGTCGATACCGCCACTCATGGCTACTAAAACTCTTCCTTTTTTACTCATGTGTCTACTGCGAGGGTTCAAAGCCCTCCGTTAAATTTTTAAATTAAATACAAAATTACTTAACATTAAGGTCAAATGATTGGTTCTTGTTTATTTTTGCAAAAAAAACTTTAATGATAAACAAGACGATTTTAGTTAAAAGTATTACCAGTCTTTCGGAAGCGAGGTTTTGTGCAGGAATGTTTGTGGATTTTATTTCATTTGATTTTAATCCTAATAGTGAAGATTTTATAAACAAAGCCCAATTTGATGAAATCAGAGGATGGTTAAGTGGTGTTAAAATTTTAGGATCTTTAAATTCAAACGATATTTTTGAAATAATTGAATGTATACAATCTAATAAACTAGACGGATTCCTTTTTGCCGAAGACCAGATTGCCATGATGAGCGAGATTACCGTCCCGTTTAAAGTTGTAGAACTAGCGTCTTTGGATAATATTTCATTAATTGAAAAGGAATCATTAATTATATATACAGGAATGTTTGAACCTGATCTGTTCGAATCAATTGATATTAACAATGAAATATTGCTTGGTTACGACTTTGAAAATGTAAAAATTGATTTTGAAAAGCTCAAAGGTTATGCATTTAAAGGTTCAAAAGAGAATCAACCAGGTATCAATAATTACGACCAATTAATGGATGCATTTGACCTTTTAGATATGTAATAATTTCTTCGTATAAGATAAAATCGGTTTATCAAGTTTTAATACCACTTATGTAGTTTGCAATACACAGTACCTATTTCTGTTCTAAGTTTGTTTCATCAAAAATGAAAAGCTATAAAATTATGTACAGAATTAAAAATCAAGACAGTGTATTAGGAGGTGTCTGCCTAGGATTGGCAGAAAATTTAAAAACAGACGTTGCTTTAGTCCGAGTGGTATGCGTCATATTGTTTTTTACTCCATTTCCCATCGGAATCGCCTACTTTATACTATGGGCTGTATTGCCCAAACATTATTATCAATTGGCAAATAGTGAAGGAATTAATGACAACAATATAAATTTTAAATCAATTACAAATATGAGCAATCAATCAAAAAATGGAAATATGGTGGGTGGATTAATCCTCATCATATTAGGAGCTATTTTTTCTTTCAAAACTTTCTTCGACATTAACCTTTTTTCTTATCTGAAAAATATGTGGCCTTTGATATTAATTGGCCTCGGGGTTTGGATAATAGTGAAAGAAAAAGATGATAATGGTGGCGGGGATATTAATGGAAATATAACTGGTACTGGTTATTAAAAAATATTAAAATGAAAAACAACAGTAGTATATTCTGGGGTGCCATTTTGGTAGCTTTTGGATTTCTAATGCTTGGAATTGTAAACGATTGGTTTCAATTTGAAGTTAGTATCCGTGAAATAGCCAAATACTGGCCAGTACTGATAATTTTGGGTGGAGTAGCTGTTTTATTTAATCATAAAAAAACAGTTTTCAATCCTACGACTGCACTTTTAGTGGCTTTTGCAATTCCATTGGCTATTTATAATGCATCCACTACCGCAATAGATCATGTTAAAGATAAAATAGAAGGAGATTTGAATTTTGACTTTGATGATGATAACGATGATTCTGATTTTACTTTTGAAGATGACAGCGTGAAATCCGAGAATTTTTCTCAAAATTTCAATGTACCATTTGATAAAACTGTAGAAGAAGTTGACTTAGAAATTGGTGGTGGAGCAGCCGAATTTTTTCTTTCTGAACCAGAAAGTGGAAATTTGTTTGAAGCAAATACTAAATTATTTGGCAACAAATTTAACCTAGAAGAAGAAAAAATTGGAACGAAACAGGACATTAAGTTCAAAATGAATTCTAAAAATAATAACAATAATATTAGAATTGGAAAAGGAATGAACAATGACGTTCACTTGAAACTTAGCAAAACTCCTATTTGGAATTTGGATATGGGTATTGGTGCAGGAGAATTGAAATTTGATTTATCTGATTATAAAATCAAAGATATTAGCCTTAAAACTGGTGCTGCCGATATCAGTTTGAAATTGGGAGATAAAATGAAAGAAGCAAAAGTAAAAGTAGAAAGTGGAGTTGCAAAGATTAAAATTTCAGTACCTAAAGGTGTTGCTTGTCAAATAAACATGGAAGGAGCATTAAACGCCAAAGATTTTGATGGATTTACTAAAACAAACTCAGGAACTTGGAAAACTGATAATTTTGATTCAGCTGAAAAAAAGATTTTTATTGATTTAGAAAGTGGACTTTCAGCAGTTTCAGTAAATAGGTATTAATTGATTTATAATAATATCATAAAGACTGGGCTACAAATTAGCTCAGTCTTTATATTTTAAGGCTTCTACAGGACTTATTCTTTTTATAATCAATGACGGCAAAAAAGTGATTAAAAATACCACCAAAAACACAGCAATATTTATTATGAAAACTAAACCCCAATTCCAAGTAATAGGTACAAACTCCATGTAGTAGTTTGTTGCGTCCAGCTTGAATATTTTATATTTATCTTGGATAAAAGCTAAACCTAAACCTATAATATTCCCCCATAATAATCCCCAGATGATTATCCTTGAGCCGTTTGCAAGGAAAATATTTCTTATTTGACTATTTTTTGAACCTATAGCTTTTAATAGCCCTACCATAGGTGTACGTTCCATTATCATTATCAATAATACTGAAATCATATTAAATGCCGCCACAACAATGATAAGAGCTATAACCATCACAATGTTTCGGTCCAAAAGCTTGAACCAATCAAAAAATTGTGGAATTATATCTGTTACTTTTAATACTTCGAATTCTTGTGGAAATATATCCAGTAATTGCTTTTTTACTTGTTCCACATTCTCCATGTTTTTTATGAAAATCTCATAATGGCCAAATTCTCCATTTTCCCAATTGTTTATTTTCTGAATTGCCGAAAGATTGGTTAAAACGTATACTTGATCCAATTCCTCAACATTGGTATTATAAATTCCCACAATTTTCATTTTTCGAGCTCTTGGCGGATTTTGGATAAAATAAACCAATAAGTCCTCATTTAATTTTAACTGCAATTCTTTGGCTATTCTGCTGCTAATCAAAACCTCATTAGTTGAATCATAATTAAGTTTTCTGCCTTCAATTATGTTTTCTGAAAACTCCGTCCAATCAAAATTTTTCTCTAATCCTTTTAACACTACTCCCGATATCTCTTCCTCTGATTTTAGAATTACGGATTTAAGAGCGACTTTATTTACGGATTTAATTTCATTAATATTTTTAGCTTTAGTATAATATTCTAAATTATTTAGCATTGTCGCTTCTTCAAACGAGCGATTAAGTGTAATTTTGTTAACTTGAAGATGGGAAGTTTGGCTGAAGAGTTTTTTCTTTATCGTGTTTTTAAATCCTAAAAGCACAAAAAATGATAAAATTAGCACTGAAACAGCTATAGATATACTTAAAATACCAACTTTAATTATTAAAGATGAGAATGTTTGGTTTTTAGTGTGCCTGATTTTATTTGCCAAAAACAATGCTATATTCATCTATAAAATTATATTTTTGAGAGGTCTATTACTTATATCTATCTTACAAAAGTAATGCATGCAGCTTAAAACTATAAACAATGTATCAAGGAGTTTGAATAATAAATATTTACTTTTAAAAATTTGATGAAGACACAAGAGATTTTAATAATTGATTTTGGTTCCCAATTTACACAGCTTATCGCAAGAAGAGTTAGAGAATTAAATGTTTACTGTGAAATCCATCCGTTTCATCATCTGCCAGAAATAACCGATAATATTAAAGGTGTTATTTTATCTGGTAGTCCATGCTCTGTGAGAGATGAGGATTCACCGAACGTTGATTTGAGCAATATCAAAGGAAAACTACCCTTGTTGGGCGTTTGTTACGGTGCTCAATTATTAGCAAATAATTATGGGGGAAACGTTGAAGCCTCCAATACAAGAGAATATGGCAGAGCATTTTTAGAGGACTTCGATGCATCAAGTGAGTTAATGAGCGGAATAGCTACCAACTCTCAAGTATGGATGTCACATGGAGATTCTATAACTGCTTTGCCCAAAAATGCTAAATTGATAGCTTCTACTAACGATGTCAAAAACGCAGGTTTTGTTTTTGAAAATGAAAAAACTTTTGGAATACAGTTTCACCCTGAAGTAACACATTCACAGGACGGAATTAAGCTAATTGAAAACTTTTTAGTAAATATTTGTGGCTGTGATCAAAGTTATACTCCTAACTCATTTGTTGAGACATCTGTTGCAGAATTAAAAGAGCAATTAGGTGATGATAAAGTAGTAATGGGTTTATCTGGTGGTGTAGATTCTTCAGTAGCAGCTTTACTGATTCATAAAGCCATCGGAAAGAATTTGTATTGTATTTTCGTTGATAATGGTTTACTTAGAAAAAATGAGTACGAACAAGTACTTGAATCTTATAAAGGCTTGGGTTTAAATGTTATCGGAGTAAATGCTCAAGATAGATTTTATGATGCATTAAAAGGATTAAGTGAGCCAGAAGCCAAAAGAAAAGCTATTGGGAAAACATTTATTGAGGTTTTTGATGACGAAGCACACAAAATTCAAGATGTTAAATGGCTTGGTCAAGGAACAATTTATCCAGATATTATCGAATCTGTTTCTGTAAAAGGGCCTTCAGTAACCATTAAATCCCATCATAATGTTGGTGGTTTGCCTGATTATATGAAACTTAAAATTGTAGAACCATTAAAGCTTTTATTCAAAGACGGGGTAAGGATGGTTGGTAAATCTATGGATATGCCAGCTAATATTTTAGGTAGACATCCTTTTCCAGGTCCAGGGTTGGGGATTAGAATACTTGGAGAAGTAACCAAAGAAAAAGTTGAGATTTTACAAAATGTAGATGATATTTTTATTAATGGTTTAAAAGAAAAAGGCCTATACGACAAGGTTTGGCAAGCTGGAGTTATGTTGTTGCCTGTACAAAGTGTTGGAGTGATGGGAGACGAAAGAACTTATGAAAGTGTAGTTGCTTTAAGAGCTGTAACGAGCGTAGATGGTATGACAGCAGACTGGGCACATTTACCTTATGATTTTTTAGGCGAAATAAGTAACAGTATAATTAACAAGGTCAAGGGAATAAATAGAGTGGTTTATGATATTAGTTCTAAACCACCAGCTACTATTGAATGGGAATAATAAAAAAAGCCAAACGAAAGTTTGGCTTTTTTTATGAATTATTTCTTTTAAGTTTCTAAAAAATTCAATTTGGGTTAATACTCCCTTCAAATTTAATTTTTGTTTTCTTAGTTATCTTACTGTCTAAATCTTTATTTGATATTTTTTGTTTATGATATTTTAAACGTCTTACCTCTAGATTTCTTGCTATCAACAGATAAGCAACAAAAAGAATCAACAAGAACAAGCTTAATTGCGTATTAGTATAAAACTTACGTAATATATACGTAATTGCAGTTAATGAGATAGTTGCGAAATACAATATAAATGAGGTTGCAATATGTGATAGACCATTATCCACCATCAAGTGATGTAAATGTAATCTATCGGCTTTAAATGGAGATTTTCCTTTGAGTATTCTTAAACCGAAAACTCTTAAAGTATCAAAAATTGGAACACAAAGAAGAATAATTGCTATAACAGGAGCGTTTTTATAAACTGTGTCTGGATTTGTGTTGTGAACATTATGGTCAACAAACTTTATTGCCAAAACAGAAATTATAAACCCAACAATTAGAGATCCAGTATCTCCCATAAAAATTTTGTTGTTTGGAGAGAAATTGTATCTTAAAAATCCTAATAAAGATGCAGCTAAAGAAAAACCTAAGCATGCCATTGACCATTCGTCATTTAAAGCAAACCAAAGAGCAAAACCTGCAGATGCGATCATTCCAATACCTCCTGAAAGACCATCTACTCCATCAATTAAGTTAAATGAATTAATTAATGCTACTATTAGAAAAATTGTAAAAAAGATACTTACTAAATAATGAAGTTCATATACACCGAAAATTCCAAAAAAACTTGTAATTCGAAGGTCGCTTCCAACTACTACAATTATAGCAACTAAAACTTGAGATCCTAACTTTTTCAGTGCATCTAAAGCAAAAAGATCATCTTTGATTCCTAAAAAAAATAAAATAACTAATCCTGCAAATACCTTGTGAAGTAAAAAACCTTCATCATTAAAATTCCACAACATGTAACCAATTAATGTACTTGCAAAAATTGCAACTCCTCCGAAAGTAGGAGTTGGTGTTTCATGGGAGCTTCTTTTAATTGGGTCTACCATAAGTCCTTTTAAATTGCAGATATTAATTATTACGGGAATAGACCTCCAAGTAATAAGAAAAGACAAAATCATTGAGATTGAGACTTGGTAACTCTTTTCAAAAAAAAGGTTTTCGAATATAAAATTCATTTTTTAAATATTTTCTTTTACAGAAAGTACCAAATATAAGAATAAAACATTTTTTAGTCCAAAAAATAAAGGAATATTGCTCCAAATTCTTATTTAAAGGAAAATTAATTAAAGTATTTCTCGATTTCTGACAAATATGGCCGGATTTCCTTGATAAATTTTATATTCATCCAAATCCTTAGTTGCAACTGAACCAACTGTCAAAATCGCATGTGATTTAACCTTTACTCCTGGACAAACTACAGACTTTGCTCCTATCCAAGCTCCTTTTTCAAGGATTATTTTGCCAGGCATTAAATCAAACAATTCTGATTTATAATTGTGATTTCCAGTTAATAAAAGTGCATTTTGCGATATACAAACATTTTCATGAAGTACAACTTCCACAAAATTATCAATCCATACTTTTTCCCCTATCCAAACATTATCTTTTATTTTTAAAAACCATGGATATTTTATGTTCACACTTGGCTTTATGGTTACATTATGACCAACTTCTGCTCCGAAAAGTCTCAGAATAAATATTTTTATTTTGATCGGAACGGGTAAGTTGCTGTTAATAAATATACTACTAATAACGTGCCAAGTGAATCTTTTAAAAATACTACCTGGTTTGTACCAAGAATTGTCGAATTTTTTAAGGTTAACTTCTTTCATTGATTTATCCTTGAAATAAGTTCGTTACTTTTTTTTCTACCTTCTTCTAATCTTAGAGCTAAGAATTTCGCTGTAGCCTCAAAATGCTGTTGATAGGCCTTTTTATCTCCTAATTCTAAAATATTTGTCCATTCATGAACCGCTGTATGGAAAGCTAAATCATCAATCAAAGCAGATTTATCAAATACAGCAGTTTCAATAGTTTCATTTAAAAGGTCGTCATTTAAAAACAAATATTCCGCCAAGCCAACTCTTAGTTTGAATGGAGGCGTTTGACAAACCAAGTTTTTGTAAGGATTTATCCCTAAATCAGCCCAAGTACAAACCATACTTACTAAACTCAGGTGAGAGTTTGGCTTGTGGTCGTCGCCAGGGTTTAAGGTGTATTCTCGCATGATGTCATCGTTGAGCATCATTTTTTTATTATGATCTTTAAAAACTTGATCTCGGGCTTTTAAGATTTTTGACCTGAATTTTTCCTTGTTTTCAGTTATCATCATTCCAAAAAGCTCATTTTCGATAGTTGCAAATTTTCTGACGTCTTTGATAGCGTAGGGATTATGAAAAGCCAAACCAGAATAAACATGAGATTTATATGAAAAAATCCTTAGCGTAAGCAAAATCTTTATATTATCAATTCCGTGTATTTGATTTTTGTTTTCCCATGGGAATGATTTCCTGTGCATAAAAGCAGTGCCAATACTTTCAAATCCTACGTGTGTAATCACTTGAATATCAGCCATCATTTTGTCGTGGGCATGGAAATCATCTAAAACTTCAACTTTTGACCCCAATTTATCGAATAAATCAAATGCAGTCTGAAATGCAGAAAGGCTAGCTCTGTGATTAAAAAGAGCAATTGTTTGACCTTTTGGGTTTATTGCAGGACCAAAAAGTGCATGAGACCCAACTATCTGAGAATCAGCCGGAAGGTGTTTTTCAAAAGCAGCCATTTCTGGCGTTTTTACGGACGTTTGCCCTGTAACGATTGCTCCATATTTAGTTGATGGACCTGCATATTTTACTACTTCTTCAATATTTTCGGCTTCAACACAATACATGATGAAATCACAAATGCGTGAAACTGAAACTGCGTCTTTCAGAATTTGAATATTTGTATCGGAAAGTTCATTTTGAAGAGATTCAAATTTAGAAGAAACATCACAACCATATACTTCTAAAGATAAGGAATCCCAGATTTTGGCAAACAACTTGCCCATGTCACCCAAGCCAATAATCCCTATTTTCATTAGTTTTAGAAGATTTTTTACAAATTTAGGACAAAACAATGGTTATAAAAAAAGGTTTGACGTAAATAGCCAAACCTAATTTTTCAAAATCCGAACCGAAATTATTTGATTCCGTATTTATCATTATATTTTTCAGCTAATCTTTTTTGTTTGTCATCAAGATTAACTTCTGCTCCTCTGATAAAAGCATTGGTAACTTTTGAAGTTCGCATATCTAATATATCGCCTTCTGAAACTATATATGAGGCTTGTTTCCCAACTTCTAAAGATCCTACAAAATTATCAATGCCTAGTATTTTGGCATTATTTAGTGTTATCATTGATAAGGCTTGTGCCTTCGTCAAACCATGCCCAACAGCATTTCCTGCCACAAAAGGCAAGTTTCTTGTTCTCCAATAAGAGTCATTGTATTGCATACCTACCAAAAGTCCTTTTGCAAATAACTTTGCTGGAAGTTTGTATGCTTCCCAAACTTCAGAATCACCACGTGAAGGTAATCTATGAGTTGAAGGAATAATAATTGGTACATTGTTTTCTTTAAGAGCAGAAATGGCTAAATCTGAACTAACTTCCCCGACAATAACTGGGAATTTAATCGCATGTTCTTTGCAAAATGCTATTGCATCAATTATTTCTTTGTCACTCCCTGCTTGTATATATAGTCTATCCACTCCATTTAAAACACCATTTAAAGCTGTTAGTTTTAAGTTGTCGTATTTTTTGTCGTCTTGGGACAATGCTAAAGCTTGATTAAAAAAAGTGTGAAGTTCGTCAACTGTTTTATTATAGTTCTCGTTCTTTTTACTTTCCCTCTCAAAAGTGGTTCTATTAAATGAGTTAGTAACCTTTGAAGGCCAATTTAACCAAACACCATCATCTGCTTTTAAAACTGCATCTTCCCAGTTCCAACCATCAAGGTACATTACTGAAGAACGGCCTGGAATTAAACCACCTTCAGGAGTAGCCTGCGTTAATAAAATACCATTACTTCTTACAGTAGGAATTACCTCAGAGTCTGTATTATAAGCTATCAAAGCTCTAACATTAGAATTTATTTCACCTATTTCATTAAAATCTGAGGTTGTCCTAACTGCTTGTATTTCGGTAAGGCCCAAAGAGTTCGCAGGTGATATTATTCCCGGGTAAATTTGTTTTCCAGCAAATGATACTTTTTTTGCATTTGGGTATTTTGAAGAAAGATCTCCATCGCCGATTGCTAAAATTTTTCCTTTTTCAATAACTAAAGAGCCATTATTGTATTCAACTCCATTGCCTACAAAAATATGTGCACCTGTGTAAATAATCGTTTCTCCAGATGATTTTCCAACTGTAGGGTTCTGGGCAAAACCGAGAAAGGTACTAACAATTAAATATATTAATATCGATATTTTTTTCATTTTCATTATTTGTTTAGATTTTCAAGAAACTGATCAAGTTGTTCAACTGAAACACCGTCATATTCAAGTATAGCATCGCAGTGGATATTATCTCTTCTTGGTCTTGCGGTAGGTTTTACTGTTGGGGTGCCTTTACTTTTTTCAGCTAATAGTTTCTGAATGATTCTGTTTTTTTCTATTTCAAGGTCTTCTATTTTGGCAGCTTCTTTATCTAAATCAAAATAAATAGTACCATCGATAATTGTTTTTTCTGGTTTAGCATAAACCGAAAGTGGATTATCTGTCCAAAGCACTAAATCAGCATCTTTTCCTTTTTTGATAGATCCTAATCTTTCATCCAAATGCAACATTTTAGCGGGATTAAGCGTAACTGTTTTCCATGCTTCAGCCTCGCTAAGTCCACCATAAAGCATTGTTTTTGCAGCTTCTTGGTTCAATCTTCTGGCCATTTCGGCGTCATCTGAGTTTATCGCTGTATTTACACCAACTTTAGTCATAATGGCTGCATTGTAAGGAATTGCTTCTTTTACTTCCATTTTGTATGCCCACCAGTCAGAGAATGTAGAACCATTGATGTTTCTGGCTTTCATTTTGTCAGCCACTTTATAACCCTCTAAGATATGCGTAAAAGTATTAATTTTGAAACCCAAAGAATCGGCAAGTTTCATCAACATGTTAATTTCAGATTGTACATAAGAGTGACAGGTAATATTTCTCTTACCATCCAAAATCTCTACTAATGCAACTAATTCAAGGTCTGTTCTAGGAGCTGTTAATCCTGTTTTTACTTTTGCTCCATTATAAGTCGCCCATTCTTTTTTGTAAGCAATAGCTCTGGTAAATGCATCAGTAAATACTTGCTCTACTCCCATTCTTGTACTAGGGTATCTGTTTGGCACCTGAGGCGAATTTCCTCTTTTTACGTTTTCACCCAAAGCAAATTTTATAAATTTCGGAGAATTTGGGATGATTAATTTATCCGCACTTTCACCCCATTTAAGCTTAATTATAGCAGATTGACCTCCGATACAGTCTGCCGAGCCGTGCAAAAGTTGAGAGGTAGTAACACCTCCAGCCAATTGACGGTAAATATTTATATCTTCCGAGTTTACAACGTCTTCTTGTCTTACTTCTGACGAAACAGATTCAACTTCATTTATAGAGAACAATGCGATATGGCTGTGTTCGTCAATGATTCCGTTTGTTAAGTGTTTGTTTGTACCATCAATTACTTTTAGTCCTGCAGAAGCTAAGTTTTTACCAATGGCATCAATTTTTCCGTTTTTTATTATGACGTCGCCTTGGATATTTCCATCTGCTTCATTGGTCCAAATCGTGGCATTTTTGATAATAAAATCTTCCTTAGAAGGTTTTTCTTTATTTCCAAATGCAGTAAAAGGATAAATAATTTCCCCTAATTTTTCCTCAGACGATTTTTTTGTCGAATCTGCTTTTTTGTCTTCGGTTTTCGAGTCTTCGTTAAGTGTTGCATTCCAAACAAAAGATTTGCCATCTGCGTCTTTCCCATCACCGTTTATTTTTTTGTCTGTTATATAACCTGATAACCTAACAAGACCAGCATTTCCCTTTTTATAATTGATAGTTAAAAAATTTCTGTCTCTGGTCGTTGTAGCCTTAACTTTAGTAGAATCATTTTCAAACAACTCTATAGAAGGTTTTTCGTTCTCGCCAGTTATTTCCAATTTTGAAAATCCTGAAAGATCAGTAGAATAGGTTCCTTTAACTGATGAAAGGCTTAAGTCGTTTATTACGAATTTATTGCCTTGTATCCAGTTTTCTAGAATTTTGGCCTTTGGGTCAAATATTTCCTCATTACTTATCAATAAATTTGCAATCATTCCATTTTTAATACTTCCAACCAAATTATCTATTTTTAGGGCTTTTGCAGGGCTTGAAGTCAAAGCGTCAAGAGCAGTATTTTTGTCTAATCGCAATTTTATCGCCTTTTGTATATTTCCAAAAAACTGAGACTTATCTACTAAATCAGATGGTGAAATAGAGAAACTTATATTATTCTTTGCAAGAACCGCTAAGTTTGAAGGAGCCATTTCCCAGTTTTTCAAGTCTGTTAAAGAAACGATTTCTGCATCAAGAGGATCTTCTACATCAAGGGCTTTAGGAAAACTTATAGGAGCTATTATATGTGTGTTCAGCTCTTTTATTTCACTAATTCTTTTGTAGTCATCGCCACCAGATTTAAGAATATATTTTATTCCAAATTCTTTTCCAATCTTATCAGCTCTTTGAGCGTCTAAAAAGCTTTTACCATGAAATACTGCTGGCAATGCCATGTTTTGAGCTAAGGCTTCTAAAGATAAATTTCTTTCTGAGCCAATTCCACCGTTTGTATACCATTTAGCGTCATAATATGCTTGACGTAAAAGGGCAACAGAACCCATTAAAGAAACTGGGTAAGATTGTATACTTGAACCCTTATCAAATGAAAAATGAGAAGAAACATTAGATTTTAATAAAACTTCATTTTCAGTTGTATTATTTAACGAAACTAAAGCTGAATTCCCTCTTGCTATTCCATCTTTTTGGTGAGTTACTGTTGCTCCGAAGCCAATTTTTCTTAATTCCGCCGCAGATTTATCATCCACTTTGAAAATCTCATCTGCTTTTACTTCAGGTTTAATGGCTTGATTCCATGCAAAAGCTCCTTCTTTTCCTGACTTAAATTCCATATTGTAATATCCGCCACCAGGTTTTCTTTTGATTTCGGGCATACCATAATCAGAATAAATATCTACAAATCCAGGATAAATATGTTTGCCTGACATATCCATAACTTGGGTTGTTTTAGGGTAATCGAAGTTTTTACCAACTTTTTCGATTTTATCGCCTTTTATTAAAACCCAACCTTCATTTATGGTTGTTTTTCCATCCACATGAACGGTAGCATTTTTAAATAGGTAATAATCAGGCCTTTTGTCTTTTACTCCATTTTCATGAAAAGTTTCTTGCGAAAAAGCAGAAAACTTGCAAATGATAAAGAGAATAAGTAAGGATAGGTTTTTTCTCATAATATATTAGTATTGTTGAAAATATTTAATCTTTAAAAGTATAAAAAAGTGTAGAAATAAAAAAAAGCTTAAGAACAGAATATTAAATATATAGATGTAAGTTAAGTATTTGAGGATTTAATGCAATTTTGGGTAAAAATGAGCAATAAATTGTTTTTCTACTGTTAAAAAAGACCTATAAAATCCGTACTTTTGCCAAAATTTTAAATTTATGAAACCTACGCTTTTGATTTTAGCAGCCGGTATGGGCAGCAGATATGGAGGAATTAAGCAAATTGATGCTTTTGGTCCAAATGATGAGACAATTATTGATTATTCTTTGTTTGATGCAATTAGAGCTGGATTTGGCAAAATAGTTTTTATTATTCGAGAGGAATTAAAAGAGGATTTTGTTAGACTTTTTGGGCCAAAATTGGATGGTAAAATTGAGTATGATTTTGCAATTCAAGGTTTTCAAAGTTATGTTCCTGCCGAATTATCTAATGTAAAAAGAGAAAAACCTTGGGGAACTGGACACGCTGTACTTTGTGCTTGGGAACAAACCTCGGCTCCTTTTGCTGTAATAAATGCGGATGACTTTTATGGATATGATGCTTTTAAAACAATGGCAGATTTTTTAAGCACAAATACTAACGAAAATGTGCATTCAATGATTGGTTATCAGATTAAAAATACGCTTTCTGAAAATGGAACAGTTTCGCGTGGTGTATGTGTAACTAATGAAGAAGGTTTTCTGATAAATGTAACTGAGAGAACAAAAATAGTAAGGCAAGAAAATGGAAAAATAGTTTTCTTAGATGAAGGCGAACCAGTAGTTTTAGGTGAAAATACACCTGTTTCTATGAATTTTTGGGGTTTTATGCCTTCTGTTTTCCCAATTATAAAAGAACTTTTTGAAGTCTATGCTAAAGAGAATTTTGATGCTCCTAAAGCTGAGTTTTATATTCCAAAGGTTATGAGTTATTTGATAGAAAATAATAAAGGCAATTGCAAGGTTTTTGAAAGTTCATCTGATTGGTTTGGGGTTACTTACCCTGAAGATAAGGAGATGGTTATGGGAGCTTTGAATAAGCTGATAGAACAAGGGAAATATCCTGAGAAATTATGGAATTGAAAAGAAGCCGAGATTAATTCTCGGCTTTTTTTTTTTTTATAGTATCTATTATCGTTATTTGTTCTATTATTTGGGATGGTTTTATAATAGATTCCGCATTTTGGAGAATCACATCTGCAATATTATCAAATAATAAATTCCAGTTTCCGCCAAACGTTTCTATTTTTCCCTTTAGCTCTAAACCTTTTATAGACGTTTTAATCGTGCCGTCCATCTCTTTCGGTTCAAAACCAAATCCTGCTTGGTTTGGCCATAAACCTGCCACCAAATGGTCTTCTTGAATATCAATCCCGTATTTGGTGAAACTACCCAAGGTGCCATGTACGATATATTTTGGGCCTTGATCTTTCACCATTAAACTTGATTTTAGTGAAACTTTTAATTTTCCATAATCTAGTTTCAAATCAAATGCATCGTCAATTTCAGAATGGGCTCTTTGGGTAAAAACCTCTCCAGATATTTTTTCAGGATTACCGAACAAATAAATAGATTGGTCGATAAGATGAGAACCTAAATCATATAAAATCCCATTGGCTGGAGCTATTCTTTCTTTCCATTTTTTAGCATTCAAAACTGGCTTGAATCTATCGAAATGTGCTTCGTAGGCTAATATTTCTCCTAAAACACCAGATTCTATTACACTTTTTACGGTCATAAAATCCGAATCAAATCTACGGTTTTGGAAAACAAAAATTCTAAGGTTCATGGCTTCTGCCAATCTGAAAAGTTCTTCGGCTTCGTGTTTATGAGCTGTAATGGGCTTTTCTATCAATATGTTTTTTCGAGCTGAAAGGCATTTTTTTGCATATTCGTAGTGGGTGTCACTGGGAGAGCAAATAGAAATTAAATTCAAGGATTCATCTTCCAATAATTCCTCATAAGAATCGGCCCGCGAAGTATTTGGAAATAAATTCTGCGGTATTTGTTGAGAGGTTACAATCTTTTTTAAGTTAAAATTTTGATTGGTTTGAAAAAAAGGAGCTTGCAAGTATCTTCCAGATAATCCAAAACCTATAAGACCTACATTTATCATATTAATATTATTTAAAAGATTGAATACCCGTTATTTCGTTTCCTAAAATCAATAAGTGAATATCATGAGTGCCTTCATAAGTCACTACCGATTCCAGATTCATCATGTGCCGCATTACTGAGAATTCACCTGTGATTCCATTTCCACCCAAAATTTGGCGTGCCTCTCTCGCTATTTCTAGAGCAATCTGTACATTGTTTCTTTTGGCCATTGAAATTTGGGATGTTGTTGCCGTGCCATTGTTTTTGTTGACTCCTAATTTCCAAACCAAAAGCTGAGCTTTCGTGATTTCGGTCAACATCTCGGCCAATTTCTTTTGAATTAATTGAAAGGAGGCAATTGGTTTTCCGAATTGGATTCTTTCCGCTGAGTATTTTCTGGCTGTTTCATAGCAATCCATAGCGGAACCTAAAGCTCCCCAAGCTATACCGAAACGGGCGTTATCCAAACATGATAAAGGTGCTCTTAAGCCATCTGCGTCAGGCAAAATGTTACTTTTCGGTACTCTAACATCATTAAAAACTAACTCACCCGTGGCACTTGCCCTCAATGACCATTTGTTGTGTATTTCGGGAGCAGTAAAACCAACCATTCCTTTTTCTACTATTAATCCTTTGATTCTTCCAGCTTCATTTTTTGCCCATACCACTGCCAAATCAGCAAAGGGAGCATTGGAAATCCACATTTTTGCTCCGTTTAATATCACATGATCGCCGTCTTCTTTGAAGTTGGTGACCATACCGCTTGGATTAGAACCATGGTCAGGTTCTGTTAAACCAAAACATCCCAGCCATTCTCCAGAGGCTAATTTTGGTAAATATTTCATTTTTTGTTCTTCCGATCCATATTTGAAAATGGGAAACATCACCAAAGAACCTTGAACAGATGCCGTGGAGCGAATGCCCGAGTCACAACGTTCTAATTCTTGCATCATCAATCCATACGAAATATAATCAGCTCCCATCCCACCGTAAGCTTCTGGTACTGTTGGGCCAAAAACGCCCATTTCGCCCATTTCTTTTACCAAATAATAAGGAAATTTGGCCTTTTGAGCGGCATCTTCAATTATTGGAGAAATCTTTTTCTTCACAAAATCTCTTACTGAATTTCGAATCAATTTTTGATCTTCAGTAAGAAGTTCATCTATATTGTAAAAGTCAGGCGACTCAAATTCGTCTTTTTTGCTCGATTTTATGAATTGATTTTCCATAATTATAATTCAACTAATATTTGATTGGCTAAAATATCAACTAAAGTCTCTCTTTTTCTGATTAAATGCACTTTATTTTTATAAATTAGAATTTCTGCAGGTTTAAATCTTCCGTTATAATTAGATGCCATAGTAAATCCATAAGCTCCGGCATTTTTTATACAAATAATATCTCCTTCATCGGTTTTGGCTAATTCTCTATTTTTTGCGATATCGTCTGTTTCACAGATATATCCTACTACGTCATAAACTTCGTTTACTGCAGCATTTGGTTTTGAAACATTCACAACATCGTGAAATGCATCATACATCATCGGCCTTATGAGGTGATTTAAACCTGTATTAAGTCCCAAAAGTGTTTTTGTAGGGTTTTCTTTAACAACATTTACATTTCCGAAAAGAAAACCACTCTCACTTACCAAAAACTTGCCTGGCTCAAACCAAAGCTCTAGTTCTCTTCCATATTTTTTACAAAAATCTTGAAAACTTGCACTTATTTTTTCGCCTAAATCCACCATGTCTGTAACGCTATCACCGTCTTTGTAGGCAACTTTAAAACCACCCCCAAAATCGATGTATTTTAAGTCTGGGAAACTCATAGCAAAGTCAAAAATCACTCTGGCTACTTCCACAAAAGTCTTTCCATCTTTGATATCAGAACCCGTGTGCTGGTGAATTCCAACTATATTTAGATTATATTTTTTAGCTATTTCAAGAATTTGCTCTTTATACTCTATCGCTATTCCGAATTTAGATTCTTTGTGGCCTGTACTAATTTTCAGGTTTCCACCACCTTCTACGTTTGGTCTTATCCTGATCAAAACTGGAACAGAATTGCCATATTTTTCTCCAAATTTTATCAAAGTTGGGAGATTATCAATATTGGCAAGGACGTCGTTGTTTATACTTACTTCTATCTCATCAAAAGATACTCCGCTCGATGTATAGGTGATTTGACTAGGATTAAAACCTGCTTTCAAAGCTACTGCCATTTCTTGAGGCGAAACCACGTCAATATCTACACCTAAAGTATGCATTAATTTAAGTATAGAAATGTTGGTATTGGCTTTGCAGGCATATTTTATTTTCATTTTTACACCCTTAAAGGCATCTTTCAAAGCATTGGCTTTTTCTTCTATTTTGTCGCCATCATATACATACAATGGCGTGCCGAATTCTTCACATAAAGCTAAAACACTTTGATTTTGAATAACAAATTGCCCGTTTTCTACTGTCATTAAAATATTTTTTTTCGCAAAAATACGCTTTTAGCCTTGAAATATTGAAGGATTTGAGAACATAATTTAAGGCTTTTTATTAAATTACTGAATCTTAATTTTAGTTTTTTACAAATTCAAAAAGAAACCCTTAAATTGCATTAAACAAATTACATTTCATGAAAAAACAAACCTATCTGTTATTTATTCTTTTTACTTTTTTTCATATCACTTCACAAGCTCAAATCAAATCTGGGCCAATGCTGGGATATTCAGACATGCGTGAAGTTCTATTATGGGTACAAACCGATAAAGCTGATTTTGTGAAATTTTCATACTGGGATAAAGAAGCTCCAGCTAAGAAATACTTTACAGAGGAAATCCAAACAAAAAAAGACAATGCTTTTGTAGCAAAATTAATCGCAGATGAAGTTTTGCCTGGCAAAAAGTATGGTTATGAAGTTTGGATTAATAAGAAACCTATAAAAGCCGCAAATCTTCAGGAGTTTCAAACACAAACTCTTTGGCAATATAGAACAGATCCGCCGAATTTTAAATTTGCGGTAGGAAGTTGCACTTATACCAACGAAGAAAGATTTGATAGGCCTGGAAACCCATATGGTAAAAGTCCGGATATTTTTACAAAAATATATGAGCAAAAACCCAATTTTATGGTTTGGGGCGGTGATAATATCTATTTGAGAGAGCCAGATTGGAATACCAAAACTGGTATAAATCATAGATACACAGATTACAAAAGCTTAAAACAACTTCAACCATTGTGGGCCAATGTTCATCATTATGCTATTTGGGATGACCATGATTTTGGTGATAATGACGCAGATAGGAGTTTTTGGAACAAAAGAATGACTTTGGAGGCTTTTAAGAATTTCTGGGGTAATCCAAACTATATTTTTGAAAACGAGGGAATTACGGGAACATTTATGTGGGAGGATGTTCAATTTTTCTTGATGGATAATCGGTACTTTAGAGCTCCAAATAGCCTAATTGATTCAACGAAAGATTATTATGGAGAGAAACAATTGAATTGGTTGATTGATGCTCTGAGTACTTCGCAGGCTCCATTTAAGTTTGTAGTCACTGGCGGACAAGTAGTAAATCAGGCTGGTGTTTTTGAAAATATGTCAACATATCCTGTTGAAAGAAGAAAATTATTGGATAGAATAGAAGCCAATAAAATATCAGGTGTAATTTTTATCTCAGGTGACAGGCACCATACCAATCTTCAAAAATTAGAGCGGCCAAATAATTATACTTTGTATGATTTAACTATTTCTCCTCTAACATCTAGTGCAGGCAAACCTTTAGATCAAGAATACAAGGCTAAAACAATAATAGATGGTACGGAGTTGAATAACTCTCAAGCCTTTGGTATTATGGAAATTACAGGAAAAAGAACAGATAGAGTTCTTAAAATTAATGTATTCGATGGAAAAGGAGAAAAAAAATGGGATTACACAATAAATGCCAAGGATCTCAAAGCTAAAAAATAATTGATAAATTTATGAAGAATTCAGTTTTTGTAGATTCAGAGATAAGCCAACTCAAACGGCTCATTATTCATAGTCCCGACAGTGGATTAGGGAAAGTGGTGCCTTCCAAAGCCCAGGATTGGTTGTTTGAGGACATCATCCATTTGGAAACTATGCGTAGAAAAGAGTATGATTACTATGTCAAATTGTTACTCTTTTTTTTAGATCCAGAAAAAATAAAAGGGAAAGCTGAAGAATCAAGTGCTAAAGGTAATCGAAACTTTTTTAAACCAAATGCCGAAGGATATTTCAACTCTGATAAAGTTATAGACTTTGAAAAATTGCTCGCAGAAGTATTAAGTATAGAATTGGTAAAAGTGCAATTGATAGCCGCTGTCAGTGCAATAGAAGAATGTTCTTATCTGGAAATGCAAAGTTTTTTGACTTTTGATGCAAAAGAATTATCAAAGGTTTTGATTACTGGAATAACAGATAAAGGCGAAATGTTTTTTCCTCCTATTCCTAATCTTATTTTCACGAGAGATATCGGAATTGTAGTAAATGACTATCTGATTTTAAACAAACCAGCCAAAGTTGCTCGTTCCAGAGAATCTCTTTTGGCTAAATACGTTTTTTTTAATCATCCATATTTCACCGATTTGAAATATAAAATCATTGAAATTGAGGAAGATGAGGAGCATTTTTTACTTCCTGAAGACCAAGGAAAACGGATAGATACGCTAGAAGGTGGAGATGTAATGATGGTTGCCCCAAATCATTTGCTGATTGGAATTAGTGAAAGAACAACTGTAGAAGCTGCTCGACAAGTTATTGATAAGTTATTTGAAAAAGACATTGTAAAAAAAGTAACTTTAATAAAAATTCCGGCCAAGCGTGATTACATGCACATTGACACCATTTTTACCCAAATTAAAAAGAATGTTTGGGTTTTGTTGGGTTCATTGGCACGTACCAAGGAAGTTGCTCAAAATGAAAAAGTTTGGGATGAATTAGGTCAAAGGTTTAAACATGAAGATATTGTAATAAAACAATTTTTTAAAGAAGCTGGAAATATTCAAAGCCGAGATTTCGATAATTTAGAAGAATTACTGAAATATGTTTCCGAAATTGATCTAAAATGTATGGAACCTGTTAATTTTATCTATTCTGGCAACAATATTTTTCCGTTTGGTGCCAGAGAACAATGGACGGATTCATGTAATCTGTTGGTTTTGAAAGAAGGTGTGGCTATCGGTTATGATAGAAATGATTATACTGGAGAAGCTTTTAAAGAGCATGGATTCAAACTCATACATGCCAAAGAATTGGTTTCGATGTTTGAAAAAGGTACCGCTAAGCCTGAGGAAATTGAAAATACGATAATTTTACTACCATCTTCAGAGCTTTCAAGGGCTAGAGGAGGATCGCATTGTATGAGTATGCCTTTGGAGAGGGTTTCGGTTATTAAGAAATAAATTTATAGGTTAGATTAAATTTTTAAAATTATGCAAGAGCAAATCACATCTAATGTATTGATGGTAAGACCAATAAGTTTTGCCTATAATGAGGAAACAGCTTTATCAAATAAATTTCAAAAGAAAATTGAAAATTCAGATGTCGATAATAATCAATCAGCTCAAATTGCTTTTGATGAATTTGTAGAGCAATTGAGACTTAGAGATATAAACGTCATGGTGATTCAGGATTATGCAGAGCCATTTACACCAGACAGTATATTTCCTAACAATTGGCTTTCAATGCATCATTCCGGTAAATTGATACTATATCCAATGGAAGCTCCCAACCGCCGAGCAGAAAGGAGGAATGATATTATAGAAAAGATAAAAACAGAATATACTGTAGAAGAATTGATAGACCTCTCCTATTTCGAAGACCAAAATAAATTTTTAGAAGGAACTGGAAGTTTGGTATTGGATAGAATAAATAGGATTGCATACGCGTGTTTGTCGTCTAGAACCAATATTGACGTTTTGCAGGAATGGGAAAGAATTATGAATTATGAAATGGTTCTTTTTAAGGCAGAAGATCAAGATGGTGTTGCAATTTATCATACAAACGTGCTCATGTGCATGGGAGATACTTTTGCTGTGGTTTGTTTGGATGCAATTTCAGATATAGATGAGCGACTCGCCTTAAAACAAAAAATAGAAAGCACTAATAAGGCTGTAATTGAAATTAGTTTCGAGCAAATGAATAATTTTGCGGGCAATATGTTGCTTCTGAAAAATAAGAAAAATAAGAAGTTTTTGGTAATGTCTGATAAAGCTTATGAATCTTTAAATGAAGCTCAAAAAGCTAACTTGTCTGATTATGCTGAAATAATACATCCAGAATTAGGTGTAATTGAGACTATTGGTGGTGGCTCAGCTCGTTGTATGATAGCTGAGATACATTTGGTAGCCAAATAACACCTTATTTTTATAAAAAAGATGCTGCCTTTTTGGGACAGCATCTTTTTTGATTTTATTGGAATTTAAAATTATAGGCAAGAGATAAAATTGGAGCACCAAATACTGTCAATTTATAAGCTTTGATGGCTGTTCCTTGATTTTTTAAGAATACTGAATATGCATTCTTTCTTCCATAAAGATTGTAAACCGTAAAATTCCAATTTCCTTTCCATCTTTTTGCTGGGTCCATACTTGGGTTGTAAATATTCCATGAGAAATCTAAACGGTGGTAATCAGGAATTCGGGCGTTGTTTCTAAGCGAATAAAAAGGATAGCTTCTGTCTTGAAACAATATATATCCTTGAGGCATAGTGAAAGGTCTACCAGTGCTATATGTAAAATTAAAGGAAAAATCGTGGTGTGTTCCTTGGTTTATGATTACAGTAGCATTAGCCGAATGCGGTCGGTCATAATTTGCTCTGTACCAATCTCCCTGGTTTATTTGTTGAGAAGTCGTTGGACCTTCATTCACTTTATTCAAACTCCTAGAGTAAGTATAATTTATCCAACCTGTCAACTCCCCTTTTTTCTTTGAAAGCATAAACTCAAAACCATAAGATTTGTTTTTACCTTGAAGTAACTGGCTTTCTGGATATTCTTGTAAAAGAAAATCTGCACCAGGTTTATAATCAACTATGTTTTTTGTTTGTCTCAAGTATGTTTCAAACGAATATTCGTATACATTATCTGGCAATTCTTGGAAAAAACCCATTGTATATAAGCTACTTACTTGTGGTTTTATGTAAATATCTGAAGTTTTCCACCGAGAGGTTGGTAATGGAGTGGTAGTGTTGGTAATAACTTGCAAATATTGTCTCATCAAATTATAGCCAAACTTTAATGATCTTCGCTCCGTTAATTGATAACGCATACCAACTCTTGGTTCAAATCCACCATAAGATTTTTGCACTTGGCCTTTATTTACATACGCCGTATCTAATAATGAAACCTCGTCTCTCGGCATACCAGCTTGGTAAATTCTGTATGAGCCTGGTCCCATGTTTAAAAAGTGGGAATATCTTAATCCTGCCGTAATCACAAATTTATCGCTTACTTCTATTTCATCTTGTACATAAGCACCTAATTCATAGGCGTTTTCGTGTTGTGTAAAAACTGGAGTAATGTTTTGATTTGTACCTGGGTCCAATTCCCCTGGGTTTATCAAATAGTTTATAGCATCTAATCCAACTTCTAATTTGTGTTTTCCTTTGAAATAATTCAGGTTGGTTTTTATCTGTTTATAGGTAATTCCTGACTTGATTTTCACCTTGTTATCAACGTTTAATTCAGGTAACAATGTGGTTGGGCTATAATCCGAGGATATTAATTTAGTTTGAAAGTTTAGGTTATTATTAATGGCATAAAACCAGTTCAAAGTATTGTTGATAGTTCTGTATTTGTATTGGGTATTTGTAGAATTTATTTCGTTTATCGTACCCAATATTTCCGTTTGAAAAAAATCATAACTTCCATAAGAACTTAGGGTAAGGGTATTTTTTGAATTTACTCTAAAAAAAATCTTTGACGAAGCATCACCGAATTTTGCTTTGATATTGTCAAGTTTTGGTGACACCAAAGGCAGTAAAAAATCATTGAAAGCTGCTCTTCCTGATAATGAAATTCCTAATCTATCTTTTATGATAGGAATATCCATTTTTAATCTATTCGAAACCATACTAATTCCACCAGACATTTTAAATTTATCCAATGAAGGGTTTGCTAAAGATACATCTAATACAGCAGCAGCTCTTCCTCCAAACCTTGTTGGAACATTTCCTTTGTATAAATCAAAGCTTGCAACGGCTTCAGAAGGGAAAGCCGAAAACAAACCAAACATATGAGTTGGGTTAAATATAGGGGCATCATCTAATAAAATCAGGTTTTGGTCGGTTGCTCCTCCCCTAATGTTAACCCCGTTTGCTGCTTCACCAACGCTAGTTACACCGGGTAACATTTGCAATCCTCTAAGTATATCCACTTCACCTAGTGCCGACGGAATCTTATTTAAAGTCTTAATACTGATGGAATTAACGCCAAGGATGGGTCTTTTTACATTGGTTTCTTGGTTTTTGCTACTTACGATTACCTCTTCGAGGTCGTTTGAAACCAAGAATAATTTGATATCAAGTTTTACATCATTTTTCTCATTTAATGTAATTCTCCAAGGTTTATAGCCAACAAATTTCACAACTATAATATTTTCTTTCTTTAGAGCAGTGATGTTAAATTTTCCTGCCTTATCAGTTATCGCATTTTGTTCGCCATAATTTAAATTTACATTGGCACCTACAAGTGGCTCATTGCTTAATGAGTCTGATACTTGCCCAGAAATTATGATGAATTTTTGGGCATTCACTTTTGTCGCAAAAAGCGATAATAATAAAAGTAGAAGTATGTTTTTCATATTTTTCATTTACTTATAAAGGCCAACCTTCTGGTTTTAAGGGGGTTCTCGTGTTTGTTTTTATACATGGGGCAAAAGGCGGTCTAGAGCCATCAGCATTTGCGGGTTCATAAACAGCAGCTCTTCCCATTAGATAAATCGGAACGGCATCTTTTGTGTCTGTTCTGTCTACCCAAATACTTTTAGTGACAGCTTCGCCTACCATAAAATACCCACCAACGGCTTCTGTACTATTTTTAATGTTTTTTAAGTTTCCAATCAAAGCCGCTGGTGGTGAATCAACCAGTGTACCGTTGTTTTGGCTTTGGTTACCTAATATTTTTAAATATTGAAAGGAACCCGCCGAAACATTTTGCTGCTTTATTTGCACTACAAAACCGTTGTTTTGGTAAAAAGGTATTTTAGCAACTAATCTATTTTTAATTTCCTTTCCTCCAGATAGTGCATCACTCATTACGTTAAGCTCTTCTGAATATAGTACTTCCCAACAGTTTCCATCACATCTGTAATCGTAGATTACACCATCTTCAGCAAGGGAACGGACAGTAGAGCATTTTCCTAATGGTGCTGGTGATGTTAGAAAAATACCTCCTTCGCAGGTTTTACAAACTGTTTGTTTTTCATAAAGTCTATAAGTCCACATGTAATTATCTCCAGGAGCTGCATCATCTTTTGTACTAACATATACCAAATGAGCTGGGACATAATTTTCCCCTTTTTTTATACCCTTTGGATCAAAAACTACAGTGTAATCAGTAATAGGAGGCGTTTTTTTCATGGTTTCATCACTTGATTCATAAATGTTGCCATCAGCTAATTCCACTCTCAGTTTATATTTATTCCCAACTTTTGCCTTAAAACCCAAAGGCAAATAGTAATACCCATTTGTATTTTCAACACAATTAACCACATTGAGTCCATTTTCTATAATTGTTACCTTAGCTTTTGTTTCAGGTAAATATCTTATGCTATTGCTGTTGTCTGTAGGAATGAACTTCTTTAAGTTAATAAATTGGTCTGTATTTGAATCGTCAATTGTTCCATCGACAATCAATATCGTTTCCGTAGTAATCACATTAAGTTCGAAAGGCTCTACGCAAGCAATGAAAAGACATAACACCAAGATGTAATAAATCTTAGTTTTTAAAACATTGAATATTATTTTCATTCTACCCATCCTAATGGTTTTTTATCAGTTCTATTTTGTGAAGCAATACATGGAGCTGCTGGTGGACTAATCGCTGAAGGTTCAGGAGTAATTGGTCGTCCATTAGTAAAACCAATAGCTTTGATGCCAGCAGACATCTCAGTCCTGTTAATTACAAATGTTTTTGAGGCTTTTGAGCTTACCATAAAAACACCTCCAATAGGTTCGGTAGAGTCATTGATATTTTTAACATTTCCAATTAAGCCAGCAGGAGGTGTATCTGCAAGGCTACCATTTCTTTGTGTTTGATTTATTAAAATATTAAAATATTCAAAAGCGGATTGTGAAATAGAATATTGCTGAACTTCAATTAGGGCATTTCTAAACTGGAAAAAAGGAATTTTAGCTATAAGCCTTCCCGTTATATTTTGACCATTTGCATATTTATCTGACATAACATTTACGTCTTCATTATAAAAAATATCCCAGCAATCTTTATTGCATAAGTAATCGTAGGTAGTTCCTCTTCGTTTTAAATTTGCATCATCAACACATTTGCCAAGAGGCAATGGATTTACATTAAATCTTCCACCTTCACAACTTTTACAATAGCCTTGTTTTTCAAACAATCTCCATTGCCATAAATAAAATTGCTTATCGGTATTAATGTCTTTTGTGTCTATATAAATTTCATGACCGTCAATATTTTTATCCTTGTAAATTATCCCATTAGGAGATAATACCGAATAGATTTTTTCGATCGGAGCAACCTTATTAGCAGTTTCGTTACTTGATTCGTAGGTTTTCCCATTTAGCTCAAATCTAAGTTTATATGGTACTCCAATCTTCCCTAAAAAACCTTCAGGTAGATAATATTTACCTCCTTCAGCATAAGTACAATCATAAACTTTGGTCTCATTTTCAATCACCTGAACTTTTGCCTTTTCTACACTAAAAAAATCAATGTTTTTATCAGAAGGAGTATTTCTTCTAATCCTAACAAATTGTTCAGTATCCAAATCGTTTATATCAGCCTCAATAAACAATATCTCTTTTTGGCTGCCGTAGTTAATTTCAAAAGGTTCTACGCACGCTAAAAACGTCCCTAAAACAAATAGGTAATAAATTTTCTTTTTAAGTATATTGAATATTCTATTCATATTAATCTACCCAACCCAAAGGTTTCTTATCAGTTCTGTTATGGTCCTCAATACACGGTGCTAGCGGCGGTCTTGTAGTATCATTCCCCATTGGCTCTGGATTTGCTTGTCTACCTTTTAGTAATCCGATTGCACTTACTCCAGGAATCAATTCAGTTCTGTCAATTACAAAGGATTTAGTAGTTTTAGCACTTACCATAAATATCCCTCCCACGGGTTCTGTGGCATCAGTAATGTTTTTCACATTGCCAATCAAGCCTGCTGGTGGTGTATCTGCCAAGCTACCGTTTCTTTGTGATTGATTTATTAAAATATTGTAATAATCAAAAGCAGATTGAGAAATTGAATATTGCTGAACTTCAATTAAAGCATTTCGATATTGAAAAAAGGGTATTTTTGCGACCAATCTACCTTGAATATTCTTACCATTTGAATAAATATCAGACATAATGTTTACGTCTTCATTGTAAAAAATATCCCAACACTGAGCATCACAAGTATAGTCGTAAGTTACACTGCGTCGTTTTAGGTTAGCATCTTCTACACATTTTCCAAGAGGAAGAGGACTCGTGTAAAATCTGCCGCCTTCGCAACTTTTACAATAGCCCTGTTTTTCAAATAATCGCCATTGCCAAAGGTAAAATTGTTCATCAGTATTTATATCCTTGGTATCAATAAAGATATTATGTCCATCAATTTCTTTCCCTAGATAACTTATGCCTTTTTCATTTAAAGTTGAGTATATTTTTTCAATTGGAGAGACTGGATTGGCTATTTCTGAAGTGGATTCATAAGTTTTTCCTGCTAATTCAAACCTCAATTTGTAAGGAGTTTCAAGTTTACCTAAAAATCCAGAAGGAAGATTATATTTACCGCTACCAACGTATTGACACTCGATAATATTATTTTCGTTTTCTATCAAATACACTTTAGCGGATTCTACATTTACATATTCAATACTATTAGCAGAAGGAATATTTTTTTTGATTTTAACAAATTGCTCTGTATCGAAATTATTAATATCAGCTTCGATAAATAATATTTCTTTTTGACTTCCAAAGTTCAAATCGTACGGCTCTACACACGCCAAAACAGTTAAAAAAACTGCTAAAGCTCCCAACTTTACACTATATTTCATTAAGAGAGTTAAACTTTGTAAATGTACTGAAAATCTTATTCTTTACAGTAGATTATTTCTAAATCAGCCCAAATTTGCTAACAAAGTATCGAAATGTGTAGACAGATTTTGCAATTTTTATTATTTCAAAATAAAATGTTGCTTGATTATCCCTTTTTTGAAAAATACAATTCCAATAAAGAATAAGTCAATGGTTATACTTACTTTTTCATGATGAATAATTGTATTCCATGCGTTTTTCATTTCTTCTGACCAATAGATATCATCAAATACGAAGCAAGAATTCTCATCAATTTTTGAGAGGCAAAGTTCGAAATACTTAATAGTAGGCTTATATTGATGATTGGCATCAAAAAAAACGAAATCTACTTTTTCGAATTTATTTATTGCTAAAGCCAAATTAACGTCAATATTTCCTTCAATGGTTTCAATGTTATTGGTATTTAATGTTCTAAAATTGTTCTTTGCAATTTTTAAAGTCTCTGGACATCCTTCTAAAGTTTTAATTTTTCCATTTGGAGCGGCTTTTGAAAAATACAAAGTTGTGATACCAAATGAAGTACCTAAATCAATAATGTTTTGAAATTGATATTTTGAAATGAGTCTGTAAAGCATTTGGGCCCATTTTCTGGGCTTTAATGAGGTCCTAGCTAAATCTGAAACGCGTTCTGGATGGTTATTTTTTTTTCCAGCTCCAAAATCTACCCTTTGTATTTGCTTATTATTTTGAAGTAGTAATTTTCTTATATTTTCGATCTCTGAAAAATCCTCTTGAGCGTTTTTTCCTTTAAATATAGAATTGTAAAAATCAAAAACGAAGGGGGAGTGAATTCCATGAGCATTTTTTGCTTTGAAATAATACTTTAGGAAATCAAAATACATGTATTAATTTAAAATATAAGGTACGGTAAGTACAAACTCAGGAATAGCAATCAAAAAGGTTTTGCCATCTAATAATCTCTCCATGGTATAGAAGCCGTACATTTTCCCAATAGTGGACTTAAAATTACATCCAGATACATATTCGTGAAAGTTCCCTGGCTCTATAATGGGTTGATTACCAACTACTCCGTCGCCAATTACTTCTATAGAAGAACCGACTGAGTCCCAAATGTACCAATGACGTTTTAATAGCTTAAAAGTCGATTCTGAGTTGTTTTCTATTTTGATTTTATAAGAAAATGCAAAATGATTTTGCTCAGGGTCTGAATAAAAAGGCTGGAATTCTGCTATTACAGATACTTTTATGCCCTTTGTAACTGCCGTTTCCATAATCATTTAGTGTTTTTTTATTCAAAACGAATCTTTTTTGAATTTCGTTGTAAATAAAACAATAATTTTGAAACCAATCAATTAAAATCGATTAAAACGTACTAAATGGATATTAAAATAGAGAATTCGTGGGCAGATATTTTAAAAGAGGAATTTGATAAAGAATATTTTCGGAATCTAATGCAATTTATTGATAATGAATATGCTAACAAGGTTTGTTTTCCTCCTAAGAATCAAATTTTTAATGCTTTTAACCTTTGTGATTTAAAGAATACTAAAGTTGTGATTTTGGGCCAAGATCCTTATCATGGAATTGGTCAGGCAAATGGGCTCGCTTTTTCGGTCAATGATGGTGTTCCGTTTCCTCCTTCTTTAAGAAATATATTCAAAGAACTTAAAAACGATTTAGATATTGATATTCCATTTTCTGGGAATTTAGAAAAATGGGCTTCTCAGGGCGTTCTATTATTAAATGCAACTTTAACAGTAAGGGGAAATCAAGCTGGATCTCATCAAAAACAAGGCTGGGAAGTATTTACTGATGCTGTAATTTCTATTTTAAACAAAGAAAAAGAGAATCTTGTTTTTATGCTTTGGGGTGCCTATGCTCATTTAAAAGGCAAAAATATAGATGAAAACAGACATTTGGTTCTAAAATGCAAACATCCATCGCCTTTATCAGCTAATCAAGGAGGTTGGTTTAATCAGCAACAGTTTTCTACGGCTAATGCATATTTAGAAAAAAACCACCTCGCTCCTATTATCTGGTAATCTATTTCTGAATTTTCGAAAAATTAGCTTTAGTTTTGCAGTATGCAGAAATATGAAATTGTAGCTACTACATTTATGGGTCTTGAGCCCATTTTGGCAGAAGAAATCACCAAAATGGGAGGAGAAAACGTTGAAATACTCCGAAGAGCCGTGAGGTTTATTGGAAGCGACGAATTGCTTTATAAAGGCAATCTCGCATTAAGAACAGCACTACGCTTATTGGTACCCATAGATGAGTTTGAGGCAAAGAACGAAGAAGAGCTTTATCAAAATGTGTATGGTTTTCCATGGGAAAAAATCATGGGGCTCGACCAGACTTTTGTTATCGACGCAACCATTAGTGGCGAGTTTTTTAAACATTCCAAATATGTGGCACTAAAAGTTAAAGACGCTCTCGTAGATAGATTTAGAGATAAAAAAGGCAAACGACCAAGCGTAGCTCGTGATCATGCTGACGTGGCTATTAATGTGCATGTTTCAGGAAGTGCTGTAGTTATTTCCTTAGATTCTACGGGTCAAAGTTTGGACAAAAGAGGATATAGAAGAAAATCTAATGAGGCACCAATAAACGAGATTCTTGCGGCCGCTATTATTCTTAAAAGTGGTTGGAATGCAGGTATTCCTTTTTATGATCCTATGTCTGGTTCGGGTACTTTTAGTATCGAAGCAGCACTTATTGGTACAAATACGCCACCGGGGGTTAATCGCTCTTTTACGTTTCAAAATTGGAGAGATTTTGATGCAAGAACATTTGGTGAGGTAAAAAAGAAATTAGAAAGTGAAATTGTACAACCTGATTTGCAGATTTTTGCAAGAGATATTTTAGCCTCAAACTTGGAAAACATTGCAGAGAATGCTGAATTAGCTGGAATGGATGAATTTATCAATGTCAAAAAGGCAGATTTCTTTGAAACTGAACCTAAGACTGAAGGTGGAATTTTGGTGCTTAATCCTCCTTATGGCGAAAGAATGAAACTCGATGACTTGTTTGATTTTTATAGCAGAATTGGAGACACTTTTAAACAAAAATATGCGGGTTTTGATGCTTGGCTGATTAGTTCAGATAGAGAAGCTATAAAGAAAGTTGGCTTAAGAGGCGAACAAAAAACAGACTTGATGAACGGAGGTTTAGAGGCAAGATTATTGAAATACACCCTTTTCAAAGGAAAAAAAGAATAAAAAAAAGTTTGCTTTTTTGAAGCAAACTTTTTGATTTTTTATTTTATCAAGCTAAACAACCTACTCCATCGAATCTTATTCAGAAGTGAGCCGTCTGCGTCTATTGACATCCATATAAATACAGCCTTACCTACTACATGATCGGCCGGAACAAATCCCCAGAATCTTGAGTCGTCTGATTCATAACGATTGTCTCCCATCATAAAGTAATAGTCTTGGTTGAAAGTGTACTCATTGATTTGTTTTCCGTCAATAAATATTTTTCCGTCCTTGTATTCGGCATTTTTGTTGAGATCAAAAACTGTAATTACTGATTTGTACAAAGCAATGTTTTTCTCATCCAAGGTAATTTTCATACCTTTTTTTGGCACCGTAATTGGTCCCCAATTGTCTCTATTATTGGCAAACAAAGTAGTTTGATGAGGAAATGCATTGTAGTTTTGATCTGAAGTATCACCTTTTGCAATAATGTCAGGGTAGATATTGGTCACAAAGTCGTATTTTTTCAATTCCGACAAAGCAGCTTCTGTAGAGTTTATTTTATAAAAGACTTTTCCTTCAGAAGATTGAGCTCCCATATTTACAATTCCCAATTTTTCAAATAATTTCTCATTGATATTGGTATTGCACTCGATGTTATAATATTTCTGTGTGCCTGGAGCATCTTGAAACTTTACATTATTGACATAAGGAGCCGCATCTCTAACTTCTACTACATCACCAGCTATTCCTATACATCTTTTGATATAATTGGTTCTTAAATCCACCGGATATTTATCATAACCACCATATGGATCTGGTCTCTCAGGACATCCTGGATAGTTAAATACCACTACATCACCGTTTTTTACATGTGTAAAACCGGGTAATCTGTAGTTTGGAACTTGAATTAATGTAGAAAAAGAAGGGATTTCAGTAAACCAAATCTTCTGATGAGTCAAAGGAACCTGCAATAAAGTTTTAGGTGTACGAGCTCCGTAATGTACTTTTGAAACAAATAGGAAATCGTTTATTAATAAACTCTTTTCCATTGATCCGGTTGGGATGGTATAGGCCTCTAAAAATAATCCTCTAATCAATGTGGCGGCAACTACAGCAAATAGTACTGAGTCCCACCATTCTCGCATGGGTGATTTCTGTTTTTTAGTTTTTTTTTCTTCTTGTTCTGCCATGAATCTGTCTAAAATTAAATTTTCACAAAAATATACATTATACGGAATAAGACACAGTAAATTGTCAATATTCCATTTTAAATCTTTATCAATCAATAGAATCTATGATTTCATCAAAATCATTTTCCATTTCTTTGAATCTTTCTACCACTCTTTTTAAAAAAGTATCGCCCATCATTTCGTCAATATCGTCCTCTCCGGATACGTCTAATTCAGAAACTTTGTAAATTTGCTCAAACATTCCTGCTTCAAATTTTATTATATATTTGTTGTTGAATGAATAAAGTTCTGCCTTGCAGAAGTCATTTTCTATATTTTTAACAAATCTCATGAAAAATATACTATTTATTGTTTTGTTGTTTCCTATTATTTTGGCCTGCAAAGGTAACAAAGAATCTGCTGAATTTTTTAAACGTGGAAATTTTCATTATAAAAACAACGAATTAGACAAAGCAGAGCATTTTTTTACGGAAGCCATCAAAAAGGATGAGAATTTTGCCGATGCTTATAATAACCGAGGTGTAGTATATTTGAAAACCTCCAAAATAGAGAATGCTATTAAAGATTTCGAAAAGGCAGTGGAGCTTGATGGAACATTTATTGATGCCAAACTCAATCTGGCTAAGGTTTATAGCGAAATTGGGAAAACAGAAGAAGCCGAGAAACTTTTCAAAGAAATTGAGCCTAAAATGAAGACTTCTAGTGATTTTTATAATCAGTTTGGTCAAAATTTTGTTCGCCAGAATCATTTTGAAGAAGGAGAAAGCAATTTGAAGAAATCGCTTAAAATAAATCCTAAAAATGTGGAAGCACTGACAAATTTGGGTTACATAAAATTGATAAGCAATGAAGTAACTGAGGCAGAAAGTTTGTTTTTGAAGGCTTTAGAAATTAATCCTGACTTTGCATATGCTCTTAATAATCAGGCAGTGGTTTTGGGTAAAAAAAGATTATTTGCTGAAGCAATAAATCTATTAGAAAAGGCTGAAAATAAGGATGTTAATAATATAATTTATACCAATAACATGGCTTTGTTTGCACTTGAAAATAGCAATTCGATATTAGGATTGGACAAAATCAAGAAAGCTGAAAAAATAGATGAAACCAATCCTTATACTGTGCGTAATCAAGGTATTTATTTACTAAATATGAAGAAATTTCAAGAAGCTTTACTTAAATTTTCGGAAGTTGAGAAAAACAATCCTGAAGTTGATTATATCTATTATTATTTGGGAAAATCTTATTTAGAATTAAATAATAAACCTAAAGCATGCGAATATTTTAAACTAGGAACCAAACTTAATGATGCTTGGTCTAAAGATTATGCTGTGAATTGTAATTAAATAGGTTTTAGAAATTCGATATTACGTTTTAAGCCTTCAAATTTTGTCCTTTTTAATGCAGAATTTTTAAAAACTGAATTAAATATTTCTTCCGTAATTTCTTCCCAATCACCTAGTTTTTTTAAATCATCATTCATTTTGAATTCTTGAATAGAATGTGGCTTAGTAAACCGATTCCAAGGGCAAACATCTTGGCAAATATCGCAGCCAAAAGCCCAATTTTCCATTTTTCCTTTGAATTCAGCAGGAATTTGTTCTTTTAATTCTATAGTCAAGTAGCTTATACATTTACTTCCGTCTACCACATAAGCATCTACGATGGCATCTGTTGGACATGCATCTAAACATGCTGTGCATGTACCACAATAATCTTTTATTGGTCCATCATATTCTAGTTCTAAATCGCAAATTATCTCTCCAATAAAGAAAAAACTCCCAATGTTTCTATTGATTAAATTGCTGTGTTTCCCTATCCAGCCTACACCTGATTTTTTTGCCCAAACTTTGTCCATTACGGGAGCAGAATCTACAAATACTCTTCCATTTATTTCTCCAATCTCAACCGTCATTGCAGCAAACAACTCTTTAAGTTTGTCTTTTATAACAAAATGATAATCAGTCCCATAAGCGTATTTAGATATTTTTATGTCTTCTTTTTCTTCTGACTTTTTTTCTTCAGGAAAATAATTCAAAATGAAAGTTATAACCGATTTTGCACCTTCAACCAAAAGCCTAGGATCTAGCCTTTTGTCGAAATGATTGGCCATATAGGCCATTTTTCCATTGTAGTTTTTTTTAAGCCAAATATCCAAAAGCGGAGCTTCTTTTTCTAGAAATTCAGCTTTTGAAATTCCACAAAAGTCAAAACCTAGCTCCTTAGCTTTTTCTTTAATAAATCTTGTATATTTCTCTTTTTGCAAAAAAAACTATTATTTTTCCCAAAAGTAAGTTGGTTTATTTTCTAAGCAAAGGTTTTTTATTGTCAGTTTAGAAAGTATTTTTGTAAGAATCATTGCTAATTGAGTAGATGAACCCAAAAATTCGTGCTTTTATAATTCTTTTATTTATTGGTTTTGGTTGTCAACCACCGCCTGATTTACCTCCTTTTGAGATTACAGTAACTGTTTTACCCAATAGTACATCAGTTCAATTAGATTGGACTATTGTGAATGACCCAAGGATTGGAGATGTTAGATATGATCTTTATCTAAGCAATACACTTATAAATGGTAATATAAACGGCAATACTTACACGATAAATAACCTTCAATATAATACCTTATATACTGGCCAGTTGGTAGGAAAAACACTTCGAGGTGATACAGAGTCTAGAGATTTTTCATTTACAACAGGTAAGGAATACATTTCTATTCCAGATGCAGGATTTGAAACTGCATTAATTGATGCAGGAATAGATACTGAATTGATTCAAGACGGAAGAATGATAAAAGAAGATACAAAAGGTGTCAAATCAATATCGGCAAATTCTTATAGTATCGCTAATCTTGAAGGAATTCAATATTTTACAGACTTAGAAGTTTTGAATGCTTCCCAAAATTCTATTTCTTTGGTTAATTTGGGAAGCAATGTCAATTTGATAAAGCTGGATTTAAGTAAAAATAACATTACAAACTTGAATCTTTCAAGTAATACTAAAATTAATCAATTAACTGTTTTTTCAAATCAACTCAATCAACTTAATATTACACAATGTGTTGATTTGGAGGTTCTTGTGGCTGATCATAATAGATTAAGTGCTTTGGATTTGACGCGTTGTACTTTGTTAAAAACTTTGGGTCTAGGTTTTAATTTATTTACTCAAATAAACTTATCCGCAAATACGAAATTGACAGATTTAGACATGGAAGCCAACAGTCTCAATTCTATAACCTTAACCCCTTTTGTAAATATGTTTAATTTGAATTTGAAGGCTAATAATCTTTCTAGTTTAAATATTTCCACTAATACCAACATAAATTTTTTAAATTTGCAAAATAATAGACTATCAAGCGTCAATTTGGCTTCTAATTTGTTATTAAAAGCTTTAGACGTTTCAAATAACAGACTGACCAGCTTAAGTGTAAAGCCTCATTCTCAATTGATAAGTTTAAATACTGTAAATAATCCGAATTTAGGACAAATTTGTGTTGCGGATGTACCAGCTGCACTAGACAATTTTGATTTTGAAAAGGACGTTTTTACGCAATATGTTTCTAATTGTAATTAAAATAAAATGACTTACGCGACAACCGAAATAACCAGTGCTGAGATTCTTTCAGACAATCCAGTACACCAAAGATTGTATTTTCCATATGAAATGGCCGCAAAAATTATTAGTGGTAAAGTGCTTGAGTTAGGTTGTGGTTGGGGCCGAGGGGTTGAAAAACTAATAAGTTCGTGTGAGCATTTTACGGGTTTGGACAAAAATGAGCCATTGATTAAGGCTCTTCAAGAAAAACACCCAAAGCATTATTTTAATACGGCTAATCTTCCTTTTTTAACAGAATTTGAAGATAATACCTTTGATTTTATCGTTACTTTTCAGGTAATTGAGCATATACAAAACGACCATAAGTTTTTACAAGAGGCACACCGTGTGCTAAAACCAGGTGGAAAAATACTCCTAACCACTGTCAATAAAGATTATTCTTTAAGTAGAAATCCTTGGCATATTAGAGAATATAAAACGGAAGAACTTAAAAACTTGATGTTGAAGTATTTTAAAACTTTGGACGCCAAAGGTGTTGGTGGAAATGATAAAGTTTGGGAATATTATGCTCAAAACAAAGCTTCGGTAAACAAAATTATGCGTTGGGATATTTTTAATCTTCAACACAATTTGCCTGCATGGATTTTGAGAATTCCTTACGAAATACTGAACAGATTCAATAGAAACAAACTTTTGCAACAATCTGAAGGTTTGGCGGCAGAAATCAATTGGGACGATCATTATTTAAGCGAGGAGCCGGAGAAATGCATTGACTATTTCTTTGTGGCTACCAAATAATGCACCTTTACATTCATATTCCTTTTTGTAAACAAGCATGTTATTATTGTGATTTTCATTTTAGCACCAACCTTCAACAAATGGAGAAAGTTGTAAATGCTATTTGTAAAGAGATTGAACTTCAAAAAGATTATTTAAAAGAGAAAAAACTCCAAACGATATATTTTGGAGGAGGAACACCTTCGCTCCTATCAGGAAATGATTTTGAAAAAATCTTTTCTACTATTTCAAATATTTATGATTTATCAGCTTTAGAAGAAATTACCATTGAGACCAATCCGGATGATATTTCTTTGGAGGCAATAAATACTTGGAAATCATTTGGAATAAATAGAGTGAGTTTGGGTATTCAAACTTTTAATGAAGAGCTTCTAAAATTTATGAATCGTGCTCATAATTCGGAGCAAAGCTTTGAAGCCGTTAAACTTTTGCAAAGTAATTTTTCTAATAATCTTACGGTAGATTTAATTTATGCCAAAAATGGCGGTGATTTTTCGAATGAAAAACACAATGAGATTCTCCAAAAAGATTTAGAGATAATTAAGGATTTTAATTTAGAACATATTTCTGCCTATAACCTAACTATTGAAGATTCAACTGTTTTTGGTAAATGGCTTAAGCAAAAAAAAATAGCTCCAATTAGTGAAGATTACGCAGCTGAACAATTTGAAATACTGGTAGAAGGCTTACTAAAGCAGGGTTTTATTCAATATGAAATATCAAACTTTGCAAAAAATGATAAATTCGCTATACATAACTCATCCTACTGGAAAAACGAAGAATATTTGGGCATAGGGCCTTCTGCACATTCGTATAATCTTGAAACAAGGCAAGCGAATGTTTCAAATAATACAAAATATATCAAAGAAATTGAAGCGGGAATTGTTCCTTTTAATTTAGAAAAACTTTCCGTTTCTGAAAAAATTAATGATTATTTACTCTGTGGACTAAGAACCATTTGGGGAGTTGATTTAAACAAAATATCCCAAATGTCAGAAGTTGTTCCTTCTTCTTTTTGGGATACTTTAGAGACTCTGAAATCTCAAAATCTTATTTTGCAAAACGAAAACACTATCAGAATCACGGACAGAGGTCGAATATTTTCTGATAAAATCGCTTCTGACTTGTTTTGGGACTGAAATTATTCAGCTACACAAACTTCTTCGTAAACTGCAGCCAAGTGACCACCAATCATTTCAGCTGAACGACCTTCAATATGATGTCTCTCTACGAAATGCACCAATTCACCGTCTTTAAATAATGCTATAGAAGGAGAAGATGGAGGCAATGGAATATAGTCACGCATACGTTGCGTCGCTTCTGTGTCTACACCAGCAAAAACTGTCACCAATTGGTCAGGCTTATTCTCTGACATTTGAAGAGAAAGTTTTGCACCTGGACGACATGTACCTGCCGCACAGCCACAAACTGAATTTATTACTACTAAAGCAGTACCTTTTTGATCTGCCATAAATTGATCAACATCTGCTGCAGATGTCAATTGCTTAAACCCTACTGATGTAAGGTCTTCTTTCATTGGAGCTACTAAATGAGGAGGATACATTTTTATTTTTTATTTTAATCCCCGACCCCTTCGGGAAATTTCAAATTCTTTTCAGCAAAATGGAGGGGTTAACCCAAAAAGCTTTTTTTACAAAAAACCAAGTTCTAACTTGGCAACTTCACTCATCATCTCGGTGCCGTAAGGAGGATCAAAGGTAAGTTCTATACTAACGTCATTAACTCCCTCAACTTCTCTGATTTTTTCTTCTATCTCTGAAGGAATTGCCTCAGCCGAAGGACATGATGGTGATGTTAGTGTCATTAAAACGAATACATTATTGACAGGGAATATTTTGATATCATAAATTAATCCCAACTCAAAAACATCTACGGGTATTTCGGGGTCATATACTTGCTTTATGGCCTCTATTACTTTATTTTTCAATTCTTCTTCCTGTGCGTCCATTTCAATTAGGCTTTAAATACTTTCTAAAAAACACTTATTTAATTTATTAAGTTCTTTATTTTCCTAAACTTTGGTAAGCCAAAGCGTAGGTTTTCATTTGCTTAACCATAGAAGCTAATCCATTAGAACGGGTTTGAGCCAAATGGCTTGTAAGGCCTATTCTATCTATAAAATAAAGATCCGCATCTAATATTTCTTGCGGAGTATGATCAGATAAAACCTGCAAAAGCATGTTTACTAATCCTTTTACTATAATCGCTTGACTATCAGCTTCGAAAACAACATTTCCATCTTCAAATTTTGCATTAAGCCAAACCAATGACTGACAACCTTTTATTATATTATCCTCTGTCTTGAATTCATCAGCCAATCCGGGTAATTTTTTACCTAAATCAATGATGTATTCGTACTTCTCTTCCCAATCATCAAATAATTCGAAATTCTCAATTAATTCTTCCTGTTGTTCGTTTATCGTCATTTTTATGAAAGAAGTTTTTGTACTTTCTTGATGCCAGCTATTAAAGAATCGACTTCTTCAAAAGTATTATATACTGAAAATGAAGCCCTTGCAGTGCCTGGGATGTTAAATCTTTGCATCAAAGGCTGCGTACAATGATGACCAGTCCTTATAGCAATACCTTGCTGGTCTAAAATAATTCCTATATCTTGGGGGTGAATATTTTCTAGAACAAATGATATAACGCTAACTTTTTCCTTTGCTTTTCCTATAATTTTCAGTCCTGGAATTTCTTCTAATTTCTCAGTAGCGTATTCTAAAAGTTGATTTTCATGTTCTGCAATGTTCTCCTTTCCGATTGTATTTATATAGTCAATCGCAAACTTAAAAGCCATAACATCTGCTATATTGGGTGTTCCAGCTTCAAATTTATATGGCAAATCGGCATAAGTTGTTTTTTCAAAAGTAACCTCCTTTATCATTTCGCCGCCACCTCTGTAAGGAGGCATGGCCAAAAGAAGGTCCTTTTTTCCATATAATATACCTACTCCCGTAGGACCAAAAAGTTTGTGTGCTGAAAGAGCATAAAAATCTACATCTAAATCCTGCACATCTATATTAATATGACTACTTGCTTGTGCACCGTCTATTAAGACCTTTGCCCCTACTTTATGAGCTTCATCAATGATGGATTTAATTGGATTTATTGTCCCTAAAGCATTAGAAACATGAACTACTGAAACCAATTTCGTTTTATCAGAAAGCAGGTTCTTGTATTCATCCATTAAAAGTTCACCATCTTCATTTATTGGAATTACTTTTAAAATAGCACCTTTTTCTTCACATAGCATTTGCCAAGGCACTATGTTGGAATGATGCTCAAGTGTCGAAATGATTATTTCGTCACCTTCTCCAATAAATTTTTTCCCAAAAGTATTGGCTACTAGATTTATTGAATCGGTAGTGCCATAAGTAAAAATTATTTCCTCAGTTGAGGCGGCATTCAAAAAAGTCTTTACCGTTTTTCTTGTATCTTCAAATGCAGCAGTTGCTTTTTCAGCCAAATGATGAATGCCTCTGTGAATGTTGGCATTGTAGGCCGAATAGTAATCTGTAATAGCATCGATTACTATTTTTGGCTTTTGCGTGGTGGCTGCATTGTCAAAATATACTAATTTTTTGCCACCTACCGTTTCTTCTAAAATAGGGAAATCTTTTCTAATCGTATGTATATCAAGCTCCACTTTACCTATTTTTTTTATCTCAAAACGAGATTATGTTAATTTATTTTCAATTAATACATCCAGCATATCTCTTAATTTTTCAATTTTTATTTGAGATACAACGTCTTCAGCAAAAGCCACCAATTGTAATCTTATGGCCTCTGGTTTAGGAATACCGCGAGATTGCATATAAAATATTGCTTCATCGTTAAGTTTTCCTGTTGTGGTACCATGCGAACATTTTACATCATCTGCCCAAATCTCCAACTGAGGTTTAGAATTCATTGATGCATTGTCAGAAGTAATTACGTTTCTGCAGTTTTGATAAGCATTTGTTTTTTGGGCATCTTCTCTAACAAAGATTTTACCATTAAAAACGCCATTGCTACTGTCCATTAACACGCCTTTATAAAGTTCATTACTTTCGCAATTGGGCTTTCTGTGGTCTACTAATGTATGATTGTCAATGTGTTGTTTGCCATTAGGAATATACAAACCAAACATGTGGCTTTCTATATGCTCTCCATCTAAAACCAAATTTAGGTTATTTCTAACAAAGCCTCCATTGATAGTAACTGTGGCTGCATAAAAATAACTTTTTGCGGCTTGAATTACTTGAGTTGTTCCTAAATGATAACTTTTATCGTTTTCATCTTGAATTTTATAGTAATCTGCTCTTGCGTCTTCATCTACAAAAATCTCAGTAACAAGATTCGAAATAGCTGCATGCTCTCCAACAGTTTGGAATATTTCTACAACTTTCACCTCAGCATTTTTACCAATAACTATCAGATTATGAATGTTATTAGAAATGTCACCAGAATTTACGTCTGAGATGTTTTTTATTATTACTGCTTGGTCTAAAGTAGAATTATCAGGTATTATGATGACTGAACCAGTCGATGCTAAGGCTACATTTAAGGCAGAAACACTTTCTTTTTCAAGATCAAGGGATTTTCCGTAATATTTCTCAATTATTTCTGGATTTTGCTCCAAAGCTTGGTCGAGAGACATCACTTTGATTTTGCTACTTTCCTCAATATGTGATAGCTCAGTTTGGAAAATTCCATTTACAAAACACAAAGAAATACCTTCTAAATCACTTAAAGGTAGACTTTTGAAGATAGAAGAATCAAAATTTGAGGCTTTGGGGAACGAAACGGAAATTTTCTCTAAACCTTTCAGATTTGAATATTTCCAATCTTCATTTTTAACACTTGGTAAACCCAAAGATTTATATTTCTCAAATGCAGATCTACGAATCTTGTTAAATGAAGAATCGGACTTTCCGTTGAGATTTTTTTGAATATTTTCAAATTCAGCCTCGTATTGGGCCTGAATATTGGGAAATGACATTTTTGTTTTATTAAATGAATTAAAAAATTAAACCATTGAAGCTTCTAAAGCATCTGCTTCGGCTTTAATCCAATCGTAACCTTTTTCTTCTAGTTCAAGTGCCAATTCTTTTGTACCTGATTTCACAATTTTTCCTTTGTATAAAACGTGAACAAAGTCTGGCACGATGTAATCCAACAATCTTTGGTAGTGGGTAACTACTATGAAAGAGCGATCTTTCGAACGTAATTGGTTTACACCATCCGCCACAATTTTCAATGCGTCAATGTCAAGACCTGAGTCAGTTTCGTCCAAAATACCCAAAGAAGGCTCTAACATGGCCATTTGGAATATTTCATTACGTTTCTTTTCACCGCCAGAAAAACCCTCATTAAGCGAACGTCTCAATAATTGATCATCGATTTTTACAGATTTTGCTTTATCTTTCATTAACTTAAGAAACTGTGCAGCATCTAGAGGATCTTTTTCGTGGTATTTTCTGATTTGATTGATAGCAGTTTTCAAGAAATTGATGGTTGTCACACCAGGAATCTCAACAGGATATTGAAAAGCTAAAAATATACCTTCAGCAGCTCTTTCCTCAGGTGCCAATTCCAATAAATCCTTACCATTGAATTCAACAGTTCCTCCGGTTACTTCATAATCTTCTCTTCCTGCTAAAACAGATGCCAAAGTACTCTTTCCTGAGCCATTTGGGCCCATTATAGCATGCACTTCGCCTGGTTTTATTTCTAAATTTATACCTCTAAGTATTTCTTTACTTTCTACTCTTGCTTGTAAATTACTGATTTTCAGCATATTCTAATTCTGAATGATTATATGGTACAAAGATAATTCATTAATATAAATATTAATCATTATTTTTAATAACTCTAAATAAGGCTTCCTTGTTCCATTTTTTGGTTTTTTTAAATGAAATATTGAATTTAGATCCAATATTAGGTTCAATAATACTTGCCTTTCCAAACACATTCCACAAATAATCTAATTCAATCGATTACAATTTTGGATTTTTCGGCTTTATAGGCATTTCAAAGTTATTTGCACCCTGAACATTAACTTTTCTCTTATATACTTTATCATGAATAGAAGCATAAAGTATATCGAAATTTGGCCCACCGAAACATAGATTGGAAACTTGTCCTTTGGTTTTGGGAACTGGAATTATGGCATTTACTCTACCTAATTGGTCCATCACCTGTAATCCACTTAAGCTTGTTACATAAATCCTTCCTTCTTTGTCACATTTAATTCCATCGCTCCAGGCATTTTCGTCTTTGTCAAGTACATGTAACCAGCCAAATCTTTGTTTGTTGGCTAAGCTTCCGTCTGGCAAAATAGAATAAACCCAAACCCAATGCGAAGCAGATTCTGTTACGTACAATTGTGTTTGGTCAGGCGAAAAGCACAATCCATTGGCAAATTTCAAACCCTCATCTACAATCGTTCTTTCTCCATTTGGTTTGATCAGATAAAGTTTACTTGGTTTTTCTCTACCATCTGGCGAGGTAACATACACATTTCCGTTGTAGGAAATCGACACATCGTTTCCAGGGGTTTCTTCAGCTAAAACTGAATAGGATTTATTGTCTTTATAAGCATGAACCTGCTTGGTTGGCGGTTGTGACCATCCACCAGTTGCGGTTATCATATCACCAGCTTTTGAGAAAGTAGTTCCACTTGCTTTTTTTGAATCTTCAATATATACTTCTACCTTACCATCTAGTGTAATTTTATAAGTCTTGGCATTAGGTATATCTTGAAAAAACACTTCTCCTTTCGCATTTACGGCTGTCCCTTCTGTAAAACCGTAGTTTTCACCGACCAATTCCCAGCCTTCATTTTCAATTAAAATATCTTTCAAAAATGGATTATTGGTACTTCCTGTCTTGATTTTGTTTGGATAGTCTCGCCATAACCATCGCATGGCTTCTGGGAAAACTGCCGTTCCGTGCTGTCCGTTATGTGCTCCTTCTCCCCAAATATGCTTGACATCATAGCCTGAAAAAGTCAAAGCTCTTTCCATTGATTCGTTGGCTTTCCACCAATCACCAGCATAAATATTTAAGTCATTTGAACCGTCTTGTAAGAAAATTCTGATCGGTTTTGGTTCGTGTTTTCTTACTAAAATATCATATCTATCTGCTCCACGTAAACCTGTGTAAGTTCCGATAGCACTAAAAACTCTCGAAAACTCTTCGGGACGCTCCCATGCTACTGTAAATGCACAAACAGCTCCACTGCTTGAACCTCCAATTGCTCTATCATTGCCATTTTTAGAAAGAATTATCGACCTTCCATCTTTGGTTTTAATTTTTTCTACTTCGGGTAAAATTTCTTCCAGTAAAAACCTTACGTAATTGTCTCCAAGACCATCATATTCAAAGCTTCTATTGAATCTATCGATAGCATTTTCTGCATTTTTTGTTTTTACTTTGCCAGGCGTGATAAACACACCTATAGTTATTGGCATTTCTTTGGAATGAATAAGGTTATCAAAAACTATGGGAGCTTTCCATTGTATGCCGTCTTGGTTTACATAAACACATGCAGGCTTTTTTCCATCATATTGTACTGGAATATAAATACTTACCTCTCTTTCTGTACCAGGGAAAATCTTGGAATTGTCATAAGTAAATTTAATTATTTCCCCTTTTGGTACATTGGACTGTTCAACAGAAGCTGGGTCTACTGAATAGTTTTCAAGGTTACTTTGAGCGAGGGTTTTGCCCAAAATAAACATCAGCAGAAATGTTATATTTCTTTTCATTTTTTAAGGTGATTGGTTGAATATTAATCAAATTTTAATTGCAATTTATTGAATTAAAAGCACTTATTTTTGAAAACTTTAAAAGTATCGGTTAATAGCCAAGTATCTTCAATTTATTTTTCAAAAAAAATATAGATTTAGTATTTCTTAAAAACTATGGGTGCTATTTTTGCTTTGAACTAAATGATTATTTAATGGAAAACAATATAAAATTTCTCTACGAATACCTCAACAACGCCTCTCCTACTGGTTTTGAAAGTACTGGACAGCAGATTTGGCTTGACTTCATAAGACCCTACATTGATGAAACCATCATTGATGTTTATGGAACTGCTGTTGGAGTTGTAAATCCTGGGAAAGCGTATAAGGTAGTTATAGAAGCTCATTCGGATGAGATTTCGTGGTTTGTAAACTATATAACCGATAGCGGATATATTTATGTAAGAAGAAATGGTGGCTCTGATCATCAAATAGCACCGTCTATGCGGGTAAATCTTCATACCAGAAAGAACGGTATTGTTAAAGGAATTTTTGGGTGGCCGGCAATTCATGTTAGAGATTCTGCCAAAGAAGAAACGCCAACATTAAAAAATATTTTTATAGATGTAGGTGCTGCCAACAAAGCTGAGGTAGAGGCAATGGGCATAACTGTAGGAACAGTCGCGACTTTTGAGGATAGCTTGATGGAATTAAATGAAAAATTCTATGTTGGTCGTGCTTTGGATAACCGCATGGGAGGTTACATAATAGCTGAAGTGGCACGAAGATTAAAAGAGAACAAGAAGGAGTTGCCTTATACGCTTTATATTGTAAATGCAGTACAGGAAGAGATAGGATTGAGAGGTTCAGAGATGATTTCAAGAAGGTTAAAGCCTGATGTGGCCATCTGTTGTGATGTTACGCACGACACCCAATCGCCGATGTACAATAAGATTAAGGATGGAGATATTGCTTGTGGAAAAGGCCCTACATTATCTTATGGCCCAGCTGTTCAAAACAATTTACTAAATATGTTGATAGATTTGGCAGAAGAAAAAAATATTCCTTTTCAAAGAGCTGCGGTTAGCCGTTCGACTGGAACAGATACAGATTCGTTTGCTTATTCTGGAGAAGGTGTTGCTTCTGCATTGATTTCTTTACCTCAAAAATATATGCATACTACCGTAGAAATGTGCCATAAAGACGACATAAACGCTTGTATTGATTTGTATTATGAGTTTTTGTTAAATCTTAAAGCAGGAACTGATTTTAGGTATATTGCTTAAGAAAATACTTAAAAAACCCTTGTTGATGGTCAGCAAGGGTTTATTCACATCCCACAATTTTATAAATCTTACCATCAGTTTTGGTGTACAAATAAATTTCTCCAGCAATTCCTTGTCCAAATCTCAAATCGGTTTTCGAATTTGAACATAAATCTTTAAAATTTACAGAATTTCCATTCAATTCTAATTGAAATTCAAAAATGGGGCTTTGCTTTCCAAATTGCATTTCTTTGTTTTCTGCGTAAAAAACTCTTCCTGAAACAATATCCCCAAATATATATTTACCTTTTAGATTAGATATTTCATTTTCATTGTAAACAAAACCGGCTGAAATGGCATTTCCGTCTTCGTGGTCATATTGAAGACTTGGATATTGATAGCCAACATCATTTTTTGGTAGATTATATAAAACATCCATGTTTTTGAAAGGATCTATTACAAAATTTCCCTCTCTAACTGGCCAACCATAATCCGAACCTTTTTTTCCAATGTTGATTTCTTCCACATTTTTATGCCCAATGTCTGATATCAGCATTTTGCCATCAGGCGTCCAATAAATTCTATTGGGGTTTCGAAAACCTCTACAATATACCTCTTGAGCATCTTCTGGTTTAAGAAAAGGATTACTTTTTGGTATGCCATATTTTCCATTTTTACTGTTGTTTCCTTTTGGGTCAATCCGCAACACAGAACTCCAAGGTGTTTTTGTGGAATTACAAATTTGTGGAAAACCGTTTTCAGATGCACCTCCATCACCAATACCTATGAAAAGTAGACCGTAATCTTCGTCTGTCTTTTCAATATTCGGTTTGAAAGCGATTTCTTGCATACCGTGGATTTGCGATACGAAATCGATTCTGAAAATCTCTCTTGGTTTTCCTTTAAATTTTTCTGCTAATAGGTTATCTACTTTCCACTCCAAAATAACCCATTGCAAAGCTACTTTTATGCTATCATTGTAAAAATAGTCAGCCTTGGCAGTTTTTGCTTTTTCAGCGTGAGAGGTATAAAACAAGCCGTTTTCCTCAAAATCTGGATGGAAAGCATAGGAGCCTAGTCCAGTGGCTAGCCCTGGAACATGAATGAAATTTGGTTGAAGTTTTTGAAAATCCATATACGGAATCAATTCCTTTCCTTTCATTTCATAAATAATACCTCTGAGGTCAGATAGAAAAGTCCTATTTTTGAAATTGACCATCGTATTTATCCTAGCTATTGGAATTTTATTTGAAGTTGCTGGAGCGGTATTTATATATTCTAATTTGAGCTTTAGCTTAGACTTTTCTATTGGAGGTAAAATTCTTCCGTATAAACCTTCAATCGGTGTTGCTTTTTTGTCTTTTCTTTCAGAATGAATATATGCAACTAAATTATTGACATCTTGGTCTTTTAAATGTTCAAAAGAAGGCATTGTTTGTTTGTATTCTTGCACAAGTGTTGTGGCTCTTTTATCAAATGACTTTAGAAGTTTTGAAGTATTTATTATTGCATTCTTTACCCATTCCACCGGCATTTCATTGGTAACAAAAGCCAAATTAGGCCCAATGCCTTTTTGTTTAAAATTATGACAGGATGCACAATTCGTTTCGAAGAGGGCTTTTCCTTTAGCTATGGCTTTTGGGTCTTGAGAATAAACAGAAGTTTTAGTTTTTTGCCCAAATGAACAAATTGAGATATAAAAAAACAGTGAAAACAATGAGAGTTTTTTCACAAGGAATAATTTTAAGGTTGAAATGTTAGGTTTAAAATTACTATTAAAAATTTACTTTGTCCTACATTTCATAATCAGAAAATTATTTTTTTGTTAAGAATAGAATTAGAAAGGTTTTTTTTGAAAAAATAAAAGAATAGATTAGCAATTTTAGGATATTATTGAACTTTAAGCCTTAGTTTTGCATTGAAATAAAAGCAATGGGGACGACCGGTTTTGACGGCATGATGCCATTGCGAGTATAAGCATGTATGGAGTTGGTGGAAGGTCTCCATTTAAAAAATCTACCGAACAATATCTGGCAATACATCGTATGCCATGGCTGCTTAATTTCGGAGTAAATTAGCATTCGCCATCGTTCCACTCTAGCTAACCTCTGTTGCGAGAGATTCTGGGGCGTCGTAAATAGAGAGGCGTTTTAAGGCGGACTTCTGACTTTAGAATAGTAAACGAGAAGATAAGAATTGGGTTAGGTACGTCGGACGGCTTCCCAGTTTCGAAAATTAAGACCGAATAAACATGTAGAAGGCTCGACAGTAGCCGTGTTCGGACCAGGGTTCGACTCCCTGCGTCTCCACGAAGTAAAACTCTAACTAATTTATTAATAAATAGTTAGAGTTTTTTTATTTAAACATTTTACAATATCTCTTTTTAGTTTTAAACCTTTTAAATATGTTTGGGAAACGCTCCTCAAAAATTTCATAAATAACACTTCCTCTTTTTAGTAAAAACAGAGTTTGAAGTCAACGAGTTTGAAGTTTAAAAGTTAACTTAGAATTCTAAAATATTTTTTATTTAATCTGAAATGTTTTAAAGAAATGGTATTTTTAATTTTACATTTTTGAAATTCCATCATTTTTAATTTAATGTTATTTTTTGGTATGTTTTCTTATCTCTTGTAGTTAATTTTAAATAATAGTCGCCTTTTTTTAGGGTTGAAGTCTCAATTTCTACATTATATACCCCCGCTTTGTAGTTTTCCCCGTCTATAATCCTCATTTTTTCACCAGCGTAATCATTCAAGAGAACGAGTGTAACATTCTCGTTTTTATCTAATTTAAACTCAAAAAATACTTTCTTGTCATTAACGGCAGCAAAAATAGCTGGTTCAAATTTGATGGCTGATAAAGGTTCGGCAACTGAGGTTGTTATACCTTCATTGGTTGAAGCCACCAAAACATTATTCGAAGTTAGATTTTTGGTTTCAGTGATAGGAACACTAAATGTTGCGGGTGCTGGAGGGCAGCATTCAATACTCACAGTAAAAATGCTTCCAGCATTTACTTTAAATCCAGGATTCACTGTTACTGATTTGGCAGCCTTCATTGTTACATTGCTTGGAGGTTCAACGGTTCCTACTGTTTCTAACAATGATTTATGATATGTACAACCTACTATGGCAGTGCTTCCCGCATTATTATTAGTCAATACATACACATTTCCACCGTTCAAACAATCATCGGCATCGTCATTGAGAATAGTGCCTGTCATGGTATAGCTTGCACCGATGCCATAATCGCCACCTTCGTTAACGGTAATAATGATGGTTTCATCTCCTTCAAAAATACTATCACCAGTTGGGTCAATTGATAATTTAGCCGTTTTTTGGCCCGATAAAATTGTAATTGTACCATAAGTTCCATTAAACTTATTAGAATTTATCTTTCTTCCATTAGGGAAATTATTAGGAAAAAATGAAACAGTATAATCATTACTTGGATTGGCTCTCCCCGAAATTGAATAGTTAATCAAGTAATCATTTGGAGCATTGGCAGGTAAATTAAAATAGAAATCTAAAGTAGGTGTTGTGTCATTTTCCATCATTGAAATAGAAACATTAGCTGCTAAAGGACCCTCTGTTTGGCTGCTCGCAATGACATTTGATGAGTTGAGCGAAACTGCTTTATTTCCTGTTTCTGCTACCGAACTTCCAAGAATGAAAACCCATGAATCAGGAGTAGTTTTTATGTTGTCTGCTAAATCACGAATATTTTGTAATGTTACTCTCATGCTATCGTTCACAGCCCCCATGCTACTTAATGGCACAATCATAACTTTATTTTCATAACAACCAAATTGTGCAGGAATAATGCTATTAGTTTTCAGATTCTTTAGAACTAAATTCGTATTATTCATATTTGCACAGCCTAATGTTTCGTTGTATGTGGCCGAAATTTGGTCGACAATGACATAATAATCATCCGTTGGTTCTGGGTTGCCAAACAAAATTGAAGCAATGCGGTCAATTACTCCTGATACAGTCGGTGTATAAATTACATTGGTAGAGCAAAGCAGTTTTAATCTAAAATTATAACGTCCATCAGTAAGCGTAGATATATCCCATTTTACTTGCGTACCGCTTGGGTCTGATGTTTCTTGGGGTATTAAAATTTCGATTTTGGTGTTTCTTGATTTTAAAGAATACATGTTAAAATTCTTACAATCAATTACAACCACCAATTTTTGCTATGAATGTATTGCCCGTAGCACTAAAACCAGGCAGTAACGTAACCGATTTACTGGCTTGATAATTAACCGTGGCATTTGACACTTGATTAGTAGCCGTAATCTCTAATTCGGTATAATTTACAGAAGACCCTGAATTAATCGAACTGGTTAAAGTGATGTTCCCGCACCCTGTCGTACCTCTTCCCTGCACTACAAAATTGTAAATATTCTTATCGCAGTCATCATTGGCAATATTGACCATAGCTGTTTTAAGTCCTATGGTGGCGGGGGCAAAGGTCAAAGTAAATGTAACTGACCCTGCTGCGGCAATGGTAGTGGGTAGCGTGATGCCGCCAACCGTAAACAAAGACGCATCAGTACCTGTTAAAGTAATTCCCCCTGCGGGAACGGTCAATGGGTCTGTACCTGTGTTTTGAATGGTAAAGGTACGCACAAAGCTATTACCTATTCTTACCAAACCAAAATCCGTATGGTCGCTGGCAGTGGGTGTATTGTCGCCATCGACAATGTTGGTAGCATTACCTTGTAGGTTGATTTCAGCCAAATTTCCCGTTCCAGTACCTAACACAATGTAAACATTGTTTGAACCACCATTAGAGACCGCTATATCCTGCTTACCATCGCCATTAAAATCGCCCATAATTGCCGAAATAGGTCTTGTACCGAGGGTTATGTCGGTGCTACCCGTGAAATTGCCCGTGCCATCGCCCAAACGGATGGAAAGCGTATTTGAATTCAAATTTGCGGTAGCAATATCCTGCTTGCCATCGCCATTGAAATCACCAATCGCTACCGAGTAAGTATAACCACCGACAAGTACATCAGGGGCGACTGTGAAACCACCCAAGCCATCACCCATGCTAATGGAAACAGTATTTAAAGTTTCATGTAATGTTGCAATATCCTGCCAGCCATCGCCATTGAAATCACCAATCGCTACCGAAGTACCACTAACAAGTCCAGGAGGGGCGGCTGTGAAGCCACCCGACCCATCGCCCAAAAGGATAGTACTAGTAGTATTTGGTCCAACGATGGCTATGACCATATCCTGCTTACCATCCTTATTAAAATCGCCAATGGCTACCGACCTGGGCGTATTGCCCACATTTACTGTAGATACGATGCTGAAACCACTCGACCCATTGCCCAAAAGGATAGAAACGTTGGCAGAACCCTCGTTTACAACCGCTATATCCTGCTTGCCATCGCTATTAAAATCGCCAATAGCTACCGAGCGAGGTTTGGTACCAACACTTATCTCGGCTATGGTAGGACTACTGAAGCTACCTAAACCATCTCCTAATCGAATGGAAATATCATTCGAATTATAGTTGGCTGTAACAATGTCATGCTTGCCATCGCCATTGAAATCGCCGACGGCCACCGAGCGAGGATTAGTACCAACAGTTACATTAGGACTACTGCTGAATCCACTTGTGCCATTGCCCAAAAGGATGGAAACGTTGGCTGATCCATAATTTGCTGTAGCGATGTCATGCTTGCCATCACCGTTGAAATCGCCAATAGCCGCCGACTGGGGTTGAGTCCCGACCGCTACATTGGTGGGGGATGAGAAAGTGCCTGGGCTACAAAGAGGGTTGGTAACAGTCAAGGTGAACATGCTTATAGTATATGTGTCGGGTACTTGAACGGTTACTACAAAACTTCCTGTTTGTTTGGCATCGGTTATGCGTACCACGCCTGTGGTAGCATCTACTGACAATACCCCCGTAAAGTTGGTGTTGGTTTTGGCTGTGATATTGCTGGCATGTGTTGGGGCAGCCGATGGGGTAACGGTGGTGTTTTGACCTGCTATCACACTCACGTTAGGATAAGAACCTAAGGTGGGTGCTGGTCCCCCTTGAATGGCAAATTTGTATAGATTTACGTCGCAATCGTCATTTATTATATTGACCATAGCTGTTTTAAGTCCTGTTGTATTGGGTGCAAATGTGATGGTAAAAGTTGCCGAATCACCCGCAGCTATGGTAGTAGGTAGGGTTATCCCCCCCAACGTAAACAAGTTGGCATCGGTGCCTGTTAGAGTGATAGCCCCTGTGGGAATAGTCAATGGTGCGAGACCACCAGTATTTTGAATGGTAAAGCTACGCACTAAGTTATTACCCACACTTACTACACCAAAGTCGGTATGGTCGTTTACAGTGGGGGTATTGTCGCCATTGGTAATGGTGGTGGCATTGCCTTGTAGGTTGATTTCAGCCATATTTTCCGACCCATTACCCAAAAGGATAGAAACGCTACCAGGATCAGAATTTCCGTAAGCAATATCCTGCATTCCATCGCCATTGAAATCGCCAATAGCCAACGAGTTAGCAGAAATACCGACATATACCTCAGTAGGGACCGTGAAGCCCCCCAGTCCATCGCCAAAGAGGATGGAAATATTATTTGAAGAAGAGTGGCTCACAACAATGTCCTGCTTACCATCGCCATTGAAGTCACCGACAGCCACCGAGAGAAGATCCGGATTAAAAATTGAATTAGGAATAAATCCATAATCAAAGGATACCCCACCATTGCCTAATAGGATCTCAAGTTGGCTCGACATATTCTTTACTTTGGCAATATCTTGCTTGCCATCGGCATTGAAATCGCCAATAGCCAACGATTCTGAACCATACACAAAAGGGTTGACACCCATGGTAAATCCACCCAACCCATCGCCAAAGATAACGTAAAGGCCACCTTCGCGGAAAATCGTGACAATATCCTGCTTACCATCGCCATTGAAATCACCAATAGCCAACGACCAAAGTTCGTTGCCAATTCCATTATCGATATCTACATTGGTGGTACTAGAGACCCCGCCTGTGCCAGTGCCGTAAAATATTTTAACTCCAGCATAGGTGATTCCATTAAAGTTAGTAGCTGCTATGGCAAAATCCTGATTACCATCGCCATTGAAATCACAAATAGCGAACGAATTAATAGTTCCAAATCCATGAAAACTTTGAATGTAACTACTGCTGAATCCACCCGACCCATTGCCCAAGAGGATGGAAAAGGTGTAAACGCTGATATAGGCAATATCCTGATTACCATCGCCATTGAAATCACCAATAGCCATCGAACTAATTCCATCAGCACGTACATCGGGACTACTGGTGAATCCACCCAACCCATCGCCCAAGCGGATGGAAATGTTACCTCCAGTTGATAGGGCAACATCCTGTTTACCATCGCCATTAAAATCGCCAATAGCCACCGATTGGGAACCACCAGTCGCTACATTGGTGGGGGTAAAAGAGCCTGGGCTACAAATAGGCTTGGTAACAGTCAAGATGAAAGTGCTGGTAACATTGGTGTTGGATATCCTCACCGTTACGCGATAAGTTCCTGCCTGTTTGGCATCAGTGATGCGTACGACACCTGTGGTAGGATCTACAGTCAATAACCCCGTAAAGTTGGTTGTCGAAGCAGTGATACTGCTGGCACCCGTAGGGGCTACCGAAGGTGTAACGGTGGTATTTTGACCCGCCACCACACTCACATCAGCATAAGTGCCTAAGGTTTGTGCAAAACTTGGCATCACCGCCAAACACAGTAAGATGGTTATTGCACTTTTGAGTCTTAGAAATAAACGAGTTTTCATGATAGGTATCGTACATAAACTGTTTTTTATTGCAAAAATATCTTGAAACAATACCACTGACAATCGTTGATTCTATTGATTTTTGATTAATATTGTTGTGAAAAATCATTGATACCAATGAGTTTTGATTAATATTGATTTTAATGAGCTTTGATGAACACGAATTCTAATTGCAAAATATGAAACCATTTATTGTGCTTCTTTCAAGGATTACAATTACCTCTTTTTTGATTTTTGCAGGTGCTGTCAATCTTTTTGCCCAGCAAAAAGTTTTACATCAATCTTCCAGTGAAATCAGGGAAATAGCGATGCAACATTTATCTACAGCCGAGGGGTTATCTCAGGGTATGATAAATGAAATGGTAGTTGACAAATTGGGCTACCTATATGTAGCTACCAAAGAAGGCTTGAACCGTTTTGATGGTATTTCTTTCAAAGTTTATCGACATACACCAAAAGACACAAAATCTATAGCCGATAATTTTGTATCAGCCTTATATGTAGATGAAAAAAATCGAATTTGGGTAGGCACTTATAACAGCGGTTTAGATTGCTTTGACCCAAGCACAGAAACTTTTACTCATGTAAGTCTAAATCAATTAAAGGAGAAAGGCTCAGGTTTACATAATATTGCTTCGATACAAAGTGTTGGCAATGGTCGTATAATTGTATGGATTGGTGAAAATTTAAAAATAATTGAATTAAATACATCAAAAAAAAGCATTCATTTAAGAGAAATTGAAGATTTGTACCCTGGTCTTAATAGTGCTTTTCAAGGTAATTTTAAGAATAAAAGTATAATTTGTCAATCTAATGGTTTGATTTGGATAAAAAGTGGGAAAAACATTTTTCGCTATTCAGCAAAAGGTTTAGAGCATATATTGATAGATAAACCGCTACAAAATGATTTCTTAACAACAGAAAGGTTATGGGAAAACCCTCATACCAAACAAATGTGTTTAGTATTGGAAAATAGCATATTACAATTTGATAATACTACAAATAAATTTTTGCCATGGCTTGTCTTGCCTTCACCTTTTTCATTTTCAAACTTGATATTTGCCGACCGTGAAGGGAATATTTGGTCGACTTCTAAAAATAAATATTACCTTAGGATTAACACGAAAACTGCATCATTTGAATTAGTTGAGCCAACGTCAATTGGTTTGAATGATGGTACAATCATGCTTAAATCAAAAGTAGATAACCAAGGAAACATTTGGCTGGGGTCAAATGGCTGGGGTTTGTTTAAAATATCACCAACCTATATTTATTTCAAAAAAATAAAACCTTATTCCACCAAAAACTTTTACTATGCGTGGCCCTTTCGCATTTCAAAAAAAGGACTCAATGCAGTTTACGACCCCATGTTAATTGCAGATTGGGCTAATAAGATTGAACGGACAGACTTGTTTGGAAAAGGTTTTAGAAATTCTGAATATAAAGAACATTTTGCTGTAGATGGCAATGGCAATTATTGGTATGCAATGAGCAATATATTGAATAAAAACACTGTGATTTTTAAAATGGATGCTTTTTCTGGAGCTTACAGCATAATGAAAGAAAAAAAATCAACCGTTTCTGATAACGGATTCAGAGATTTTCAGCCTATTTTTTCAGACAAAAAAAATCGAATTTGGGCAGCAGAACATAGCAGATTAGATACTGCTAAAATATATTTATTTGAGGGTGGTAAAACGACTAAAGAATTTATCCTTCCAATTCTTCAAAAATCACCTTCAGAACAAAGAACAGTTAGTGATTGGGCCGAAGACCAAGACGGAACAATTTGGTTGGCAACCACCATGGGCTTATTTGCACTTTCACCCGAAACGGGTCAATGGACAGTATATAGCGAAGGCGGAGAAAAAAACAAATCTCTGTCGTTGAATAAATTACTAAGTGTATGCCTTGACCCAAATCAACCTCAAAAATATATTTGGATAGGTACAGAGGGCGGCGGACTAAATAGACTTGATAAAACAACAGGCATCATAACGATTTTTACTATTAAAAATGGCTTGCCAAACAATGTAATCTATTCGATTCAAAGTGACAAACATAAAAATTTATGGCTGAGTACCAACAATGGATTTTGCCTTTTTAATCCAAATACATTGATATGTCGAAACTTTGATAAATCGCATGGTTTGGAAGGAAATGAATTCAATCGCTATCAATTTAGTAAATCAAATACAGGCGAAATATATCTTGGCGGAGTTGGATTTAATATTCATTTCAATCCCGAAGATTTTTACAATTTAACACCCCCTGCAAAAATTGTGATTAATGGGCTTAAAATCTTGAACAAAGAAATAGGAATTGAAAATCAAGATAAACTAAAAGAGCCAATTATAAGCAAAGCAATAGAGTACACCAAAAAAATCACATTACAGCACAATCAAAGTATGGTAAGTTTCAATTATGCTTTGTTAGACCTTAAAAACCCTTCATCTAATTATTATAGATATAAGTTGGTAGGGTTATATAACGATTGGGTTGACAATGGAAACAAAAACGAAGCTATTTTTACCAATCTTAGCCCAGGTACCTATACTTTTATGGTTTCAGGGCAGAACGGCAATGGCGTATGGAGCAAACCAGCCCAAATGCAGTTAGTTATTAAGCCCGCTTGGTGGCAAACTTGGTGGTTTTATACCATTCTTTCTATTGGTTTTTTAGCCTTACTTTATTCGTTTTTTCAAAATAGGGTTTCAAAAGCTGTTGAGTTGGAAAAACTCCGTAATCGTATTGCCCAAGATTTACATGACGAAATCGGCTCTACACTCAGTAGCGTTAGCATTTATAGCTCTGCACTATCAAAGTCATTTAATAATTTGCCCAAAAAACAATCAGAAATTATTGATAAAATATCTGATAGCACCATCAATATGATGGCGACAATGAACGATATTGTTTGGAGCATAAACCCAGCTAATGATTCATTTGAAAATTTGATAAATCGCATGAGAGCTTATGCTTCTTCGGTTACAGAAGCGACGCATATTAAACTTAATTTTGAGAATAATTTAGATAATCACAAAATTCAAATCAGCATGTTACAGCGAAAAAACTTATATCTAATTTTTAAAGAGGCTGTTAACAACTCGTTGAAACATTCAGATTGCACCCATTTGAGTATTAAATTGTCAATAACAAACAAAAAATTAACTCTTTTTGTATCCGATAATGGAAAGGGACTGGTAGGTGAAAATAATTTTGAGCCCAAAATGGGAGGTAATGGTTTTACAAATATGCATTCAAGGGCAAAAGAATCTGGTGGTACAATTAGTATCCTTTCAAGTCCAAAAGAAGGAACAAGCGTTCAGTTTTGTATAAATGTATGATAAATAGCTATAAAAATCATTATAATCAATGATTTTTAGAAAAGGTTAATTAATCTACTTTTGTTTATGAAATATAGAATAGTAATTTTTGATGATAATAAAAGTCGTCGAGATAGCTTAAGAACATTAATCTCAATGATTGATGACATGGAATGTGTGGGAGAGTTTGAAGATTGCCGACAAGTTTTGGATAAAATTGCCAAAAGTCAGCCCGATTTAGTGCTGATGGATATTGATATGCCTCATGTAAATGGGATTGATGGTGTGAAGATAATAAGAACTGAATATCCCACCCTTAAAATTATTATGCAGACTGTTTTTGAGGACAACGATAAGGTATTTAGAGCCATTTGTGCTGGAGCTGACGGTTATATACTCAAGCAGACTGCTCCCAATAAATTATTAGATGGTATGCGTGAAGTAATGGAAGGTGGAGCTCCCATGAGTCCAACAATTGCCAAAAAAGTATTATCTCTTATAAAAATACCAGACAAAATATTTCGTAAATCAGATTTTGAACTAACCAAAAGGGAACTTGAAATTTTAAAATTTTTAGCAATGGGATACAGTTATAAAATGATAGCCGAGGCTTGTTTTATTTCATACGCTACTGTAAATACCCATATCTCTAATATCTATGCCAAACTCAAAGTTGAGTCAGTCGGAGGGGCTGTCTCTATCGCAATCAATAAAGGACTTATAAAAATGGAATAATTCCCTATAAAAACAACTGTCCTTATATTAATTAAAGGGTGTTTTAAACTTAGTCTTATTTTAAGTATATTGATGTTATTATGGTTCAAATTATTTTAAGTATTTACCTTTTTTGAGCTTTTGCTAACTTCCAAAAATGTCCAAATCAGATTAAAAATTAATTGTAAATATCCGCGTCATTTTTTCTTAAGAGAGTATTTTTTGTTTTCTTTCTAAAAAGAAAAAATCAATTCTAATGTATTTACTTTCGAAAATCCCCATTTGGATAAATTTTCATTCCTTAAATTAAACAAGCCAAAGACTCGGCTTAAAGTACTAAAAATCAATATTTTAAAATATTGTCGAGGGGTATAAGTTATTAGGTTTGGCGATTTCCAATTTTGATTAAATTTTATATTTAAACCAAGTTACTACTGGAAATTGCGTTGCCAATATAATTGAGCTTTCCCTATGTCAATCTTCAATATTTGAAGTAAATAGAGTTTGGTTTGGATGTCTAATGGTTGCATACCCCAATCATCCAGGATTATTAGTTGCACTTTTTCTATTTTGGTAAGTTCTTTAATTAATGAGCCATCGCCTTTTGACAGCTGAAGAAGTTGCAGGAGTTTTGAAATTGATAGAAGCTACATTATTTTTTTAGAAATGGTGATTTATACCTAATCCAAATATTTTTTTGAGTTGAACTTAGTTTTGATTTTTTTTCGGAACTTGCCAATATCATTTTTACATTCCTTTTACATTTTTTTACAAAATACATCAATGTCAAAGTTTTAGGAATTATACCTTTACCTCATTATTTCACGAAATTTTTATTTACATGAATATTCTAAAGTTATTTTCAATTGCCATCCTTTTGTATTTTGCTAAGACTTCGAATTTTTTAGTTTCTAATGTGGCAGGCTCAAATGCAAAATTCAATACTGAGTCTGGAGTAAAAAATGTTATTTTTCAATCAATAGACAATGGAAAGACTTGGCAAGATATTAGTAAAGGTTTGCCAGATAATATGGAGAATTATGATTTTTTCTCCTTCGAAAAAGATCTTTTTATCCATGCTGGCAATGAAATATTTCAAAGGAAGTCTGATTTCTCTACACCTATATGGACTAAGGCATATTCTATGAAAGATTTAGGAGATGTAGCTGTTTGTAAAACTGGATTGTATGCTATTAGATATGATGGCATAATTTCAAAAAAACATTTTTCTGACAATTCATGGGCATCTCCCTATCCCACTTTTTATGAAAAAAATCTTAGGACAGTATATGAAACAAACAGCGGTGCGGTATTAATAGGCACAGACAATGGGCTTTTTAAATCAACAAATGAGGGCAAAACCTGGAAGAAAGTGCTTGAAAAAGGTTGGGTAATAAAAATTGTGGAGTCAAAAGGAGTGTTGGTAGCGACAAGCCAAAATGGAATAATACGTTCGACTGACGATGGAGAAAACTGGAATGTAGTGATAAGTGAAGGTGGAGTAGGCATAGATGTGGCCATTATCAAAGATGGATTTGCCGCTATTTCTTATAATACTATTACGAAGACCAGAAGAGTACGCACGTCTCATGATACTGGTAAAACTTGGCAAACTATAGACGAAGACCTTCCTCCTCATGACCTAATCGCAAACATTTTGCAAGTTGATAATTACCTTTATTGTGGCCATCCAAAGGGAATTTTTAGGTCACCAAATAAAGGGAGAAATTGGGACTTAATATTGCCTGCCATAGGAAATAAGGTATTTAGTGTATACTCTATGGGTAATATAATTTATGCTATTCCAAAAGCGGGAGGTTGTTGAAATGGCTTAGAATTGCTAAAGTAAAGGAAAACCAAATATTAAGCTTCTGTTGGTTCTTTATTACTTTGAGGTAATATTAAACGAAGAGAGGTATCTGTTGAAAAATAGGCCCATGCCCAATTTATAAAAATAATTAGTTTGTTTTTGACACTTAAGATTAGCATAAGATGAAGAAACATCCAAATCAACCAAGCGAAATAGCCATTGAACTTTATAAAAGGTAAGTCTACCACCGCCTTATTTCTGCCAATGGTAGCCATAGAGCCAAGGTCCTTGTATTCATAAACTAATGTATCTTTTCCTTCTTGTATTTTCTTGAAATTCTTAGCTAAATTCTTCGCTTGGTTAATGGCCACATTTGCTAACTGTGGATGTCCTTTCGGAAAAGCAAGTGTTTCCATAAAGGCAATATCGCCCAATGCAAAAATATTCCTGCTTCCTTCCACTTTATTAATTCGGTTTACTTTTATTCTATTTGATGGTGCAAAACAAGTAGCTGGCATTCCTTCTATTACGTTTCCTGTCACTCCGGCTGTCCATATAACTGTTTTTGATTTGATATTTTCTCCATTAAATAAAGATATAGTATCACCATCATAACTTTTAACAATCGTTTCTGCTATAAAACTTACGCCCATTTCGAGCAGATATTTCTGAGAAGCGATTTTTGCATTTTCACTCATATTATTTAAAGTATTTTTTGTGCCTTCTATCAATATGATTTTGAATCTTGAAAAATCTATTCCATGGTAATCTTTGGGTAAAATATTTTTTTTAATTTCCGAAAAAGCCCCTGCCATTTCCACTCCAGTTGGCCCTGCCCCTACAATTACCAGATTAAACAAACTTTCTTTGTCTTCCTCTTTGGCAGATATAATATTCTCAAAAGTTTGCAAAATGTGATTCCGAATAATTATGGCATCATAAGTGGTTTTTAAAGTAAATGAATGCTTGGAAATCTCGTTGTTTCCAAAAAAAATTGTCTTACATCCTATTGCAATCACCAAATAATCATAATCAAAATCCCCGATGTTTGTTTTTATTTTATTGTTTTCCTCATCAATGCTCAAAACCTCCGCTAGTCTAATTTGAACGCTATTGTTATTTTTAAATATGCTTCTTAAAGGGAATGAAATACTGGAAGGATCTAGCTGCGAAGTAGCAACTTGATAAAACAAGGGTTGGAATTGATGGTGATTGATTTTGTCAATTAGCAAAATATCAAACAAATTTTCATCTAGTTTTTGCACAAGCTTTAAACCTGCAAACCCTGCCCCAACTACAACGATTTTCGTTTTGATTACCATAATATTAAAAAAACAATACGCTTATGTTCAAGGATTTGCAGTAGTTACATCTTGGGCTGGAGTAATTTCTTGGGATGTATTTTCAATATCTCTATCGAAAGAATATTGGGCCATGTTGCTCATGTTTTCTCCACCGGCAATTTTTATTTTATCTAATAAATTCATAGCTAAAGTTTCTTCTTCAACTTGCTCGTTTACAAACCATTGCAAAAAGTTCCAAGTGGCCCAGTCTCCTTCTTCATGACTTTTTTTAACTACTTTATATATAGCTTTTGTATTTTCAACTTCCTGGCCAAATACTTTTTCGAAACAATTATACAAATTCAATGGGTTTTCGGGAGGGTTTGGAATAGAAGTCACCTCCACTTTGGCACCTCTTTTTAGGATATATTCCAATATTTTCATCATGTGGTTTCGTTCTTCGTGTGCATGTTTGAAAAGAAAATTTGCTATACCTGCATAACCTTGACTTGACGCCCAAGCGGCAAAAGACAAGTATATTTGAGAAGCATGTGCTTCTTTGGTGATTTGTGCGTTCAGTGCCGCTTCTATAGTTTTCGAAAGTCTGTTGGTATTCATTTGATTTAATTTAAAATGCTTCTTTGATAATTGATTTTTTGTTTACAGCCAAATCAGCGAGTTGCTTTTCGATGGCGTCCATCATTGGCGGTGGTCCACACAGATAAAACAGTTTATCTATTCCGCCACAGTTGGTTTTTATAAAATCTTCGGTGATATATCCGTTGGCATAACCTTCTACTTTTTCATCTGACAGTATATTGATAAAATTGTAGCCTAGCAATTTGTCGAATTCTGCTTCAAGAATAATATCAGCCTTTTTTTTATTGGCAAAGATTAGTTTGTTGTTTCCAATTTTATTTTTTGCTTCCAGATCTCTGAAAATAGAAATAAATGGAGTAACCCCAGCCCCTCCAGCTATGAATGTTCCCTCTCCTTGATAAGAAATCGCTCCAAAAACCGAATGCAATATCAATTCGTCTTGGATTTTTAGCTTAAGCAATTCGTTAGTCACATTTTGGTGTTTCGGATAGGTTTTGATAGTAAACTCGAGGTAGCTATCTTCAGGCAAACATGTAAAAGTGAAGGGATTTTTCTTAGTTTTCCATCCCTTTTTATTAATAGAAATTTCAGTGGCTTGTCCAGGTGTGAAACTGAAATTTTCAGGCTTTTCTGTTACAATTTTTAAAACATCATGTGTGACGTGATTAATGGCTTCTATTTTTACGATATGTTGCTGCATAATATTTAAATTTTCATGGTTTAAAAAATAGTCTATTGATAGTCAGGTATTTAGATTGAATTAACCTTTACATTTGACTAAAATTTTTAAGTGTATATTATTGATAAAATAATCTAAACTTAGGTAAAATGATGATTATTTTTTATAAAAATTTCATCTTTCACTGATGAATTTTTCATAGAGCTAATTTATTTCTGGTAAAGTAAATTTTACTGCAACAGACTCAATATTAAAGATTTAATAATTTCTTTCTTTCCCACTTATAGTTTCGAGCGAAGTTTTGAGTTTGTCTAGAGCACCACTAACTGCTTGCTCAGAGGTATCTGCCTGATTTGTTACTGCAATTGGCTGCTTTCCCTCCTGCCTAGCTTCCATCATACAGCGTATGTCGTTCAGCCCCTCATTTTTCCCATTTTCGTCAGAAAGATGTACTTCTATTCGGGTTATATTCGAACTAAACCTGCTAAGTCCTTCTTTTATCTGAGTTAAAAATGGATTTATATTTTCCTTACTCCCACTTATGGTTTTATCTGTATTAATTTGAACAGTCATAATTTTATTGATTATTTATTTGTAAATTCCCTATCTGCCTATTGATATATTAATATCGAAATATGGCAGCCAAACCTGTTTAGTCGGCATTTCGGAGGCCTGAATGACTAAGACCTCCGTTCCCATTTTATTAGACATTGTCGAAATATCATCCAAAAGATCATCTGTCTCAGGGTCATTTATTGAACCTTTTTCTATTGCTCCTGTATCACTATTTGTAATTTTGCCTGGTATTATTTTTCCAGCCTCAACAATTAAAGTAGCTACTCTGCCTGTAGAAGCGGCCGCCGATATTATTTCTAAATCATCACTTGCCAATTTATTAGCCTTTGCCAGTGAATATTGCTCACCTAGTTTTTTGATTTTTAAAAGATATACAGGCTCCATTAATTCCCAGGCCATTTCTGCCAACACATTAGCGGATATATATTCTGGATTTTTAAGTATGCCCTCTTTTAAAAGAAAAGGATTTTTACTAACCTCATGGAAAAGCGAATGATGCTCTGGCAATGCCGCAAGTATGAGTGGAAGACCAGAAGGTTTAGAATAGTTTTCTAATAAATCTTTGTCTATAAATCGGTAAAATTTCTCTGTGTCCACATCAATTTGGTCTTTTTTCCCTCCATCACCGTGATGCATACCCTCGCCTCCAACATGTACTCCTCCATATGATCCAGTTGTAGAATACTTTTCTGTAAGCTGTTTGCCCAATACTTCCGTTAGTGTTTTTGGCATTTCTTCTGGTAGCATAATTTCTACCAAACTATTCCTATTCCCCTCAAAAAGTTGAATTCTATCAAGGCTTAAGCCTAAAACTTGGTAGCGGCCCACAGTTTGTAAATATTGACTGAGAGGTTTTGTATGGAAACTTTCAGCCACTATAGCTAGTTTTTTAAAGCTCATTTGCAAACCAATAATTTTAAATATTCCATTGGCACTAAAAATCGCAATACTCGGGCTAGTATGATCCCAAAAGTCTTTATTATTAATGAGCAACTCAAATGGTTCAAGGTATTGTGCGACTTCTGTTAAGGTATATATTTGCATTAAAGAACCTTCCAATTGCTTTAGTAGATGTTTGTATTCAATTGGGTCTTGCAGGTTTTCGGGATGCGTTAGATGCGTAGGCATGTAAAGGGAAATACAGGTTTCGCTATTTACCTTCCTTAACTCTAGCAATGTTTTTTTACTTAATATTTCCATGATTTGGTTTGATTAAAATTTATATAAATACCTGAAATACAATCTCTTTGCTGTTTTTTTTTAATGGAAAAATTGTTAGTATTTATGTTAATCTAATTTGAAAAAAAAAATTCTAGTTCAAATTTTTCAGTAGTTTGAATGGGTTTTATTTAGGTAATAAAATAGCTGGATGATTCTGTTTTTGAATTGATTATATTTGAAAATTTAGTTCAAGTACCAGATATTCAAAAGCTAATTTCGAATCTAAAATTGAGTTGGAGTCCAAATCTTCAATTAAAACAAATAGTTAAACTCTTCTCGGTCATAAAAACCACCTGAGGTATTTTTTCCATGAATCGTATGGTCGCCCATATAATAGCCAACAATAATCATTTCATATTCAAAGTCTATGACATCTCCTTTTTTAAAACGTTTTGCTTTGGAAAAGGTCGCACTATCTATCTTATCAGTATTAACTATTTTATTCTCCTTATCTAATTTTGCCATGCCGATAGGTATAATCAAATGGTTTTCACCTTCCTTGTTCAGAAACTCATGCACTCCACCATTTGCGGCATCTTTATATGTTTTAAAACCTTCTTCTATTAAAGATTCATCAACTTCCACGTCAAGATACACCACGCGTTCGGCAGATTTACTAACCAAAAGATGGTCCACTTTCCCAACAACTCTGTCGTTGGCATCTTTTACTTCCCAGCCCCGTACATCGCTGTAGCCTTCGGCTACTTTGTAATCTGTCAATTCATCAAGATTAAAAAGATTTTTTTCTGTAACTGTCATAATTTTAATTGTTTAAGGATTATTTCGGAATAATAAAAAAACTCAATTCTTTTGGCTCATGTTTTCAGAACAACCGGAACGGCTGACTTAAGCTTGGGGTTTGTACAGAATATTTTGTTCTTTCAGAAAATCCCTTAATTCATTTTTTGAAGAAGCTCAGCTGCCTTAGCAAAATAATTTTTTACGGCATCTTTTTGATCCAAGGTCAGAATACCCGGTTTTATAGATTCTGAAGCATTTTTCAAATCTTCTACCTCACTCGCCAAACTTGGATATTTAGCCTTTTGTATGTTCTGCAATACTTTTGAAAGCATATCATCAGCTTTTCTAATATTGTCCGCATGGGTTGTTTCAAAAGGGTCAACGGTAATCATTTCTGAATATTCTTTCACTTTTTCCATATCCGCCTGCACCTCAAAGCCAACTTCATTGGCCATTGCTTCCGTGGCCCCTATAAGTTTTAATAGTGCCTCATTGGTATAGGCATGATCTAGACTCATTAGTTTTTTGGAATCTTCAACGAAATTTACATAAGCCACCACAGTGCCATTGTTTTCATTTATCCCTATCAGATTAGGTGCATATGTGCTGCTGTTATATACTGCTTCTGTTGCGGTTTCTGAATTGTTTTTGCTGTCACGAAATACCAAGAAGTAAATCAATAATGCTAAAATTGCTAGACCGGCCACAATCCAAGGCCAAATCTGTTGTTTCTGTTCTATCTTTATTTCTGCCATGATTTTATTTAGTTTAATGGTTTAAAAAATTGGTTTTCTCTCGAATTCTGAAAGCACAAAGTTCAGAAACTATGTAAGTAGAAGCGTTACATAACTATGGTTAAAGCTTACATCATTCACACATATCCAATGTGAATTTACTTTTAATTGGCATTTAAAATTGCTAAGAGTAACCTTATAAGAAGAGTTGATTATTTACCTATTTAATAAAATACTAAATATGTTGGCTAGATAAAAAACAAAAAATATTTATTCAAATACTGAATAAACGTCTTTTCAACTTATCCAACTTATTGAAGCACAATGAATTTTTTCATCTTATTTAATGATTCAATTCATGCTAATTTCTACAGTTAAAAATGCTTCAAATAAATAGTTTAAGTTTTCTTTGTTTTGTTTTCAAAAGGCTATTGAATTTGAAGGTTTTTATCTTAAAAATTTCCTGCAATTATTTCTAGAAACAAGAAAATTATTTTTCCCAAAGGAACTCAGCCATTTTTTATAAAACGGGTATTTATACGCTGTTTCTTAATTTAATAACTGAATACTTTTACAATCAGAAATTAAGTCATGAAGCTAATAAATGTTTTACCTAATAAATCGACAGCCGGATTTATTCAAAGTTTACTATGCCAAATAATTCTAATCTATAGAGTTTATTTATGAAACCTGTGTTTATGAAAACTTCATAGTAAAGCCTCTGACGTATTTAATTATTCATCATTTATGCATCCTTATTAAGTGTGTATGAAAATTCTTTGATGTATTTAATATTCTTTTTTTGACTAATTCTTATTTGTAGAATAATACCCAATAGTAAAAACAAAAAGGCAATTTTTAATAATTGAATAAAATTCAATTGTTAAAAATAATGCTTATAAGACTGGGTCGTAATTTTCTGATAAAGAAGTATTTAAATGTTATTTATTGTAAAAAAATATGAATCAAGAAACAAACCTAAAGTCAAAGTATAGTCAAGTAGTTGATATACTTAATGAACTACAAGGCGAAAAAGTACCCAGCTATCAATGCTTACATGCATTTTGGCTTAATCCTGATGTTTTCTTAAATGCCTCATTGTATGGCCAGCGGCTCATAGCTCCAAAAGACGGTGAAGGTACTATTTTGGAAACAAAAAAATGCTGTGGTTCCACAATGGATGCTGCAATCCCGATCCAACCAGTAGCCCCAGAAAAAACCGAAAGTTGCTGTGGCTCGCAAAACCAAACCCAAGGTGAAGCATTAGAGAAAATGCCTGACAATTCTATCAGTTGTTGGCCATCGGGTGGTCCGGGTGGAGGTGGTTCTGGAGGAGGCGGTCCTCAAATTAAAAGAAGCGAAAAGTCAGGCATAATTTTGGGACTTAAAGGAGAATATCCTTTTGATGGTCAAATGTTTCCGAAGTTACTTTGGGATACCCAAAATGTAGCCAATGCAGATCAAATAAAAACTATAGCAGACTGGATAGATTCAGATTGTCCACTGGATATTGAGTCGGAAAATGAAGGAAAGGCGATTCAAGCACAGTTATCAATTAGGAGTACTTTACATGCTTTGGCACATGGTGAAGCCTTGCATAAAGTTTCGTTAAACAAAACCAACGTAGATCAAAAAGAGGCAAAAGGATTAAGTATTCGTAAAGAAATTAGCTCTTTAAATCCGGAAGAATTGAGAACCTTCAGAGAGGCTTTGAGCTGTATGAACCAATTCAATGATTATTGGCAGGACGAGCGTAGTTTTAATTATTGGGCACGAATCCATACCAATTCTTGTCAGCATGGTTGGGAACAATTTGTAACTTGGCATAGGTTGTATCTTTATTTTTTCGAACAAAAACTAAAAGATTTCAACCCAGATATATCTTTACCCTATTGGTCATATACCGATTACAGTGATGTAAATAAGACATCATTCAATAATTCGAAATACGATTTAGGTGTAATACCAGAGGCTTATGGATGTTTCTTAAATACAAAAGGGCTAATGTCCCTAAAAAATGCTAATACTGCATCAAACAACACACTATTTAGTAGCAAAGAAATTGCAGCTTTTGAATCTTTGACAAAAAAGGGGACGGTTTTCAATTCAGGTTTGAGGTTTTTGAATGCAGCAGGTATTGAATATGAAATCATCAATAAAAACAATGCCGCCGTTTGGTCAGATAAAATCAGAGCAATTTATAAGGTATTATTAGATGTAAATCCTCTTTGGTTTGCCAATAGATGGCCAGGTTCTATGGGTCCTCTATCTACTTATCCTACCAAAGAAGATGTAGATTTGATTTTGACTATTAATAATTTTGGAGATTTCGGAGGTGGACCTTCTTATGACCACCATTTTGGTTCATTGGAAAAACTACACAATGGAATGCACAATTTCTCTGGAGGAACTAATCCAAATTTTCCGGGAAATGCAAACGACAATAAACCCAATAAGGAATGGGTAGATAAATATACAAAATTAAATTTAAATCCTGACCCTCAGAGTCTTGAGAATCCCCAATATGGTTGGATGACAGACAATAGAGTGACTGCCTTTGATCCATTGTTTTGGGGACATCATTCTAATGTAGATCGGCTTTGGTCAGTTTGGCAAGAATCTCACAGCGGCACACCGCAAGAAATGAACGCTTCTTTGGCTCCTTGGGCTTTAAATGTGCAAGATTCTATGAGTATTCAAAAGTTAGGCTATCAATACATGAAAGACTCCGTTTTTTACAAAGTCAATAATTCTTTGGGCTTAGTAAAATTTAAAAGTGAGCCAGCACCAGTTTCCTTAAACACTTTAGATACGCACAGGAAGGCTGAAATCAAATTGCATAGAGTTCAAAGTGGCAATTTGCTCAATGCAAGAATACGCGTTTTCTTAAACACCCCTGGTGCCAATTCATCTACGCCAACTGTCGGAAACGAAAATTTTGTTGAAGAAATCAACACTTTTAATGGCTCGTGTTATGGAGGTCCAGGACACTGCAACTTGCCGCTGGAAAACACCAGAATATCAGACCATAGGCCCTTACAACATCATGAACCTAGAAACTATAAAATCGATGCGACAGATGCGGTTAATAGAGTTTTAAATAAAGGGGATAAAAACATCACAGTTCAGCTGGTAGTCACTGGCTTAAATGGCCAAGTAGAGACCAATGCGGTATTTATGGAAGGGGTATCTTTAAATTTTATGGACTAAAAATCAATAATAAAAATGAGTATTTCATATACAAACTTTAAAATTCATCCAAGTATCGGTATCGCCAGATTGGGAAATTCAGATGAAAACTTTTATCTATCACCAGAGCAACCAGGTGCTTTGCCTATAGCCTGTGATGACATGGGAAGAGAAAAAATGGATGAAAAAGGAAATCCTATAAGAATTAAGTCTTTTAAAGATGGTGGCGACCTTTCAAAAATTTTGAAACAAGGAGCCCGCTTTAGGATTTTTGCCTACAAGGATGAAAATGATACAGACGGAAAAGAAATTGAAATTGGCGGAACCTATGATTTCATTTATCAAAACTCTGTAACTGCACCCGTGGTAGTTAAGGGAAAAGTTACGGATATAGACTGGACCGTTCATTTGGCTAATAAAAAATCGTCTTGGTATGAATTTAAAGAAACAGACGGACAGCAGGGCTATGCCCCTAATCACCCACTTAGAAACCCTGAGATTACGCAGCCAGACTTGCGAAGACAGTTAATAACAGATCCAGGGCCATTAACTGTTAATCTTAAACAAAACAGAGGGGCATTTGCCAAATATGGCTCGGGGAGTAAGAAAAATGATTTCAGCAAAAATAAGAAAGTAGCTTATCCTCAGTCGTTTCCACCTGATGATATCAAACCTAATCCAATAGAAACATTAGGAAATTTGATAGTCAATGAACAAGACAAAAAAATCAGATTAATAGTATTGGGTGGCAATGGAAACTCAGGATCTACTAAAACGCCTGTAATTACTAGTTTTGTCAATAACGATGGTTGGTTTGATGACATTTCTGACGGACCCGTAAATGCCACTATTGAATACACTTTTATGACCACAACATACGACGGAGATAAAAAGATAGAAACTCCTACGAAAGGCACGATGCAGGTTCAGGTACCTTCGTGGGTGGTAGTTGGATATCCAAGGTATATTCCCGAAATGGAAGACATGATTACGATGGACGAGACCATGCACGATGTTTTTGTACGAAAGCTAGCCTATAACCCTCAGATTTTTGGTGTTCCACCGTTCGATAAAGCAAGTAATAGCCCTAAAACACAAGAAGAATTAGATATTTGGAGGAATTCTGCCAAATTTAATCCTGACTATTACCCTAAGTTTTGGAAAGATATTTGGCCAATATTCCGTAGACCATATGAGCAAACCACATATACTATGGTTTTTGACCCAAGCGATGGCGGCGATCCTCACAACTCTGGAACTGGCGGTAATTTAAGTCCTGAAAAACTGTCGATTCCACCGAGCAATGGCCAAGATCCAAATCTAAAACTTCGACTTTTTATACTGGGTATAATGAGAGGAGAAAATCAGCTGAATCAATATACTGTTGAAAGTTTAAGCAAAACACCCAATAAACCTAGGCTCATGCCTATGTTGTGTGGAAACAACCCGCTTTCCAATACCGCACCAGAAAAATTCTTGGCGGTAAGAGAAACCCAACTATTCTTTTTAAAGCAATGGGCAGCAGGAAAATTTGTAAATGAATGTATGGAATGGGGAGAAAGCAATCCAAATTGTAAAAACCCATGGGCTTTACCTCCAACTACAGGAGTTGAAATAGACCGAGGGGTTCTTGGCACTGCATTAGGCGGGGCGTTTTGTCCTGGCGGCGAAATGTCGTGGATCATGCAAAATCCCGCGATTTATAGTGAACCCTATCGCATTAAGCATGCCCCCTATTTGGCTGGTGGCTTAACAATACCAAAACCAATAGCAGACATTGATGGTAGTGCCGCACCCGATTTGTCAAAAGGCTTGGAGCCAGGTGATATAACCAAATACATTGGCGTGCCATGGCAAGCAGACTTTCACGAGTGTACCGACAATGATACAGATATCACCTACGAAAAGTGGAACAATTTGAATTTAGATTCTATTGGCGACCCTATACAGCAGCGAATTGCCTATAATATTCCTTGGTGGCCAGCTCATAGACCTATTGTTGTTTCTAATTCTGCCAATGACCCTCAGGTATATTGGGCTTCTGGAATCCCTGACAACAATGCAGGCGATTTGCAAATGGTGCAAGCCTGGAAAGATCTTGGATTTTTAATCAAAAACGGACCTGTAGGTGACAACGGGTTTTACCAAATAGAAAGAAACAACGATGCCTTAGGCGATCCTGTAAAACCAGGGGATTTAAGTCTGGGACAAGAAATAACAAGAACAAAAAACATATAAACATGAGCAATAATAGTTTTGGTGTTCCAGAAATCCTAACTGGATTGTGGACCTACAGAAGTTTTTTAAGTGATCCTAATATCGATGCAGATTTTGATTCCTTGGAATTTGGAAGAGGAAACATAAAAATCAATGAAGGACCAATGCAAACCTTGGATGGATTGATATACGGACCAGGCTGGGAACTGAAACTTGCCGGTTCTATCGGCTACGGAAATCCATTTACCTTACAATTTCAAGGAAAAGGAATAGTAGGAGGAGCTGAGTGGATTTATAATTATGTCGGATATTATGTGCCCAATTGGGTAAACGGCGTGGATCAAAGGCCTGCCATTGTGGGTACAATAGTTAGGGTTATTCCTCATCCAACGGGTAACCAAGGCCAATCCACTGCACCTGCTGGCGTTGTGGCTCAATGGATTGCCGTAAAACAAAATTAACTTAACAAAATGGAGGAAGGTTTCACCTACGATGTGGTCATATTGGGCGGTGGAGTGGCTGGTTGTGCTACTGCCATTGCTTTAAAAAACCATCAAGAATCACTAAAAATAGCGATTTTAGAGCGTGATGGTTTTGTAGGAGAAGCTTTTCGTGTTGGCGAAACATTACCACCGCATGCCGGCCAACAATTACAGCATTTGGGCATATTTGAAAACTTTAATGCTTTGGGATTCAATCGCTCCTTTGGTACATCCTCAGCTTGGGGATCTTCTGAGCTGAAAACCAACGAATTCCTGTTTTCGCCATTTGGCTACGGCTGGAACATAGACAGAGGTTTGTTTGATCAATTTATGATAAATGAAGCCAAAAGTAAAGGCGTTACTTTTTTTCATAAGACTAGCTGCTATGATGCGGCCTGGGAAGGTGAAAAATGGAATTTAAAATGCAAACAAGACGGAAAAGAAAAGCAATTCATTGCCAAGTTTGTTGTTGATGCTACAGGCAAAAAATCAGCTTTCTCAAAACTCCAAGGTGCCAGTAAGCTAGTAAAAGATCAGCTAATTGGAATTTATAGGTATTACAGTTTAAAAAATATACCTAAAACTGACCTTCAATATGGTACTTGTATAGAAACAAATAGCATGGGTTGGTGGTACAGTGCTACTTTACCAAATGATACCTTGGTCTTGAGTTATTTAACTGATGCTGATATTGCCAATGATTTTCAATTCCGCAAAACTGAGGTTTTTGACGATTTAATGAAGGATTCTAATTATACTTTTAAAAGAATAAAAGGGGCAGAAGTTATTTCAGAAATCAAAGTTGTGGCTGCACATACGCAGTATTTAAACAACGTAGTCGGCAAAGGCTGGTTAGCTGTGGGAGACGCCGCCTCAAGCTACGACCCTATTTCTTCTTTGGGTATATTTAAGTCTTTGATTATGAGTAGATTTGCTGCATTTTCTATATGTGATAACTTGAAAGGAGACGTCAATGCATTAAAGAAATATGAGCATATTGTAAAACAAGATTTTGAAGCATATCAATCTAAAAAAACAGCCTATTATAACCAAGAAATACGATTTAAAAATCATTTTTTTTGGAAAAGAAGACAATCATTTTAAACATAAAACAAAAAAAACATGAAAACTAAATTACTTTTTAAAACAAGGAAAAGCCCTTTCTATTTCTTGTTAGTTCCTTTTGTCTTAATCTTTTTTATTACTTCATCTTGCAAAGAGCAAACGGAAGCAACAAAGTCGCCCATTGCACTTTCGCCAGATATTCCTGTCGACGTAGACCCTGTTTTACAAGCTGAGCTAAAAGCCAAAAATGATAATTATTATCAGTTAAATCAGGCATTCAATAAATATAGTTGGCAAGCAATAGTAGCAATATTTTGGCCTTATGGCAAAGACCAAAAACCGATGCCTAGTTTTACGGATAAAGGCAAACCTTATTGGCTTACTTGGAAAGAGGCCATGCAAGTTTATCGTCCAGACGGTGGTGAGCCAGCTAAATGGGATGGTAAAAGAATTGGTAAAGACCTTGGCTTAGAAAACGGGGCTGTTGCCGAAGAAGACATCAGGATTTATTTATCATCTGAAACGCCGGCTCATAAAGGAAAGGCTAAGTTTAGAAACTTTGCTGACGAAACCGACCAAGCCTTTGCAGGTGAGTTATTTGACCAAAACGGAAACGTGGTTTTGTATGAGGTTTTGATGAACAAAGCCGAATATGAATATCTAGTAGCCAATAAGTTGTACAATATCAATGGTCAAATAGAATTTACGAGTAAAAATCAAATTGCCAATTTTCCTCCAGGAGATTTTAAAACAAATCAAGTTGGAGCTGTAGAGATAAAATTTGCTTGGAAAGTACTCCAAGAAACCGATATCAAAGAGAGATATTTTGTAAACAAAGGCTATGTGGTGGATGAAAAAACCAAGAAACTCGTCATTAAAGATTTGGGAATGATTGGCTTTCACATTAGCCAAAAAACGCCTACCGGCAAGCAGTGGGTTTGGTCTACTTTCGAACAAATTGATAACTTAGATCAGAATGTAGTGGATATCAATGGAATTAAAAAAACTATTCACCCTACGCTGACCGATCCTAATTGTGAGCTTTGCCCCGTTAATATCAATGTGGTAGACGCCAATGGAACTCCGACTACCTTTACTTATAATTCAAATGAGCACAGCAATTATTGGCTAATCAAGGATAACCCCACTAAATTTTATGCCAATACCAATATATTCAAAACACAAGCAAAACGCATGATTGATATTCCTGTAAGAGTGCAGGATTTAAATAAAGAAATGCAAGCTTATTTTAAATCACAAAATAGTGTATTTCAATATTACCAACTCATTGATACACAATACCCAATAGACCAAAATGTTTTGCCAGCTAATAGTACCGAAAAAGGTTATAAACTGCCTGAATCTGCAACCAATAAGCCAGGTGGAAACCCGAACTTGGCATTTTTGACCAATATTACAATGGAGACATTTTTTCAAATAGGAAACCAGCCGGCATCAGCTTTTATGGAAGCAAATCCCAAAAGCGATATTCAAGTATTTGGAACTGAAAGCTGTATGGGTTGCCATTCAAGTGCGGGAATCTATAACGGTGTTGGCAAAAACAATACGCCTACCACTTTGCCTCAGTTGTCAGGAGATTTCAGTTGGCTACTAACGCAAAAAGCACAATGGTATAAACCCAAAAAATAGATAAACGTTAAAGAAAATTGCAAGCGAAGCGAATGACAATTTGCTTCGCTTGCTTCTAATTCTATTAAAACTTAAACACTTATTTTATGGAAAATAAAGCAAAAAGTACTTGTTCATGTTCGAGCACCAAAATTCCTGATACTAAGAAAATGAATGCTCTAAACATAGTTTCCGCTATATTTCTTTTCTTGTTTCCAAAGTGTCCCATCTGCTGGGCAGCCTATGCTTCTTTTTTTAGTTTTATAGGTTTGAACCATATTAAGTACAATTCCAACTGGAAATATGCCATATTATTGGTCTTTCTATTCGGCAGTTTTTTACTCCTCAAAAGACATTTTCAAAATAAAGCTTGGATAAATATCACCTTATATGGTGTGGGTTTGAGTCTTTTATTTGCAGTTCGATATCTGAATTTTTCACAAATTGGTTGGTTAGTCTTGATTTCCTTATTGATGATGGCCAGCAATATCAAATTTAATTCTAAAATTTCTGGTAAATTCAAGTTCAATCCGATGTAATGGTTTTTAAAACAGAATTTCGTGCTTAAGCGAAACTTAGAAATATTTAATTCTATTTTTCCAATATAAGCTTTCAGGCCATCTTTTTTCAATATCATAATGTTGAACTAACTTTTCCATATAGGTTGCAAAAGCACTTTCCAAAATATACCTATAAGCGTTAAATCCGTCTTTATTTCCTAGAAGATAATCTGAAATTGCATTTCCGGCATAATAGCCTGATCCTAAGGCCGAAGTAATACCGTAAGAAGATATTGGGTCATAAGAAAAAGCGGCATCCCCTACCGCCAACCAATTTTCTCCAAAAGGAATACTTAACCTGGTAGTTCCTGCAGGTATTTGCTTTACGTTTTCTAATGATGATCCAGAAAGCATTACAAATTTGTATAAATGTATAGTACTTTTTAATTCTCTTTTTAAAAATTGAGGCAAATCTTTCTTTAGTGGTATTAGGTTTTGCAATGTAAAAAACATAATATTAAGCTCATTATTACCTAATGGTGCCACATAAAACCAACCGTTCTCAGTAGCTTCTACAAAAATCTGCTGTTCGATTTGCTCGTTTAATTTTACTTTAAAAATTAAAGCAAACTGGGTATCCAAAGTCTGTTTTAAATGACCTAGCTTTATAGATACAGAAGCCTTTCTTCCTGTAGCATCTACAATAAAAGAACCCGCTAATTTAATAATTTTAGAATCTTTTTCGATTTCAACTTCTATTCTTGATGGCTTGTTTTCAATGGTTATTAATTTAAAACCTTCATAAAGTATTGAAGATGTGGTTTTTACCCGGTCTCGTAATTGTTTCTCAAAATATTGTCTGTCTAATAAGTATCCGTGGCCAAAAACTCCTTTTAGAAATTCCTTTTGCTGGAGTTCGGTATCGCCCCAACAACTCTTGTTTCCATAATAAGGAATATGCTTGGAATGCTTTACTAAATCTAAAATATTTAACTGTATCAAAAGCTGTTTGGCGTTAGGTGGTAAGGCTTCACCAGCTTTAACTTTAGGTTGATTATCTGCTTCAATTATACAGTTTGAAATTCCTCTTGCCGTTAAAGTCAAAGAGGTGGCGATCCCTGCTGGGCCACCACCTACTATTATAACCTGGTAATTAATTCTATCGCTCATCACGGGCAAGGGTTCTTCGAACTCTACTACTTTTTGGAGCCGAAGCTTTTAATAAAAATCTTCTTTCAGCGGCTGCCTCTAAGCTTGGGATTTCTGCTTTTTCGGCAAAAAGTACCTGGGCGAATGTAGGGTCTTTGTCTTCTTCCCTAAAATTTCTGCCTTTTTCAATCCAAGCTAATTCTGGAAGATATTCATTTTCACTGTTTGGTGAATTTTCTTCTTCTCTTGTAACAATTCCTAATTCATTCCATTCTTTTACCATTAGATTGATTTTTTTTAGATAGTCGCCGTCTATATCTCGCAACCAATCCTGCCTGTAATCAAAATGTTTCAGCCGTTGAGCTATATTTACAGTGCCATCCTTCATTCTTAAGTACCCGTCTTCTGCAAGCACTTGATTTGGCACGCGTGCTGCCCAAAACGAAGGCAATGGAAGATAATTGGAGACTGTGTAACCCGAAAGACAGCTGGCTTCGTCTGTTTGCCAGGGTACGCCCAACCATCTAGTTAATGACCCAGGACCACTTACAGAACAAGGCCCATTTACACCTAGTGCTATTTCTGGGGTTAACTCAGGACCAAAATCTAATTTTGTAGGCACACCTTCAGCTACAATTTTTAGTCTATAAGGTTTTTGCCACATTTGTTTTTCTCGCATAGGCCAGGTTAGTTCTATTCCTGGATGAAATGGCCCACCAAGACATTCTTCTAGCGGTGCTTGATTTAGGGAATCAATTTGTTCTTGTGGACTAAGAAGCTCAAATTCGGTTGGTACTGTAGGTTTACCCTCTATAAAGTTTCCAGAAGCCCATTTTGACAACCAATCATATTGAGTAATGGTCAAAGGTAAATCTACCATTGCAATTTCAGGCCATTCAGAAAATCCGTCGCCATAAAATGGGGGAACTTTTGCAGATGATAAATCCGTAGATTGTGGATTTCTAAACCAACTAAATACTCGCTCTCTAATTGATTTTGAACTTTCAGATGGGTCTTTTAAAAGATTTAATAGCTTTGGATCTGTAAAATCAGATGGGGAGTTTTTTCCAAAAAGCATAAAGAAACCTTGGTTAACCCATTGCGTATTGGTCATACGTTCAAAAATCGGATATATATGTTTCCAAAACTCTAGGCAAGCCTGAGCAGGGTTAGGATAGTTCATTTCTCTTATAAACATATCCTGAACCACGTCGTTCATCGTAACCACGCCATACAGACCTGGACCAAAATTTGGCGGTGTTACTGCCACCACTGCTGGTTCGGCCACTAAGCTTTTTCCATTTATTTCTACTGTTGCTCTAATTACACCGTCGCAGGTATCATCATGCCAGCCATCGTTATTTGCAAAAGTGGTTGCAGGAATATTGTCTTTTGAAGCCGCACCTCCGTTACCAGAGAAAAATAGTAAGCGACCGTCTTCATCGGTTTGCAAATGCCCCAAGTCTACTTTTGTACCATAGAAAGAGCCATCGTCAAAATGTGGACTTGTTTGGTTTTGACCTTGGATAGTTCTCTGACTCGGGATAATGGCCAATTGACTTCTATCAGACCCAATAACATTATTGTTTCTCGGCAATGATGGTGATTTGCTATAATTTCCAAGATCCATGGCATTGTTAAATTGATACCAAGCAGCTTTTACATTTGCTACATCAACCGTCCATTTGATGGTTGCCATATCAGATTTTACTTCGCCCAGAGCTATACCTGCTTTATCAAAAGCATATACTCTGAACCTTGCTACTTGTTTTTTTATTTTGCCAAATCGGTCTTTATACCCACCATCTGGTGTTTTTTCCATGCCAGGTATATCCGAAGCGAGAAAATATGCATCAGAGTTTCCTATTCTTGCAATACCTATCGGAGGATAGATTGCTAAACTGTTAATTTCATTAATATTCATTTTTCTTTTGCTTTATTATTCTGGACAAATAAATGGATAGTGTTTCTCGTCTATAATTGGTTTTATACTAAAAAAATCATTTAAAACCGATTCTGAAGTACAAAAAGCTCCCTCTACCCAAGCCTGGTCATTTGAGTAGGTTTCACCTACGATAAAAATATTGCTGTCTTTTCCATGAATCAACTGCGAAGGCTTTCTGATTTTTCTTTGCACATCGCCTAAATTATAATGCGACTTATATGCATGGTAACCCGCATTAAACGGCGGGAGAGACCAGTCCATGTACTTGGTTTCGAGTGGCTCTGGTACTGATGAATAATCAGACTGAGGACCGAAATGTAATGCTGCCAACTGTTGGCGTAACATTTTTATCATTACCGGCGGTGCTGCTCGTGGTCCCTCAAGTGGTTGTATGTCTCTTGATTCTGGAATTTTCCTTTTTGCGAAAGGCCCAAGTTCTAGCGGTTTCCAAAATGTGGTGTACACTATATCATCATAACTGGCCAATATGCCATAGACTTTTTTACCTTTCTTATTCAAAGCATTGTCTCCAAAATATACCACCTGTCGGATTGGCATATCTGTTATACTTGGCCCAATCGTATCCAATTCTGCCACCGCTAAGATTTGATTTTCCTCCTTAATGCTTAATCTCTCCTCTGTTTGTGATTGAATAGCCTCTAAAAAACTCGCTTTATCATTATACGAAGTTCCGATAATTTGAAATGGTTTTTTAGCGTTTTCAATTGCTTTTAAATATTTAGCTGGAAATTTCTCCTTTTCTAATTTTCCAATTCCTTCCTTGGTTAAGAAATAGCTCGTAAGTTTTGCTGGATAGGTCGGGCCGCCGGTTGGGGTGTTTCTCCACCATGGTTCGTCAAAAAACATTCCTATTTTATAAGAAGGCTCCATCATAACAGACTCAAGGTACAATTGAACTTTTTCATCATTCAGAACATCCAAGCCTTCTTTATCGCTGTATCTTGTGGCTTGAGCTACCAATTCTATGGCCGCTCTTGGCATGGCTAAAAACGCGGCATCACAAGTTTTGCTTTCTGATAAATTGTCAGGTGCTGCCCGAGTGGCAGTGGTGTAATTGATGCCCTCTTCGGTATCAAGTATTGAGCGAAGTCTTGTATTTGGATGATATTCTAATATTATACCTTTCTTTTTTGCTAACTCGACTACTTCATTAAATAAACCATCAAAAAGACTCGAAAAGCCCTTGACTAGGGTTTTGTACTCAGTTCCTGGCGTAAACTCATCGTTGACATTAAAGGATTGTGCACTATGGCTATTTACTACATTCGATGAGTAGCCGTTGCCGTCTGACAAATAGGAAAAGCCCTCTTGGCCTAGTCTGTCATAGCCAAGATTCCAATAGCCGATATCTTTCAATAAGTCGCCTTTTTTGAAAATTGCACTCTCTGCTGTTTCAATATTTATTTTTCCTTCTTCATAAAACCTGCACCACTCTCTGCGAGTGGTAGGACCCGACTCTTGTGTTATAGCCACCGTCTGGATAGTCGTAAAACCATCATCTGGTGGAGCATCGGCTCCGTAGTTAGCGGAATTATATGGTGCTGACTGATTTGAATTGATGTCTGATATATACATGTTTTTAGCCCTCAAAGACATCAGCGGGTCTGCAGATTCATTAAATGGCACAGAATATTTTTTAAGATCTAACTTGTGAATAGTTTCAGTAACCACTCTATGGCCAGCACCCATTGGAGAGCCGTCCCAGTGCGAATACCGCATACCACCTAATTCTAAATAGGAATTTTCCTTATTGTCTTGATAATGCCAGGTGCATACTCTAGCACCCGGAGCTCTTGTACCGCTTTGTTTTTTAGAAAAATCGTACTGCCCCCAATCGTATAATTCCAATACGTCGCCTGGTACCAGCATTTTCTCATTATTTTCTTCTTTCGATTTACCGTCGAGCAATCGCCAAGCCGTGTAAAGTCCTGCAGCTCCAGCTCCAAAAATGGAATAAGTTTTTTTATTCATGACTATATATTTTTTTGTTATAATTTTTATTCATTTCCCAGCCTAGCCATCTGCTGAGCAAGGTCTTTTTGTGGTATTACGATTTCCACCAAAGTCGGTAGATTTGTTTTTTCCTTAAGTTTATGCAATACTTTTTTTAAGTCTGATATTGTTTCAGCACGATAGCTATTTGCTCCAAATGCCTTTGCTAATGCTTGATAGTCCCATTTAGGTAGAATATCAAAGGCATCAAATTTGTGCTGTGGACCGGCCTTAAATGAGTTAATATCCACATAAACTTGCTCTATCGCATAGACCCCATTGCTCATCACAAATATTATGGCGTTTAATTTATATTTTACCAATGTAGAAAGCGATTGTGCTATCATCATAAAACCACCATCTCCAGCTACAGTCCAGGCTTGTTTTCGGCTTCCTAGCTGAGCACCCGATGCTGCTCCTGTTTCAAATCCAATACATTGCCAAGCAGCAGACGATATGTAGGTATTTTGAGACATTCCGTAAATATTAGTAGCCACATACATGGCCGAACTTACGCCATAAGTCATTATTATTTCATCTAGCATTTTATTCTTTTTCAGAAATGCCGTTGTTTGCTCAAAAAACCGATTATAGGTAATAGTTTCATCATTTTCCTTGTATTTCGGGTCAGAATTTGAGCTCCATGGCTCTGGAAATTTTGGCTGAGCAGGGGCTTTTAATGTTAAAGGATATGCTTTGGCTTTTTTAAATAGTTCTATTAAACCATCAAGAAAATCTCCAAGACTGACATTTTGATAAGTAAAATAGCCCGCTCGCATTTCTTGGGTAGTGCATATTATCATATCTGAAAACTTATTTTCGACCAACCATAGGTAGTCGTCAGTGATGATGGTCCCTAAAGAAATTATACAGTCGGCTGCTTCTACTATTTGGATGACCTCCGGAATGGAGGCTTGGTCGGCATAAGTTCCAATAAATTTATCGCCTTTTTCGTCCAGAACAGTCTTTCCTAATGTGGTGGTTGTGTATAAAAAACCACTTTCTTTTATCAATTTTTCTAATTTTTCTGCCAAACCATGTCTTAGAATCTCAACCCCGGCAAAGATTAAAGGCGATTTTGCCAATTGTATTTGACTCCAAGCTTGTGTTAAGGCATTTTGAAGAGACGCAGGCTCACTTTTAGGAACAATAGCCTTGAGTTTGGTATTTGATGGTTTCGGACATGGTTCTGCCCAAACTTCTTTATAGCAGGCAATATACACAGGACGCTGGTGCGTAAGAGCCGCTATAATAAGCTTGTCGATTTTTTCAGGAGCGTTTGCAGATGTGCTTAAAGTTTCTGCAGCTACAGTAACCCTCTCAAAAATCTCTTGGTCAGCATTTAAATTCCCCGTAGAATGATGGTAAAGTACATTATACATATTTCCGATTTGGCGAGCATCTGCACCAGGCGAGGCACTAATTACTATAACTGGGCTACGCTCCACATATGCTCCAGCTATGGCATTTAAGGCACTGTATGTACTTACGCCATATTGTAATGACACAGCACCAAGGCCTCTGGTTCGGCCATAGGCATCAGCTGCGTATGCCGCATCTAGCTCATTTGAGGTGCCTATAGTTTCTATGCCTTCAAAATCCTCTAGAGCTTGTGTAAAGTGTTTTACATAATCTCCCGGTATTTGGAATACCTCCGTTACATTTAATTGTAACATCCTAGTAAGCAAATAGTCTGCCACTGTAAATTCTTTTTTAGTTTTCATGTATGCTTATTTAATTTTTAAACATTCTCTCTAAAACTCCAATTTTTTACCATTTATAATCTAATCTTGGACTTCAAATGGACAATAGTTTTACCCATAGAACAAGTATTAAATATGCCCTATTTTTGAATCCTAAGCATTTAAAATTTCTTTATCTAAGTACTATTTTAGCTTTGATGGTTTACAATGTTTTTATTATAGATGTAGGATGAAAATGGAATTTTGAAGGGCTTTTATTTTGCTTACTTAAATATTTCTTGAAGATATTTAAACGCTCAAATTAGCTTTCATTTATTTGGCTTGGGCTATATTTTTTAATTGTGAATTTGATAAATAATACAATCTTTTCTTTGACGATTGTACAAAATCAATAACTAATCGCTTACCTTATCAAAAGTAACCACTGCTTTTAATAATTCCAAAAAGTAGTTCAAAATCAGGTATTTATACCTATTAAGGCAGATGTTTTCCGCTAAAAGGATCTAAGAAGTAAATAGCCAAAACATAGGAAAGCATTAAGTTTAAAGCTTGAGATTTTTAAAAAGTTGGGTGTGCTGTATTCTAAAAATACTTTCCCTGATGAATTTTATCAGGAGCGGAATATTCGTAGGTTTTGTTTTTGAAAATTAATAATATATGGGATTGGAAATCCTATATTATCTAGCTTAGACAAGTATTTGAGAACTTGCCAAATAAGGGTCAATGGAGTTTTGCCCTAAAAATATCTTATTGAAACACAATAAATTTTTCTCGGTCAGTTAGTGAAAAATCGCAATGCCTTGGAGCGTCCGTATAGATATTTCCGCAGGCAGGACAAACGTAATATTTTGAGGGTAAACTATTCAATGTATTGCTATTGATATCTCCAAGAGCTTGCTCAAAAAAGAACTTATGTTTTTGTTCGGTTTTCATCGCATAAGTGAGACTTAAATGAGCTATTAAGTCCTCGGCGATTTCTGCTGTTTTTAAATAATCTGGATATTTTGTTTTAGCCGCTAAGGTTTCTTCTTTTATATTGTTTTCTAAATTCTCTTTGGTTGAATTTACCTGGAACTGAGGCGTAAATATAGGCAAAGTACCTCCGTCATCCTCTATTACAGCTTTATGATTTATAGCATGAATATTTTCGGATGCAGCCGCTGCATTATATAGCAAAGCCACATTGTGAAAGCCATCTTCCTCGGCTTTCTTTGAAAACGCTTCATATTTTGCTATTGAGGTCTTCTCAGCCTTATAGGCCGACAGCATATTTTCAATGGTTTTCTCTTTTGCCACCTTACGTTGTTCACTTGTTGGCGTTTTTTCAATCGTTTTATTGTTGCATGAGAAGATAAGAATGCAACAAAACATTCCTAAAAAAATACTAGAAGAAGTGAGATTCGATTTCATTTGCTTATAATTAATTAGCTGCAAATTAAACCTTTATCCTTATTCTGTATGTTATGCAATTTTTCTTTTAAATTGTAAAATTCTCACTTTTCTTCGGTTATGCTTAATAGACTTCGGCGTTTTTTGGTATAAGTAACTAGATATTTCTATTCACTAAGAAAAAATTAATTGAGCATTCTTAAAAATCAATTCCATTGATCCTCACTCCGATTGAGAAGAAGGGATTGGTCGACAATAACCTTGAGGTTTTAGTGAAAATATTTCTAATTTTTTAAAATTGATTAAGAGAAAGAGCCAAAATTTAAGAGGGAATTCGCTTGAGCTTCTCGATATTTTTAAAAAGCTGAGTATGTTGTTTTCTGAAAATACTTTTCATTATGAATTTTATCGGGAGTGGAGATTTAAAACTTATTTGTTCAGTAACGACCGTGTAATCGCCATCTTTTTTCAAGTTAAATTCCATTTCTATTTTTGTCATTTTCATTACCGTAGCCAGAATTTTTACCTGCTTTTCTTGCTCGTTTTTTTCGATTATTACAGGATAAGTAAACGAAAACGGTATAAAACCCAATTTCAAAGTCTCATGGACCAAATAATTTTCACCTCCCCTATCATCCATTTTAGAAATAACAGGATGTACCGAAACAAACTTTTCCATATCGGTCAGATACTCAAAAATTAGGTTTGGAGGTTTGTTTATGGTGAAGGTTTGGGTCATTGATGGTTTGTTTTTTAAAGTCAACAAAAAAAAGATTAAAACAAATTCATTTAGAACTATTATTTTAGATTGTTTTCAAACTTATTAATTTTAAAAATATGCTTAAAGTTTTTTTTTTGAATGATAATTAATAAGAAATAAAGCTTATGGATATATTTTATTTAAAATCTTCATAGAATTCACTTTTCATCTCATCCTTAATTCTTAAATTACAATAATCAATCTGACGATTTGCAAATTCTTTGTGTTCAAAATAATTTAATCTGTTGGGAAGTCCATTAATAACAGAAATTACATTCTTCCATGTCTTTTTTTCACTTTCTAATTTTGGTATTCTACTTCCAGAATAACTTTGAAAACTTTGAATAATTTCCAAATTCCTGAAAATCTCAAAATCACTATTTAGTTTAAGAAATCTTTCAAGAAACTCCATTTTTAAATCAGGATATTTATTGCAAATGATGCTAAAAACAACAACTATATATTTGTCGTTTATGAAATTTTTATCTATTGTAGATTCCAAATATTTTATTGGCTTATTTCCGTGTTTATCTCTTGCAGGCGAGAAAAAGGAAGCTACTGCATTCTCTGAAAAATAATAAGTTTCAGAACTTATATAAAATTCAAATATTGAGTCAATTATATCTATGTAATTATCCAAATCCCAAATAAAATCAAAGTTCTCATGCCCTAAGTCATGATATGATATTCTGTTTGGAGAATTAAATTTTAAAAGTCGAATTAAAACATTTGAATCAAGTTGCAACAAAGTTCTAAGTAACTTTTTCTCATAGTCGAAATGTTCCTCTATATCATTTGAATATAAATAAGCTTCAATTAGAGTTTCAATTGAGAAATTGTTAAATGAAAAACACTTTTCAATAAAATGCTGACCAACACTAATTTTAACTTGTTCCGTTTTAATTTTTGATAAAGCAATTTCAAGAATTTCAGAATAAATTTCTTTTTCTTCCTTTATCGCCTTATACTTACTAGCGAAAGTTAAATCCCAGAAAATACATTGTGAGTTCAAAGATTTAATTGAATCCAACAAATCTGAATATAGCAGTGATAAATGCTTTCCACTTATATTATCGACATTTAATGTTTGATGAAAACAGAACTTCGTATTTTTATTTAAACCAATAATTAATTTATAAAGCTCAAAATAAAGTTGTGGGGCGGTTTGAAAAAAGCGATTAAAAATGTAAGCAAGATTGAGGTTAAAACTAAACTTTGTGAAGTTGAGGCTAAGTGCTTTTAAAAAGAGATTTGCATCTGTTTCGGCAAGATTCCCAAATATTGTATTTAAAGAATTTTCATATTGCCATACTAGATTTCCTCGACTTACTTTTTTTACATTTTCTAATATTAAAGAAACATTGGTGAAAAGAGAATCATATTTAATTATATCAAAATCGCTACAAAACTCTTTTAGTTCCTTTTGATGAACTTTTTCCTCTTCTTGCCAACCTAATTCTTTTTTTCGTTTCCTGTCTCTTTTTAATACTTCTGCTAAATGATACAGCTTACTGTTATATTCACTTTTAATTGCATTAGAATAATCAACTTTAAGCCAGTCTAATCCTTCAAGTACATTTTGAAGGACAAAACAATCTTCAAATTCTTCAGGAGAAAAATGTTTATTAATTATCTGATAAATAAAATGTAAGTCATGTTTTAATATATCATCGGAATGTTTGTATTCATAATAATTTAGCCGATAAAATATTTGCAATACAATTGACTTATTTCCAGTTTGTAAAAGATAATTAAAACATTTAGTTCTAAATGATTTTATCGAATCTGAAAGCCATAAGTGATACGTATAAAATGTTATTGTTCTACCATTTCCTTCATCTTCTCTATACTCTAATTTTAAAAAACTTGGAAGTATTTCAGTTAAGACATTTTCATAAATTGCTTTATTTTTATTAGTTTGAGCATTTGCAATCAAAAAATCAAAGAGTATATGCTGAATGCGATATCCATAAATATAACCTAATCTCGAAAAGCTGAATTTCTCTTTTAGAGTATAAATTACAGCTGGCATTTTAGATGGAACTTTTATTGCATAATAAAACATAAGCTCCAATGCATCCTTAAAAAGTTCATCACTATGATATCTGAATCGAGATAAAATTTCAAGGTCTTTCCCCGTTCCATATGAGAATTCATTTAATTCATAACTATATCTATATTCTATTGTTGATTCCGCTTCTTGATTATCAATTTGTTTTTTTAAGAAATTGATTACTTGTGGACTTAAATAGAACCAAAATAAATCAAGATACTTTAATGAATTTTGATTTTCACCTTGCTTCTCAATATCGAACCATTTTTTTAGAATTAATGGTTTTAACTTTTTCTCTATATGCTTGTAGTTGAAAGTATTTATAACAGGAACAATAGTGTCAGTGATTCTGTTTTCATAGTCCAAGTAATTATTAAGAAAGAAATTAAAACTTAAAGTTTCGTTATCAATGACAGCTTTATAGAAAATATAAGTTGAAAATATCTGGTCTGATATTTTGACAACTTGTTGTTCGAACAAGTCGACTAATTCGGATTCATGCAGAGTATAACAAATCTCCCAAAACTTATTCTCTTCAACTTCAAGACTTTTAAAAATAAAATCACATAGTTCACGATTTTCTCTGTCAATCCGTGAAAAGAATGATATTAGAGCTAATGATTTCTGAGTAATTGGTTCTTTTAAAAGTTCAACTTCTTTAAATAAAGGTTCAAAGTATTCATCATAAATCTGGGATACGTCATTAAGCTCTAATATATTTTTAGCTTTAAGAGCAACTTTTGCACACATAATTGCCAATCGGGCATTTCCTTGAGCAATTTTTAGAATTCTATCAACATATGATGGTTCATTAATTTTAAAATCATCCGATTGAATAATATTTTTAATTTCATCATTTGAAAACGCTCCAATTTCAATCGATGCAGAATCGTAATTTATAGCAATTGACTTCACCTGTGGTAATGCATAATCTCTTACAGTAACTATTACCTTTAACGTTCTTGAAGCTCTTTCTTCAAATAGACTTAATATCCATTGGAAATTCTTGGCTAACCTATTTGCATCATCAACTAACAGTACATATTTTTTATCAATTCTGACAATAGTCTTAAGGTCTTCCCATATTGGAATCCCTTTATTTCCGATACATAAAAAGGAGAATTCATTTTTATCTGCATAAAGTTTTGCAAGTTCAATTGCAAACTTTGATTTTCCAGTTCCAGGAGCTCCATGAACTAATAATAAATCATTTGTTTCTAAATGCCTTAACCCATCTTCTAATTCCTTAACCCTACCAAAAAAGATATTACTTAAGGGTGTTGAGATTTTATTTTTTTCATAGTTAGCAATAAATTCAGAAGGTTCTTGAATTTGACCAGTTCCTACTTTGATTCCAACGTAAGTTCCTAAAATTGGATAATCAAGTACTGCAAATGCTAAATCTCTTATCCCTTTTAAATCAAGAATACACTTGGGATTATGTTTTTTACATAACTCTTCAAGATTTTTCTTTTCAACTGGTTTAATACGTTCAGTAAAGCATAAAATTACTTTATCAATTTCTTCTTTCTTTAAACAAGTCTTTGAAGTATCGAAGCAGTTTTCAATATCTGATTTTAATTTATTGTAAAAACTTTGACCTTTTTCTAATCTTTCTCTTGTAGTATATTCAGCAAAAATTAGTTCATTTTCAGCACTAGTAAAATATGAATCAGGAATACCTTTTCTTGACTTTTCTTTACCAATAACACTACCAATCGGTGTGATTGTATTTGGATTCAGTTTCAGATACAAAAAATGATTACAAAATTCTTGGAAGATGTCTCCATTAATTCTATCTAGAGCATTTTCTATTTGTACAGTGTCTATCATTTGCTCTAGTGAGTTAAGAAAAAAAATATTTTTTTCAAAATTGAGTTATTTACCATTGCTTTTGGACATATAAATGTTCAGTTTATGAATTATATTTTCATGATTATCGAAAAGTAAATAGTGTATTTTAGGAAGATTCAAAGGATTCAATTTTCGATACTTTTCTAATTAATTTCTATTTAATAAATTTAGATGATCAATAATTAAATCGTCTATTTACAGAGATTCATTAATTTTTCATTAATAATTTTCTTACAAACAAATATAGATATTGAGAACTTTATTTACAATAGTTTATTGGCCTTTTGGTTATTACTTGTTTAGGTTTAAAAAATGGGTTTCAGAATGTTTGTTTTTGAGTTATTTTACCAATTATCTTTTAGCATAATTTGGCTTTGAATTTATAGGCAACAATTTTAGCATTATTTGGCTAATAAAATTACCTTTGCTTATTTTACGGCATGTTAAAGTACACCTTAAAACGGGCCAAGGGTAAGAACCGCGTAGAGCAGATTACTGAAAAGTATGAGGATCGCACGCTTTTGCAAACCCGCAGTGATATTATCAGTGATGAAATGGCCAAGATTATGCTAAAACATGGCAATTGGAAGAAAGAGGAAGTTCGGCTGCGTGATGGTACTTTTTATGTTCAGATGGTGAAAAAGATATTTTAGAGCATCTTGATTGCTTAAAATTTAGTTTTTTAGATTAGTTTAGAATTGTTCAATTGTATTTTTATTTCGCTTTAATGCTATTATAAACAGAAAAACCGTCAAAAATGACGGCTTTTCTAAAATCTGAAAATATGTATCAAAAAGCTATTCCTTTTTTAGCTTAAATTTTTGAAGTTTTGGACAAATTATAATTTTCATCAAATAATAAGTGCAGTTTCTCTTTGCCTTTTTTGATTTCTATGTTGTAAAATATGCTTTTTTTGCCATTTCTTTTTAATGTTATGGATTCACTATTCTTTGCAAAATGCCATCCTGGGTATGTTTCTACGATGGTTTTATCGATTTCAATAGGCAGGGCTACGTCTTTCATTTTGGAGCGATAGCTGATTAATTTCCCGTCTTTATCATACATGGCCATGATTTTTTCATCTTTTCCCATCAAGTTTACCTGATATGCATCGAACTTTTGATTAGGATCAATGTTTAAGTTTTCTTTTACCACCCAAGTTTCGCCGACCAATTCTAATGGAAGTGCCTTGTAAACTATGCTTTTCCCATCTAGAAAGTCAGACTTTACTTTCGAAATTACCTCAATAGGCACCACGTTTTCTTTAAGCTTTATGGTAAATAACTCGGTATCTTGTGCCGATACTTTGCTAGCAAGAGCAGAAGCTAAAATGGCTGATGTGATGATTATATTTTTCATTTTTGTAAGTATTTAATTTCTCTCAACAAACCGTATGTTGATTATACTTCAAAAGTGAAAACACAGCATCAATTTGGACTCAAAATGAAATTAAATGATCGTTAAAAATTAAAAAAGCAGATTAGTTTTAGTCGTGTGAAAATTAAACATTCCCCTTTAGAAAATTAACGGATTATTAGAGCATAATACTCTATTCTGCCTTATTGTAGTTCCAATAAAGCAATTTGGAATATCAGTCACAAAAGGCTTTTATTCAGCCATTTCCCAATAACATTTGGCGATGTTTTCGTTGAGCAATGGCATTTGCATCAACAATAGATTTAGGCCTTTTTGGGTCATTTTCCATTCTATCAGCAGCGAATTGGTTTGTTCATCATAAATGTAAATTTTACAAAAATGATGTTTGCTGTTGATGCCTGCCAATTGACATACTTTTAGGCAATCTTGCAAGGCTTGGGTAAGACTTTCTTCAGACAAACCTCTAACCAAAGGCACCTGATGAAGCGAATATTTGCGGTTAACATCAAAAAAAGCCTCTTCAAAATTCTCTATGACTTTGGCTTGAGGATTAGAAAAATAGAGCGTAATGTCATTTGTTCTCATGATTTTGAAATTTTATTGTTCCGATTTCAGTTTTTCAAAAAGTTCCTTTTGAGTTTCAGTAAGCTTATCAGGTATCAAAACTTGGATTTGTACATATAAATCGCCGAAGTTACCCTCCTTTCCATACACGGGCATTCCTTTGCCTTTTAGTCGTAAAGTTTTGCCGTTTTGTGTTCCCGCTTCTATCTTCATTTTGACTTTTCCCGTCATGGTTTCGGCCAAAATCTCTCCACCTAGTACTGCATCATATACAGAAACGTTCTGCGAAACATAAAGATTGTCGCCACGCCTCTGGAACGGAACCTTATCTTGAACTTTGATTCTGACATACAAATCCCCACGCAAAGCCGCTGTACTTCCTTTAGCTCCCTTGCCAGCAATCTTCAACAACTGGTCGGTATATGCCCCAGGTTTAGTGCTTATTCTTAATTTTTCGCTTTCCACATTGATGATTCTGCTCGTTCCTTTGTAGGCTTCATCTAAGCTGATGGTCATCTCGGTTTCGTAGTCGCCACCTTTTCTATTTCTAGGTCGTTGCCTTCCACCCGAACCAAAAAACTGCTCGAAAAAATCAGAAAAATCTCCGTCATTGCTAAATCCGCCTGTGTTTCCGGCATATTGTCTGCCATTTCCACCGAAAGGATTTCCGCCTTGTTGCTTGCCGTATTGTTCGTATTGTTGCCAGTTTTCGCCCAATTCGTCGTACTTTTTACGTTTTTCAGGATCGCTCAAAACGCCATTGGCTTCGTTGATAAGTTTAAATTGTGCTTCGGCTATTTTATCATCTGGATTTTTGTCTGGATGGTATTTTACGGCCAATTTCCGAAAGGCTTTTTTTATCTCATCCTGCGAAGCTTTTTTGTCGATGCCGAGGGTTTTATAATAATCTTTGTATTCCATGCTTATGTAAATTTTGCTTCATAGTAATAACAAAATTTATACGATAATCATTGCTTTTTTCTTGAAAAAGATAAAACAAATTGGCGGCATATTTTTAGAAAATCCGTTTCTATAAATTATTGGAAATTAATAAATAATGGGCGGATTATTTGTTTTTTGTTGAATTTGGTTGAGGTGAATAATTTTATGTACTTCGCTAAGTTTCAGACTAAGTGGAAGTTTACTTAGGTTTTAGATTAGAGAAATATGAAAATGTTTTATTGGTCTGAAGACCAATTGACACCGCACCTTAGTCTGAAGACTAAGGAGAGCTAAGAGCTAAATCAATCTTTATTTTGCGTATATTTTCTTTTTTGACTAGTTTTGTTAAGGAACAATAAATTATTTTTGCTCGGGAAACCTAAAAAAAAGCATAAACTAACATATAGAATTTAGGTTTACTTTTTAAACATGTTTGATAAATTAATAAATATTTAACTGTTGAAAATATGTTTCCAGAAAAAATAGATTTTAGAGGTTCTTTTTTATATTAAATTTCAAATTTTAAGAGAATGGTAAAAGTTCACCCTCAATATATTAAAGATGCAAATGGCGACAAATCCTTTGTAATTCTTTCAACCAAAGAGTTTGAAACTATTATGGAAGAATTGGAAGAGTTAAAGGATATAAAGCTATTCGACCAAGCTAAAAAAGAAGATACAGGAGAACGTATTTTGTTTTCTGATTATTTAAAAAGCCGAGAATCCAAAAATGCCTAATTATACTGCGGTTTTATCTAAAAAAGCACAAAAACAGCTGGATAAACTTTCTGATAACATTGCCGCACCAATCATTGAAGCTATCCTGGGCTTAGAATTAAATCCGCGTCCTGTTGGCTATAAAAAAATTAAAAGGTAGAGATGGATTTAGGGTTAGAGCGGGCGACTATCGTATAATTTACGAAATATTTGATAGTGAACTAATTATTGATATTATTACTCTAGGAAATAGAAAAGATATTTACGAATAAAAAGTACTTTGTGTTTCTTTTGGAAAATTGATAGTGAAATATGGTTGAAAATTGAAATAATTGGAAAATTTCATTTTCGGTCTGAAGACCAACTCACACCGCACCTTAGTCTAAAGACTAAGTAGAGCTAGAACTTAAATCACTTCACAATTCTCTTAATATACAATTGCTCGACTTTGGTTCTTGCCCAAGGGGTTTTTCGGAGAAAAGCTAGGGAGGACTTTATGCTCGGGTCAAAGTGGAAGCAATTGATTCTGACCGCTTGGTACATTTCGTCCCAACCGATTTTGATGACCAATTCCTTGATAATTTGTTCTAAAGTAATACCGTGTAAAGGATCCATAAAATATAACCTCCAAGTTTTTAGGCTTGGAGGTTTGCTTTGTTATTTAACAACTTTCATTACGCCGTTCATCAATCTCCAGTGCCCTGGAAATGTGCAAATATAAGGGTAATTTCCGATGGTATTGGGTGCTTTAAATGTCAGTTTGAAACTTTGCTCAGGATTAACCAATGGCGTTGAAAATAATACTTCGGACAGTGCCGGAACATAATTTTTCTCTGCTCCTTTTTCGTCCATCATCATTTTGTCTGCTGCAGTTCCTACTTTCTCGTTGGTTTTTGGTTTTATAATTACCAAATTATGTTGCATGGCATCAGGGTTTTCAAATATCAACTCAACAGTTTGCCCAGCTTTAACGGTAAACTCTTTCAAGTCATATTTCATTGCTTCTTTTACAGCTTTTATTCTTATAACTTTTACATCACCTGTAAGTTTTGTTTCTGCAATCACATTCCAGCCTTGCAGCAATTTGGTAAGTTTGGCATCCTGCGTTTTATTTAATCCAGTCAGAAAAACCTTATCCGTAGGATTAACTTTCACATCTTTGATTTTATAGTTCCAACCTTCCGAAATAGCCTTGATCACAGCGGATTTTCCTTGAGCATCCAAAGTTTGAGCGTTTCTTATAGCAGCCACCAAAGATTTGACTGGTGCTACCGAAGCATAAGACCTCAAGGCTCTTTCCATCGAATAAGTGTTCATATTAGCAGGAGCAGCGAAGTTTATTTTTTTGCTTAAAAAGTTATTCTTCTCGTTGCTTTCATTGATCTCATTGCCTTTGTCCAATACGATTCCCAGATTGTATTCGCCGATAATGTCGGTGTAGAAAGATATATTTCCAACCCAAGGCCCATTGATATTTTTGGTTATGGCGACCGTTTCGCCTGCATTTATACCCTCTTTAAAGTTTCGGCTCAACTGATCTACTTTCATGCCCATGCCCTCAAAAGTCATGTCAAGACTGACAAATTTATCAGCTGGCAAATCTATTTTTCCTTGGTTTTTTACATTTACAGTCACTGTTATTCTTTCACGTGCCGAAGGATTTGTTGGGTCAATGATAATATCGGTAATCAATAGGTCTATACCTTCCGCTTTTGTCTCGGCTTTAGCTTCGTGCATCATTTTACTGTGGTCATGGTTCATAGGCATGTCCATAGGTTTGGCGTTCAGCTTTGCACTTTTGGTTTGATTGGCAAGATGTTTTTTCAATAATTTTCCATCATTTGCCGTCAATACACAAGCAAAAGCATCAGGCAACCAACGATCTTCCACCTCAGTAGATTTGTCCATTCTTTCAAAAAACACCTTTTCGGCTTTGTCATCCAGTGGCGATTTTGAAAACAAAAGCAAAGCATTAAGAACTACCAAAGGATCTTTGTCATTCAACAAATCATTTTCTAAAACCAATTCAACAGACTCTTTTGTGAAATCCATCACTTTCAAAGTGTTTTTTCTAACATCCGAAGAAGCATGTTTTAGGCCAATTTCAATAATATTATTATCGATAGCATTTAATCCTTTCAATGTCCACAGAGCATGTATAGCTGGAGCATTTATGCCAATTTCGTCTAAACTTTGGTCTTTTAAAATAGCTATTAATTGCTCTTTTACATCGGTTTTGCCTCTTTGAACCAACAATCGCTGGGCTTGCATTCTCCAGAACATATTGTCGTTTTTCAAGGCTTTTAATAAAACATCAGGATGATAAATTGACAATGCTAAAGGCGTATATTCAGGAGCCTCTTTGGCTGATACTCTGTAGATTCTGCCATGTGTAAAATCCCTTAAATCAGTATCGTAGGCATTTCCTGTACCATTTTGAAAACCCTTCGGTACGGGATTGTGCTGAATAATGAAACTGTACCAGTCTGCTACCCAAACTGCACCATCGGGGCCAACCTCAGCAAATACAGGTGAAAACCATTCGTCTGCACCAGCCATAAGGTTGAAACTTTCTTTATCAAAAAAGTCCGTCCCTTTTTTCTGCATACTGTTTTGGTGCAAAATATGGCCCGTAGGTTCTGAGACAAAAGCTATATTGTTCCAGTATTTTTTTGGAAATGATCTAGCAGTATAAAAATTATATCCAGCTGCCGCTGTAAATCCTCCGAAAGCATCCACTTGCCTAACTTTGTTAGTTATGGGTTTCATATCACGATGGGTATCCGTGCTTCTGCTGCCATTGTCAACTCTGTTTTTAGAATTGAAATAACTATGCGGAATGGCCATGTACCAGCCGTGGGAATTGTTGGCAGTAGAACCAAAAACATCATTGGTTTCGTTGAAAGACATTCCCCAAGTATTGTTTGATGTAGAGGTCATCCATTCCATTTTACTGCCGTCGGGCAAAAACCTAAAGAATGCTTGACCGAAATTTAAAGTATCGGCTCCGTCAAATTTGCCTTTATACCCTGAATAACCCACGCATCCCCAAATCCAGTTGTCGAAGCCATAATGTAGGTTTGAAGGCCCAGCGTGCGTATCTCCGGTACCAAATCCTGAAAACAAGACTTTCTTTTTATCTGCCTTGTCATCGCCGTCTGTATCTTGTAAAAACAACATATCTGGAGCTTGAGAAACGATCAAGCCACCATTGGCGAAAACCATTCCTGTCGGTATGCTTAAGCCATCTGCCCATTTCGTAAACTTATCCGCTTTGCCATCTTTGTCGGTATCTTCACACATCAAAATATAGTCAGAACCGCCTTCTTTTTTTCTTTCGTTAGGGTAATCTTTGGTTACCAACACAAAAAGGCGGCCTTTTTCGTCCCAAGTGATAGCTATCGGGTGCATTACATTCGGTTCAGCGGCAAACAATTCTAAGTTAAAATCTACCGGCACTTGAAGATGCTTCATTGATTCCTCAGGAGAAAGTGGAAACTGTTGCAATTGCGGTCCAGGACGTTGCTCATAATTGGGCAAATTAGCCTCTCTGTATGTAAAAGCGACTGGATTTCGGGCATTAAATGCTGCCAATGCCTCGTCATTTACTGACCATAGAATGGCTTTGTAAAGCATTTCTTGAAAGTCTGGGTTAGACCACGTTCTGTCGTCATGACCGTAGGCTGTATAAAATACCTTTCCTTTGCCATGGGTTCTCGTCCATGTATAAGGTTCGGTTTTAGTGTCTGGTTTGTCTTTAAACTGATCCGCTTTGATTTCTCTTGTAGCCAAAACATTATTATCGGCCTCAAGTTTGGTATGCAAATAGGTTTCGTCATAAGCCGTGAAGGGCTTCAATCCTTGCATGATGGGATGATTTGGTTGAACAGTTTGGGTAGTTATAGAGTCCATGGTATGTCTCCAAAACTGTCCCCCTACCAGTTTTACAAATTCTGGTGAATTTCTAAAACAATAAGATGCACAATGGATGGGCAAAAAGCCTTTTCCTGAAGCCACAAAATCAAGCAAAGCTTTTTCTTGAGCAGGGCTAATTTCGTCCCAATTGGCATATAGCATTACTGCATCATACTTATTTAAGGTTTTCGGATTCAGATCTGTCAAATCATCTGTATAAGTAACATTTACGCCTTTTGGTCCAAGTGCCGCCATAAGTGAAGGCACTCGCTCTATGGGTTTATGGTGGCCATTGTCACCAAGAAATAGGACTTCAAGTCTTCGGCCGGTTTGGGCGAAAGAGCTAAAAAATGAAAAGAAAATGAAAAGAAAAAATAGTTTTTTCATATAATTTTGGTTGAATAAATGAAATAATATGGAAAAATATTTTTTAAATAATATGTCTACATTTTTATGAAACTGCATTTTGTAATTATTTTAAAAAATTCTTTCCCATTTTTAATTGTCTAAGTCTAAATCTAAAATTGTGTTTAGCCGTAAGGCTATTTTAGAAACATATTCTATGGGCAACTCACCTAGTTTTTTAAATAAGCGGGCATTGTCAATAGCTCTAATTTGGTCCAGAAGTACATCGCAATCTTGTTCTAACAAACTAACATCCTCAGCTTTTACTCTAATTCTTAAAAACTCTAAGCCATCAATTAGATTCGTAGAAAAAGGGCAAATTATTGTAGATGCATGAGAGATATCATTTAAAAGATCGGTTTGTAATATCAAAACAGGCCTTACTTTTCCTGGTTCGGTTCCTTTCTGAGGATTAAGATTAGCTAACCAAACATCCATTCGTTTAATCTGCATCTTCAAATTCCTTTAAAATTTTAAGATTATCTTCTTTAACTAATTTGGATTCTATTTTCAATTTCTCGGCGATTAATTCTCGTTTTTGTATTTTATTATAGAAAATAATAGCTTCGTTTATATACCTATTTCTCGGTTTATTAATTGCATCAATAATTTCATCGATTTCTTTAAAAGTGTTGTCTTCTAGTTTTAATGATATAGCCTTCATAATTTTAATATTATTTGTATATACTTTTTATATATACAAATGTAATATTTTTGTTTGTGCTTTTTCTATACTTAAACATTAAAAAAATCAGGTACTCTAATCAATTCTCCGCCTTGCATGGCTGACTCATGAGCCAATATTCCTACGGAAGTCCAGTTGGCAGATTGTGCGGCATTGGGAAATGGATCACGATCTTCAACCAAAGCCATCAAAAACTCATGTGCCAAATGTGGATGCGAACCACCATGACCACCGCCTTGGGCAAAGCTCAAATGCGTGTTTTCGTCACTATCATAAACACCTTTTCCCGTAAATGACTGGATCTCTTTTGGCAAAAGTTGAGCATAATCTGGCGTTTCGACTCTTTCTGGTATCTCAGGTTCAGGTTTTTTGGCGGTATGTATTACATTCGGTTCGCCTTCTATCAATGCCCACTCAAATGATTTTTTAGAACCATAAACCTCAAAACTCTCACGGTATTGACGAGCTACATCAAATAACGATCGGTAAACGTATGCACTTAAGTCACTGTCTTTGAACTTAATATGAGCAGATTCTACTGCAAAAGGCGAATTGTGTATTTTTATTAAATCTTCAGAAATGGTACCTGAACCAAAACAAGAAACGTATTCTGCCTCTAATTTCAAAAGTCCGGCAACGGGTCCAACACAATGAGTAGCATAGTGCATAGGAGGCAATCCTGGCCAATAGTCAGGCCAACCTTCCATATCTTGCTGGTGCGAGGCTTTCAAGAATTGAACTTTGCCTAATTCGCCTTTCTCGTACATTTCTTTTACAAACAAAAACTCGCGTGCATATACCACGGTTTCCATCATCATGTACTTTTTGCCCGTTTCTTGAGTTGCTTTCACTATTTTCATGCAATCTTCTACGCTGGTGGCCATTGGTACTGTACATGCTACGTGTTTGCCAGCATACAATGCCTTAAGCGACTGTTCTGCGTGATTTGGAATCGGAGAATTGATATGAACAGCGTCAATTTCTGGGTCTTTTAGCAATTCATCATAATCAGAATATCGTTTTTCTATTCCGAAAGTATCTCCTATTTTATTAAGACTTTCTGTGTTTCTCTGACAAATAGCATACATGTTGGCATTTGGATGACGCTGATAAATCGGAATAAATTCAGCTCCGAAACCAAGTCCAACGATGGCAATGTTTATTTTTTTCATTTTTATTAAGAATTAAAGTTTTTATATTGTTTTGGTCCAACAAAATATCCAATTAATTTTCTATTCTTTCCAAAAGTTACAGCAATTACTTTCCCTTGATTTACTATTTCAATAACTCTATATAATTTTCTACGAAACTCTGTCGATGTCATTTCTATTATATTTGTCATAGATTTTACAATTTTATAATTCTTTGTAAATAAGCAAACGAATCCTTCACTAACTGTTCTTCAGAATCAAACATTTTCCGCCAAATATTAGCCGCTGCAAGTTTTTCACTGAAAGCTTCTATACTTAGCATTCCTTCATAATTTATACTTTTTAGAGCTTCCAAAACTTCTGGAATTTCAACTCTTCCCTGCCCTAATGTTCCTCTGTCGTTTTCTGATAACTGCACATGCACCAGTTTATCACCGATTTTTTTGATTGCCTCCGTCAAACTTTTTTCCTCAATATTCGCATGGAAAGTATCAAACATAATCTTGCAAGCAGGATGGTCAATGTAGTTTACCAAATCTAGCAATTCATCAGAACAAGAAACCAAATAACTCTCAAATCTATTCAAATATTCTAATCCTAGTTTAATCCCAAGACTATCAGCATATTCTGCCAAATCCCAAAGGCCTTCTTTGGCCCATGCTTTTTCTTGATTTGTAGCTTTTGAGCCCGTAAAAACTCCCAAAGCTGAATGAAAAGGGCCTGTTAATAAATCTGAGCCTAAAATCATTGCACAATCCAAAGCCAATTTGTTTCTTTCTAAGGTTGACTTTCGTTCGTGCGGTTCTGCACTTATAAAACTCTCTCCTGGCCCGTTTATAGTTACCGCAATTCTATCTAAGCCCAATTCATCTAGTTTTTTACGCCAAGAATACCAATGTTCGGGATTGGTATTAAAAATAGGAATCTCAACTCCATCGTAGCCTATTTCTTTTATTTGCTCTAAAACCGGAAATAAACGCTCGTCTATTTCGGTGCCCCAAAGCAAAAGATTCATCCCAATTTTATTTTTCATCAAAGCCTTTCTATTTTAAATACAATATTATAGAAGAATTTTTCAAATTCTATCCTCAATTTTTGCCAATTTATCCTGAATATTGACTATTTTTGACTATCATAGTTTAATTTTAGACAAAAAACAGTATTGCCATAAATGCCCATAGTTTTAGAAAAAAATATTGAAAGTCAGCTAGAATCCATAACTGTTTTGGATTTGAAAGAAAAGCATTTTGACCCAAATTGGCATTTTCATCCTCATTATCAATTATTTACTGTATTGAAGGGGACTGGGACCAGATTTATTGGAGATAATATTCAGCATTTTGAGGAAGGCGATACCGTATTTCTTGGTCCAAATCTTCCACATCTATGGCGAAGTGATAAACAATATTTTGATGCGGATTCAAAAGACTCAACTCATGGCATTGTCTTATATTTTTCTGAGGATTTTCTGGGAGAAAACTTTTTCGAAAAACCAGAGATGAAACCATTGAAAGTCCTTTTAGAAAATTCAAAACGTGGAATATATTGGTCAGATAATTTAAAAGAAAAGGTTATAGATTTTTTGAAAGAAATTCCAGCAGTCTTTGGATTTGAAAGAGTTTTGAAATTATTAGAATTATTACATTCACTCTCTCAAAATACTGATTTTAAATATATAACAAATCCTGACTACGCCAATTCTTACAAAATTTCTGAAACCGAAAGAATGCAAAAGGTCTATGATTTTGTGAGTCAATCTTTCAAAGAAAACATTAAACTGAATGAAATAGCAGATAAAGTAAATATGACAGAAGCCGCTTTTTGTAGGTATTTTAAGAAAAGAACTAACAAGACTTTTGTGGATTTTGTAAACGAAATACGCATTGGAAATGCCTGTAAATTACTTAAAAATAAAGAAATGAGTATTGCTGAAATAGCCTTCGAAAGTGGTTTCAATACGATGTCAAACTTTCATTTTCAATTTAAAAAAGTTACTTCTCAAACCCCAAATGCTTATTTGAAGGCCAATATTCACTAAATTTGTAAAAAAAACTGTCCTGAATGGATTATTTCAAAGATCTTGCTGAAATCCTTAAAATTGAAAAACTTGAAGACCAAGCACAATATAAAAAACTTACCGAATCAGCATCTATTGGCGAAAGGCGAGGAAATGGTTTAACGTGGTATCCGGTGGCTATTAGAGGCCAGGAATTGGGCAGAGGAGATTATCTTACGGTGGAATTTGAGCGAACTACTCATCAAGATTTGTCTCATCAATTTCGTTTTGGTGTTCCCGCAATATTGTTTTCCAATCACGACCCCAAAGTTGACAAAATAGAAGGTGTGGTAACGCATCAAGGTGGAAATAGACTTAAACTGAATATCCGTACAGACGAATTGCCTGACTGGAGTCGTGATGGCAAATTAGGCCTTGAGGTGCTTTTTGACAATACTTCTTATGAAGAAATGTTTTCGGCATTAAAAAAGGCCTCAGATGCTGAGAATATAGAAGTAATTAAAGGCAACAAAACGCCTACTTTTAATGAGACATTGCCTTATTTTTCTGAAAAAGACCTAAATGCTTCTCAAAACAAAGCAGTTGAAAAGATATTGAATGCCAATGAATTAGCAATTGTTCATGGTCCTCCTGGAACAGGTAAAACTACAACTTTGGTTGCTGCTATTTGTAAATTAGCCATAGAGAAAAACGAAAAGATTTTGGTAGTTGCACCGAGCAACACAGCGGTAGATTTGCTTTCAGAAAAACTTTCGAATGCCGGACTAAACGTAATGCGAGTAGGCAATCCAGTAAGAGTTTCAGAGAATCTATCTGCACTTACGATGGACGGCAAGATGAGAAACCATCCTGCCTACAAAGACATCAAAAAGCTGAAAATACAGGCCAATGAATACAAAAACATGGCCCACAAGTACAAACGAAGTTTTGGAAAAGCTGAGCGTGATCAAAGGAAGGCCTTGTTTGATGAGGCCCACAAAATCATGAAAGAGGTGGAGCAAACCGAACAATATATTCTCGATGATTTGTCCTCCAAAACACAGGTTGTTGCTGCCACTTTGGTTGGTTCAAATCATTATACAGTTGCAAAAAATCTATATGATACCATTGTTATAGATGAGGCAGGCCAAGCTTTAGAACCTGCGTGCTGGATTCCGATTTTAAAAGCCAAAAAGGTTGTTTTGGCTGGTGACCATTGCCAGCTTGCTCCTACCATTAAGTCTCAAGAAGCTGCAAAAAAAGGATTAGAAAAAACACTTTTAGAAAAACTGGTAGAAAAACATCCTTCTGCAGTTGTTTTATTAGACACCCAATACCGCATGAATGAACAAATTATGGCTCATTCGTCTAAAACTTTCTATAACAACGACTTAAAAGCCCATGACTCTGTGGCGTTTAGAAGAATTTCCGAAGATTTACCGCCAGTTCAATTTATTGACACTGCGGGATGTGGTTTTGACGAAAAACTAGAAGGAACTAGCTCAACCAACCCTGAAGAGGCCGCTTTTGTAATTAAAAGAGTAGAGGAATTGTTTGAGAAAATTGATAAGAACAAAGTACCAAGTGTGGCTATAATCAGTCCGTACAAGCAGCAAATTCAAATTTTAAATGAATATCTTAATTCTTCTGAAATATTAACAACTTATGCAAAAAACATCTCTGTAAACACCATTGATAGTTTTCAAGGTCAAGAACGTGATGCTGTTTTTATATCTATGACAAGGTCAAACAATGAGGGAGAAATAGGTTTTGTGGCTGACACTAGACGCATGAATGTGGCCATGACAAGAGCTAGAATGCTTTTGGTTGTGGTAGGCGACAGTGCCACAATTGGTAATTTTCCTTACTATTCTGATTTTATCGAATATACACAATCTATTGATTCATATAAAAGTGCTTGGGAATTTCTATAAATTGCATAAATGAGCTCAATAAAAGTTTCAATATTAATTCCGGCAAGAAACGAAGAGAAAGTTTTACCCTTACTCTTTGAATCATTAAATGCTTTGGATTTTCCGAGGGATTCATTTGAAATTCTTTTTGGAAATGATGCTTCAGCTGACAAAACAGGAGAACTTATAGAAAGTTTTGCCATAAATAAACCTTGGATTAAAGTCCTGCATATAAATGAATCAAAATCAGTTTTAAAAGGAAAAACAAGAGTTTTGGCAGAACTTGCAAAAATGGCAAAGGGTGACTATTTGTTTTTTACAGATGCTGATATCGTTTTACCCAAAACTTGGCTTTCGGGAATGCTTTCAGAATTTGAAAATGATGCAGAAACTGGCGTAGTGGTTGGCGTAACTGCGATGAAAACCAACAATTTAAAATCTGCAATGCAATCCTTAGAATGGCTTATTGTGCTCTCTATCAATAAGTTACTATCTGATAGAAATATTCCAACTACAGGTATGGGAAACAATATGGCAGTAAGTAAAAAAGCTTATGATGCCGTTGGTGGATATGAAAAAATAGGTTTTTCTATTGTTGAAGATTATAATTTGTACAAAAATATTATAGACAAAAGATTTGGATTTAGGCAGGCTTTCAAAAACGAGGTCCTGGCTTATACCTTACCACCTTCTAACTTTTTTGAACAAAGGCGTAGGTGGATTCAAGGAGCGATAGAAAATAACCCTGGACCCATGTATCTGGGAGTGTTACAGGCTTTAGCATTACCTATTTATATCATTCTTTTTTATTTCTCACCGCTTTGGGCTTTTACTTTATTCGGTTTTTCTAATTTGGTGTATTTTGGTTTTACTATGTTTTTTGAAAGTAAACTAAAGATCAAAGGTTATTTAAAATTCATTCCGATATTCTCAATCTACCTTCCTGTAGCTTGGTTGGCTCAATTTATGTATTACTTTTTTACAAAAAAAGCTATTTGGAAAGGCAGGGAATACTAAATCAATAAATTTTTGGGTTCTGTTTTTTTCTAAATAAAGGTCACTTAGAGTTTTTAATCCTTTCTTTTTTGGGTTTAAACATCTTTTTTATCATTTTTGCAAATATTTCCAATAAAAGATGAAGGCACTAGAATTAATCATTGACAATCTTGATACTGTTTTCAGAGGCGATGCTTGGCATGGCCCTTCTGTGATGGAAATAATTAATAGTTTGCCGCTCGAAAAAGTGGATGAAGTACATAATTTTTCAAGTCAGACGATTGCACAGCATATTTTTCATTTAGCTGCATGGAGAAAGTTTGCCATTGAAAAACTCAATGACAATATCCACTATTCTTTAGAAACAGATGAAGACAATTGGGGAAGTGCAGAAGTGACTGCTCCTCAGAACTTTAGTTCGCTGATTGACTATCTAAAAAATCAACATTTTGAGCTAATCAAAGAATTGGAAAAGTATGACGACGATTTGCTTACCCAAAATGTCCCGGGTGAATATTACAATTTTTATAAACTCTTAAACGGAATAATTCAGCACGATACCTATCATTTGGGTATGATATGGGTCTTATGGCAATAAAACTACTATAATATGGCGACTGTAAACCAAAACATTGAAAATTTAAAAAACCTCCTTAACACAGCTTTTCATGGTGGAGCTTGGCACGGGCCATCGGTTCTTGAGCTTACCAAAGGCTTGTCAGTTAAAGAAGCATCTTATTCTGCAGGAAATGTACATAACATTGCGGAATTGTTATATCATATCACGAGTTGGAGGCTTTTTTGTGTAAAAAAAATGCAAGGAGACGAAGCTTATAACATCAGTGATGATAAAGCAAATTGGGGAAATATTGGGAAAATTGACCAATTTGAACTTGAAACCTTAATGATGGAGTTGACATTGAGTCATGACGAACTTATAAAAGAACTGGATACTAAAACAGATGCTTTTTTACAAGAGATAGTTCCTGGTGCAGAATACAATTTCAATACACTGATCAATGGAATTATTCACCACGATTTATACCATTCAGGACAAATAGCAATTTTGAAAAAATTAGCCACAAAGAATGCCAAAGGTGGTGATGATTATCTGGAAAGCAGCCGGTATTTTGAAGATGATTTAGAAGACGATTTTATATAAAAAAAAGCCTTTCAGCATTCCTGAAAGGCTTTTTTTTAGCTATTTTCTATTAATCAGCCTTTGTAAATTTCGAAGTTCTTCCCATCAGTGAGATACCAATATATCCTCTAACATCCAGTTGGGTTGGGCTTACTAGCTTCATATTACTTGAGTAAGTTTTACCATTTTTTGGATCATAAATACTTCCATCTTCCCATGCTTTTTCTCCGTCTTTTTTGAAGTTTTTAAGGAAAACCAATCCCATTAAGGGAGCAGATTTCAATTTAGCATTTGGATTAAATTCGTCGGTACGAGGCTTTCCGTTGTTTAATGGATCCTTTAGCCATACTATTTTCCCAAAAATTTTGCCGTTGGTTTCGTAAAATTGAACGCGGGCAGTTTTTTCTTCATTGTACCAAGTGCCTTTTGTAATATCTTGGGCTGAAAGTTTGAAGGAAAGTGAAATAAGCGTGAAAACCAATAAAAGTGTTTTTTTCATAAGGAAGTTTTAAGTTTGAATAGTTTATAAATTGATAAAGAAATTACGATTCCAATGCATCCACCTACCAATATATCAATTGGATAGTGAACTCCGAGATATATACGACTGTAACTTACGATTATTGCCCAGAATAAAAGTAAAAATATCCAAAGGTTTTGCCTTCTGAAAATCAAAAAGATAGACATAAATAAGGCAAAACTATTGGCAGCGTGAGAGGAAGCAAAGCCAAACTGCCCACCGCATTTTCCAACTAAAATCATTTCTGATAAAATTTCATGGCAAGGTCTAAGTCTCTGAAAATAAGGTTTGAATATCCCAGAAGCAATAAAGTCACTTAAAGCCACTGAAGCAATAATAATTAATATAAACTTTATAGCATTTTGCCAATTAAAGTTTTTAAAAAATAAAAAGATGATCAAAACATAAAGTGGTATCCAGACTTTAGATGCAGAAAAAAACAGCATTGTTTTATCAAGCCAAAAGTTATGATAACTGTTAAGCCATAAAAATGCATTTTTGTCCCATTCTAAAATTTGCTCAATCAAAATCAATCAAATTTTAAAGTTTTTCTTACTTCTGCTATCGTTTTTTCGGCTATTTCTTTGGCCTTAGCTTCACCCCTACTTAGCATTTTCTCCAATTCTTTTGGATTGTTCATATAGAAATCAAACACTTCTCTTTGCTTTTGATATTTAGAAAGTATCAAATCCAAAAACTCCTTTTTGGCATGACCATAGCCATATCCGCCTGCTATATAATTGTTTCTCATAGCTTCAATCTGCTCATTACTAGCTATTAATGCATATAATTTAAAGACTAAACAAGTATCTGGATTTTTTGGCTCTTCTAATGGAGTAGCGTCGGTAACAATTCTTTTTATTTGTTTGTAAAGCTCTTTTTCAGGTAAAAATATATCAATATAATTATTGTAGGATTTACTCATTTTCTGACCGTCTATACCTGGAATAGTCATAACTGACTCATTTATTAAAGGTTCGGGCAAAACGAAAACTTCACCAAATATTCTATTAAATGCTGCCGCTATGTCTTTTGACATTTCTAAATGTTGCTTCTGGTCTTTTCCCACAGGCACAAAATTGGCCTGATACAAAACGATGTCAGCCGCCTGTAGAATTGGATAGGTAAACAATCCCGCATTTACATCAGCCAGTTTATCCGATTTTTCTTTGAACGAATGTGCATTGGCCAGCATCGGATATGGTGTAACACAGCTCAAATACCACATCAATTCGGTGTGGTAACCCGCCAATTTAGACTGGCGATAAAAAAAGTTTTTTTCTGCATCAAAACCACAGGCCAACCATGCCGAGGCAACCGCTCTGGTATTTTCATGCAAAACACTAGGGTCTTTGACGGAAGTCAGTGAGTGTAAATCAGCTATGAATAAAAAAGACTCGTTTTCTGATTTTTGTGATAAAGCCACAGCAGGTTCTATCGCTCCCAAAATATTTCCCAAATGCGGTCTACCGCTTGCTTGAATTCCAGTTAATATTCTCGACATATTTTATATTTCGCTTTTTTGCACTTAATTTTTCACAAAATTAGACATTTATTACATGATACAGGAAGCTACATTTGAATTTTTAAGAAAATTAGAAGTAAATAACAACAGGGAGTGGTTTTTGGAAAACAAAAATGAATATGAAATAGCCAAAGCTAATTTCGTTGATTTTTGTGAAGAGGTTTTGGAAATGTTAAAAGTGATCGAACCTTCATTTGCCAACACACAAATAAAAGATTGCATATTTAGAATAAATCGGGACATTAGATTTGCAAAAGATAAGCGTCCATACAAAAACAATCTTTCGGCTGGATTTGGAGCAGGTGGTCGAAATTCTGGAAAGATCGACTATTATTTTCAATTGCAAAATGGTGAAACAATGATAGGTGCTGGTATGTGGCAACCTTCAAGTGAAAACTTAGCTAAGTTTCGTCAGGAATTAGATTACAATCCAGAGGTTTTAAAGGGCATAATTGATACGCCAAAATTTAAAGATGCTTATCCAATTGTACACGGCGAAAAACTAAAAAGAGCACCTAAAAATTATTCAGAAGATCATCCTGAGATAGAATTACTAAAACATAAAGAGTTATTTTTTGTAAAGAAGTTTTCGAATGAGAAAGTTAAGCAAAAAGACTTTTTAAAACAGTTATTTTATCATTTAGAGGTAATAAAACCATATATCGACTATTTAAATGAACTGTTTTATAATTAATTTTTTATTGCAAAATATTATTTGGTAAATATCAATAATTCCAAAATATTATAAAGAATCATTAATTAATACAATTTTTAAAACAGCATCAGTAAATTTGAACATAAAAATGTAGTTTTTTACAAAAAAATCAAAATTTGATACTTTTTTTATTGCATTATTTTAATTTTTTTATATATTTTTTAAATTTTATCATAAAAACAAACCTATTTTTTGAAATTTACTCAAAATTATATTTCGATTTATTTGGATTACACAAAATCTTTGTGTTAAATTTGTATCAATAAAACGATATAACAATGAGAAATTCTATTGAAAAAGACAGCTATCAATTATTATTTAACATTCTGATATTTTTTGGTGTAGTTTTGAGCATCGTATCAGTTTTGCTTTATATCAAACCTGAAGGTTTTGCTCCTAAGACACTTAGTGTTTCTACAGCATTGCTATTTTTACTAACAGGTGTTACGTTATGGTTAAGAACAGATTATTTGAAATTATATAATAAGTCGCAGTACCAAACTAAGAAAATCCCTATGTGGTTTTCTGCTGGTGCATCTATTTTGTTTGGCATTTTTATTTTAGTGTAGGCACAATAATCCAAAGGAAATTTCAAGAGGCTTTTGCCTCTTTTTTTTTGCCCAAATTTTAAACATTTTAAATCAAAATTTGGTTAAGGTATAAATCATATATTTTTTAAATGAAGTTTCTTTACACATTCACATTTATCTTAATTTGTTCTTTGGTTTTTGCTCAAAAATCAGGCAGTATAAATGGTAAAATTGTCGACAAAAACACACAAGAGGTTTTACCATTCGTAAATTTACAAATATTGGGTACTTCCAAAGGTGCTACATCTGATGATCTTGGGAAATTCAGAATCACCGACATTCCAGTTGGCACACATAATATAAAGTTTAGCTACGTTGGTTACAAAGACCTAATCTTATATAATATCGTCATAAATTCTGGCAATGAGAGCACTTTTCAAATTGAACTGGAACAATCATCAAACAACCTAACGGAACTTGAGGTTACCGCAAAAAAGGAAACGGCATTCACTGGAACCTTAGAATCTCCATTGAGTATTCAAAAATTAACAGCAGAGGAAATAAAAGCCAATCCAGGTGGCAATTTTGATATTAGTAAAGTAATACAAATTCTTCCTGGTGTTGGAGGTGGAGTTGGTGGTGGTAGTTTTAGGAACGATATCATTATCAGAGGCGGTGCTTCAAACGAAAATGTATTTTACCTTGATGGAATTGAGGTTCCTGTAATTAATCACTTCCAAACCCAAGGAAGCAGTGGCGGACCTCAAGGAATGCTGAACGTTAGTTTTATAGAAGATGTAAAATTGAGTTCTTCGGCTTTTGACGCTAAATATGACAATGCTTTGAGTTCTGTTTTTCAATTCAAGCAAAAAACAGGTAATCCAAACCAACTGCAAGGCAATGTAAGGCTAAGTGCTACTGAATTAGCAACAACATTGGAAGGCCCAATAAATGATAAAACAACATTTTTAGCTTCAGCTAGAAGATCATATCTTCAACTATTGTTTAAAGCTATAGATTTGCCGATTCGCCCTAATTATTGGGATTTTCAAACCAAAATAACACACCAGATTGACAAAAAAACTTCTTTGATTTTTGTAGGCTTAGGTGCTATAGATGAGTTTAGTTTTGCTATTCCTGAGGATTATTCTGCTGAAAAAGCCCAAATTATCAATTCTTCTCCTTCCATAAATCAATGGAATTATACTGTCGGAGTTTCATTAAAACGTTTGATAAACAATGGCTATTGGAATTTGGCCTTATCAAGAAATATGTTTAATAATAATATAGTTAAATATGAAGACAACGAAGCTCCTGAAAATTCTCCGAAAACTTTAGATTTAAACTCTCGAGAAGCAGAAAATAAATTGAGATTTGATATTAATCAAAACATCAACAATTGGAAGATTTCTTATGGTCTTTCTTCGCAGTTGGTAAAATATACCAATCAAACTTTTAATGTAATCAGAAAAGAAGTAATTGATGCAAATGGAAATCTTGTGCAACCAAAGGTTAGCATAAATTTCGAAAGTCCATTGAATCCATTCGTTAAATATGGAGCCTTTGTGCAAGTTGGAAAAAGGATGAGCAAATTTGGATTCAGTGGTGGATTAAGGACAGATATGAATACTTTTACCACTTCGGGTAGAAATCCGATAAAGACATTGTCTCCTAGGGTTTCTATGAGTTATTACATTAATAATCAGTGGTCTATAAATGCTTCAGCTGGTAGATATTCAAAACTGCCACCGTATACAATTTTAGGCTTTGCCAATTCAAAGGGTAGCTTGGTAAATCAAAATGCCGAGTACCAAATCAGCAATCATTTGGTGGGTGGCGTTGAGTTTTTGCCTAACGAAAGCCAAAGATTTACCCTTGAAGGATTTTATAAATATTACCAAAATATGCCAATTTCTAAAGCTAATGGCATTTCTTTGGCAAATCTAGGAACTGATTTTAATGTTTTGGGAAATGAAGAAGTATTGTTTACTGGCAAAGGAAAAACTTATGGAATTGAGTTTTTTGCACAGAAAAAATTAACAAAAAGATTTTTCGGCGTATATTCTTATACTTTTTATAGAAGTTTATTCAGTGGAACAGATGGTAAAATGATATCTAGTTCTTGGGACAACAGACATTTGATGAGTTTTGCGATGGGATATAAATTTAAGAAAAACTGGGAGTTAGGGCTCAAATTCAGATACCAAGGAGGTGCTCCCTACTCTCCTATCGACGAGACAACTTCAAAGCTTAATTATGTCACTCAAGGTGTTACTTTTTATGATTATTCAAGGCTAAATACCTTACGATTGGGAGCTTTTAATAGCAGTGATATAAGAATAGACAAAAAGATTAATTTCAAGAAAACTGCTCTGGATTTGTATATAGATGTAACCAACTGGTATTTGGCAAAATCTCCAGCTGTTCCAGAATTCACCTTAAAAAGAAACGAAAACAATACAGGTTTCCAAACTACAGATGGCTTGCCTTTAAAATCAGATGCATCAAATGGAGTTTCAGTAATAGTTAATGACCCATCAGCCTTGGTAACTCCAACGATAGGCTTCATTTGGGAATTTTAAGTTATCGATAAACAACAAAAAAGGCTAATGATCAACTCATTAGCCTTTTTTATAATTAAAATTTAATGTTTTAATTCGAACCTAAAATTGCTTGTGTAAAATCTTCAATTAGGTCATCGATATCTTCTAAACCAACAGAAACCCTCATACTTCCCTCAAATATTCCCAGTTTAATTTTATCTTCAACAGGCACTTTCGCATGGGTGGTTGTATTTGGATTTGTAATGGTAGTTCTGCTATCGCCTAGATTAGAAGTCAAAGAAGCGATTTTTATTAATTTTGTAAATTTCACCACTCTTTCAAAGCCACCTTCTAATTCAAAAGTTACCAAAGCTCCGCCCGCACTCATTTGTTTTTTTGCCAATTCGTACTGAGGATGAGATGGCAAAAACGGATAGTTAACTTTTTTTACTCCTTTTATAGATTCCAAAGCTATGGCCAACTTTTCGGCATTGCTACAATGTCTATCAAGTCTTAAGCCCAAAGTTTCTAAACCTTTTGTAAGCACCCAAGCATTAAATGGTGCTAAAGATGGACCGGTTTGACGACAGAAAAATCTTACTTTTTCTATCATTTCTTTGGTACCGACGATAATTCCACCCAAAACCCTGCCTTGGCCATCAAAAAATTTGGTGGCAGAATGCACTATCAAATTTGCTCCATATTGAGCAGGTGTTTGTAGCATTGGTGTAGCGAAACAATTATCTACAAAATATATCAAGTTATGCTTTTTGGCTATTTCTCCAATCATTTCCATATCCACCAATTCCAATCCAGGATTAGAAGGTGTTTCTAAGTAAATCATTTTTGTATTGGGCTGAATAGCTTTTTCCCAATCTTCTTTAGGAGCCGAGGCATCTATGTAAGTATGCGTTATTCCCCAATTTGGCAATATTTGCGTAATAACTTGGTGAGCAGAACCAAACAAAGCTTTTGAAGAAACGATATGGTCACCAGCAACTAAATGAGCTGCAAAGCCGGCAAAAACAGCCGCCATACCTGTAGCAGTAGCTATGCCTTCCTCAACTTCCTCTAACATACATACTTTATCAACAAACTCTTGTACTGTCGGATTTGAAAATCTTGAATAAATATTCCCTTCTAAAGTATTGTCAAATAAGTCTTTACCCATTTGTGCGTCTTCAAAACAAAAGCTGCTTGTCATATATAGAGGCGTAGAATGCTCTCTAAATTGCGTCTTTTCAGTCTGAATCCGAATGAGTTTGGTCTGTTTTTTCATTAAAAAATATCGTTTTTATAATTTTTTATCCATGATTTATTTGAGCCATTTATTTTTTCAAAATAGGGCACAAAATATTCTTTCATATCTTTTTTAAAATCCCCTGAAGGGTAAAAAGGTTCGGCAATTGTTACTACTTTCTCTTTTAAATCAAATCCTACTCTTAAGATGGGAATATGAGCACCATTGGCTATATAATAAAAGCCCGATTTAAGTTTTTCTACATCCTTCCTCGTTCCTTCTGGGGCTATTCCTACCAATATTCTTTCGTGAGAGTTTATTACAGCTACCTGACTTTCTACCATATTTAGTTTTTCGGATCTGTAAACAGGTGTGCCACCTAAGAACTTGAAAATAAAGCCAAAAGGCGGTTTGAATAATTCGGCCTTTCCTAAGTATCTAATTTGAATTCCCATAGCCGCACGAGCACTTATACCAATCAAGAAATCTTTCCAACTATTATGCGGAGCTACTGCCAAAATGGCTTTTTTGATAGTTGGATCAACTTTTCCCACTACTTTCCAGCCAAATACTTTAAAAAAAAACTTTAATAATATGTTCATCTTTAATTTATAGGATTAGGTGAAAAACATAAAATGAAAATCACAATAGCTAACCATCCCAAAACTATTCTAGTCATTCCTAAAGGTTTTGTGTCAAATGTAGCGGGATGATAAACACCTAGTATTCTGCCAATTAAAAATCCAAATGCTATGAATCCTGAATACCCAGTTAGTGAAGGAGTGATTTTTGAAAGTGTTAATTGAATAAAAATAACAGCAAGTGTTATAATCCAATTGTTGACTTTATTCTTAAAAATTCTTGAGAAACAAAGATAATTGAAATACACAAAAAATGCGAATTGTAGCAATAATGTGGCTTGCGTTTCAGAATAAGCCATTCCAAAATCTGACAATTTAAACATTCCTAGCCCTGAATAAGAAACTAACAATACCAAAAATGTAGGAGAAATGACATCAAAAGCCCTTTTGCCTATTAATGCGAACAATATGTGTCCACCATCTAATTGGCCAATTGGAAGTAAGTTTAATGCTGTAAATAATAAACCTAAAAATCCCGCCAAAATCAATGGGTAATGTGTAAGTTCATAAGGGTGTGGAATTAATTTTGGATCGGCAAAGGCACTCTCAAAAAAATTATATAACAAACTTTTTCCTAATGTAATAATCTCACCATTTGTTGCATAATTGTCGAGGAAGGCTCTGTAATTCCCTTGGAAATTCTTGTATTCTGGATGAATTCCATAAATATATTCATCGCTTGGTAAGTAATAAAATCCGCAAGCTAAAACTGTAGCTGCTACTACAAATCCTGCAAGAGGTCCAGCAATGCCAATATCAAAATAGTCATTTTTTGAATTTACTTGCTCTTTGATTTTTATAAATGCTCCAAATGTGCCGATGGATGTTAAAACCACAAACCAACCTGGAATATAATATGGCAGGGAAACTTCGATTTTTCTAATCTTTGCCATAAAATAATGGCCAAATTCATGGGTAGTTAAGAATCCTAGGAATGGAATAGAGTACCAAAACCCACGTTTAAACTCTGTCCAGCCCATTTCCTCCCATTGAAAAAAGAAGGACTTTCCAAATATCCATTCTGCACCAGCTAAAGTTGTTGTTATTAACGTAGCTATAAATAACAGTATATGAATATAAGGGGACTTTAACATATTAAAAGATATGATTTAAGATTTCAGTGAAACATTCAGGTGGATTTATTTTAATACAGTTTATTCTTAAGTCTTGAGCAGCAATGATATTCTCCTGATTATCGTCAATAAAAAGTACTTCTTCTGGTTTCAGATTTATTTCACTCAAGACTTTATCATATATTCTATAATCAGGTTTCCAAAGTCCCATTTTGTAGGATAAAAATGTTTCGGAAAACAGGTTTTGAAAGTTGTTTATTCCATGAGATTGTCTAAAATATTGCATACACTTTTCAATATGTATATTGTTAGTATTTGACAATAAATATATTGGATACTTGTATTTTAATTGCTCTAAAAATTCAATCCTATTTTTAGGTACATTAAGCAACAAAGCGTTCCAAGCCTTATCTATCTCTTGATCATTTAATGGATAACTCAAAACCTGTCTAATTACATCTCGAAATTCTTCATCGGAATAAAATCCAGATTCATATTTTCGAAAAACATCACTCTCTGCAAATAAAGCCTTGATTTTATTGGGAGATTTAAAAGTCAACTCCGCAAATGCTTCATAAGTTTTTTCTAAATCAATATTGATGATTACGTTACCAAAATCAAAAATTACAGCTTTAATAGTATCTTTTAGAACCATAATTATTCAACAACTACGCCCATCGAACAAAATTTATCTATCCTAGACGAAATTCTTTCTTGTGGACTCATTTTTTCTAGATTGGCTATTTCGGAAATAATTCTTTTTTTCAAAATTTCTGACATTTCATCCCATTTGAGATGAGCACCTCCTTGCGGTTCTGCTATTATTCCATCTACTAGTCCATTGTCACGCATATCTATTGCGGTTAGTTTAAGAGCTTCTGCTGCCTGTTCTTTAAACTCCCAAGTTCTCCAAAGGATGGTTGAGCAGTTTTCTGGTGAAATAACTGAATACCAAGAGTTTTCTAACATCAAAACTCTATCTCCTATCGCCATTCCAAGTGCTCCACCAGACGCACCTTCACCAATAATTATACATATTACAGGTACTTTTAAAATCATCATCTCTTTCAAGTTTCTAGCGATGGCCTCTCCTTGACCACGTTCTTCCGCTTCTAAACCTGGAAATGCTCCTGGAGTATCTATCAAAGTAACAATTGGAATGTTAAACTTTTCCGCCATTTTCATTAATCTTAAGGCTTTTCTATAGCCTTCAGGATTTGGCATTCCGAAGTTTCTGTGTTGTCTTTCCTTGGTTTTTCTTCCTTTTTGTTGTCCGATTACCATTACACTTACACCTTCTATTTGGGCCAAGCCGCCAACCACAGCCGGATCATCTCGAACCGTTCTATCACCGTGTAATTCGTGAAATTCAGAACAAATCCTTTCGATATAATCCAACGTATAAGGTCTATCTGGATGTCTTGAAAGTTGTACTCTTTGCCAACGTGTCAAGTTTTGAAAGGTTTCAACTCTTAGTGTATCAATAGCGGAGCTGAGATTCCTAACAGCATCAGAAACGTCCACATTGTTATCTAGGGCCAATTTTTTCATATCTTCAAGTTTGGCTTCAAGTTCGGCTATAGGCTTTTCGAATTCTAGCAAAGTTCTCATAGAAGTCTAATTATAATTCAAATGACTGGTTTTGTTCTGGTAATTCAATATTTGAGAATCCTCGATTGTTTAAAATTTCCTTAAAATTAAACATAGCTTCGACATCTCCATGAACTAAAAATATATTTTTCAATATATTTTTATCTTGGTTTTCTGCAAAGCTAATCAAATCGTTTAAATCTCCATGTCCACTAAAGACATCTATTTTTTTTATTTTGGCATTTACAGCCAGTTTTTTGTTTCTTATTTGCAAATCTTTTAAGTCTCCGGATAGTAATCTACCGCCTACTGAATCCTCTGTAGCATAACCAACCATCAAAATAGTGGCATAAGGATTCTCGATGTTTTTTTCTACATGATGCTCTACTCTCCCACCTTTTATCATTCCTGATGAGGAAATAATAATACAAGATTCGGTATGCAAAGATGCCGCCTTACTTTCTATGTCAGATTCTAAATAATGTAAATTTTCAAAATCAAAAAGCGAATCCGTTTCTTCAAAAAAATCCGTGGCTTCTTTATTTAAATGTTTCCTGTGTTTTTCATAAACCTTCGTACTTACCTTAGCTAAAGGACTATCTGTGAATACCTTAATAGGCTTAATGTCATAGTTTTGATAAAGTCGATTTAAGGTATAGAGTAAGCATTGGGTCCGTCCAACACTAAAGGAAGGCACTATTAACCTTCCAGTAATATCTATACAAGATTCTTGAATGACGTCTCTGAGCATTTCTTCAGGAGAGATTTTGTCGGTATGTTCTCGATTACCATACGTCGATTCCATCACTAAATAATCTACCTGAGGCATTGGCTTGGGATCTACTAATAAGGGGAAGTTTTTTCTACCTATATCTCCTGAAAAGCCGATTTTTTTCATCTGACCATTTTCCAATACTTCAACCACAATATGAGCAGCACCCAAAAGATGTCCAGCTGGGTAAAATGTCACATATCCATCATCTTTAAATCTAAACCTATGCCCAAATGCTAATGGAAGGAAACTATTTAAGGCTTCGTCTACCTGCTTTCTTAGATATAAACCTTGTGTTTCTATACTTTTCCACTTTTTAGATTTTTTGTGACTTTTTTCAATGTTCTTTACAATTCGAGAATTTAAAACTGCTGCATCATGTAGCAACAATTCTGTTAAATCCATGGTAGGAGAAGTACAAAGGACTTGCCCTTCAAAACCCGAAGAATATAAATTAGGAATTTGACCAGAGTGATCTATGTGAGCGTGAGTTAGAAATACAGTGTTTACTAAAGAGGCATCAAAAGGGAAATTTCCGTATTCTAATTTTTCATTTAGGTTTCTTGAACCATCTAGAGTTGTGCCACAATCTATGAGAATACGATAGTCATCCTCTAACTCTAAGAGAAACATACTACCCGTAACTTTTCTGGCAGCACCAAAAAATGTTAGCCTCATAAGAATCTTTTTATTATGGAAAATATATGTAAAAGGACTGCAAATATAGTATATTGAAAGGCTTTTATTTTAGAAATTGTGACGGAATTTTACATTTCGACTTACTGAAAGAGTATTTTTTAAAGGTTATATTTGATATTGTTAATTAATTTTGAATATTAAAACCTAATTACCAATATTTTATAATAATTTTCAAAATTCGAACTATACACCGATATTTATAATATTAAAGATGAAATTATTCTGTTTTATTTTTTTACAAATTACTTCTATTAATAGTCAATTGAATGAATTGATTACTAATTTTCTGGAGAAGCCTTCTGCTCAAAACATTAATGTTTCTATGAGTATTAGAGATATTGAAAGTAAAAATGAAGTTTATGCTTATCAATCCAAAATGGCACTTCCGCCTGCTTCTACTCTTAAGCTGTTAACAACAGGTACTTCAATAGATATTTTAGGGCCCAATTTTGAATTTAAAACGCTTATAGTAACGAATGGAAATATCCAAAATGGAATATTAAATGGTGATTTATTGATTATTCCTGAAGGAGATCCAAGTTTTGGCTCGCAAAGATTCAACCTAAATCCTACTGAGCAGATTGTGACCTTCTTGAAAGATAAAGGCATTCGTACAATAAATGGTAAAATTACTATTATAGGAAAAGATGAAAGAATTGTACCAAACGAATGGCTTGTTTCAGATATAGGTAATTATTATGGGGCGTTTCCGAGGCAGTTTAATTTTGGAGAAAACTTTTACACTGTTTATTTTAAAGGAGGAGATCAAATAGGTGACGCCTCAGAAATAAATAAAATAGTGCCTTTATCATCTAATTGGAAAATTAGGAATAATGTCAGAACAGGAGAGTCTGGAAGCGGGGATCAGGTAAATATTATTAACATGGCCCCTTCAGATGAAATTAGTTTAGAGGGAACAGTTCCACTAAAATCTAATAATTTCGGAGTAAAAGGGTCCATTCCAGAGCCTAAAAGTGTGTTTCTTGATATTTTGAAAAATGAGCTTTCTGGAAACAGTATAAATGTACTAGAAAATGTAATTTCTGAACCTTTAGGGAATGACACAATTGGTATAATTTTTTCTCCTAGTTTAGAGGAAATATCTCAGCACTGTAATTATCAGAGTGTTAATTTTTTTGCTGATGGAATGGCAAATTATATATTCACAAAACTTAAAGAGCCAAAGGAAAGTTTTGGGGATTTTATGAAAAGATATTGGAAAGCGAAAGGTTTAAATTTAGACAATTTTAATTTATACGACGGTAGCGGCCTCTCCACAATGAATACGATTTCAACCCAAACAATGACGGACTTTTTGTCAATAATGGTAAAAAGTAAGTATTTTGAATCTTTCTCAGAAACCATAGCTGTTGTAGGAAAGTCCGGAACTGTAAGATCGCTAGATCCTAAAGGTTTAACCAGGGGAAAAGTAGCGGCAAAGAGTGGCTCTATATCTGGTACAAGAAACTATGCTGGATACTTTAAAGGACAAGACGATAAGAAATATGCCTTTTGTGTTTTTGTAAATGGCATAAATGATACCGCTAAATTATTTTCCAGAGAATTACTGCAAAATTTAATATTCAAAATGATTGATTTAAATCAATTATAATTTTATTTGCCATCAAATATTGATGTTCCCAAATATAAAATTTTAACGGTAGAATATCTAAACCAATAATTTGATTTGGTGATGATTTCTATAATCTATTGTGTCCTTTTAACTATGCTCTCTCATATTTTCACCATAAAAAAGAAAACAATGGGAGTATCCATCTTCGACAAAATTTCAAAGGACATGGGTCCTTTAGGTGCCATTTCTCACTTTGGTCACCATTACTTTAGCTATCCTATTCTCGAAGGAGAGATTGGGCCACATATGACTTTCAATGGCAGGAAAGTCCTAAATTGGTCATTGAATAATTATTTGGGATTGTCCAACCATCCAGAAGTGAGGAAAGCCGACACTGAAGCGATTGAAAAATATGGTTTAAGTTATCCAATGGGCTCACGAATGATGAGTGCAAACTCTCATAATCATGAAAATTTTGAGGCACAATTGGCAGATTTTTCGGGAAACGAAGATGCATTTTTGATGAATTTTGGTTACCAGGGAATAATGTCAGTTATTGAAGCATTAGTAGATCATCGAGATGTAATTGTATATGATGGAGATTGTCATGCTTGTTTGATAGACGGGATACGCCTTCATAAGGCCAAAGGAGGTGCCTATTATCGGTTTAATCACAACGATATGGCAAGTTTAGATCTGAACCTTAGGAGGGCAACTAAACTTTCAAGTCAAAATGGAGGCGGTATATTGGTAATAACTGAAGGTGTTTTTGGGATGACAGGCCAAATCGGGAAAATTGATGAAATAGTTGAATTAAAGCAAAAATATGATTTTAAACTTTTGGTAGACGATGCTCATGGTTTTGGGGTTTTAGGTGAAAATGGAAAAGGGACGCCAGAACATTTTGGATGTCAGAACGAGGTAGACATTTATTTTGCCACTTTTACAAAAGCAATGTCTGCTATGGGAGCTTTTGTGGGTGCTGATGCAAATATTATAAAATTTCTTCGGTATAATGTTAGGTCTCAAATTTACGCTAAAGCATTACCAATGGGATATGTGATTGGTGGGATGAAACGCTTAGAGTTAATAAAATCCAATCCTGAATTTAGATTAAAACTTTGGGATATTGCGTCTCGGCTTCAAAACGGTTTGAAAGCTGAAGGTTTTAATCTAGAAACCACCAATAGCCATGTTACGCCGGTGTACTTTAACAAAGATTTTACTCAAAATGAAGTTGGCAATATGATAATTGATTTACGAGAAAATCTTAATATTTTTTGTTCGGTTGTAATTTATCCTGTTGTAAATAAGGGTGTTGTGATGCTTCGACTTATTCCTACTTCTATGCATACCCACGAAGAAGTGGATTACACCATTGAGGCATTTAAAAAAATAAGGGCAAAATTAGACGAGGGTGCCTACAATTTCGAAATTCCTCTAAAAAGTGAAATTTATTCAAATTAATATTAGATATGCCAATAATTGAACTTAAGAACGCTACGATAAATTATGTCGAGGAAGGTAAAGGCAAAGATACCATAGTTTTTTGCCATGGTTTATTGTGGAGCCACTGGATGTTTCATAATCAAATTTCCCATTTAAAATCCAAATACCGAGTTATTGCCTTTGATTTTAGGGGCCAAGGTAAATCTGTCGCTAAAGATAACAAATACGACATGGATACCCTTTTCGATGATGCAGTTGATATTATAGAAAAACTCTGTGATAAACCTGTGATTTTTGCAGGATTGTCTATGGGCGGTTATGTTGGGATTGCATTAGCTTCAAAACGACCTGACTTAGTTAAAAAGTTAATTCTGATGGAATCTACTACAGATGCTGAAACACCAGAAAGTATATCGAAGTACAAAATGCTGAACAATCTGGTGAAAACTGTGGGCTATTGGCCAGTTGAAAATTCTATTATGAGTATTATGTTTGGTAAGAATTTTATAAGCAATAAGGATAGAAAAGAAGATTATGCTTTCTTCTTAAAAAAACTGAAAGAAAACAACCGAAGTACCATAGTAAAAGCTACAGAAGGAGTTATTAACCGTAAATCAAGTGAAGATTATTTGCCAAATATTAAATGCAAAACACTGGTATTGGTTGGTAGTCAGGACGTTCCCTGCCCTGTTGAGAAATCTGAATTTTTAAGAGATAATATTAAAAATGCAAGATTAGAAATAATTGAAGGAGCTGGGCACACAGGAACACTGGAGGAACCTCAAAAATATAACAAAGCCATTTCTGATTTTATCGAAAATGATTGATATTTTTGAGCTGAATTATCCGTTTCTCTATGTTTTTGGAAAAAATCAAGATTCTTTTTAAGTATTTTAATCTATCAAGTTTAAATGTAGTTTTTGCAACAGTTGTCTGTTCAATTGCATTTTTCAAACTACCTGAAGGTTCTGAATTTACCGATTATAAATCAATCGCTCAATTGGCCATGGCTTGTTGGGCGATTTATATTTTAGATAGACTTTTAGACAATATTAAAGATGAAGTTCCTGAAACAGAAAGACATATTTTTCATAAGAATAATCAGTATACACTCCAAATTGTTTTTGTCTCACTTGTTCTTGTTTCTTTAATTATTTTATTTTTTCAGCCTAGGCAAATAATTTATTTTGGATTAATAGTTTCAGGTTTTGTAGTATTTTATTTTTTGGTGGTTTCGAGAAGATGGCCCTTGTCCAAAGAGTGGTTTATGCCAGCAATTTATACAGCAGCAGTGGTCGGAGTACCCTTTACTTTGAGTTCAAGCTTGAATCTCAGCTCTTGGTTATTAGGCTTTATGCTGTTTTTAGTAGTGATTCAAAACTCTCTTTCTTTTTCATATTTCGAATATGCAGAAAACCCTAAAAGTCAAAATATTTGTAAAAAAATGTCCTCTAATACAGTTAGGAAAATCATAAATTACACAGTTAGTATTAACCTTTTTATAGCGATTTATTTTTTTGGAAGTGAATTATATTATCCAAACAAATTAAGTTTTGTATTGGCAGCTATATCGCTTGTTACTTCCTTATTGGTTATTTTTGAAAAAAAGTTTAGAACCAACTATCGCTGGATTATTGATGGCTTACTATTTCTTCCCTTGATTATCTTTTAATTTTTGAAGTCCTCTTCTGTATAAAAAATAAAGTAAACCACTTATAGCCAACATTAAAAGAAAATAGGTGTCTGAAAAAGCTACTCCTTTATAAATAAATTGGTCAACCCAAATGACCAAGAAACCAATACTTCCAAATAATATAAGTGCGTCTAAAAGCTTCATATTTAGTCTTTTAATGTTCCAATAATCTTAAATTTTTCAAAAACTACTTCAGTATGAGGTGCATCATTCAATTCTTTAGTTAAATCTTGTCCTGCCCAGTGCTCATAATGTTTTCCTTTTTTCCAAAGTTTTGATGAACTAACATCATAAACATTTCCTCTGAATGCTACCCAAATTTCTGGTTTTTCTTGCCCATTTCTAAGAGATAACTGTCTTTTTGAAATTTCCTTTTGCTGCAATTTTTGAAAAATTAATTTCAAAAGTACCAATATTTCTAAATGAGAGACATATTTATCTAAAAAAAATATGTGGCATTTTTTTTGCCATATACAACGAATCAGAATATATTTACGTTTTATATAAAAACATATTTAAAATGAGCACAAAGATACTTTTATCTACTTTATTCAGCGTGGGATTATTAATTTTTAGCTCTTGCGGTACAAAAGTAGCCCCAGTTTCAGAAAGAATAGCGAAGATTTATACAGCCAGTTCTGTAAAAGAAAATGGCACTGAAGTTTTTAGTAAAGCAGGAACTTCAAATACAAAACCTGGATATGGAAGTTATAAGATGGACCTTTCTAAGCCTCCAACAGTAACAATTAGAGACGTAGATGGTGGAACATATACTGGAACATATTCTGTAACTGCCACTACATTGACAATTTCAGAATTGACTCCGCAACCAACTGGAACAGGTGGGGGTTTAAGCTTTGCGATTACTAGTCTTTCCGATACTGGTACAGATTTAATCCTTACTGCCAACCAAACTTATCCAAAAACAGGAAATACTACCAACATTTACACGCTGGTTTCGAGTAATTAAGATTTATTTTTTATAATATCAAGGTGTTTCTTTTAGAGACACCTTTTTTTGTTTTTAATAGCCAATATAGTAAATTTGTAACATGGAAAATGAAACTTTAGAGAGTCTTGGTGAATTTGGGTTAATTGATAGAATCAAGAACAACACAACTTTATATCACAATGAAACTATTTTAGGCATAGGCGATGACGCTGCAGTTATTGATAATGGAGATTCTTTTACTTTAGTTTCTACTGATTTATTGCTCGAAGGCGTACATTTTGACCTTACTTATACTCCTTTGAAGCATTTAGGATATAAAGCTGTAGCTGTAAATGTTTCAGATATTGCGGCAATGAATGGTGTGCCTTTGCAGATTACAGTTTCTATTGCCATTAGCAACCGATTCGGGTTGTCGGATATTGACGAAATATATGAAGGTATAAATGCCGCATGCGAGGCATATAACATTGATTTGGTAGGTGGCGACACTTCGTCAAGCCGATCTGGTTTAATAATTTCTGTAAGTGCTATTGGCAAGGTACAGAAAGATAAAATAGCCTACCGATCTGGTGCCAAAGCTAATGATATTGTGTGTGTAACCGGTGACCTTGGAGCTGCTTATATGGGTTTGCAGGTATTAGAAAGAGAAAAACAAGAGTTTTCCGCTAATCCAAACATGCAACCCAAAATTGAAGACAAATCTTATCTTGTAGGAAGACAATTGAGACCAGAAGGAAGAACGGATATTGTACATGATTTAAATGAAATCGGGGTGGTTCCAACCTCAATGATTGATATATCAGACGGCCTAGCTTCTGAAATTTTACATCTTTCCAAACATTCTCAAAAAGGCTTTACAGTTTTCTTCGAAAACATACCAATAGAAAACAGTACTTTGGAAACTAGCTCAGAGTTTAGTCTAAACCCAATAGCCAGCATAATAAGTGGTGGAGAAGACTATGAGCTATTGATGACAATTAGACAAGAAGACTTTGAAAAAATAAAAAAAATAGCTGAAATAACCCCAATAGGTTTTGTTACTGATGAAATCGAAAATTGGTTGGTTCTTAATTCTGGTGAAAAAACTAAAATAGTCGCTCAAGGCTGGAAATAATGAAAAAACTTTTACTGGTATTCATTTTTATATCAAAAATTCTTTTAGCTCAAGACGCAGAGGATATTGAAAAAGTAAAAAAGATATATGCTCCAGATAAGAGAACTAGCATTTTCGAAATTATTTATAAACCAGAAACAAACGTTTTATTGGGTAAAACTAATTTGCCTGATGCAAAAAAAGCACTGTTAGCCAAATTTCAAACTTTGTTTCCAACAGATTCAATTGAAATACTACCTTATTCAAATAGTACTTTTCAGCATAAAGCTATAGTTAATGTTTCAGTGGCTAACATGAGGGCAAATCCAGCCGAATCTGCAGAATTAGCCTCCCAAATGCTCTTGGGAATGCCTCTAACGGTCTTTGAAAAACAAAGAGGTTGGTATAGAGTTCAATCTCCAGACCATTATATTGGCTGGATAGATGGCTCCACAATGACCCAGTTTACAGATGAAAAACTTCAAGAATACTTAGAGGAACCCAAAGTAATATATACACAAAATTACGGTTTTGCTAAAAATGATACGGTAGACAATGCCTATCCTGTTCGTGACTTAAGTTTCGGTAATCTTTTGAGAATTATAAAGAAAGGCAAAAACTTCACACTGGTTCAATTTCCAGATAGTGTTAAGGGTTATGTTTCTTCTACAGATATAGAAAGTACCGAATCCTGGTTAGCTAATACCAATCAAAATGGAAACAAAGTAGCCGAAGGCGGATTTGGTTTTTTAGGTATTCCGTACCTTTGGGGAGGGACTTCTTTTAAAGGAGTAGATTGCTCAGGATTTACACGAATGACTTATCTTAAACAAGGTATTTTGTTACCAAGAGACGCCTCACAGCAGGCACTAAAAGGGAAACTTGTAAATACAGATAATGATTTTGAAAATTTACTTCCAGGCGATTTGCTTTTTTTCGGAAATACCCAAACTTTAAGGGTTTCCCATGTTGCTCTTTGGATTGGCAACAAATCTTTTATTCATTCATCAGGAATGGTGAGAATAAATAATTTTGACAAAAACTCGCCTTTATTTGACGAATACAATCTTAATCGATTACTTTTTGTAAAAAGGATTGATGCTGATGTAATGATGTTAGAAAACAAAAATCTATATAAATTTTAGTTTTAGATCTAATTTGTATTTAGATTTCAATAATATTCGACCTTAAATCTATAATTTAATTTTATGAAAAAACTCTCGGTTTTTCTATTTGTAGTTCTATGTTCTTTTCTTTCTGACCAAAAAGAGCCTATTTCGGCAGAAGAATATTCTAAATTAAGCGATGCCCAAAAACGAAGTGTAGAACATGCTCTTGATGGTATTGATTTACTTGATCCAGAACTTGAGATTAGCCTTTTTGCTTCGGAACCCATGATGACAAATCCGACCAACATGGACATAGATACCAAAGGAAGGGTTTGGATATGTGAAGCGTATAATTATCGCAATCAGTTAAATCCTAGAAATCCTTACAATATAAAAGGAGATAGAATTTTGATAATGGAGGATACAGATAATGATGGTAAAGCTGACAAGTCAAAAGTATTTTATCAAGGCGAGGATATCAACGCAGCTCTAGGAATTGCTGTTTTGGGAAATAAAGTTTACGTTTCATGTAGTCCTAATGTTTTTGTTTTTACGGATGAAAACGGTGATGATATCCCAGATAAAAAAGAGATTTTGTTTACTGGTATAGAAGGTGTGCAACATGACCACGGTATGCATGCTATCGTATTTGGTCCTGACGGCAAACTTTATTTTAATTTCGGAAATGCTGGTGAAAAAATCCTTTCTAAAGATAGGAAACCTTTTTATGATGATAATAACCAAGAAATCAATAACGAAGGGAAACCTTATCGGGAAGGAATGGTATTTAGAGCTGATGAAAATGGTCAAAATTTAGAAGCATTGGCATGGAACTTTAGAAATAACTATGAATTAGCTTTAGATAGTTTTGGGAAAATTTGGCAGTCAGACAATGACGATGACGGTAATCGTAGTACAAGAATAAACTATGTAATGGATTATGGCAATTATGGTTTCAAAGACGAAATGACAGGAGCGGATTGGCGTGTTAGACGAACAAATTTGGAGGATTCGGTATTTTACAGACACTGGCACTTAAATGATCCCGGAGTTGTACCTAACCTTTTGCAAACCTACGCAGGCTCGCCTACTGGTATAATATTTTATGAGGGTTCTCTTTTAAAAAAATACCAGAATCAAATAATCCATTGTGATGCTGGTCCTAACATAGTAAGAGCCTACCCTACTAAGAAAAATGGAGCTGGATTTTCGGCTTCAATTTTAAACATTTTAGATGGCTCAAAAAGAGACAAATGGTTTCGACCTTCTGACATTACTGTTGCTCCAGATGGATCGATTTTCGTTTCTGACTGGTATGATCCAGGTGTTGGGGGTCATGCTATGGGTGACTCCTTGCGTGGAAGAATTTATAGAGCTGCACCTAAAGGCTCAAAATATGCTAAGGTTAAAAACGATTTTAATACAGTTAATGGAGCTTTAGAGGCATTTCAAAGCCCCAATCAAGCAATTAGATATGTGGCCTATCAGACATTGAAACATTATGGAGAAAAAGCCGAATCTTCTTTGAAAGAATTATTGAAGAGTGAAAATGCAAATATGGCTGCAAGGGCATATTGGTTATTAGCTGATATAAATAGTATGTATGTCAATCACGCCTCAGAAAGCAGCAATGAAGATTTAAGAGTATTGTCTGTCAGAATGGCTAGGAAATTCTTCATAAACCCGTATGAATTTATGAAAGAAATGGCGAAAGACCCATCTTATCAGGTAAAAAGAGAAGTTGCCTTGGCAATTCATCATAAAAACTATTCTGATATTTGGACAAGTTTGGCTATGGATTATAAAGGTAATGATAGATGGTATTTAGAGGCTTTGGGGATTGGTGCAAACAGCGACTGGGACAATTGCTTACAACTTTTAAAAGGCAAAGCGGGGGAAAATTGGTTAAGTAAAGAACCTATCAAAGAATTGGTATGGAGAAGCCGTGGGTTACAGTCGATGGATTATTTAAGTCAAATTATTCAGAAAGAGCCAAATGCCACAAAAGCCAAATATTATAGAGCATTTGATTTTCAAAAAGGAGAAAATAAAAACAATGTTTTGCTAAAACTGGCAAAAACGCAAACTAGCCCTGATGAGAAAGTAATAATTTTTAAATTATTTGACCAAAAAACTATTCAAAACAACCCAGTTTTCAAATCTGACCTTCCAAAGCTATTGGGAGATATCAAGAATGATTTAGATTATATTGATTTAGTTGACAAATACAATGTTAAAACCGAATTTTCTAGGATACATAACTTAACTTTAAATTCAAAAGATAAGCAAATTGCAGACGAGGCAGCTCGTGTTTCTGTAAAAATATATGGAACTAAGGGCTTATTTGCTGAAAAGAGTAATTCCAATAATTTCTTAAAAGCAATTGATAAATATGGCAATGTAGACAATGAACTTATTGCTAAAGCTTTGATTGGCATTTATAAAAATAGCAAATACCCAGAAAACATTAGAGCTGCTGCAATGAATGAAATGGGTGGTTGGGTGTCAGAAGGAATTCTATGGGAAGAATTTAAAGCAAATAAGATTCCTAGCGAATATGTTGGAACAGCATTAAATATCCTTAAAAGGACATGGCACAGTGACATAAGAAATGAAGTAAATAAAATTATGGCAACCTCAGGAGGCATGACCATAAATATTGAGAAAGTTCTTTCTGATGGCGGAAATAGAACTTTAGGAAAAGAAGTTTTTACCACCTATTGTATTTCTTGCCATGTGGCCGAAAATCATGGGATAGATTTTGGCCCATCTTTAAGTCAAATTGGCAAAAAACTGAGCAAGCAAGGTTTGTTAAACGCCATTGTCAATCCAAGCGAAGGAATTGGTTTTGGCTATGAAACCAAGGAAATAACTATGAAAAATGGAGAGGTATTTCAAGGAATTGTGACTTCAAAAACCGAGATTGATTTAATGATTAAATATCCTGGTTTATCTAATATAAATATTCTAAAAATAAAGGAAATAGAAAAAGTAGAAGATAAAAAAGAATCATTAATGCCAAAGTTTGCTTTAAGTGAGACTGAATTGAAAAATTTAATTACTTATATGGAATCTTTAAAATGAAATACCATTTAACCATAGAATATTGCCCAAAATGTAATTGGATGCTTAGAGCAGCCTGGATGGCACAGGAGTTTCTTTCAACTTTTGATGGTGAATTGGAAATGGTAAGTCTGAAACCAAGTGAAAACGCTGGAAGTTTTTTGATATTTATAGACAAACAGATAGTTTTTGATAGAAAAAGCTATGGAGGATTTGCTGAACCGAAAGTATTAAAACAATTAATTAGAGATAAAATAGCTCCCGAAAAGAACTTGGGACATGCCGAAAAGAAAATAGATAAATGACGCCTTTTAATCAGACTGCAGTTTTTAAACTTTATTCTAGAAAAATTCCTCAAAGATTTATTTCTAGATTTTCAAATGACGGTATACCGCTTCTTGTTGGGTCCATAGTAGTTGGTTTAATGTCTGTATTATTTGAGCAGCTATTTTCATTTTCTGAATCTATTATATCTAAGATTTATCTTTATGACAGAAGAATGTTTTTTGTTTTAAGTCCTTTACTCTTTGTCCTGAGTTATTTTTTTGTAGCTAAAAATGCAAAATTCGCTAGTGGAAGTGGGATACCGCAAATGCTTGCTTCAATTGAAATATCTGATACACCAAGAAAAAAAAGTATTCAATATTTATTATCCCTAAAAATCATTTTAATCAAAATACTTTCAAGCATTTTGTTGCTTTTAGGTGGTGGAAGTATAGGAAGAGAAGGTCCAACATTACAAATTTCGGGATCTATTTTCTACTTAATTCATAAAATATTCCCTGGCTTAAAAAAAATAGATTTAAAAACTTTGTTGATTACAGGCGGTGCATCTGGTCTTAGTGCTGCATTTAATACACCTCTTGGAGGAATTGTTTATGTAGTTGAAGAATTAACAAAATCGCATATAAATAAATTAAAAACTCCGGTTTTTGCTGCCGTTATTATTGCTGGATTCACGACTCAATTTTTTACAGGTTCTTATTTATTCTTAGGTTTTCCAAAAACCGAACCACTTATTTTTAAATGGATAATTTTGGGAGTTATACTTTCGGCTTTAGGAGGTATTCTTGGAAGTTTATTTACCAATGCGATTCAATCATTAGCTGATTTAAGAAAATCATTTAAAAGTGGTTATACATTTGCGTTATTGATGGGTTTATTATTTGCAACTTTGCTATATTTTACCAATCAAAATACTATGGGTACTGGAAAGCACCTTATCAACGAAATCTTATTTGACCATCGTAAAACAACAGATTGGTTTACTTTTATTGGAAGGTTTTTTGGTAGTCTTCTCTCTTTTTCATCAGGCGGAGCAGGAGGTATATTTTCTACATCTTTGGCTTCTGGAGCATCTTTAGCTAGTTTTTTTCTGTCTTTTTTCGATATTCCTTTCGGTCAATACAATATCTTAATCTTAATGACCATGATAGCTTTTCTAACTGGAGTTACCAGAACCCCGTTTACTTCAGCAGTCTTAGTTTTAGAAATGACCGACAGACATTCTGCCATTTTCTTTTTTCTGATGGCAGCCTTAATAAGTCAATATGTGAGCGAGCATATACAACGTAAATCTTTCTACGAATTCAGAAAAGATCAGATTCTGGAAGATTTACAGTCCTAAATCAATTTTAGATTGTCTATCGTTATTAGGAAAAGCCAAGCCTGAAGGTAATTTTTTAGGCACATATCTATTTAAGTTACCATCATAAAGTGCATTTTTGATAAATGCTTCCAGAGCTTTTATTTCTGTTTGCGACAAATTCAAAGGTTTGAACTTCTCTGAAAGTTTATTGGCAGGCACTAATGAATTTTCTTTAACGCCTAAATTTTTGTAATTTAATACCTGCTCAATGGTAGTGAAACTAGAGCCATGACCATAGAAAGGAGAATCTTTAAGATTATACAATTGTGGCACTTTGAATTTATAAAAATCTGCTTCATTGCCAGTAAACCCTCCTCTGCCTTTTAGTTCAGGATTTACGGCTCCTATATTGTGTACTTCAGCATTACCATAGCTTCCATCTTTTAAATCTCCCATTCCTAAGGCATGAAATTCCATATTGGCAAGATTTGGTCCATTGTGACAGCTCGCACAATCACCTTTTCCAAAAAATACCTTTGCACCTTCTTTTTCTTGGTCAGTCATTGCATTTAAATTTCCTTTAAGCCATTGTTGAAATGGTGCTTGGTCAGCCATTAATGTTCTTTCATAGGCTGCAATTGCCAATGCTCCATTTACCTTTAATAAATTCTCATCAATTAAGGTTTCTTCCCCAAAAGCTTGCGTAAACATGCTCTTGTATTGGGGAATTGTATTCATCATAATTCTGTCTATGATTAGCCTATGAACATCTCTACCAGCTATAGCTTGCGTTTCTACTCCTTCATATCCCATTTTATTTACAGCTTTAGGTGTTCCAGCTGTCCATTTGGCATCTGTTCCAACATTTACTCCTTTCGAACCAAATTGCCCATTCCATAAAATATTACTTTGGTAAGCTATATTTAAAGCAGAAGGAGATTTTAAAGGTTGAACATCAATTTCACTAGATTTATAAGCTGTGTTCATCACTCTTTTTTCTCCAGCAGATCCAAAACCCAAACCACCTTCCCCAATTCCCTGAGGAAGACAGGCTTGGAAACCAGCTTTGGCATGATGGCAACTAGCACATGAATAAGTTTGGAATGACATTTCTTTTTTTGGATTTTGTCCTAAAGCTGTTTCGTGAAAAAGAAACTTGCCCAATTCCACTTTTGCAGGAGTTAGTGGATTTTTAGGGTCTTGGGGGATTTTACTTAATTCGGTACTTGTGGGTAAAATATAAAATTCTGAACCAATACCTTTTGATGAGATTACCAATAAATCCTCCAACTCTTTATCTACTCCTCCAAGAGTTGGTATATTATCTTTATTATTACAACTTATTATTAATGCAGAGAAACCTAATATTTGAAAATATTTGTATAATTTTTTCATTTACTTTTAACACGTTTATGGTATTAAAAGTACAAAAATTATACCATTAAAATTTGATTTTTAATAACTTATCCTACGGTATCAATCACGTTTTTAATTTTTTCTTTTTGGCCGCAGGAAATAAAACATTGTTAAGAATAAGTCTATAGCCCGCTGAGTTTGGGTGTAAGTTTAAATCTGTTGGTTCTTCGTTCACCATGTGTTGATAATCTTCCGGATCATGGCCTCCATAATAGGTCCAGAAGCCTTTTCCCGCTGTTCCATGAATGTACCTTGCTTCATTAGAAAGCCTATTTTCTGCAAGAATTAACACATCCGATTTTACGAATTGTTTCTTAAAAGCTGTGGTTTGGCCCATAAAACCCTTTATCAGATTCTGGTGATTTTGGGTAAGCATAGTAGGAACTGGATCGTATTTTGCTGAGAATTCAAAAAGTGTAAAATAATCATTTGATTCGTTCACCCCTCTTTCTTGAGGCTGATTATCAATATTAGAAAATTCAACTTCATATGGGTCTGATTCTAAGGTAAAGTCTTTAAAAGCAAAAGTATTGTCAAAATTCAATTTCTCGTTAGCTTTAGGATCTGATCCATCACCATCATAAACTGATTCAACTATATCAACACCTTGTGCAGCCATAGCAATCTCATACGTATCTGTGGCATTACACATTGCAAACATATAGCCACCACCCAAGACGAATTCGCTTATTTTCTTAGCAACTGCTCCTTTTAATTCTGAAGCTTTCGAAAATCCATATTTTTGTGCAATTGTTTCAACTTCTCTTTTTTGCTCTTGGTACCAAGATGAGCTTTTCATTCTAATAAATTTTCCATATTGCCCCGTAAAGTCTTCATGGTGCAAGTGCAGCCAATCATATTCAGGTAGTTTTCCAGACATAACTTCTTCATCATAAACTTTATCAAAACTTATCTCAGCATAGTTCAGAGCTAGAGTTACTGCGTCGTCCCATGGTTGGGCACTTTTTGGTGAGTATACTGCTATTTTTGGTGCTTTTTGCAGCTTAACATCATCCATGTTGACGTCTGGATTTTTAACCACTTTTATGATTGCACTAGCATCGGCTTCTGATATTACATCATAACTTATTCCTCTAATTACACATTCGTTTATAAAAGTTTGAGAAGCTGGAAACATAAAACTTCCACCCCTGTAGTTTAGGAGCCAGTCAATTTCTGTTTCATAGTTTTTTAAAACCCAAAATGCCAAACCATAAGCTTTCAAGTGGTTTTTTTGGACTTCATCCATCGGAATAAACACCTGATTTGCAAATAATCGACTAGAAAAGGTTAAAAAAATGATAAACGGCAAAATGGCTTTCTTCATTGGTTTGCTTAATTATTAGCGAATATTGAAATTTGCATTAAAAACAAAAATACTTTAAAATTATTGTTAATAACGTATTCAACAATATAGTATTCAAAAATTTTGCCATTAAAAAAAGTCAAGATGAATTTAAAAGAAAATATAGCGGAAGGTTTAAGGTCAATAAAAGGGAATTTGTTAAGAACCGTTTTGACTGCAGCAATTATAACCTTTGGTATTATGGCTTTAGTAGGAATTTTAACAGCTATTGAAGGTATGCAAGGTTCTGTAAATAAAAGCTTCGAAGGATTGGGTGTGAACACTTTCGATATAAAAGTAGAACAGAATAATGGACGAAGGAGAAGGGGAATAGTAAAAAAACAGCCTAAACCTATATATTTTCGACAAGCAATCGATTACAAAGAGAATTTTACAAAGAAAACAAATGCCATTGTAAGTATTTACACTTTTGCTGGTCAAAGCGAAACAATAAAATACGAAACAGAAAAGTCCAATCCGAATATAACTGTTTTAGGTGCTGACGAAAACTATCTTCCTCTAAAAGGATATAAATTGCAATCTGGTAGAAATATTACAGAAAATGACAGATTTTATTCAAATAAAATGGTTCTGATTGGAAATGAAATTGCTCAAAAGTTTTTTCCAAATGTAAGCCCTCTAGGGAAAAACATTACTTTGATGGGAGAAAAATTTAATATTGCTGGCGTTTTAGAGAAAAAGGGTAGTATAACTGGTGGAGACGATGATAGAGTTGCTATAATACCTTTGGAAGTTGCAAGAAACTTTGACCAAAAAGGCAGTTTTTCTTATGAAATTACCACATCTGTACCAGATGCGGTTGACTTGGATTATACTCTAGCTGAAGCAACATCGGTTATGAGGATAGTCAGAGGAGATAAGGTTTATGATGAAGATTCTTTTAAAATAGAAAGATCAGATGCTTTATTAAGTGATTTAAACGAAGTAACAGGTTATCTTAGAATTGGCGGTTTTGGCATATCTATAATAACACTCCTTGGTGCCTCAATAGCCTTAATGAATATTATGATGGTTTCTGTGACCGAGAGGACTAGAGAAATAGGTGTTAGAAAGGCTTTGGGAGCTTCTCCTAAAAAAATTAGATTGCAATTTTTAATTGAGGCGATAGTTATTTGTATTATAGGTGGATTGGCCGGAGTTATATTAGGAATCGGGGCAGGAAATTTGGTTTCCTATTTTATGACAGGAGGAGGGAGTTTTGTTGTGCCTTGGAATTGGATAACTTTAGGACTTGTGGTATGTATTGTTGTCGGTTTATTATCAGGTTATTACCCTGCATATAAAGCTTCCAAGCTAGATCCTATAGAGTCGTTGAGATATGAATAATCGGCCTTCTAATTCTATTTGATGCATTTTTTTTTTAAAAATTATTCAATAAAACTTGCTCACTAAGTTTTCATATTCTACTTTTGCAATCCCAACACGAATAGATGCCCGGATGGCGGAATTGGTAGACGCGTTGGTCTCAAACACCAATGAGGTTACACTCGTGCCGGTTCGACTCCGGCTCCGGGTACAAAGAGATTCTTAATTAATTTTAAGGGTCTTTTTTTTTGCCTAAAATTAAATCTAAAAACTAAAATCTTTCGGCAAATAAAAGTTCTTAATGAATATTCAATATCAATCAGTCGATTAAAATTGGAAGGTATAAGATTTTACGAAAATGATACGCTTGAGAAGCTATTTTTCTAGGATTAAATACAAAAAAAAAAGGACTGGAACAAAATGCTCCAGCCTTTCCCGCTACTAAATCCACACAACTTTTATCTTTAATATTTTTTATCTTTGTCAATTGCCGTCTTTAAGATTACTACCTCGATGATGACATTGCAAATGTAGCTCTTTTTTTTAGAATCAAAAAAAAAACTAAAATATTTTTTTTAAAATTTCGCAATAAAATAATTAGCTGTTCTTCAATAAATTGTTTTTAGCTTATATTTTATCTCGATATTTGCTTATAATTATTTGAAAATCAATTTATTGGTTTTTTGATTTTATTCTACATTGAAATTATAGTTTTTAGAAAAAAAATATTTGCAGTTAAATTAAATTGATATAAATCAATTTTGATTTTTCTAAAGTGTCAAATTTGAAGGTTTTTCTTGATTTTTATGGTTTCTGTTTTACCATTAGATAAAATTTTAGCATGAATGTATTATTCATTAACACTATATTGACCTAAGGTTTAATTTTTCCCCAACTTTTATTAAACCTGGCCGATACACAACTACATTTTGGCCAAAAAGTATTTTATTATTCATTTTTCGGATTTTTGATAGTGTTAAAAGAGGTTCTTTCCCTTTTTCTGAAGTTTTCTGATCTATAGTAATTACAATGCATCTAGCACAAGGTTTAACACCGCGTAAATGAACTTCACCAATATTAAAATCAAAAATATCATCTTCAAAAAATGGATTTACCCCTTTAATTACAATATTTGGTCGAAATCTATCCATTGGGATATGCTCATTGCAATGTTGGTTTAAATATTCCAAAGATTCTTCACTAACCATTAATATAGGATATCCATCAGATAAGCTCGTAATTTCCATACCAGTTTTTTGATATTTGGCATCAATTTTCCTAATACTATCTTCTGGCTGGAAAAAGAGCTTAATATTAGACTTTAAAAGGTCTGAAAAAAACTCATTTGCCTTATCACTTACTAATTGACCTTTAAGTGTATCATTCCAGATTTGAATATTTTCGAGTTTTTGAGTTTCTGGTATTAAAGGAATATTAATCGAATTTTTATTCTTTTTATCAGTAACAATTAAATATTCTAAGTTTATTTTTACCTCAAATCCAGACAATTCTGCAAAAGTCCTTTGTGTAAGAAATACATTGTTTTCATCTGTAAGCATCCATCTTCGATCATATTTTAGACCTGTTAAATCAACCTCAGATTGCGAAAGCGATATACCTCCCAAAGATTTTATTGGATAAATATGTAGTTCGGATATTTCCATTTTTTAATATATTTGAAAAATTGAAAATCAAACATAGTGATAATGATGGTAGAATGGAATGATTTTGAAAAAATTGATATCAGAGTTGGAACAATTATAGAAGCAAAAGTTTTTGAAAAAGCTAGAAAACCTGCCTATCAACTATTCATTGATTTTGGCAAATTTGGCATTTTGAAATCCTCAGCACAAATTACATTTCATTATTCTTTAGAAGAATTGATAAATAAACAAATAATAGCCGTAGTTAATTTTCCTCCCAAGCAAATAGCCAATTTTCTAAGTGAATGTTTGGTTTTAGGCATTTATGATGAAGACAATGAGGTAATCCTTTTAAAGCCAGACCTTAAAGCTCCAAATGGAAGTAAAATCGGATAAACACTTTTGAAGTTTTCTAATATTATTAAACATAATTTTGATATTTTTCAGAGGGAATCAAAGCAATAAATCAAATAGATTTCCGAAATTGAGAATAGCTTACTATTTTTGTACTGCATTTGGGGATATTGCCCAAAATAAAATCTTATAAAAGCCAAAATGAGAGAAATTCAATTTAGAGATGCTGTAAAAGAAGCGATGTCAGAAGAGATGCGTCGTGATGAGACTATATTTTTAATGGGTGAGGAAGTTGCCGAATATAACGGAGCTTATAAGGCAAGTCAAGGCATGCTTGATGAATTTGGTGCCAAAAGAGTTATTGATACGCCAATTGCCGAATTAGGTTTCGCAGGAATAGGCGTTGGTGCTGCAATCAATGGCTGCAGACCTATCATAGAGTTTATGACTTTTAACTTTTCTTTGGTAGCCATAGATCAGATAATAAATAGTGCTGCCAAAATTATGGCAATGTCTGCTGGTCAGTATTCATGTCCAATTGTATTCAGAGGACCAACTGGTAACGCTGGTCAGTTAGGAGCACAACATTCTCAGAATTTTGAGAATTGGTTCGCCAATACTCCTGGACTGAAAGTAGTGGTTCCATCTAGTCCATATGAGTGTAAAGGATTGTTGAAAGCATCTATTAGAGATAATGATCCCGTTATATTTATGGAGTCAGAGCAAATGTATGGCGATAAAGGAATGATACCAGATGGAGAATATATATTGCCATTGGGAAAAGCCAACATTATTCAAGAAGGAAAAGATGTAACGATTGTATCATTTGGAAAAATGATTCCGAGAGTTGTAATGCCAGCAATAGAAGAGCTTACAAAACAAGGTATCAGTGTTGAATTGATAGACTTAAGAACCGTTAGGCCTATTGATTATCAAACTGTTGTTGATTCTGTTAAGAAAACCAATAGATGTGTAGTAGTTGAAGAAGCTTGGCCGTTGGCAGCGATTTCATCTGAAATAACTTATCATTTACAAAGATATGCTTTTGATTATCTAGATGCTCCAGTTATCAGAGTTAACAACATGGATATTCCTTTGCACTACGCTCCTACTTTAATAGAAGCCACTCTTCCAAACGTAGCTCGTACTGTAGATGCTGTAAAGCAAGTTTTATATAAGAAATAAAAAAAGGAGCTTAAAGCTCCTTTTTTATTTTAATGGATTAAAAATCAAATCCCTATAATCTTCCATTGATTTTTTTATAACTTCTTTGGCCACTTCTCTGCCATAGTCGTAGGCTATTTCGCAATGTTGAGGTTCGCCAGGTAGATTTTTATAAGTTAAAAAATAATGCTTCAATCTTTCTATAACTCCCTCAGGCAGTTCTGACATGTCATTAAACTTACCATAAATCTGATCTCCCATTAACACTGCTACAATTTTATCATCAGCTTCGCCTTTATCTATAAAACAAAAACCGCCAATAGGTCTGGATTGTAATAATATATCACCATGAGAAATATGATGGCTCGAAAGTACACATATATCCAAGGGGTCGCCATCTCCTAACTCTATTTTTTCAGCTCCTTTGCTCCTCGCAAACTCTGCCACTTTATCTCCGCAATAAGTTTGAGGAATGAAACCATACAAAGTTGGAACTATATTCGAATATTTTTGAGGCCTATCAATTTTCAAAAAACCTGACTCTTTGTCTATTTCATATTTGATAGTGTCTGATGGGACTATTTCAATGAAAGTTGTGACAGTATCAGGAGCATCGCTACCTATTGAAATACCATGCCAAGGGTGTGCTTTATATACAGGTTTCATATCATTTTAAATTTTTACAAATATAAGCTTTGAATCTACCTTAACTAAAAAATAAAATAAAAACTTAAGAAAACTATTGCAACAGTTTCTGCGTTAAATGCGTATAAATGAAAAAATCACAAAAAGTTTTAGATTTAAATTAACTTTTGCACGATTTTAGTGTAATTTTTGAAAGAGATTAATTTAAGGGGCTTTAAAAAGAATGATTTCAGAACATATAATTGGCAAATAAAAAACAGTTTCTTATTAAAAAATACCATGAGCAAGCCTAAAGTACTTAAAGATTATTCAAAGCTAACAGATGAGATGCAAGAAAGGCTAAAATTATTTTATCCAAATGGGTTCTCTGAATTTCTAATTAGGTTTGTGGACCGTGAAGGCAAAAATGTAAGTGCATTACCTTATGAAACTGAGGATAAGTACTATATGATAAGAATGACCAATTTAGAGGCACAAAAAATCATCAAAGACGACACAGATTATGATGATGATGGAAACCTCAAAGATGACATCAAAGACGATTACGAAGATAAATATACCGATCTTGACACTATGAGGGTTGGATCTGGTAGAAAATCTGACGAAGACGAAGATTACGATTAATAGTTAACAAATTGTTAATTGAGATTTTTTATGTTTTATAATTATCAATTAACACGTTTCAATAGATGTAACCAATATTTTAAAATGAGAAATATTTTTTTAGTATTATTTTTATTTGTTTCAGTTGCTGGCTTTAGTCAAGAAGCTGGGATAATATTCGAGCATGATTCTTGGAATAAAGTGATTCAAAAGGCTAAAGCTGAGAATAAATTGATTTTTATGGATGCTTATACTAGCTGGTGCGGACCGTGTAAAGCTATGCAAGCTAGAGTTTTTCCTGACAAAAAGCTTGGGACATTTTTCAACGATAATTTCGTAAACGTAAAAGTGGATATGGAATCTGGTGAAGGTCCTGCTTTAGGTCTTAAATATCCTGTAAGAGGTTATCCAACACTGTTTTTTATAGATCCTAAATCTGGAAAAATTGTTAATCAGGCATTAGGTTATAAATCCCCTGAACAATTGTTGCAAATTGGGGAACAAACCCAAAGCAAGAAAAAAGGAACGATTTGATAGATTAAGTTTTAAAAGGAAAGAGTAAAGGAAACTTTGCTCTTTTTTTATGTCTTATTGTTAACCTAAGTAATTTTTATCTGGATTAATAGTATTTATCTTTGTCTATTAAATAAATAGAGAAATGGAAAATGTATTTATAATGGCTGCCAAAAGGACACCTATAGGTAGCTTTGGCGGAGTTTTCGCAAATACCTCTGCCGTAAATTTAGGAGCATCGGTTTTAAAAGATGCCATAGCGGAATCCAAAATTCCTTCGAGTGAGATAGACGAGCTTTTTTTTGGTTCGGTAATTCAAGCAAATTTAGGCCAAGCTCCTGCTACTCAAGTAGCATTAGGTGCAGGCGTGCCAAATTCTGTTCCGACTACTTTGATCAATAAAGTTTGTGCATCAGGAATGAAAGCTACTATGCTTGGTGCTCAAAGTATAGCATTAGGTCAAAATGAGGTAGTGGCAACTGGCGGAATGGAAAATATGTCTCAAATACCTTTTTATTTGGAAAAGGCTAGGTACGGTTATGGTTACGGAAACGGAGTTCTGATAGATGGATTGGCCAAAGATGGCCTTACAGATGTTTATCAAAATAAAGCAATGGGATGTTTTGCTGACGCTACAGCTTATAAATTTGAAATATCAAGAGAAGAACAAGACAGTTTTGCAATAAATTCCTATAAAAGAGCGGCTGAAAGTACTCAAAATGGAGATTTTGAAAGAGAAATTTCTCCTGTAGAAATAAAAGACAGAAAGGGAAATATTTCGGTAATAACTGAAGATGAGGAGTTTAAAAAAGTAAATTTTGATAAAATTCCAAGCCTAAAACCAGTATTTACAAAAGAAGGCACAGTGACTGCCGCAAATGCGTCGACTATAAATGATGGTGCTGCGGCTTTATTGTTAGCTTCTGAGAATTACATTGAAAAAAATAATTTAAGTCCGCTTGCTCGTATTGTATCTTTTGCTGATGGCTCAAGAGAACCTGAATGGTTTACTATAGCACCAATAATTGCAGCAGAAAAAGCGTTGAAAAATGCTAATCTGGATATTTCTGATATTGAATATTTTGAAATCAACGAAGCATTTGCTGTTGTGCCGATGGCCTTTGCAAAAAACTTCAAAATTGATTTTGATAAAATCAATATATTTGGAGGAGCAGTGGCAATCGGGCATCCATTGGGATGTTCGGGAGCTAGAATTATTGTTACGCTTTTAAATGTCCTAAGAACTAAAAAAGCGAAGTATGGAATGGCAGCTATATGCAATGGAGGCGGTGGTGCCAGTGCAATTATTATTGAAAACTTAGCTATTTAGTCTTAATGTTACAGCATTTTTGTGTGCTTGCAATTGCTCCGCTTCAGCCATTTTTTCAACTATCGGACCGATATTTAAAATACCTTCTTTGCTAATCTGCTGGAAGGTTATTTTTTTTACGAAACTGTCAACCGAAACTCCACTATAAGCTCTCGCAAAGCCATTAGTAGGTAATGTATGGTTTGTTCCTGAAGCATAATCGCCACAAGATTCAGGTGTGTAATCTCCCAAAAATATAGAACCAGCATTTATGATTTTTTCGGCAACTATTTCAGGACTTTCAATGGCTAAAATTAAGTGTTCTGCTGCATACTCGTTTAATATAAATATCGACTCATCTATATCTTTGACTAAGATTGCTTTTGAATTCTGCAAAGCTAAGGTAGCTACTTCTCTTCTTGGTAAAACCTCCAATTGTCTAATGATCTCTTCATTAGTCGCATCTATTATGGCTCTATCTGTCGAAACTAACAATACCTGACTATCAGGACCATGCTCAGCTTGAGAGAGTAAATCTGATGCTATAAATGCAGGATTGGAACGTTTATCTGCCAAAACTGCAACTTCAGATGGACCCGCAGGCATGTCTATGGCTATTCCGTACTGACTTACCAATTGTTTGGCTGAAGTAACATACTGATTTCCAGGACCAAAAATTTTGTAAACTTTAGGAACTGTTTCTGTTCCAAATGCCATAGCGGCAATCGCTTGGGCACCTCCTACTCTATATATTTCTGTAATTCCACATTTTTGAGCAGCATAATATATAGCAGGATTATTACTTGGCGAACATAAAACTACTTTAGAACATTGAGCTATCATGGCTGGAATTCCAAGCATCAAAACTGTTGAAAATAATGGTGCTGAACCTCCTGGAATATAAATTCCAACTTTTTCAATGCCAACGCTCTTTCTCCAACAAACAACCCCAGGCATAGTTTCTACCTTATTTTCCTCTATTTTTTGGGCAGAATGGAATTTGTAAATATTATCAAAAGCTTGATCAATTGCCGCTTTAAGTTCAGCATCAAGGCTTTCTACAGCCATCGAAACTTCAATTGAACTTACTTTGAAATTGTCGATTAAAATATTGTCAAATTCTAACGCGAATTTTCTAAGAGCCTCGTCTCCTCTATTTTTGACTTCTAGTAGAATTGGCCTAACTTTTTGCTCAATTTCCTCAAATTCTAGCGTAGGTCGTTGTAGTATATTAGAATAATCAGCTCTAGATGGGAATTCGAATATTTGCATTTTTAAAGAATCATTTTTTCTATAGGAATAACCAAAATACCTTGTGCACCAGCATTTCGCAATGCCTCTATTTTTTCCCAAAATTCATTTTCTTCTAAAACCGAATGTACTGAACTCCAACCTTCTATTGCCAAAGGCATCACAGTTGGGCTTTTCATTCCAGCTATTATTTTTATGATATCGTCTAACTTATCATTTGGAGCATTTAGTAATATGTACTTATTGTCTTGAGCTTTTTGAACGGCATTTATTCTAAATAATATTTTCTCCAGAATTTGCTTGTTTGTATCGCTTAGATTAGTATTTCCAATTAAAACCGCCTCAGATTTGAATATTTTTTGAACTTCTTTTAAACCATTACTCAAAAGTGTGCTTCCAGAACTTACAATATCGCAAACTGCGTCAGCCAATCCTATAGAAGGAGCTATTTCTACAGAACCACTTATTTCATGGATATTTGCTTTGATTCCGTTTTCTTCCAAATATCTGCCTAAAAGCATCGGATAGGAAGTAGCAATACTTTTATTTTGAAGGGATTCTGGACCATTATAATTATCCTCTCTCGGAACAGCTATTGAAAGTCTACATTTAGAAAAACCTAATCTTTTGATAAGATTTACTTTTTTTGCAGATTCTACTAGTACATTTTCACCCACAATTCCTAAATCTGCCACGCCATCTTCTACGTATCCTGGAATATCATCATCTCTCAGAAACAGAAATTCAGCATTAAAATTCGAAGATAGCGACTTCAATCTTCCTTTTCCCATTTCTAACTTTATCCCGCATTCTTTGAATAATTCTAAAGAATCTTCACTCAATCTCCCCGATTTCTGTATCGCTATACGTATATTTTGCATTATTACTACCCACAATATTTGATTGGCACAAAATTAGCTCACTTTTTTTTAAGAAATTAACATTAAATGATAATATTTTTTCAATAAATTTTGAAAATTCAATTTCTATAATTAGTTTTATAAAAAAATGTTATCCTAATAAAACGTTTGCCCAATGAAAGATTATAATTTAAACTACAACAAAGCCAAAACACCTTCATCTGTTATTAATTTTAAATGGTTTAAAATTTTCAATTTACTATTTATAATAGCTTTGGTATTCTTAGGCCTAATTAATTTGTAAAAATAATTCTACTTACGCTTTTTTTTAATTATTTATAGATAAAGAAGTTCTATTTAGAAATTTCTTTACTTATTTTTGAATAAATAAAAAAAGAGATGAAGCTTATTTTTAAAATCATTTTCATTGTATTCTTTGCCAGTTATCATTCAAGTTTTGGTCAAAATAGATATTTTGTATATTTAAAAGACAAAAACAATTCGGCTTTTTCTATATCCTCTCCAGAAAAATTTCTCTCCCCTCGTTCCTTACAAAGAAGGCAAAAACAAAGCATTCCAATTATATCTAGAGATTTACCTGTAAACATTGGTTATATTTCTCAAATACAAGATGCTGGGGCAAAAGTAATCAGGACTTCAAAATGGTTAAATGCAGTATTGATAGAATCTTCGCCAGAAATATTGACAAAAGTTTCTAAACTAAATTTTGTAAAAAGTGTAGATGGAAACCAAGATATTAGGGGAGCGAGGACAAAAAACGCTGAAAATGTAAATCTCAGTCTTAAAAAACTAGGCTCCGAAGTCGATTATAGTTATGGTAATTCAATGAACCAAATTCAACAATTGGGAGCTGATGAAATGCATAAAGATAATTATACAGGTGTAGGAATTTTGGTTGCGGTTTTTGACGCCGGTTTTGACAAATTGCCAAGTTTAGCTGCATTTTCTCATTTATTTTCTGAAAAAAAAATAGTTAAAACTTTTGATTTCGTTGATAACGATACGACGGTTTATGAATCGCATTGGCATGGAACGGCGGCTCTGAGTTGCATAGCGGCAAAATTGCCTGGCCAAATGATTGGAACTGCCCCAGATGCAAGCATTGCACTATTCAAAACTGAGGATGTAAATACAGAAACAAGAATTGAGGAAGTGTATTGGTTGTTTGCGGCTGAAATGGCAGATAGCTTAGGCGTGGATGTAATTAATTCATCATTAGGTTATTATGAGTTTGACAATCCAGCAACTAACTATAAATTTGAAGATTTGAATGGTGATAAAACCATCAGTGCTCAGGCAGCCGATTTTGCTGTTGCAACCGGAATAATAGTCGTAAATTCGGCTGGAAATGAAGGAGGAAACGGCTGGAATCATTTAGTTACTCCTTCTGATGCTGATTCTGTTCTGACAATTGCAGCTGTAGATGCAAATGGTTTAATTGTTGGGTTTAGTTCTCCAGGTCCCAATGCCAAAGGAAATATTAAGCCAGAACTATCAGCGAAAGGTTCTCAAACATCAGTTATTGTTTCCAATCCAAATGCCTCAACTTCATCAGGAACCTCTTTTTCATCTCCTTTAATTGCTGGCTTTGCCGCAAGTTTTAAACAAGCTTTTCCTGATTATTCTGCTATGAAAATTAGGGATATTTTGATAAAATCCGCCAGTCAATATGAAACCCCGGACAACAGGATGGGTTATGGAATACCAAATTACAAGAAAGCTTACCAGATTGCTTTGGAAGTTCTTGCAATTGAAAATACCGACCTGGAAACTATAATTTACCCCAATCCAATCGAAGGAAATCAACTACTAAATATAAAAATTGGAGGGGATATTATTGACAATAATAAAGAAATTAGGGTTTTTGATTCTTTTGGAAGAATTATTAATCAAAAATATCAAACTTTAGCAGTTTTGAATCAAAATATTAATAATTTACCTTCTGGAGTTTACATAATTAAATTTAGAGATTCGAATCAGAATAAATCTTTAAAACTCATTAAAAACTAAGATTTGGACATAAAAAAAACCTCAATAATGAGGTTTTTCTATAAGGTTGAATTTCTACTTTGTCTGTTCTTTTTCAGCTTGCTCTTTTAAATGTTTGGTCATTTTTTGGCCAGCTTCTTCAAGTATCTCAATTATTTTTGGATCTTGCGTAGAGTCTTTAAGCATTTGAGACAAATTACCTACTACGTCGATTGCAAAGTGGTTCATTTCGTCAACCGGCATATCTTTTGTCCAAAGGTTTATTCCTAATAAACCTTTGTGATAGTGATCCCAAACACTAATTGAGATAGCTTTACTTTCGTTTATACCCTCATTTGGGTTTTCGGTAGCGTCCCAGAAAATTTTCTCTGGCACTCTGTTTTCATCCAATTCTATCGTGAAATTTATCTCCGATTTTGTCATTTTTTATTCTAAATTTTCTAATAATTAATTTTACTGGTTACTTCCAAAAACTCTTTTCAATAATTCTGAGGTTCTGGCCATAGGGTTTTCTCTGATTTTTGCCTCTTCGTCAGCTACTAAAATAAACAAACCATCTATAGCCTTTTGTGTTGCGTAGCCTTTTAAGTCTGGGTTTACTTTAGACGTGAAAGGTATTTTATTGTAAACATTGGCTATGTCAGTATAATATTTAGTTGCTTGAGTATTCTCTAGAGATTTAACCATAAAAGGTTCAAAAGCTTGAATCAACTGAGGGGAAGTGGTTCTTCTCAAAAACTGAGTTGCAGCATCTTTTTCCCCTCTTAAAATATTAATAGCATCTCTAATAGTCAATTGTTTAATAGCGGAAATAAATATCGGTTTTGCTTGCACTGCTGCATTTTCTGCACCTCTGTTTAATGCCAAAACAAATTTATCTACTTCGCCACCAAGTCCAATATTTCTTAAAGCGGTTTCAACTTTTTGAACTTCAGGAGGAAAAGGAATTCTGATTTTTGGATTTTTAAAGTACCCATCTAAAGCTGAAGCCTTATCAGCACCTAAATTGATACCCACAGATAACGCTTCTTTTAAGCCTTGCCCGATTTCGTCCTCTGTTAAAGGGGCGTTAGACAAAACAGAATTTACGACATTTCCGAAATTTATTTTTTGGCCGCAAGAAGTTAGTCCTAAAAAAATGATACTTGCTAATAATAAGTGTTTTTTCATATTTGTATTTTTTGAAAATTGGATTTGTCCTTTTATTTTGAGAAATTCGGACGTATTTCTATTAAAACGCAAATTTAGTGATTTTGTAACAGTTTATTATAAACATTTTTATTAATGAAAATAATTTATGCCGAGGTAATAACGATAGGCGACGAGATTTTATACGGTCAAATAACAGACACCAATACGCAATGGATGTCGGAAAATCTTGATCAAATAGGCATAAAGACTTTAAGGAAAACTTCAATTGGTGACGATAAATCTGAGATTTTAAATATCTTAAAAGAAAGTTTAGAAAGAGTAGATATTGTATTGATTACGGGAGGTTTAGGCCCGACAAAAGATGATATTACTAAAACAACTTTGGCGGACTTTTTTGATGATAGTTTAGTGATTAATTCTCAAGCGGAAAGTTTTATTAAAGATTTCTTCGAAAAAAGGGGCCGACCATTTACTGAATTAAACAGACAACAAGCCGCAATTCCATCGAAATGTACCTATTTGCATAACGCAACGGGCACCGCTCCAGGCATGTGGTTTAATAAAGATGGGAAGATTATAGTTTCTATGCCTGGTGTGCCAGTAGAAATGAAATATCTGATGACAAACGAGGTGATACCTCGGCTAAAAGCCCAATTTGAATTGCCTGAAATAGTGCATAAGGTAATAAGAACCATAGGTTTAGGGGAGTCATTTTTAGCTGAAAAAATCGAAAATTGGGAAGATAATTTACCAAGTCATATAAAATTGGCTTATTTACCAAATTTTGGCCAAGTGAAATTGCGATTAACTGGCATAGGAAATGACCGAGAAATTCTAAAAAATGAAATTGAAGTAGAAGTAGAAAAACTTGTTCTATTGATTGAACAATTTATTTACAGTACAGAAAATGAAGAGATTGAAGAAGCTATTGGAAATATTCTGAAACATAGAAATGAAACTGTAAGTGTAGCCGAAAGTTGCACTGGAGGTTATTTGTCTCATCTTTTTACATCTATTGCTGGCAGTTCAGCTTATTTTATGGGTGGTGTTGTTAGTTATTCTAATGAAGCAAAAATGGAGGTTTTAAAGGTAAAACAAGAAACATTGACTAAATTTGGGGCTGTAAGTGAGCAAACAATAATAGAAATGGCAGAAGGTGTCAGGAAATTATTAGGAACTACTTACGGAATTGCAACGAGTGGTATAGCAGGTCCGGACGGAGGAACTCCTGAAAAACCTGTGGGAACTGTCTGGATTGCAGTAAGTAACGAACAACAAACTATAACAAAAAAGCTTCAATTGGGCAAAATCAGAATGGTTAACATTCAGTATAGTGCAAAAGCAGCTTTGGATTTTTTAAGAATATTAACCAAGGGTAAGTAAATATTTTATGGCAAAAGTGGAGATATTAATGCCTAGTATGGGCGAAAGTATTTTTGAATGTACGGTTTTAAAATGGTTAGTAAACGAAGGAGCCCAGGTTCAGGTAGACGATATGATACTTGAAGTAGCAACTGATAAAATTGATACCGAAATTGGGTCTTCGCATACTGGAATTATAACCAAATTTTTAGTAAAGGAAGGAGATGTAGCCTTGATAGGAAATCCAATTTGCGAAATTGAAACAGATAGTGACGTTGTGATTCAAAAAGTTGGTGAGAAAACTGAAGAAGATTATGCCAATCATTTAGAAAAAAGCTTTGAGGAGATAGTTTCAATGCCGAATCTTCTTTCAAGTTCAGCTTCTCGTTTTTATTCTCCTTTGGTACTCAATATTGCCAAAAAAGAAAATATTTCTCAAGCTGAATTAGACAATATTAAAGGAACAGGTTTTGAAAAAAGAGTAACTAAGGACGATATTTTAGATTTTATTAATTCTAAAAACACCCCTAAAAAATTCTTATCTGAAACTCCCGTTATCCAGCATGTGGGTGAAGACCAAATTGTAGAAATGGATCGTATGCGTAAGATGATATCCAAACGCATGGTTGAATCTAAGGCTATATCACCTCATGTTACAGTTTTTATGGAAGCAGACATGACTTCTACTGTAAACTGGCGATTAAAAATAAAGGAGAGCTTTATTAAGGAATTCAAAGAGAATCTTACTTTCACGCCTATCTTGATAGAAGCTGTAGTTTCTGCATTAAAAAAATATCCTGGTATAAATATTCAAGTAGAAGGCGAAAATATTATTTATAAAAAAGATATTAATATTGGAATGGCAGTGGCTTTGCCAAGTGGAAATTTGATTGTGCCAGTAATTCATCAAGCCGATAAATATTCTTTGAGTCAATTGGCCGTTAAAGTCAATGATTTAGCCAAAAGAGCTAGAAATAATCAGTTGAAACCCGAAGAGTTATTAGGTGGAACTTATACCATTACGAATATTGGGACATTTGGGAATCTAGCCGGAACGCCCATCATTATGCAGCCTCAAGTGGGTATTATGGCATTTGGGGTAATTAGAAAAATGCCTGCGGTAATTGAAACCCCTGATGGTGACCTTTTAGGAATTCGCCAGAAAATGGTAATTTCTCATTCTTTTGACCATAGAGTCATCGACGGCTCTCTAGGAGGATTATTCGTAAAAGAAGTTACAGATTTTTTAGAAAACTTTGATACAAAAAGAGTCCTAAACTAATCACTATGCTTTTCAATTCATTTGAGTTTTTACTATTTTTTCCAATTGTAACCTTTCTATATTTTGTAATTCCTTACAAATTGAGATGGGCGTTACTTTTGGTTGCAAGTTGCGTTTTTTATGCTTTTTTTAAGTGGGAATATATATTCATTCTACTTTTTACTATAGTAATCGATTATTTTGCTGGTATTTGGATAGACCAAAGCCAGGGAGTTAAGCGAAAATGGGCTTTGGCTATAAGTTTGGTAGCTAATATCGGCGTTTTAGCTTTGTTTAAATATTATTACTTCATTTTAGCAAACGTAAATTCAGTTACTTTTAGAATTAACGGAACACATTATGACCCTTTATGGCATTTTATTCTTCCCATAGGTCTTTCTTTTCATACTTTTCAGGCCATGAGTTACACCATAGAAGTGTACCGAGGCAACCAAAAAGTGGAACGAAACTTTGGAATATATGCATTGTATGTAATGTTTTACCCACAGTTGGTTGCAGGACCAATTGAACGACCTCAAAATGTTCTATATCAGTTTTATGAAAAGCATGAATTTGATATTGAGCGTGTTAAGTCTGGCCTGAGACTTATACTTTGGGGAATGTTCAAAAAAGTAGTGATAGCTGATAATCTAAGTGTTTTTGTAGATAAAGTGTATGGGGATTTGGGTCAATATCAAGGAGCTCCTTTGCTTATTGCAACGCTATTTTATTCTATCCAAATCTATTGTGATTTTTCTGGATATTCTGATATTGCCTTAGGTACTGCACGTACAATGGGCTTTAAATTAATGAAAAACTTTGACAGACCCTATTATGCAAAAAGCATATCTGAGTTTTGGAAAAGATGGCATATATCGCTTTCAACATGGTTTAGAGACTATTTGTATATTCCATTGGGAGGTAATCGAGTGAGTACTTCACGAAAATATTTCAACTTGTTTTTTGTTTTTATGGTAAGTGGTTTGTGGCATGGTGCCAGTTGGAACTTTGTAATATGGGGAGCTTTGCATGGATTTTACCAGATTATTGGGCAGTTAACTAAAAATGCCCAACAAAGGTTTTTTGGACTGTTTGGAAATAAATTGAGCAACATCCTACAAAATATCATAACAGTAGCTTTGGTTGTTTTTGCTTGGATATTTTTTAGGGCAACTAAGTTTTCTGATGCCAAATATGTAATTATGAATATGTTTGCCAAAAGCAGCCATAGTTTCAAGCAAATTGTGGATTTAATTGGCCTCAAAGACCTTTTGGTTGTACTAGTTGGAATGGTAATTTTGGAAACAGTTCAATATATGCAAAACACCAAAGACATGGGAGTTTGGGTGGAATCCAGACCTAGGTGGCAACGATACGGAATGTACTATTTCTTTTTATTCTTTTTATTGACTTTCGGTTATTTTGGCGAAGTACAGTTTATCTATTTCCAGTTTTAATTCATGACAAACAATTTCAAAATATTCATAAAAAAACTTTTTTTGTTTGGTCTTCCAATCTGGATATTGGCTATTAGTTATTTTATTTTTGACCCATTCCATGTTTTATATAATTATGAAGACTACGGAAGTAATTTTTTGAAAACTTACAATAGAAACAGAATAAGTACGCAGACATTTTTAAATAATAATCCAAAATTCAATTTTAAATCATTCATTTTTGGAAGTTCTAGGTCAAGTGCATTTTTAACTGAAGATTTTGGCAAAAATATTAATGATGCAAACCCATATCATTTTGATTCTTTCAATGACAATATCTCGGGAATCGCTGAAAAATTAGCGTTTATCGAGAAAAATGGAAATCAAATAAAAAATGCCATTGTATTAATAGATAATGACACTTTTAGTGAAAAATTTGACAAATCTGAATCCATTGTACATTTGAAAGACTATAGGTGGGATGATTCAACCAATTTCTTTCAATATCATTTGATCTTTTTCAAGTCTTTTTTCAAAAAACAATATTTTGTTTCCTTTTTCGATTTGAAGATATTTAAAACTTTCAGGCCTTATATGGATGAGTTTTTTAAGTTTAAATATTTTTATACAACTCCCAATAACAACTTTCTCTTTCCAGAAAATATAGCAAAAATCAATGCTGATTCTTTAAACTATTATAAATCTGACGAGTTTCCTAAAAGAACAAATTCGCCAATAATGTTGGAAGCTTCCATAAAGAAATATCATATTGAGAATTTGAAAAAAATTGCTGAGATTTTTAAAAGAAACAAAACGGACTACAAGATTATTATTGCTCCGCTGTATGACCAAAGAGATTATAACGCTTTGGATTTAGAAATCCTGAATATATATTTCGGAAAAAATAGGGTTTATAATTATTCAGGAAAGAATAAATATACCAATTATTTAGGAAATTATTACGAAGGCTCGCATTTCAAACCTTCGGTGGGAAAACAAATTCTTGAAGAAATATATCAATAATTTGTAAAGGCAAACTGTACCAAATTTGCTCCCATTTTTAGAGCTTCTTGTCTTGTACTTTCCGGGTCATTGTAAATGGATTGATCTTCCCATCCATTTCCTAAATCACATTCAAAAGTAAAAAAACATACCAATTTACCTTCATGTATTATTCCAAAACCTTGAGGTGGTTTATTGTCATGTTCGTGAATTTTTGGTAAACCTTTGTTAAATTGATATTTCTGGTGATAAATTGGATGAGAAAATGGAATCTCAACAAAATCGTGTTCAGGAAAAACTTTTTTCATTTCTCTTCTTGCAAACTGGTTTAGGCCATAGTTGTCATCAATATGCAAAAAACCTCCTGCTATCAAATAATTCCTAAGATTTTTAGCTTCTTGTTCTGAGAAAGTCACATTTCCATGACCAGTCATGTGCACAAATGGATACTGAAATAGTTTTTTATCACCTGGCTCAATTATATCTTCTTCAGGAAATATATTGGTCTTTAGGTTTTTATTACAAAAATTAATAAGATTAGGCAAAGAAGTTTTATTGGCATACCAATCTCCTCCTCCATTGTATTTCAACTTCGCAATTTTCAATGTGTACATTTGAGAAAATGCAAAATTGAAAGTAAATAAAGCTAAAAATGCGAATACTAATTTTCTCATAATTTTAAATTCAGGATACTTGCTGCCAATACTCCAGCTGTTTCTGTTCTTAATCTATTTTGTCCCAAAGTTATATTTTTAAAACCACTTTCTTTCGCCATTTGTATTTCAGATGTTGAAAAATCTCCTTCTGGTCCTATCAAAACCAATATTTTGTCTTTTATATCAAGTGAAATAATATCTTCTGCGTCATTTGCTAAATGAGCAATCACTTTTTGTTCAAATTCAGAATGTTTTTTCAAAAAATCAGAAAATAAAATTAATTCACTTAAAAAAGGCAAATAGGCTTTCAAAGATTGTTTCATCGCCGAAATGGCTATTTTTCGGAATCGCTCATTATTTATTTTCTTTGGATACGTATTTTGCGTTTTTAGGAAGAAAATTCCACTAACACCAATTTCAATAGACTTTTCAATAAAATATTCGATTCTATCTGCATTTTTTGTAGGACAAATAGCGATGTAGATTTCCCTTTTTGCTTTGTTATATTCTTTCTGTTCTTCTAATATCTCAAACTTGCAAGCTTTGGGATTAGGGTCTGATACAGCACATCTGTACCAGCCCCCTACTCCATCCGTTATTTGAATAATATCTCCCTGTTTTTTGCGAAGAACTTTAGCCACATGCATTGAGTCAGCCAAATCTAAACATCTATTCTTCTCAATATCAGGACAATAAAACAGAAAATCAATCTTCGTCTTCGAAACCATGCTTAAAGCTGTAGAGCGTCTTGTCTAATTTTACTGTTCCAGCATTGAAATTTTTAATGAAATCCTCAATTACCTCAACAGTAATTTCTTCAACATTCAATGCAATATCAAGCCCGATTCCATATTCAAAATCCAATTCTATCTCCACAAATTCTGAAACTTTTATAGTTTCTTCGTCTTCCATTTCCTCTATGAGCTCTTCTATCATTTGCTCAGCTTCTTCGTTTACTTTTACGCCTTCTACCCTTTCTTCAAACGGCACAAAATCCTTGTAAATTTTAACTACTTTTTTCTCAGCTTCTTCATAAAGTAAACTACTATGGTGAAGAGACAAGGTACTCAAAAGTGCATCATAAATCACTTCTTTTCCTTCGTGCATGCCCACAAACTGGAAATGTGCGAACTCGCTTTCATCATCAAAATCCTCCTCATCTTCTACCAGCACAAAACTCTGACCTTCATCTTCGCATTCCGCTTTCAATTGGTCAATCTCTTCTTGTTTAAAACCGTCGTTCATCATCATCATCTTATATATAAAAGTTCCCTATATTTGGTTAATGGCCAATCCTCATCGTCAATGATGAGCTCTAATTTATCAACACTTTTTCGAATTATATCAAAATATGTCTTGACATCGTTTGAATACATTTTTGCTCTTTCGGTAAGCTCTTCCGTATTATTCGCTTTCTTACGAGCATCCGTCATATCTTTAACATTTTTTGATATCACGTTTACATGTTTCGAAATATCTTTAATAATAGAAACAATCGGCTCAGCTTCATCTTTCATGTCCAAATCTATCAAAGCTTTTGCGGTTTGAACCAATCTGGTTTGATATTTAATTGCAGTAGAAACTACATGATTTTGAGCTAAATCTCCTATTACACGAGACTCAATCTGAATTTTCTTGATGTAATTCTCCAATCTAATTTCATAGCGTGCATGAAGTTCTCGTTGAGTCAACACCTTCATGGACTCAAAAAGTTCGATTGTTTGTTCAGAAATATAAGCTTTTAAGGCATCTGGTACATCTTTAATATTTGACAATCCTCTCTTTGCAGCTTCATCTTCCCATTCTTTAGAATAGCCATTGCCTTCAAACAAAATATCCTTTGATTCTTTGATGTATTTTTTCAGAATTTTCAAGATAATGCCTTCTTTTTTAGAAGGATCTCTTTCTCTTTCTAAATCATATTCTTTTCTGAAAGCTTCTAATTGCTTAGCTACAATGGTATTCAAAACCATCATTGGAGTAGCCGAATTAGCTGAGGACCCAACCGCTCTAAATTCGAATTTATTTCCTGTAAAAGCAAAAGGTGAAGTTCTGTTTCTGTCTGTGTTGTCAAGCAAAACAGAAGGAATTCTATTTAAACCTAATTTTATATAGGCATTTTCACCTTTTTCAATTTCAATTATTTCTTTGTTTTCAATATCCTCAAGTACCTTGGTCATTTGAGTGCCTAAAAATACTGAAATGATTGCAGGTGGAGCCTCATTTGCCCCAAGTCTATGTTCGTTTCCTGCAGTGGCCACAGTGGCTCTAAGCATGTCTGCATTCTCGTAAACTGCCTTTACGATGTTTACCAAAAATGTAACAAAACGCAAACTTTCTTTAGGTTTTGTACTTGGTCCCAATAGATTTACTCCTGTGTCTGTTTTAATAGACCAGTTATTGTGTTTTCCGCTTCCGTTTATGCCTGCGAATGGTTTTTCATGAAAAAGAACTTCGAAATTATGTTTCATGGCCGTTTTTTTCATTATATCCATCAAAAGAATATTATGATCGCAAGCCAAGTTTATTTCCTCAAATGTCGGTGCTACTTCAAATTGACCTGGAGCCACTTCATTATGACGGGTTCTTACTGGTATTCCAATTTTCAAAGCTTCAATCTCAAAATCCACCATAAAGGCATTGATTCTTGGTGGAATCGACCCAAAGTAATGGTCTTCAAGCTGTTGACCCTTGGCAGGCGAATGACCAAATACTGATCTCCCGCACATTATCAAATCAGGGCGAGAAGAATAAAGTGCTTTATCTACCAAGAAATACTCTTGTTCAATACCACAAGTTGCTGTTACTTTTTCAACATTTCTGTCAAAAATATTGGCAACTGCAGTTGCTGCTTTGTCTAAAACAATCGTAGAGTTTAACAATGGCGTTTTAGCATCTAAAAGCTCTCCTGTGTATGAAAAATAGATGCTAGGAATACATAAAGTACCCGTACCAGAACTATTGTAGCTTATAAATGCTGGTGAGTTAGGGTCCCAAACGGTATATCCTCTGGCCTCAAAAGTCTCTCTGATTCCCCCGTTTGGAAGAGACGAAGCATCTGATTCTTGCTGAACCAATGCACTACCCTTGAATTTCTCGATGGCGTGACCGTCAAACGAAATATCAAAAAAAGCATCATGTTTTTCGGCAGTTCCGCCGGTCAATGGTTGGAACCAGTGGGTATAGTGCGTGGCACCTTTTGAAATGGCCCATGATTTCATAGCCGAAGCTACTTCGTCTGCCACATTGCCTTCAATATTATCTCCAGTCCTTATAGCGTTTGAAACTTTTTTATAGGCATCTGGTGAAAGTAGGGTTTTCATAGCCTCGTCTGTAAAGGTGTGAATGCCATAAAAATCAGTTACTTTGCCTTCCGGAATGTTGATTTTTGGAATCGTGCGATTTTGTGCTACATCAATCGCTTTCCATCTAAGTTCGGACATATTTTAAGAAAAATGGTTTGTTGTAATTATATTTGAGGCAAAATAAGCATTTGTTTTTTTCTTTTTAAATTAAATCGTAAAATATATGAGAGAAAGGTTAAGGTTCATGTTAATATATTTTTCTTTTTGGACCATTTATTTTTTGGCAGCCAGGATAATTTTTCTTTCCTATCATATAGAAGATTCAAAAAACCTTACCCTTGAGACTGTTTTTGGGATTTTTTGGCATGGATTCAAAATGGATTTGTCTATGGCTGGCTACCTGTGTATATTTCCTTTTTTATGGGTTACTTTTTCAAATTTCATTAATAAAAGTCTATTTCAAAACACCATTTTTTCATACACTTTTATATTAACAATGATCATAACTTTAATAATCGTTGTCGATTTAGAAGTTTATAATATTTGGTCTTTTAGATTAGACGCAACCCCTTTAGCCTATCTTAAAACACCAAAAGAAGCTTGGGCTTCTGTGAAAAGTTCTCCTGTTATACCATTGTTGATAAGTTTTATTCTATTACTAATTGTTGCCAGTTACATTGTTTACAGAATAATTGCTAATAAAATCTATGATTGGAAGTATATCAAAAACTTTCCATTTTTAATTTATGGTCTACTAATGGTAGCAGTATTAATTATTCCAATTCGAGGCGGATTTGGGATAGCTCCTATGAACCACAGTTCAGTTTATTTTTCGAAGAATAATTTTGCCAATATTTCGGCATTAAATTCCCCTTGGAATTTCTTTAGCTCTTTACTTCACAATTCTTCAAACAAAGTCAATCCTTATACCTATCTTCCAAAAGATGATTTAGACAAAACAGTTGAAAATCTATATAAAAGTGAATTGCCAAAGAAATATGTCCTTAACAATCCAAAGCCTAATGTTTTAATAATTATATGGGAAAGTTTCACTAAAAAAGCTGTGGATCAGAATCACAATAATGTAGAAATTACTCCTTATTTTAATAAATTAAAGAATGAAGGGATTTATTTTTCTAACCTCTATGCTATGGGTGATAGAACAGATAAAGCCATAACGAGCATATTAAGTGGATATCCAACTCAACCGACTGAATCAATTATTAAATTACCTACCAAATCAGCTTCATTGCCTGTCTTGAGTAGAACCTTCAGCGAAAATGGATTTTCTACTCAATTTTATTATGGTGGTGATACGGATTTTGCAAATATCAAATCTTACCTTTTTTCTTCAAATTATGAGAAAATAGTAGATATGAATGATTTTCCAGATGAATTGGTAACTTCAAAATGGGGTGTACATGATGAATTTATTTTTGATAAATTTTTAGAAGATCATAAAGGCAGTTCTCAAAAACCGTTCTTTGCAACACTATTAACATTAAGTAGTCACGAACCTTTCGAAACTCCAAGAGAAACTAAAATAACGGGTCAAAACACTGTAGATTTATATTTAAACTCTCTGAATTATTCAGACGAAAGTTTTGGAAAGTTTATAGAAAAAGCTAAAACTACAGATTGGTGGAAAAATACCTTAATTATAGTTGTAGGCGATCATGGGCACAAATTGCCAGAAACCGGTAAGAGACTGGATAATTTTAAAATACCGATGCTTTGGACAGGCGGAGCAGTAAAAAACAATTTCGTTTATGAAGCTATTTCATCGCAAATCGATATTCCTTCTTCACTACTTGGTCAATTAAAAATCAATGCAGCTGATTTTGTCTGGAGCAAAGATTTGTTTAAAACCAATGTGAAACCTTGGGCATTTTTTGTTTTCAATAATGGTTTTGGTTATGTGAAGCCTAACAAAGAAATATTATTTGATAATGTTGGCAAACAATTAATGTTGCATTCTGAATTAGAAAAAACGAGTGATTTAATGGAAGGAAAAGCCTTACAACAGAAGTCATATCAAGATTTTCTAAATCGTTGAAGTTTTCCATATTATAATAAGGTTGTTTTTGAATAAAGAATAAAAATTAATTTGAAGCCTTTTATGAATGAGGTTGAAAAGTTTAATTATTTCCAAAAACTAGTTTAAAAATCAACTTATTTCAATTAAAAAATAGAAAATTCTTAAAATACTACTTAAAAATCAAGCTTTTTGGCTTACAAAAAGTATTTATTTTCGAAAAAATAGTTGAAATACTAATTTTCAAAATTTCAAATCTTAATATTTCTATAAATAGTTGTATTTTTCGAATAAAATAGAATAAAACGGTCATTTTTTTTTCAAAAGAGAAATAATATTTTGGATATCCTGATATATTTGTAACATAATTCTTTAAGAAAAACAGAATCAATAAAAAATTACTACAAAAAATGGCAAAAGCGAAATTAGAGTACATTTGGCTAGACGGTTACAAACCAACTCAAAGCCTAAGAAGCAAAACCAAAATAGAAAACGATTTCTCTGGAAAATTAGAAGACTGTGATATGTGGTCTTTTGATGGTTCATCTACTGAGCAAGCTCCAGGTGGCTCATCTGACTGTCAGTTGAAGCCAGTTTATATCTGTAAAGATCCTGAGCGTTCTTTATTAGGTACACCTGCTTATTTAGTAATGTGTGAAGTTTTAGATTCTAATGGAGATCCTCATGAATCAAATGGCCGTGCTACTATTGAAGATGATGACAATGATTTCTGGTTTGGATTCGAACAAGAGTATTTCTTATATGATTGTGATACAAATTTACCATTAGGATTCCCAGAAAACGGTTATCCTCGTCCTCAAGGACCATACTACTGCTCAGTTGGAGCAAAAAATGCCTACGGTCGTCATATTATCGAAGAGCATTTAGAGTGGTGTCTTCAAGCTGGATTGAACGTTGAAGGTATCAATGCTGAAGTTGCTGCAGGACAGTGGGAATTCCAATGTTTTGCGAAAGGTGCAGCTCAAGCTGGAGACGAAATCTGGGTAGCTAGATATTTATTAGAAAGAACTTGTGAGAAATATAACGTTTGGGTGAACTATCACTGTAAGCCACTTGGCGACACAGACTGGAATGGATCTGGTATGCATGCTAACTTCTCAAATACAGCCCTTAGAACTGCTGGAAACAAAGAAGTTTATGATATTATCTGTCAATCATTTGCTCCTTTTGTAAAAGAACACATTGCAGTTTATGGTGCTGATAATCACTTAAGATTAACTGGAAAACATGAAACTCAATCTATCGACCAATTCTCTTATGGAGTTTCTGACCGTGGAGCTTCTATTCGAATTCCAATCGCTGCAGTGCAGAAAGGATGGAAAGGATGGTTAGAAGATCGTCGTCCAAACTCTGCAGCTGATCCTTACAAAGTAGCTGCTAGAATTATCAAAACTGTAAAAACTGCTAAATTATAATTTAGAGTACTTTAGCTATACTATACAAAGCCCCCAAAACTTTTGTTCTGGGGGCTTTTTGTTTGTAATTTTGTGAAATTTTTCTTCAAAATCTCATTTTTTACTTTTTGCTAATTAAAGTCTAAGTAGCGAAAGGTGTTTTAATATGAAAAAAGTCGCTTTTTATACTTTAGGTTGCAAACTTAATTTCTCCGAAACTTCTACTATTTCTCGAACTTTTGAGGAGAAGGGATTTCGTAAAGTTGGGTTTCAAGATACGCCAGACGTGTTTATTATTAACACTTGTTCAGTTACAGAAAATGCTGATAAAAAGTGTAAAAAAATCGTAAAAGAAGCACAAAAAATTAACCCAAACGGTTATGTGGCAATAATAGGTTGTTACGCCCAACTTAAACCACAAGAAATAGCAGAAATAGAAGGTGTGGATGCAGTTTTGGGTGCTGCTGAAAAATTTAGACTTCATGAGATTATTGGGACTTTTGAGAAACAAGCCTCTCATGTCTTTCCTCAAAATAAAGTTTTTGCCACTTCAATAAACGTTGATTTAGATTATCATACTTCTTTTTCTTTAAATGATCGTACTCGGACTTTCCTGAAAGTGCAGGATGGATGCGATTACCCCTGCTCCTACTGCACCATACCATTGGCAAGAGGAGCCAGTCGGTCTGACACTATCGAAAATATCGTTAAAGCTGCAAATGAAATTGCTGCAAATGATGTAAAAGAAATCGTATTGACAGGTGTAAATATTGGTGATTTCGGACTTATAAAAGGCCAAAGAAAGGAGACTTTTTTGGATTTATTAAAAGCATTGGATAATGTGGAAGGTATTGAAAGGTTCAGGATATCTAGCATAGAACCTAATTTGCTTACTAACGAAATTATTGAGTTCGTGTCAACTTCTAAGCGATTTGTTCCTCATTTTCATATTCCGTTGCAGTCTGGCTCAAATAAGGTCTTAGGATTGATGAAAAGACGCTATAAAAGAGAATTGTACCAAGAAAGAGTCAGTAAGATAAAAGAAATAATGCCTGACTGTTGTATAGGTGTTGATGTTATAGTTGGTCATCCTGGTGAAACTGATGATGAGTTTTTGACAACCTATAATTTCTTAAATGAACTTGATATTAGCTATTTGCATGTTTTTACATATTCTGAAAGAGAAAATACAGAAGCTTTAAAAATTAGGCCAATTGTAGCTCAGAACAAAAGGGCAGAACGATCGAGAATGCTTCACATATTATCAGAGAAAAAACGAAGAGCCTTTTATGAGCAGAATTTAGAAAAAACTGGCTTAGTTCTTTTCGAATCAGAAGAAAATGAAGGCTTTATGAACGGTTTTACTGAAAATTATATAAAAGTGGTAGCTAAATACGATCCACTATTGATAAATGACATGAAAACAGTGAGGCTAATAAATATCAATTCAGATATGCAGGTTGAAATAGAAGAAATCGAAACTTTTGAACACCACCAATAAGATGGATATCAGATTTGCTTATTTAATTAAAACTAAAAAACCTCAGCTTTCGCTGAGGTTTTTGTAATTATAGGTTTAGGTCATTTAGATGTTATTATAAATAGTCTCACCATGCTCATAAATATCAAGTCCTTCTTCTTGAACTCTATCGGATTCTCTTAAGCCAATAGTCAATTGAACTGCTTTGAATAATACAAAAGAAGTTACAACAACCCAGCCCATTGTAGAGAATACACCGATTGCTTGAACTCCCAACTGAGCAAATCCGCCACCATTGATTAAACCACCTTCTGTTGCGAAAACTCCAACTAAAAGTGTTCCTAATGCACCACAAACTCCATGTACTGAAATTGCTCCAACAGGATCATCAATTTTTAAGAATTTCTCAATAAATTCTAAAGCGAAAACTAAAACAACACCACAAATTACACCTATGATAACGGCACTGCCTGCAGAAACTGCTGCACAACCAGCAGTAATTCCAACAAGTCCAGCCAACGCACCGTTTAGAGTAACTGAAAGTGATGGTTTTTTGTATCTAAACCAAGAGATTATCATTGAAGCAACAGCACCTGCTGCTGCAGCAAGATTTGTTGTAACAAAAATATGAGAAACAGCAATTGCATTATCTTTACCTACGGCTGCTAATTGAGATCCTGGATTAAATCCAAACCAGCCTAACCAAAGAATGAATACCCCTAAAGTTCCCAAAACTAAATTATGGCCAGGAATAGCTACAGGCTTTCCTTTTATAAATTTACCAACTCTTGGGCCAACTAAGTAAGCACCTACAAGTGCAGCCCAACCACCCACTGAGTGTACAACAGTCGATCCAGCAAAGTCAATAAATCCCATTTCTGATAACCATCCACCACCCCAAGTCCAGTGTCCTGAAACTGGGTAGATTATTAAAGTAATAAATACACTGTATACTAGATATGCCGCAAATTTTGTTCTTTCTGCCATAGCTCCAGAAACTATAGTTGCGGCTGTTGCTGCAAATACTGTTTGGAACATAAGTGTAGTATAAGGAGGAAGCCCATCCATTGTATCATCACCAAAAAACAAGGTCACTTTGCCCATCATACCTGACATATCCTCTCCAAACATGATACTGTAGCCTATAAACCAGAAAGCTAATGAGCCAACAGCATAGTCCAGCAAGTTTTTCATTAAAATATTAGCTCCATTTTTTGCTCTTGTAAAGCCCACCTCAACTAAAGCGAAACCCGCTTGCATAAACATAACCAAACAGGTGGCTATTAATACCCACAAACTGTTAATAGAATTGGTTATTTCTGTTATCGATGTCGAAATTTCTTCCATATTGTTATAATTTTCTTTGGTTTAATTATTAATTTATTAGTTAAGAGCAGCAGCTCCTTCTTCAGATGTTCTTATTTTAATTGCTTTTTCAACATCTGAAATGAATATTTTTCCATCTCCGATTTCTCCTGTGTGACCAGCTGAAATTATTGACTTAATTGCTTTATCAACATTTTGATCTTGACAATAGAAACTAATTAATATTCTCTCAATTATGCTGGTGTTGTAAAGCATGCCATGGTATGAACGCTCTTCTACAACTTTACCTTGACCTCTCACTTCCCAATAAGTTAAGAAGTCGATTCCTCCTTCATGCAGTGCTTCTTGAACCGCATTAAACTTGGATTTTCTAATAATTGCTTCAACTCTTTTCATAAAAAATAAATCTTTGTTTAAAAGGTAAATAATACTTAAATGAATAAAATTTGACAGTAAGTAAATATAAAAAAAATACAAAAAAAATATCTACTGACTTTTAATTTCCATTACTAAATATTTAGAAAGTATCTAATTATTTAGATTGGAAGATTGACATACAAAAAAAATACTTTTTTGGTTAATATCAAAATATTATTGCGATTAATTTAAAAATAATCTTTTAAAATTTTGATTATTTTAAATTTTCAAAATTATATATAATTATAGATATACATAATATTAGAATAGTTATATTTTAATGTATTTAGTACAATTGTTTCATTTTTTAAAAAAAATATTCAATTTATGAAACCTATTTTTAGTGTATTTTAAAAATTTACACGACAAGTAGTGAATTCTTTAAGAAATATTCTAAATATTTTACTTTTTATTAGAAATGTCTATCCCTGGGGTATTTTCGAAATTTTGGATATAACACAAGTTGTTTTTTCAAATAGATTTATAGAAATAATACAATTAATTTTTTTCTAGCAAGCCTTGCTTAAAAAAATATTCGGGAGTATTTAGTATAAAGAAATTTCACTAATCGGAAGTAAAAAAAACAATTTATGTTGGATGTAATTGCAATAATGGAATTAACTATTTTGGAGTTAATATAAAAAGAAAATACCCATCAAGAGACGGGTATTTTGCTATTGGAGTACAACAAAACCACAATAAATTGTGATTTTTTTGCAAATATAATATTTTATGCTTCTAATAATTGCTCATCATGTTGACTAACATCTAAGCCTAATAATTCGTCTCTCTCCGAAACCCTCATTGGAACTAAGATATCCGTTAATTTCAAAATAATGAAAGACATAATAAAAGCAAATGCTGAAACCAATACAAGTGCTACCAAATGCTTAATGAACAAAGTAGCATCTCCAAAAAATAAACCTTGATCGGTCACAGCACTGTTAACTGCTGATGAAGCAAAAACGCCTGTAAAAACCATACCAACCATACCGCCAACTCCATGACAAGGAAAAACGTCAAGCGTATCGTCTAAGGCTGTTTTGGTTTTATAATGTGCTAAAAAGTTTGATATTATTGAAGCCACAACACCGATAACTAATGCATGAGGAATTGTTACAAATCCCGCAGCTGGCGTAATGGCAACTAGGCCGACAACAACACCAATACAAAATCCAAGAGCAGAAACTTTTTTACCTCGTGCTGCATCAAACAAAACCCAAGCTATACCTGCCGCACCTGCCGCAGTATTTGTAGTTGAGAATGCCAATGCTGCCAGTGGATTAGCACCTAATGCTGAGCCAGCATTGAAACCAAACCAACCAAACCATAACAATCCAGTGCCTAGTAAAACATAAGGGATATTAGCTGGCGGAAGAAAACTTCCCTCTACATGTGACCTACGACGTTTTAAATAAATAGCTCCAGCAAGTGCCGCCCAACCAGCCGACATGTGAACTACTGTTCCTCCAGCAAAATCCAATACACCCATTTCGAATAGAAATCCACCCGAAGCCCAAGTCATATGAGCCAATGGAGCATAAATAAAAATGCTAAAAAGAATCATAAATACAACATACGACTTGAAATTGATACGTTCTGCCATTGAGCCAGTTACTAATGCAGGAGTAATCACAGCAAATTTCAGCTGAAAGAATGCAAATACTATTGCTGGTATAGTTCCCCATGGCTCAGCATCTAATACGCCTTTCATCATAAAATGTGTAAATGGATTTCCTACAAATCCCCCGATACTTTCTCCAAAAGCTAAGCTATAGCCTACTACCACCCAAACGATGGAAATAACACCCATAGCAATAAAACTTTGAAGCATTGTAGAAATAACGTTTTTTGTATTTACCATGCCGCCATAAAAATACGCTAAGCCTGGCGTCATAATCAGTACAAGAGCAGAAGCTACTAGCATCCATGCTGTATCGCCACTATCTATTCCTTCTGTAATAATAGCACCAGGGATCGAAGGAAAAACCAAGGCTAGGACTGTTACCGCTGCCAATATTGCAATTGGGGCATACGCGGGTTTAATTGCTGTTTCGCTCATAAATTTATATTGTTATTTGTTGTACAAAAGAAAAGAATACGATTAGAAATAGAATATCAAAGCAGCTCCCAATGTTGATTGAGATTTCTTTGTCAATGCTCCGGCTTTATCGTAAAGTTGGAAAGTGCCAGCCTCATTCTTATAAGAATCAAATCTGTATTCTGGCTTTAATTTTAAGTTTGGAGATACATCATAATTTCCTGTAATAGTTATTCCGGTTGTTGAAACACCAGCACCATCAGCATCTACTAAATATATTCCACCATCTTTATTGCTGAAATACTCAAGACGTGTTCCTATAGCAAATTTCTCAGAAACATAACCATTTAAGTACAAAGCAGCTCCACCCCAAGTTCCAGTATTGTTTTTACCAGTTACAGCATTTACACCTACTAAAAACTTCTCAGTTACTTGGAAAGAAGTAGTTAAATCATACCATGAAACTACATTTTTCTCATCAACACCTTCGTCAGATCCGAAGTAGTTTAAATAAACACTCCAGTTTTCTACAGGATTAAATGAAACTTGTGCTTGAAAGCCTTTTGATTTGTTATTATCATCTTTGCTATCAAGACCATTTGTTAAACCCAACATAAATGCGAAATTGTCAGTTGGAGCAACATCTAGCTTTACACCTGTATGATAGAATGGTCCATTACCAAACATATTTGATAGAGAGTAGTTGAAGTTTGCGGGAGCATCAATAACTTCATAACCTACGTTTGTACCATACTGTCCACCAGTAAGTGAAATTTTATCTGTCATTGCCCAAGTCATGTATGCTTGTTTGATTGCAAGGCCTGTTGTTCCAAACTGAGAACCCATTGGACTTAAAGCATTTCCATAATTTCCTAAATCTCCGTGATTACCAAAAGTAAGGTCAATTACTCCTGTCACTTTATCTGTAGTATAAGTAGTTTTCAGCTGAGCCAAACCTACTTGAAAGTTGTTAGCTTTCTGATCAAAAATTCTTTCGAATCCTGATGCCCCTAAATTAGATTGAACCCCATTAAAGTTTGCAAAATAGTAAGTATCAACATACCCGCTGAAACTTAAAGGATTTGGCTTTTCGTCTTCAACAGCGGGAGTTTCGACTTTAGCTTTCTCATCTTTAGCTTTTTCACTTTTACTTGGCTTTGTTGGGTTTTCAGCAGCAGAAACGTTTAACATTACTGCAAGGCTAAAAATTGTAAAATACACTTTCTTCATAATTTTCTTTGGTTTGATTAAAAAATTCTTATGTTATATTTTTCAACAAACTTCTATCAAAAAAATACATTTGTCAAATAAATAGGTTTAAAAAATTACATATTTCTTTAAAAAAAATATATATTCTTTGAATAGTACTATAAAAATAAGCTAAAAACTAGATTTTTTTTAAATTTAGATAAAAGTGACATAAATTTTGCCATATCCTTTTTTTGCAAAATATTATTCTGATTATATATATCTATCCATACTTATTTTGCTGATGCCCTTGCTTTTATGAATCTAAAGGAGTTTAAAAGTTGTCTTTTGGGCAATATTTTAGATATTGAATAGTACAATTTTGATTTTACAGTAAAATATAACGAATTGTCTAAAGATATAAGAGAGAATCTATAAGCTAAATTGTAAAGTCGAGGATAAACCCTAGTGAAGAAAGCCTTTTTGGATATTAAAAAAATGCTTTTGGAAAGGGTAGGATGGTAAAAGTATTAATTGGAAACTTAGTTTTATAAAATAAGAAAAAAAAAAAACCGCAATGTTTGATTGCGGTTTTAATAAAATTATTCTCCGTGAAGCCAGGCTTTCTTGGCTTGTAGTGTTTCTAAATCTTCCACATTGTCAGGGTCCGGTACGCAGCAGTCTACTGGACATACCGCAGCACACTGAGGTTCCTCATGAAAACCCGTACATTCTGTGCACTTATCAGATACTATATAGTAAAACTCATCAGATACAGGTTTCATATTGGCGGTGCCTTTAATAATGGTACCGTCGCCGAAGTCTACCTCAGACAATTTGGTTCCACCTCCATAAGTCCACTCAATACCACCTTCGTAAATTGCAGTATTAGGACATTCTGGTTCACAAGCTCCGCAGTTTATACACTCGTCTGTTATTATTATTGCCATTTGAGAAAATCTTATGTTTTTAAACTTAATACAAATATAATTCTTCAAAGTTTTACATCCTTTGTATTTTTGTTCTGAATTTGAACATTGGGTATTTTTTTATAAAAATAATGAAATTAGAAGACAGAATAGTACTATTTAGTGAGCTTGGAAACAGATTAAATAAAAAGAAGGCTTCAGAAGAGTTTTTGTCGGTGTTGTCGTATGCAAAATCTAAAAACGGTTGGTTTACTTTAGACAATTTAATAAAGTCTATTGAAAGTGTTATTAATCATTATTTGAACAATGATAAAATACTTGAATTTGTCAAATCTTATAATTCCGATATTTTCACGCCCAAATCGCCAAAAAAAGTTGGAATTGTGGCTGCAGGAAATATCCCATTGGTCGGAATTCAGGATTTGATTCATGTGATTTTGATGGGACATATTGCTATTTATAAAGCAAGTACACAAGACGAAGTATTGATTAGATATTTATTAAAGGAGATGATTGTGATAAATCCTGAAATCGAAAAATATTTAATCTTAGCGGATAGATTGAATGATTCTGATGCTTTTATAGCTACAGGAAGCGACAACACTTCTAGATATTTTGATTATTACTTTGCTTCTAAACCTCATATTATTAGAAAAAATCGAACCTCGGTTGCTATTTTATCGGGAAATGAATCCAAAATTCAATTATCTAATCTAGGAAATGATATTTTCTCTTATTTTGGATTGGGATGTAGAAATGTAGCTAAGCTATTTGTGCCTCGTGGTTATGACTTTACAACTTTCTTCGAATCTGTTGAATATTGGAACACAATTTTGATGCATTCAAAATACAACAATAACTATGATTACATGAAGTCTATCTATTTGGTAAATAGAGTAGAGCATTTAGACAATGGTTTTTTACTGCTAAAAGAAGATACAGCTCTCTCCTCTCCTATTTCTACTTTGTTTTTTGAATATTATGATGATGTCGAAAGCTTAAAGTCAATCTTAGGCTTACATAAAGACCAAATCCAGGTAATCGTTTCGGATTTACAAGAGATAAATAAAGCGTATGGTTTCGGTCTAAGTCAATCACCAGGATTGGCAGACTATGCTGACGATATTGATACAATTGAATTTCTAACTAAAATTTAATTTTTCAAAAACCACTCTAAGAAATTTGGAAATACCTTTTTCCACGTTCCAAAATTATGTTCGCCACCTTTGACCTCTACATAAGTTATATCTTCATCAGAATAATTCTTCTTTCTTAATTCAGAAATCAAATCCAAAGTGTCTTCTATAGCATCAATAATTCCGTTATTGTTTCTATCTGCAGTTTCATCATTTGTGCCACATTCAAACCAAAACTTCAGTCCTTTTTTATGTTCAGAATTTCTGATTTTGTTATGCATTATTCTATCTATATCATCTTGATATCCATCTTCATAGGCTTTATCTCTCCACCAAAATGAACCACTAAAAACACCAACTTTTGAAAACAAATGTGGATTCTCCCATGCAATGTCAATAGCCGACAAACCTCCTAAAGAAAACCCACAAAATCCTGTTTTTGAAAAATTTACTATGATTGGATAATTATTTCTGAGAGAAATGAGTAATTCAGAAACTATAAAATTCATATATGCTGTGGCTAAACTCCCTCGGCCTTTGTAGTCAGGGATATTGGAGGTGCCATACTCTTTGAGACGATTTTCATTGGTATGGATTCCTACAAAGACAAAAGCCTCTCCTCCATTTTGATAATGATTCCTTGCCAATGTTTCCAATTCAAGCTGCTCATAATCCTGACCGTCGTTCATTAATAGAGTTGGAACGCTTTCTATAAAGTAACTAGAACTTGGAATAATTAAATCATAAACAACGTCTCTTTTCAAGAAAACAGACGAAATTTTATTGTTTTTTAAAATATGGTATTTCTGCTTGTCCAATTATTATACTGAGTTTATTCAAAAAAAACTGTAGCTTTCTTTTGATTAATAAAAAATAATTTTGATTTTGAATCCAAAATGCAAATTTAACAAACTATGCAAGAACGCCACGTAAATTTTTACTCACATATTTTAGGCAGATCATTAGATTTATTTGTGACCGGTCACTGGGGTTTTCCAATTTTAATGTTTCCAACGTCGATGGGCTCTGCAAATCAAAATCGTGACATGGGACTGTTGAATAGCGTTTCAGGATTTATAAATGAAGGAAAAATCAAAGTTTATAATATTGGGACAATTGACTTCGAAACTTTTTATGGAAAAAATATCAGCCCACATGATAGAGCCTACAATTATGAATTGTATACAAGATTTTTAGCAGACGAATTAATTCCTGAAATCCAAAAAGAGAACAGTGTACATAGAATCGGTTTGGCAGGCTGTAGTTTTGGTGCATATCATGCTATAAATTTCGCCTTTAAAAAACCTGATTTAGCTGCTTTTGTTGTAGGAATGAGTGGTTCATATGATATCCGTAGTTTTATGGAAGGGTATTATGATGACAATGTATATTTTAATAATCCTGTAGATTTTGTTCCAAACGTGGAATCTTGGAAGTACAATCACCTGAAAGTAGTTTTAGGAACTTCGGATTGGGATATTTGCAGAAACGAAACATTTAGATTTTCTCAAATTTTAAATAATAAAAGCATAGGACATTGGTACGATGAAAAAAAATGGGCTAGCCATGATTGGCCGCTTTGGAACATGGCTTTTCCTGAGTATCTTTCTGGTATCTTTAATCAATAAACAAAAATGAAAAAAATAGGAATACTTTTTGGTATGGAAAACACCTTTCCATGGGCATTTATAGATAGAGTAAATCAAAAAACTGGAGGAAGGGATATCATTGCTGAACCAGTTTTGATTGACAAAGCCGAACAAGGTGTAGCTTCTGAATATGCAGTTATTATAGACAGAATTTCGCAGGATGTTCCATTTTATAGGGCTTTTTTGAAAAATGCTGCACTATGCGGTACAGCCGTCATCAATAACCCCTTTTGGTGGAGTGCTGACGAGAAATACTTCAACAATTGTTTAGCAGTAAAAATGGGAATACCAGTACCCCATACTGTTCTTTTGCCGTCTAAAGAAAGACCAGATGATACAGGTGATCAGTCTTTTCGAAATTTAAAAATGCCTTTGGATTGGCAATATATGTTTGATAGAATAGGTTTTCCAGCATACATGAAGCCGCACTCTGGTGGGGGTTGGAAAAGTGTATATCGCGTAGACAGTCCTGATGATTTATGGCAAAAGCACAACGAAACAGGGCAACTGGTCATGATGCTTCAGGAAGAAATTATCTTCACAGATTATTATAGATGCTATTGTATAGGAGGCAAATATGTACATGTTATGCCTTATGAACCTCTAAATCCTCATCATTTGCGATATGCCACCCAGCCTAAAACCCAAGGTGAAGAGCATAAAAAACTTATGGCAACTATTACCGATTATGTTTTAAGGTTAAACCAAGCTTTAGGATATGATTTTAATACAGTAGAATTTGCCGTAAGAGATGGAATTCCATATGCAATAGATTTCTGTAACCCTGCTCCTGATGCAGATATAAATTCTGTAGGAACAGAAAACTTCGAATGGGTTGTTGAAAATGCCGCAAATTTTGCAATCGAAAAGGCTCAATCTGTAAAAATGGGACAAGATAATTGTACTTGGGGTAGTTTTATTTCAAATGCTTCAGCGGTAAAGCCTTCAGAAAGTGTAGTTAAAAAGAGTGTAAAAGCCAAAAAGACCAAATAAAATGGGATTGTTTACCCTTGGAATTGAAGAAGAATTCCAGACCATTGACCCTGAAACCCGAGAACTAAAATCGCACATGTCGAAGATAGTAGAAGGTGGCAAAACGATACTTCAAGAGCGGATTAAGCAGGAAATGCATCAAGCTGTGGTTGAAGTTGGTACTAATATCTGTCATAATATTCAAGAGGCCAGAGAGGAAGTCACTTATTTGAGACGGATGCTATTGGATTTGGCTACAAAGCAAAATTTGCATATTGCTGCAGCAGGAACGCATCCATTTTCTGATTGGCAACATCAACTTATCACCGAAGATGATAGATATAATAAGCTTATCGACGAAATGCGGGATGTGGCTCGAGGGAATCTAATTTTTGGCTTGCATGTGCATGTTGGAATTGAAGATCGAGATGACGCTATAAAAATTATGAATCAGGCAAGGTATTTTTTGCCTCACATTTTTGCTTTATCTGTAAATTCTCCTTTTTGGTGTGGACGAAATACTGGTTTTCATAGTTACAGAGCCAAAGTTTTTGACAAATTTCCGAGAACTGGTATTCCTGAACATTTTGAATCAGCTGCCGAATACGATTCCTATTTGAATCTTTTAATAAAAACTGGCTGCATAGATAATGGAAAGAAAATTTGGTGGGATTTAAGGCTACATCCGTTTTTTCCGACTATTGAATTTAGAATTTGTGACGTACCCATGCGGGTTGACGAAACCATTTGTTTAGCTGCCATTATGCAAGCATTAATTGCTAAATTGTATAAATTAAGGCAACAAAACTTGAGTTTTCGACCTTATCCGAGATACTTAGTAAGTGAAAACAAATGGCGGGCCGCTAGATATGGTATTGGGGCAAATTTGATAGATTTTGGAAAAGAAAAAGAAGTAACTTATCGCGAATTAGCCGATGAACTTTTAGATTTCATAAAAGAAACAGCCGAGGAATTAGGCTCTATGGATGAAGTAAACTACGTCTACGAAATCTTGAAAAATGGCACAGGTGCGGATAGACAGCTAAAAGTGTATGAAGACACTAACGATTTCAACGCTGTGGTAGATTACATAGTAAATGAAACAAAATTCGGACTTTAAGTAGAATTGTGCGAAATTTGCAATTCATCTTCAAACCAAAGAATGTTAGAATTTAGAATAGCGATATTAGATTTATACGATGATGTGCCCAATGAAGGTATGCGTTGTATTAAGAGTATTGTTCAGCAGTTTTTAATTTCAAAAGGAATAATTGAAAGCAATTATTCTATTTTTAATATTAGAAAAGGCCAAGAATTACCAGTACTAGAAAAATTTGATGCGTATATTTCTACTGGTGGCCCTGGAAGTCCATTGATTGAAGGCCATGATTGGGAGAAAAACTATTTTGGCTTTATTAATGAATTAATAAATTACAATAAGAAGAATGAAATCAAAAAGCCGCTTTTTGCGATTTGCCACTCGTTTCAGTTGCTTTTTCAGTATTTTGAATTTGGCGTAATTAATAAACGAAAATCTACCTCATTTGGCGTAATGCCAATCCATAAATTAGAGCCAGCAATGCATGAGAGTGTATTCTTTGGACTTGATGAACCTTTTTGGGCAGTAGATTCTCGTGACTATCAAGCGATTATGCCAGATAAGAAAAAAATAAAAGCTTCAGGAGCAAAAATACTTTGTATTGAAAAATATCGCCCCCATATTCCTTTAGAAAGGGCAATAATGGCCATAAGATTTACGCCGGAAATAATTGGGACGCAGTTTCACCCTGAAGCTGACGCAGAAGGAATGCACCGATATTTTAAAACTGAAGAAAAACGAAATGCTGTTATAGCAAGTTATGGTGAGTTAAAATACCGTAACATGATTAAGCATCTTGAAGATCCAGACAAGATAATGCTTACAGAATCAGTAGTATTGCCAAATTTTCTGGAACATGCCTTCCAAGGAAAATTCGCTTTAATTAACAAATAAAAAGATGGTAACCGAACCTAGAGAATATTTTAATACTTCGTTTTCTGAAGAAAAATATCGAAACCTTTTAGCTGATATTGAGAAAGATTTTCCTTTCGCACTTGATTTTAGAGTTGCAGAATCGCCTATTTTTGTTAATAAAGAGCTGAAAATTAAAATATTAGATGCGTGTAATGGCATTATTGATGTAATTAGAAAGGAAGATTTTTTAGAAAAAACACAAAGGGCTATTCCAAATAATCATTTGATTCCCAATGAAAACAAAAGACCTAATTGCCTGGCTATAGATTTTGCAGTTACAGAAAACCAAGACGGAGAGTATGAGCCACAATTGATTGAACTACAGGGATTTCCGTCTCTATTTGCGTATCAATCTTATTTAGCAAGCAAATACAAGAAACATTTTGATGTTCAGAAAGGGTTCAGTGAGTTTTTTAACAGGCTTAATACTATGACATATATGCAAGAAATGCAAAATTTCTTGTTAGAAGACTCTCATCCGAAAAACGTTGTATTGTTAGAAGTAGCTCCTGAAAAACAGAAAACAAGACTGGACTTTGCAATTTCAAAGAAATTTTGGGGAATAGATGCAGTTTGTGTAAGCAATATAAAAAAATCAGGTAAGGATTTGTATTATGAAGCTGATGGGAAGAAAATTGGGATTGAAAGAATCTTTAATAGATTGATATTTGATGATTTGGATAGAAATTATCCAGATTTAAAATTAAACTTTGACTTAAAAGCAGAACATAGTGCTACTTGGGTTTCACATCCAAACTGGTTCTATCGAGTTTCTAAGTTTAGTCTCCCACTTTTTAAGTCGAAGTATATTCCAGAATCCTCATATCTTTCAGATTTGAAAGAAATTCCAGAGGATTTAGAAAATTACGTTTTGAAACCACTTTTTTCTTTTGCGGGAACTGGGGTTAAAATTGATGTTACTAAAAAAGATTTGGAAGAAATAAAAGATCCCGAAAATTTCTTATTGCAAAAGAAAATCGAATATAATCCTTGTATAAAAGATATTAACGGAGAAAAAATAAAATGCGAAATAAGGATGCTTTATATTTGGCCAGAAAATGCAAGTTATCCTAAATTAATGACTAATTTGGCTAGACTAAGTCGTGGAAAAATGATAGGTGTGGATTTTAACAAGAACTTCGATTGGGTAGGTGGCAGTTGTGCATTTTTCGAAACAAACTAATAATCAGTGGATAATAGACAACTTTTTCTTCAAAACCTTGCCCAAACCTCTGATAGTCCGCTGGCATTAGAATTTACCTATGCCGAAGGAAGTTTTTTGTTTGATAAACATCAGAAGCCATATTTGGATTTGATTTCTGGTATATCAGTGAGCAATGTAGGTCATCGCCATCCAAAAGTCGTAGCTGCCATAAAAAACCAGGTAGATTCATACTTACATCAAATGGTCTATGGTGAATACATCCAGAGCCCACAGGTGAAATTAGCCTCTGCCTTAGTCGATTCATTTTCAAAACTAAATACACTTTCAGGAGCAAAAATTGATAATGTATATTTTACTAATTCGGGGACTGAGGCAGTTGAAGGTGCTTTAAAATTGGCAAAAAGATATACAGGAAAAACGGAAATTATAGCTATAAAAAACTCTTATCATGGCTCAACGCATGGAGCACTTTCTTTGGGAGAGGAGCAATTTAAGAGAGGTTTTAGACCTCTATTACCTGGCATAAAGAAAATTGAGAGAAACAATCTGAATGACATAATTAAAGTCAATAAAAATACTGCCGCAGTTATCATAGAACCCATTGGTGCCGAAAGTGGAATTTTAGAAACAAACTTAGACTTTATCCAAAAATTAGCACAAAGATGTCAGGAACACGGTACTCTTCTGATTTTTGATGAAATACAAACGGGTTTTGGTCGAACTGGGAAATTTTGGGCTGCCGAACATTTTGGATTTTTACCAGATATTATGCTCTCAGCAAAAGGCATGGGAGGCGGAATGCCTATAGGTGCATTTATGGCTCCTCAGCATATTATGGCAGTGTTTAAGGAAAATCCAATTCTAGGTCATATTACTACATTTGGAGGTCATCCAGTGAGTTGTGCCGCGTCATTAGCCACTTTAGAAATTATCAGGGACGAAATAGATTTAGTATCAATTGAAGTTAAAGGAAAACAAATCAAGAAAATATTCGAAAAACATCCTTTGGTGAAATCAGTAAGAGGAAAAGGCTTAATGTTAGCTGCTCAGTTCGAGAATTTTGAGATATTGAAAACTACAATTGATGGTTTTATCGAAAAAGGATTGATTACCGATTGGTTTTTGTACTGTGATAATGCCATGAGGATATCACCACCATTGAATATTTCCGAAGAGGAAATTGCTTTTGTAGAAAGTGTGGTTTTGGGATAAAAAAATAGCCCCAAATCAAATTTGAGGCTAATTTTACTTATAAAGCTGCTTCTAATTTTTGAGCTAAAATATGCTTTGGCACTGCACCAACTATTTTGTCCACCATTTCTCCTTTTTTGAAAATCATTAAAGTAGGAATAGAACGTATACCTAAAGATGAAGGAGTAATGCTATTTGCATCTACGTCCATCTTACCCACAACTGCTTTGTCTAAATATTCTCCCGCTAATTCTTCTACAGTTGGTCCTATCATTTTACAAGGTCCACACCATTCTGCCCAAAAGTCCACTAAAACTGGTATTTCTGAATTTATTATATCTTTAAAGTTTGAATCGTTGATTTCAATTGCGTTAGCTGCCATTATTTTCTAAAAATTTTGGTAATTTAATAATTTATAAACCTAAAACGTACGAACAGTTTTAAATAGTTCCTGCATTTGATTTATAAATTTGAATTTATTCTTAAGAGTAAAAAAAAAGTACTTATATCATTATTTAACACTGATATTAAAAAAAAATGAGCCACTTAAAAGTTAAGTGGCTCATTTTTGAATTTTAAATTCTTATTTCATATTATCAGGATTCAACAAATCATAGAATTGATCTAATTTTGGCATCAAAATTATTCTTGTTCTACGGTTAATCGAGCGACCCTCCGAAGTATCATTAGAAGTCAAAGAATTATGCTCTCCTCTTCCAGCAGCAATTAATCTATTTGGATCTACACCAAACTTAGTTTGTAAAGTTCTAACTACTGAAGTGGCACGTTTTACGCTCAAATCCCAGTTGTCGTCTATACAATCAGTGCTAATTTTAACATTGTCAGTGTAACCTTCAACCATCATTTCCAAATCTGGTCTTGATTGTAAAAGTTTCGCTACTTTCTCTAAAACATTGTAGGCTTTTGGAGATATTTTATAGCTACCAGATGTAAATAACATTTTATCTGATAAATTGACCATAACAACCGTTTTGTCCACTTTTACTTCAATATCTGTATCATCCAAACCTTCGTTAAGAACAGATTTCAGGTTTACAGCTAGAGCCAAGTTCATAGAATCAGCCTTTGATTTAGCTGCTTGAAGTAATCCGATGTACTTATCTTTTTTCTCTAATTGAGAAAGTGTACGATTAATATTCTCATTTGCAGTCTGATTTAAAACAGTCAAACCTCCAACCTGCTGCATTTGAGTATCTCTTACTCTTTGTAGGTCGGTAATTTGAGCTCTTAAATCCTTCATTTGCTCTTCTCTTGAAGCTTGAGCAGCTTTGGCAGCAGCTTCTGCCCTTTCTTTTTCTTGCTCACAAGTAACTAGCTTGTTTTTGAAATCATTCACCATCTCTCCTCTTCTTTCTAAATCTGCTTTAGTAGCGGTTAGCTCAGTTTGAAGTCCAGCAAATTTTTTCTTTGAAACGCAAGATGAAAACGCAATTGTTGCTGCAAATACAATAATCACTCTTTTGGAAATACCCATAATATTATAATTTGATGTTTAAGGTGTTTAATCTATATACAAAAGTACATTTTTTAATAAAATCAAGCAAAATTTATTAATATTACTTATTAATAAATTGTCCATTAATTAAATATTTTAATTTATGAATAGGCTTATTATAAAAATAGATATTACAATTGAGCCTTTTATTGGAATCCATAAGAAAACAATCCCACAATTCTCTTGTATACAAAGACTTATACTTGTCATTTGGGAAATATTCCTCGTATTCATCTAACAATTCAAATACAATTTCAGGAGTTTTTACCCTAAAAACTTCACCCCAAACCTTGGATTTTTCATCACTTAAATCAGGTATGAACCCAGGATAATAATCGACCAAAAATAGTTTTCCGTAGGTGTAAGCCTCCCCCATAAATGTTAAATTCTTCTCCAATTCATTTTTAAATGGGTTTTCTGGAAACTTTCTCATTAAAGTACCATAAACAAAAAGATAAATTTCTTCCATTTTTTTTCACTCAAAACCTTCTAAATCTGCTTGCAGTTTCTTCGTAAGTCCTTTTTTTACTAACTCATAAGATTCAGAAATTAATTCACGTACTAAATCATTTTTGGTTGTAAAATCTATAAATAAATTGTTCCAGTGAACTTTATTCATGTGATATGCACCTACAATATTATTATTTCGTGCTCTTAAATCTATGTTTTTCTCCGGCGTATTCTTAACGCTCAAAACTAGGTTTTCAGTATCAAGAGGAAGTAAAAGAAACATTTTGCCCATTACTTTGAAAACCACTGTTGTAGGACCAAAGGTCATTTCTTCAGTAACACCTTTGAAGCTTAAGCAGTAATTTCGAATGTCCTCGATGTTCATTATCTAGTAGAATATCTGTAGATTATTACAATCAGTGCTATTAGTCCCATAATGATGGAAATTTTATTAATGCCATGCATCATTCTAAGGTTAGAACTTGTTGGGTATTTTCCTTCTGTATCTTTTTTAAATACTCTAACAAAATAGTCAAATACAGGTCCTATTTTTAAAATTGAAAGTAATCTTTCCATTGTATTTTTATTATAATTCTATTGCTTCTTTTTCTATCCATTTGCCATCTTCTTTGATGAGATTAATTAACTCATCTACAGCATTTTGTGAATTAATAGATCGCTTTACCACTTCCTGTCCTCGATATAGCGAAATTTTATCTTTTCCTATACCAACATAGCCATAATCGGCGTCTGCCATCTCTCCTGGGCCATTAACTATGCAACCCATTATTCCTATCTTTACTCCTTTTAGGTGGTCGGTGCGTTTTCTGATTAAGGCAGTTGTCTCTTGCAGGTCAAATAAAGTTCGTCCGCACGAGGGGCATGAAATATATTCAGTTTTTGAAATCCTTGTTCTTGCGGCCTGTAAAATACCAAACGCCAAACTATTCAATTCCTTATAATTATTATCTCCTGAGATCATGATTCCATCTCCAAAACCGTCTACAAACAATCCTCCTAAATCAGTAGAAGCAAATAATTGAGCATCTTCTAAACTGAAATTTGGATATTTATTTGCCAAAATCACAGGGTTTTTTATCTCATTTTCCTCTAAAACTTGAAAAGCTTTTCTTAAATCTAAATATGGATTTGGTCTATCGGACCTTAAAAGTATAACAAAATTTGATTGATTTTTTAATGTATTTAAGACAAAAGTATCGATTTCCCAAGTATTTATTTTTAGAAAATTTAAATTATCATGAAATATTTGGACTTCAACTAATTGATTTATAGCAAATAGTGGAAATTTATTTATTTTATCTGAATGATTATTCCATATTTCTGCATCTAATATTTCTTTCAAGCCATTCGGAAGCATAAAAGTTATAGGATCCTTTCCTGAATAAATATAGTCTACTCCTAAATCATTCATTTTCCATTTGTCTGGAAGAGGCAAATAATAATGCCCTATTTCCTTCAAATCTTCTACTTTTATATCTTTTTCGTTTGAAAAATCGGCAATAACTCTTGGTACATTCTGTTGTCCAATATTTCCTATTTCCTGAGTAATTCTTCTTTTGTATGAAAAAGGATCAAAACTAATTTGCTCAACCTCTGAAATTGTATAATTTTCAGAATTTGGAAGATATCTGTCGATTAATTTTCTAGCGACTGGCGACTCAAACTCTGGATCTTCGGTCAAACTAACTCTAACTGTATCGCCCAGACCATCTTCAAGCAAAGTACCAATACCCATGGAAGATTTTATACGACCATCTTCTCCTTCTCCGGCTTCTGTAACACCTAAATGTAAAGGATAAGGCTTCAGGCCTTCGTCTGACAATCGTTTGGCAAGTAATCTATAGGCCTGAACCATCACTTGCGGATTTGATGATTTCATAGAAAGCACTACATTGAAATAATTTTCGTCTTCACAGATTTTTAAAAATTCAAGTGCAGATTCCACCATTCCCATTGGTGTGTCACCATATCTACTCAAAATTCTATCTGAAAGGGACCCATGGTTTGTTCCAATCCGCATTGCGGTCCCATATTCTTTACAAATTTTAATTAATGGCAAAAAACGTTCTCTTATTCGTTCTAACTCAAGTCCATAACTTTGGTCTGAATAATCAATAACTTCAAATCGTTTTTTATCTGCATAATTTCCAGGGTTAATTCTAACTTTTTCAACAATCCTTGCTGCTAATTCGGCAGCATTTGGTGTAAAATGTATGTCAGCAACCAAAGGCGTTTCATATCCAGCCGCCCTAAGTCCATTTTTAATATTCTCTAAATTTTGAGCTTCTTTTACACTTGGTGCTGTGATTCTGACAATCTCACAACCGCTATTTATCATTCTTATTGCCTGATCTATAGAACCCTGTGTATCCATAGTATCTACTGTGGTCATTGATTGCACACGGATTGGAAAATCTGACCCGAGTCCAAGAGAGCCGACTTGAATTTGGTTTGTAATTCTCCGAGAATATTGCGTTAAGGATTGTCCGAAAGGAGATTTCATTAAAATGCTGCTATTTTTTTGTACAAAAGTAAACTTAAAAATCTTTTTGTGATTACAAAAACACAATTTGATTCTCATTCATAACACTTAAGAATGTTTTTCTGTTTAATTTTGCCATTGAAATGCAGAAAAATAATATAGATTTAACGGAAAAGCTACCAGTAATGGAAGCTTTTTATACTATTCAAGGTGAAGGTTTTCACAGTGGCAAAGCCGCGTATTTTATCCGTTTAGGCGGATGCGATGTGGGTTGTGTTTGGTGTGATGTAAAGGAGTCATGGGATTCTGAAGTCCATCCAAAAAACACCATTGAAGAAATCGTAAACTCTGCAAAAAATAATCCCGCGGATTTGATTGTAATAACAGGTGGTGAGCCTTTAATGTACAATTTGGACAATCTCACAAAGGCATTGAAAAACAACAACTTAAAGACAAATGTCGAAACTTCTGGTGCTCATCCACTAAGTGGAGACTGGGATTGGATCTGTTTTTCTCCAAAAAAATTCAAGGAGCCATTGCCTGAATTCTATGCTTCTGCAAACGAGTTGAAAGTCATTGTTTTCAATAAATCTGATTTTGCTTTTGCAGAAAAACACGCAAAAAAAGTCAATAAAGATTGCATATTGTATCTGCAACCAGAGTGGGACAAAAGAGATCAAATGATGCCTCTGATTGTTGATTTTATCAAAGAAAATCCAAAATGGAGAATAAGTATCCAAACTCACAAATATTTAGATATTCCATAATTACTTCTTTTTGCATTTAACTACCTGACTAAAGTCATCATTTTTCTTGACTTAAGCGTTTACTTTATGAAGGTGGATATGTTAGAATTGTATATAAATAACATGAGCATTTATTTGAAAAAATGCTCTAAACATTATAATACAATGGAAACATCTGATATTAAGTATGTATATTTCTTCGGTGGTGGAAAGGCCGATGGAAACGAATCAATGAAAAATCTTTTGGGTGGAAAAGGTGCAAACCTTGCCGAAATGGCTGGACACCCGAATTTAAAACTTCCAGTTCCTCCCGGATTTACTGTTACCACTGAAGTTTGCACTTATTTTTATGCAAATGGCAAGAAATACCCTGATATCTTAAAAAAACAAATTGGTGATGCCCTGTCTGAAATGGAAACATTGACGGGCAAAAAATTTGGTGATTTGCAAAATCCACTTTTAGTTTCGGTTCGTTCGGGAGCTCGTAAAAGCATGCCTGGAATGATGGAAACTGTGCTAAATGTTGGTTTGAATGACCAAACAATAAAAGGAGTTATAGCCCAAAGTGGCGATGAAAGATTTGCCTACGATGCCTACAGAAGGTTAATTATGATGTATGCCGACGTGGTAATGGAAAAAGGAGGTGGACTGGAAGTAAAACATAGTAAAGGAATTCGGAAGATTTTAGATGAAAAACTAGAGGCTATCAAACACGCTCACGGATATGCTAGTGATACTGATTTAACAGTAGAAGAATTGAAAGCATTGGTGGCAGATTATAAAAAAACTGTAAAAAAAGTACTTGGAATCGAATTCCCTGAGGATCCTGAAGAACAACTTTGGGGAGGAATGGGGGCAGTTTTCAGTAGTTGGATGGGTAAAAGGGCCATAGAATACCGAAGAATAGAACGAATACCAGAAGAATGGGGCACAGCAGTAAACGTTCAAGCCATGGTTTTTGGAAATTTAGGTAATGATTCCTGTACTGGAGTGGCTTTTACAAGAAACCCTGGTACTGGCGAAAATAAATTTTATGGAGAATTTCTGGTTAATGCTCAAGGAGAAGACGTAGTGGCCGGAATAAGGACTCCAGCTCCCGTAAATGAATATTCAAAAAATGCTCAGAGTCAGCAATTTGAATCTTTAGAAAAACTGATGCCAGTGCAGTATAAAGAGCTTTTTGAATATCAAAGTAGACTCGAAAGTCATTACCATGATATGCAAGATATAGAGTTTACGATAGAAAGAGGCAAATTGTATATGCTACAATGCAGAGTAGGAAAAAGAAACGGAGTAGCTGCTGTTAGAATGGCAACCGAGATGAATAAATCAGGCTTAATAGATGGAAAAGAGGCTATTATGAGAGTAAATCCAAACCAATTGATTGAGCTATTGCTGCCGATGTTAGATCCTACAATAGAAAAGATATCTACTATTATAGCCAAAGGACTACCAGCTGGTCCAGGAGGAGCTAAAGGCAGGGTGGTATTTTCATCAGAAGATGCTGTTGAATGGGCCTCTAAAGGCGAAAAGGTAATTTTGGTAAGAGAAGAAACCTCACCTGAAGATGTTGATGGAATGCATAAAGCTCAGGCTATTTTGACAACCAAAGGAGGAATGACCTCTCATGCAGCACTTGTGGCTCGTGGCTGGGGAAAATGCTGCATAGTAGGTTGCGGTGATTTAGAAATTAATACAGAAGCCAAAACCTTCAAAACCAAAAATGGTACACATATAAAAGAAGGTGATTGGATAAGTTTGAACGGCACAAAAGGTAATGTTTATGAAGGCAGCATGCCTTTGGTTGATATTGATATTGACAAAAATGAAGCTTATCGAGACTTAATGCTCCTGGTTGATAAATATAAAACCATTGGTGTTAGAGCCAATGCTGAAACACCAAACGATGCTATACATGCTTATAAATTTGGAGCTGAAGGTATCGGATTGTTTAGAACCGAACACATGTTTTATGGAGAAGGAAGCGAGCAGCCTTTGTTTTTACTTCGTAAAATGATAGTGAGCACCACAGAAGCTGAAAGAAGAGAGGCATTAGATGAACTTTTTGTGTTTGTTAAAAAAGACGTAAAAGAGACCCTAGAAGTAATGGACGGTCACCCAGTAACAATCAGATTACTTGATCCGCCGTTGCATGAGTTTGTACCTCATGATAGAGAAAAACTTTCTCAATTGGGTAAAGAATTGGGCATAAGAATGAGTGTTTTGCATCGAAGAGTTTTGGCTCTGCACGAAAACAACCCAATGCTCGGCCACAGAGGTGTTAGGCTTGGCGTAAGTTTTCCTGAAATTACTGAGATGCAAATCAAAGCAATTTTTGAAGCTACAGCGGAGCTTTTGGAAGAAGGCAAAAAACCTTTCCCAGAGATAATGATTCCTGTGACGTGTACAGTAAACGAACTTACTAATCAAAAAGAAATAGTCGATAGAGTGTATGAAGAGGTTTGTCAAAAACACCATATGAGTAAAATTCCATATTTGTATGGAACGATGATAGAGATACCAAGAGCTGCTCTTATGGCAGAAACTATGGCAACTGCGGCAGATTTCTTTAGTTTTGGCACCAATGATCTTACCCAAATGGGCTTTGGATTTAGTAGAGATGATATTGGAGGATTTTTGCCTAAATACCTTGATTTGAAGATTTTACCTGATGATCCATTTGTAACAATCGACCAAGAAGGAATAGGAGAATTGATAAAATTTGGTACCGAAAGAGGTAGAAAAACCAAACCAAACCTTAAAGTCGGTATATGTGGTGAACATGGCGGCGATCCCGAAAGTGTGAAATTCTGTCACAGGGTTGGAATGAATTATGTGAGTTGCTCCCCTTTCAGAGTTCCAATAGCTAGATTGGCAGCTGCACAAGCCGCTTTGGAATTTCCTCGAGGAAATTAATTATTTGTTTAAATTTTAAAATGCACCAGATATTGTTAATATTTGGGGTATTTTTTTTTGAAAATGGAATTAAGAAAAGCAAATAAAGACGAAATAAGTATAATTCAAGATATAGCCTATATAACTTGGCCAGTTGCATATGGGGATATTTTAAGCCAAGAAAAAATAGATTATATGTTAGGGATGATGTATTCTACAGAAGCCTTGACAGAACAAATGGACAATGGTCATATATTCTTGATTATTAATGAGAATAATAAAGATTTAGGTTTTGTTTCTTTTGAAAATAATTATTCAAAAAGCTCCAAGACCAAGATTCAAAAAATATATATATTGCCAGAAGCTCAAGGCAAAGGCGTTGGTCGGTTATTAATAAATGAAGCAGAAAAACTTAGCAAAGATATAGGCAACACCATGCTTTTTTTAAATGTAAACAGACATAATAAAGCCCAGTTTATGTATCAAAAACTGGGCTTTGAAATATCAAAATCTGAAGATGTAGATATTGGGAACGGATTTTTTATGAATGATTATGTGATGGAAAAGGTGATCGAATAGGGATAATGTTCCTATTTTTAACAGCCTTGGTTGCCAAAAAAGAAAATCAATTCTTGAGCAACTGGTTCACCAAGAGCATTTCTAGCTGGATTCCATTTTCCGGGTGAATTGTTAAGTAATTTCAACAATTTATCGTCTAATGTTTTTAGTTTTGATTCATTATCTATTTTGAGATTTGCGATTTCGCCATCTTCCTTAACTACAAAACTAATTCTACCAGAGCCTATTTTATCTTTCTTAATATTCTGGGTTTCTGATACCGTATTTTTCCTTATGAAATCTATAAACGCCTCTTTTCCAAGACTGTATTCAGCTACTTTTTCAGGTACTATCGTTAGATAATGAGTCAAAAGTCTTGTTACATTTTTGCCAGTATTCGGATTTTCCTTTTTGATGAGAATTTTCAGCAAAACATTGTCTTGATAATCAAGAGATTTTAAAAGCTTTATTTGAGATTCGTTTAGACTATTATTTTCTGCATCTTCACTTTTGAAAGGCAACATATCCTCCTTCAATTTTGCTATTGAAGTTGAAGAAATATTCTCAGAACTTTCGTTGGCTATTTTCGAAAAAGTATCTAAAAAAGTAGTTGGGTTCGATAATTTATCTTTTGAAACGGTCAATTTAAATCTTGACTCTACATTGTAATATATGGCATTGTCTAAAGTCTTAAAAAGATATTTATCAAAAAAGACGGAGTTTTGAGGATTTTGAGGATTTAAATCAAAATTTTGGGTTGAATTCCATTTTTTGTAAGTAAAAGCCGAAATGCTTATAAATGCTATTAAAGTGCTAAAAATGATAATGTTCTTTTTCATATTTTATTATTTATATCCAAATGTATTCTCTCAAATTGAGAAACTATATTTTTAAATGTAAAATAATGTAAAAGAGATGTAAAACGTTGTTTTTAGCAGATATACACTGTTTTTTAGAAGGTATTTCTAAGATTTTTTCTTTTATTTCAAGTTTAAAAATCTAGCGATTTTGTCTTTTAAAACAGTATTTATTCTATTGTAAGACTCAAAAGTCCAGCCAGCGATATGCGGCGTAAGAATTACATTGTCTTGGTTTTTTAAATAATCAAAGGAGATTTTTTGATCCTCCGAAAGTTTATTTAATTTTTCGTTTTCCAATACGTCCAAACATGCACCTTTAACTTTACCTGATTTTAGAGCATCAACCAAATCTTTCTGTACAACCAACTCTCCTCTCGCCACATTACAGAAATAAATATTCTTCTCAAACCGTTCAAAAAATGTTTGGTCAAACATTTTGTTGGTTTCTGTTGTCAACGGAATATGTATACTTAAAATATCTGCATCTCTATAAATTTCGTTCATGGTTGATTCAGTAACAAATTGATTACCAAATCCATACCTGTATTTATCGTAAGCTAAAATTCTACAACCAAAAGCAATTAGTCGACTTGCGGTAGCTTCTCCGTTATTTCCATAGCCTATTATTCCGACAGTTTTACCAAACAATTCTTCTCCCCTATTTTCTTCCCTTTTCCAAAGGCTGTTTTTTATTTCAGTATTGCTTTTCAAAATATTATTGAAAAGACAAAGAAGCATACCTATTAGATGTTCAGCCACAGCAATTCTGTTTCCTTCGTTTGCCGCAAAAATCTCAATGTTTCTTTTTTTGCAGGCTTCAATATCTATTAAATCTAGACCAGCTCCTGCTCTGCCAATAAACCTTAATTTTGGTGCGTTTTGTAGGAAATTTTCATCTATAAAAAACTTACTCCTGATTATAAGCCCTTCATAGTCAGCTACTTTTTCCAAAACATCAGATTGAGCGATATTAGGAAAATAATCTACTTCAAGGCCTAATTCTTCGGGCATGTGCACAATAGACTCGTGCATTTCATCTACAATTAATACTTTCATTCTCTCTCTATCAATGCCATATAAAACCCGTCAAATCCGTCTTTAGCGGGTGATAACTTCTTTTCAGTAACGAGTTTATACTCAGGATTATTTGATAAAAACTTCTCTACTTGTTTTTCGTTTTCTGAAGGTAAAATCGAGCAAGTTGCGTAAACCATTTTACCACCATGTTTTAATATTTTCGAATAATTTTCTAAAATATTGGCTTGTACAGCTTGAATTTCAGTTAAAAATTCCTCTTTTAGCTTCCATTTTGCATCTGGATTTCTTTTCAATACGCCCAAACCCGAACAAGGAACATCCAATAATAATCTATCGGCAGTTTCTTTTAGTCGCTTTATAGTTTTTGACTCAATTAATCTTGTTTCAATATTACTCAGGCCATTTCTTTTTGCTCTGGATTTTAACTCTACAAGTTTATGTTCTTCCACATCAAGTGCAATAATCCTACCTTTATTGTTCATAATATTGGCCATGTGGAGGGTTTTTCCACCTGCACCAGCACACGCGTCTATTACACGTTGTTCTGGTTGAATATCCAAAAGCACAGAAATCATCTGAGAACCAGCATCTTGCACTTCAAAAAAACCTTTCCTGAACTCTTCCAATGAAAAAACATTCATCCTTTTTACCAATCTGAGGGCACTTTCAACGCCTTCAACCTCTGCAACTTCAACATCTTTTGTTTTTAAAAGAGCAATTAATTCAGTTTTAGAAATTTTTGTAGTATTTACACGTAGATATACTTCCGCTTGTTGGCTTAAAGCTTCTAATTCCTTATCCCAATTTTCTCCTATTTCTTTAGATATATAAGCATCCATCCAATCAGGCACCGAATAAAAAACTTTTCTGTCTTTTTCTGCCTCTTGTTTTTTTGCTAATATGCTTTCTGCATCTATTTTTTCAAATAGTGGACTATTGCTAATATCGTAACCTTTGATTATCAGCCAAATGCCGATGATTTCTCTGTAAGTTCCAGCCCTTTGGTTATCAACATCATCTCGACCTGCCAAAAAATTCACTAAACGCCAATTACGGACAATCTCATACGTATTTTCGGCTATAAAACCTCTATCTCTTGAGCCCCATTTTGGGTTAGATTTTAAAATACCGGCTATTGCTTTGTCAGCTTTTCTATTTTCAATAAATATCTCCACCAAAGCTTTTTCGACAGCTTCTATCAATGGAGGAAATAATTTCACTACTTTTATCATTCTAAAAATTTTCACAAAAATACCGATAATAAGCTGTTTTATTTTGCTTAAATTCAAAAAATGATTTTGAAGCCTCTGATTTCACACTTAAATTTGTTAAAACATAAACCCTATGATTTCTAAAAAAGCCAAATATGCATTTAAAGCACTAACGCGTCTTGCTGAAGGTTTTGAGACACATAAGCCTTTGTTAATAAGTGAGATATCAGAAAAAGAAAATATTCCAAAGAAATTTCTGGAAGCTATATTGTTGGAATTGAGAAACAATGGAATTTTACAAAGCCAAAAAGGAAAAGGTGGCGGATATTTGTTAAGAACTGAACCTAAAGATGTGAGTTTAGCAAAAATAATAAGGATAATAGATGGTCCAATTGCACCGGTTCTTTGTGTATCTTTGAACTTTTACGGCAAATGTGACGATTGCAACAGTGAAGAAAAATGTAAAATTAGGCCTTTTATGACGCAGCTACGAGACGCCAACCTTGCAGTTTATGAAAATACTACATTAAAAGATCTTTTAGATAATGTTTGAAAGCAAAAATCCAGTAAATGGAGAAATAATTGCCAGATTCGAAAAAAATGAGCACCCAGAAAAAACAATTAAATCAGCTGAATTGGCTTTTTTAGATTGGAGCAATACTTCATTAGCAGAAAGAATAAAACTTATTGAAAATTTAGCTGATGTTTTAGAAAACAAAAAAGTAGAATTTGCAAAAGATGTAAGTCTTGAAATGGGCAAAAGATATAAAGATGCTATTGCCGAAATTGAAAAATGTGCAAAAACTGCTAAATATTATGGAACTGCTGTAGAGGATATGTTGGAACCTAAAAAAGTCAATAATTATGCCCACAAAGCATATTATCGCTCTGAACCTACCGGCGGAATATTTGCGATAATGCCTTGGAATTTTCCTTTTTGGCAGGTGATGAGATTTGCTATTCCGACCATATTAAGTGGAAATGTCGTTTTACTTAAACACGCTCCGAACGTCTTTATTTCTGCGGATAACATCAAAAATGCATTTGAATTGGCAGGATTCCCAAAAGGAGTTTTTAGTTTATTAAATATTGATATTGACCAAGTTGAAGACGTTATATCACATAATTTCATCAAAGGAGTAACTTTAACTGGAAGTAATATTGCAGGTTCTTCTGTGGGTGCTTTGGCAGGAAAACACCTTAAAAAGTCAGTTTTGGAATTAGGAGGTTCTGACCCATTTATAGTTTTGAAAGATGCTGATATTAAAGAAGCAGCCTTTTGGGCGGTTAAATCACGTTTTCAAAATGCTGGACAAACCTGCATAGCTGCCAAAAGATGGATAGTCGAAGAAGAAGTTTACGATGTATTTATGCTTGAAATATTGACCTTGATAAGTAATATTTCTACGGGAGATCCTTTTGATGATTCTATGACTTATGGACCAATGGCAAGGCTGGAATTGGCGGAAAAAGTAGAATGCCAATTGGCTGATTTAGAGCATTTAGGTGCTACTCCAATAGTTAAAGGAAAACGAAATGGATGTTTTTTCAGCCCTTCGCTTTATCAACTTTCAAAAGAAATTTCAGTACAATTTGTAGAGGAATTATTTGGTCCGGTTGCTTGTATCATCAAAGCTGAAAATGAATTGGAAGCCATTGAAATTGCCAATGAGACCTGTTTTGGCTTGGGAGCGAGTATTTGGACGCAGGAAATTGAAAAAGGAGAGATTTTGATGCAGCAGTTAAAAGCAGGATCTGTTTTCCTCAATTCTATGGTTAAATCTGATGTGAGTATGCCATTTGGAGGAATTGGAAACTCAGGATATGGACGTGAACTAGGCGTATATGGACTACAGGAATTTTGTAATGTCAAATCATATATTATTGAAAAATAACTATATTTGAAAAACTAAGTTTGTATTAAACTCTAAAATATTAATAATTAAACCTCTAACAAAATTATGGAGAATCTTAGACCGACCTTTTTGACTGTGCTGTGTGTGCTCACATTTTTAGGAAGTGCGTTTGGAATATACAGTGCAATAACAAATTACACTGCAGCTGGTATGGCTACAGGTATCACGCAAGATGCTTTAGAAGAAGCCAAAGATCAAATGGACGAAGCTGCAAAAGACGAAAAATCAGCTGAATTGGTAGGAAAAATAATGGATTCGGTTTCTGCTGATATTTCAGAAGATAAAATTAAAAACAATGCTATTGCAAGTGGCATCGCTAATTTGTTGACTTTAGTTGGTGCAATATTAATGTGGGGTTTAGATAAAAAAGGTTTTTACCTATATGTTTTAGGAGTGATAGTAGCAGTTGTAGCTCCATTAATGATTTATGATGGTTTTCTTGGATTTATTGGCAGTGGAATGATAGCCTTTATGGGAATAATATTTTCTGTTTTATATTTTCTTAATGTAAAACACATGAGATAAACTCAATATAAAACAATCAAAAAAAAGCCTATTTGATAGGCTTTTTTTATTTCTAAAAAATGGCTAAAATTCTTTCTTTTTCTGAATTATTAAGTGAAAACTTTAAACATACGCCAACTGTTGGCCAAAAACGGCTTTTTAGTTTATTGGAGCAGTTTATTTTAGAAGAAGATGAAAGAACTGCTTTTGTGTTAAAAGGGTATGCGGGTACTGGAAAAACCACAATCCTAAGCACATTTATTAAAGTTTTGCCTCAATTTGGCTGGAAATATGCCTTGCTCGCTCCGACTGGCAGAGCCGCAAAAGTTATGAGCAATTACACAGGTTCTAAAGCTCAAACAATTCACAGAAAAATATATAAACAAAAAGAAGATGGAGCCTCTGGAAATTTACTATTCGAGCTCCAACCCAACAAAGAAGAAGGGACGATTTACATAGTAGATGAAGCCTCGATGATTTCTGACACGCGTGAGTTTGGGAGCCACGGACTTCTACATGATTTAGTGAACTTTGTATTTGATGGTACAGAAAACAAGCTATTATTGCTTGGAGATGTGGCTCAGTTGCCTCCTGTAGGTATGTCTTTGAGTCCAGCATTGGATGTGGATCATATTGAGAACTTCTACCATACTAAGGTTTTTACCACTACTTTAAAAGATGTAATGCGACAAGAAGCCAATTCTGGAATTCTCGAAAATGCAACGCTTTTAAGAAATCAATTGGATAATGAAAAACCTGAAATTCAGATGATAACCAGAGGTTTTAGGGATATTTTCAAAATGACAGGCGAAAAACTTGAAGATGGTATAAGGTATGCCTACGATAAATACGGCGTTGAAAATACCATAATCTTGACACGGTCAAATCGCAATGCGGTTTTATATAACAGATTGATTAGAAACCAGATAAATTATTCTGACTCTGAACTTGACGTAGGTGATATATTGATGGTGGTAAAAAACAATTACTCGGTTTTGGGTGAAGATTCGGAAGCGGGATTTATTGCTAATGGAGAGTTTGCGACAGTAAAACGAATGGGCAGAGAAGAAGAAATGCATGGTTTCCGTTTTCAGAACGTAACGCTTCAACTGGTAGATTATCCTGACGAACAGCCTTTTGAGACTTTGATATTTTTGGATACATTGTATTCTAATTCGCCAAGTCTTAGTCAAGAAGAAAACAAGAAACTATACGAGAGCGTTTTGCAAGACTATTATTGGGTAAAATCGAAAGCAGATCGCAAGAAAAGAATGCGAGAAGACAAATATATGAACGCCTTGCAGGTGAAGTTTGCATACGCTCTAACTTGCCACAAAGCCCAAGGAGGGCAATGGGATGCTGTTTTTATTGACGCATTGTATTTGCCCAATAACGAAATTGACGCTGAAATAGTCCGATGGCTTTACACAGCGATTACAAGAGGTATTCGTGAAGTTTTTTTCGTAAATTTCCAACCTGCTTTTTTCTTAGAAAATAAAACATAAGCTAAAATGTCGAAATTAAAATCAAAAAATAGGCCTAAATTCCCCAAGCATGAGGTTTTTTCATCGGCCGGAACGAATCATTATATTGGCAAAGAGATTCTAGGTAAAAGTGAAGTTCGGCTTTTAGAGTATAATGAAGAGGCGGTTTTGATAACTGAAAATATTGACGTAGATAGGATAAAAAGCTATTTTACCGAAGGTAAAAACCATTGGGTAGACATGGAGGGAATTCATAATATCCAAGTAGTAGATAAAATTGGGCAAACTTTTAGCCTCCATCCGCTAATAATTGAGGACATATTAAATACGACCCAAAAACCCAAATTGGATTTTTTCGAAAAGCAGAATCTCTTATTTCTAATATTGAAGGTTCCTAGAAAAAATGAACAATCTCAAGATATTGAAACAGAACATGTAGCTATTATTTTAGGCGACGGATTTATTTTGACGTTTCAAGAACTGGACAATACAAATGTTTTTTCTCCAATTTTAGAAAGACTAAATAGGGCTTATAGTAAAACCAAAAAGAATAAATTAGATTATTTATTATACTCCTTTATCGATATTGTAGTAGATAATTTTTATTTAGTACTGGCCAATACCGAAGAACAAATTGAGCATCTTGGAGATCAAATATTATTAAATGCACAATCCATTCATCAAAATCAATTGTTCTATTTAAAGCGTGAAATTTCTTATCTAAAAAAAGCCTTGTACCCTTTACGAGAGATTGTAAATCAGCTGATTAGAGATGAAAACAATAGAATAACACCTGAGACTAAAGTTTACCTTAGAGACGTTCACGATCATGTAATAGAAAACTTGGACACAATAGAAACATTCAGAGACGAAATTGAAAATTTACTATCCAACTATCATTCGCAATTGAGCAACAGGATGAACTCCGTGATGAAAACCCTGACTGTTTTTACCGCTATTTTTATGCCACTAACCTTCATCGCGGGCCTTTACGGCATGAATTTTAGAAATATGCCAGAGCTACAAATGCAAAACGGTTATTTCTTCACTTTGGGAGCTATGTTTCTAATAGCCATTGCCTTATGGATATATTTTCAATGGAAGAAGTATATTTGAGATAAATTCTAAATTTTTTTTAGTTTTGTTAAAAGTATTTGGAATATGACTAAAATAATATTGAAAGAAGATATCGGAAAAATTAAGTTAAAAGCTTTGATGGATTTTTTAAAAAAAGAAGACATTGAAGCTAAAATTGAAGTTGATTCCACTAAAATTCAAAAGATAAAAAGCAAAGATGGATTCCCAATTACTATTGGTTTGTGGAATGACTATGAAATAGATGGTTCAACTCTACGCAAAAAGGCTTGGAATCTGAAATTATGATTTTATTTGATACCAATATTCTAATCTAGATTTACAGAAGCAATCAATATATAACAAAAATTGCTAAAAATATAGGGTCAGATAATTTTGCCATTTCTGATGTAACAATTGCGGAATTACTTTATGGTGCACGCAATCAACAAGAATTAAAAACATTAAGAAAGGATTTGAATAATATAAATTCGATTCGAATAAACGAATTAATTTCCGAATTATCTATTCAACTTATCGATAAATATTCATTATCCCATAATTTAAACCTCCCAGATAGTTTAATTGCGGCAACTTCCATTTTAAATGAAATGGAGTTCTTTACCCTAAACATAAAGGATTTTAAATTTATTGAAGGAATTAAACTTTATCAATTCACCCCACCTCCTCAGCATTAAAACCAATTCTTTTCAGTTTATTGATAATCTCCGAAGGAGAAACTGAAGTGTTTGAAACTTCAAGAATTTTTGCGGGATTATCAGTGTCAACTTTCCAAGCGTCTGATCCTACTAGGGTGTCTAGTGTATTTTTAACTTTTGCTATGCAATTCTGACAATTAATATTTGATTTGAATTTCATTTTGTTTGTTGTTTTATTTCGAATACCTATTTTAATTGGAACACAGATGACACAGATTAGACATGATTTTCACTATAATAATTTGAGCCACGGCTTTAAGGACTTTGCTAAATTTGCGTCATCAAAGATTTAAATTTGATAAAAAATCTGTGTTGATCTGTTCAATCCGTGTTATCTGTGTTCTAAATTAACATATTATTTTTTTTTAATTTTAATCTTAATTCCCACGTACGAAGGAAATATCCATCGCACAGCGAGATTTTTTATGGAACACAGATGACACTTATTAGACATGATTTTCACTGATATAATTTGAGCCACGGCTTTAAGGACTTTGCTAAATTTACGTCATCTAAGATTTAAATTTGATAAAAAATCTGTGATCATCTGTTCAATCCGTGTTATCTGTGTTCTAAATTAACCTATTATTTTTTTTAATTTTAATCTTAATTCCCTCGTACGAAGGAAATATCCAACGCACAGTGAGATTTTTTATGGAACACAGATGACACAGATTAGACATGATTTTCACTGATATAATTTAAGCTACGGCCTTAAGAATTTTGCTAAATCTGCGTCATCTAAGATTTAAATTTGATAAAAAATCTGTGTTGATCTGTTCAATCCGTGTTATCTGTGTTCTAAATTAATCAATTATATTTTTTTAAATTTTAACCTTAAACTATTGCTTACTACAGTTATTGAACTCATGGCCATGGCTGCACTGGCTACCATAGGTTGCATCATAAAGCCCAAACTGTAAAACAATGCTCCTGAGGCAACAGGAATAGCCAAAACATTGTAAAAGAATGCCCAAAACAAATTTTGGTTTATTACAGCACTCGTATTTTTTGACAAAGTAATGGCTTTTTTTACTCTTGACAAATCATGCCCCAAAATCGTAATGTCAGCTATCTCTTTCGCTACGTCTGAGCCATCGCTCATAGCTATCGAAACATCAGCTGAGGTAAATGCTACGGTGTCGTTTATACCGTCGCCCACCATTCCCACTACTTTACCTTCTGTTTTTAATTTGTCAATATATTCTGCTTTTTGTTCAGGAAGTAAATCTCCTATAAAATGCTTAATATTTAAAGATTTGGCTAGTTTTTCAACAGCTTTACTATTATCACCTGACAATAAATGTATTTCAATACCACTGTTTTGGATTTCCAAAATATCCTTTTCAATACCCGGTTTTAAATCATCACCAATCTCTATAATTGAAAGCAAAGACGTAGAATTGGCAAAAAGTACAATTGAATTTCCATTTTCTGTTATTTTCGCTAAATCCTTTTCTTGTTTTTGATTTAAAAGGATTTTGTTTTCTTTTAGCCAAGCGATATTTCCTACAAAATAGTTCTCATTTTCAAAGGTCGTTTTTAATCCTTTTCCCGGGAAATTTTCGGTTTTTCCTAAAACTATATTTGTTTTCAAATTATAATACTTAACAATAGCTTGAGCCAAAGGATGTGTTGAATTTTGTTCGATCGCTACCAAAATTTCTTTTTCATCGGAATATTCTATTTCGCTTAACACCAAAGGTTTACCTTGAGTAATGGTACCGGTTTTATCCAATGTCAAATCACTTACTTTTCCGGCTCTTTCGAGGGATTCAGCATTTTTTATCAGGATTCCATTTTGTGCTCCTTTGCCTATGCCCACCATGAGAGCTGTGGGAGTTGCCAAACCCATAGCACAAGGACATGCCACTACCAAAACCGTGATAAAAGTCAAAATAGCCATGTTCTGGTTACCAAAAGCAAAATACCAGACCAAAAAGCTCAAAATAGCTACGCCAATTACCAGAGGCACAAATACCTTTGATATTTTATCTACTTTTTTTTGTATTGGAGCTTTAGTTGAAAGTGCAGTCTCTACTTTCTCAATAATACTTGCCAAGTAAGTTTCTGAAAATATTTTAGAGGTTTCAAAGTCTAAGACACCTTCTATATTTATCGTTCCTGCAAATACAGTATCTCCTACCGACTTGGTCTTTGGTAAAGGTTCTCCAGTGATCATGCTCTCATTTACACTCGATTCGCCTTTTATAATTATACCATCCAAAGGTATTTTTTCACCTGCCAAAACTCTTACAATCTCTTTGTTTTCAACTTCTTCTATTTCTTTTTCACTGACCTCTCCATCTTTAATTACTCTAACACTTTTGGCATTGAGATCCATTAATTTTTTGATACCATCTGAGGCCCTGTTTTTTGCGGTGTCTTCGAGATATTTACCCAAAAGCACAAAAAATACAACTATTCCGGCAGACTCAAAGTATATCTGAGCATGTTGATGTTGATGCAGCAAATCGGGGAATAAAATATTAACAACACTAAAAATATAGGCAACGCCAATACTTAATGCTACCAAAGTGTCCATATTGGAGTCAAATTTATTGAGTCTTTGCCATGCATTAACAAAAAAATGTCTGCCAAAATAAAATACCAAAGGCGTACTCAAAGCCCACATGATATATTGTCCTGGTTTCCAATCCATAAAAAACATACCAATAGCAAAAAGCGGCAATGCGAAAATACCCGATAATATCAAATCACGTTTTTGAATCTTGAATTTTTCTTCATTGACTTTATCGAAATTTTTATCCAGAACCAATTCAAAACCTATTTCAGCTAAACTACTTTTGAATTCCTCAGGATTTGTGAGGGCAGGTAAATATTCAGCAGTCACCGAATGATTGGGATAGTTGGCAGAAGAAGAAATTACGCCATCGACGTATTTTAGGATCGTTTCGGCACTGTTTGCACAGGAAGCACAGCTATAGCCCAAAACTTTAAAAGTTTTTCTGGTAGTTTCAACCACAATTTCGTTGAATTTTAATAGTTCAATTGCTTCTGGAAGAACTTCGGAAAGATCATCCGAAAAAATTCTAAGTCCATCTTTTTCAAGTTTTAAATTTTCCTTAGTAAAAAACGGCAGATGCTGAAGTTTTTCTAGTTCAGTTTTTTTTACATCCTCTTCAAACTCAATAAAATAGCTTTTCATTATTATTTTTTGTGATAAACCATTTTTGATTTACTCACAATTTAGAAGACCTCGTGTAAACAAAAAAGGCAGCAAAACATATAAAGTTAGGCCTTTGATCAGGAAAAAGAAAAAACCTGCCCAGCCGAGCTTTTTTAAATAGCTGATTATTTTTTCCTTTTTTACCATCTTATGTTGAAACAATTAAAATACCTAAAAAGTTGTAGTATTTACCTTCCTTTTGCGGTATTCATTGACTAACAACCTGTTAAGCTGTCGAGAAAGATATGCAGAACCTGCCCCTATCACCGCCCCTGCCAAAACATCAGACGGATAATGTGCTCCTAAATGTAAACGCGAATAAGCAATTCCGCTAGCATAAATTGCCGAAGGTGCGATTACATACCATTTTGGATAACTCAATGATAATGACGTTGCAGCAGAAAAAGCTAAAGCAGTACTTCCTGATGGAAACGATCCGTCGGTTACCACTTCATAATTTTGAATTACTGGATATGTAACATACGGTCGGGGTCTATTTACAGCTTTTTTTAGGATATAGGCTACGCCATAGGTTCCAAAAGTAGCCACGGCGGCATTATATCCTTCTTTTTTAATGCTAGCGTCTTTTTTTAAATATCCAACAGCTAAAAGTGTCAAAGGTGTGCCCATTGCCACAAAATCAGAAGTGTTCGTAAGAAACTGCATTTGCGGATCATACGAGGCCATACGATTTAGGTTAATTTTTCGTAAAGCCCTAAAATCAAAATTTTGGCCAAAACCTTGTTGAAAAACTAGTAAAAAAAATATTGCTTTGAGTATTTTCATCAATTTAAGAATCCCTCTTTTTTCATAGATTCAATCAATTGTGATTTCAGACCATCTGTGGCTTTTACCAATGGTAATCTTACTCTACCATCACATATTCCACGGATTTCGCAAACCATTTTGATGCCAACAGGATTAGATTCGACGTACAATAAGGTGTCAAAATCTAAGAAACGTTCTTGAATTTTCGAGGCCGTTTTGAAGTCACCTTCTAAAGCCGCATGTGTCATTTCTGCAAATTCTTTTGGAAAGCCATTGGCAATCACTGAAATAACACCTCTGTAACCCAAACTGATTTGTGGTGTTACTAAATTATCATCGCCAGAAACCAAAAGAAAATCGCTTGGTAGTTTTTTAGATAACTCAAGTGCTATTTCCATACTACAAGACGCATCTTTTAAACCAATAATATTTGGATGCTTACAAAGCTCCAAAATCGTGCTCACATTCATGGAAGTCACTGTTCTTCCAGGCACATTGTACAATATTATAGGAAGTGGAGAAGCATCCGCTATCGCCGTAAAATGGGCAATGATACCAGCTTGAGAAGGTTTTACATAATATGGACAAACTGAAAGAATAGCCACAACACCTGACAAGTCATTGTTTTTCAGTCTGTTTATAACATCTGCAGTATTGTTTGACCCGATACCATAAACTATAGGTAGATTTTTTGAATTGTTCTTTTTTACAAAATCCAAAATCGCAAGTTTTTCATCTGGTGTAGTAGTGGCCGATTCGCCAGTTGTACCGTTAACTACCAAATAATCCGTGCCATTTTCCGAATTAAAATCTATCAGCTTTTTTAATCCAGCAAAATCTATTGTGTTATCTTCATTAAAAGGGGTTATCAATGCCACCCCTACTCCTTTAAGGCGATGTTCCATCCGTTATATTTTTTTGCAAAAATAAGGATTTTTTTAAAACGATAGTGAAGAATAGTTTTTAAGGCTGTTGATTGTACAAATTTGTTGAAAGTATTAAATATATTTGTTGAGAAAGTGAAAATTTGAGCGAAAAATCAATAAAACCCAAATGTCAGAAAACTTAAAAATCCTAATTGTAGAAGACCATAAAATTTTATGTGAAAGTTTGGCACTGTTGGTAGGAACTATTGACGGAGTAGAGGTTATTGGAAAAACAGCGAATGGAAGAGATGCTCTATTATTTTTGGAAAAACAGCAACCTGATATTATCATGACGGACATTGGAATGCCCATAATGAATGGTATTGAATTAACCATAAAAGTGAAGGCAGGCTATCCAAAAATTAAGATTTTAGTTCTTTCGGTATCAGAAGAAGGTGAAACAATTAAGGACGCTCTTCGTGCAGGAGCCAATGGCTACATATTTAAAAGTGCTGAAAAAGAGGAGCTTGAGACGGCAATAAGAAATTTGGCCATTGGGAAAAGGTACTACAATGACCTCGCAATGGATAAATTGGCCGAAATCCAGACCGAAGAAATGGCTGACGAACTGCCTAAAGTGGAGCTTTCGCAAAGAGAAATAGAGGTTTTAAAACTCATTGTTGCTGAAATGTCAGGAACTGAAATTGCCGAAAAACTTTTCATTAGCCCGAGTACTGTAGAAACACACCGAAAACATTTGTTCCAAAAAATCGGCGTAAATTCATCAGTAGGACTCGTGAAATTTGCCATAAAGTTTGGAATTATTTAAAAATCCTCAAATTTGGGGATTGACTCAGAAAAGCAGTTTAATCAATTTTGTATAAAAAAATGTATGAAAGCAATGAAAAATGAGTATTACTATTTACAATTAGAAGGAGATTATTATTATGGCCAAGGTGATAAAAAAATCACTTTTTTAATCAACAATAAAGTGTTCCAAACGTCCAAGAGCAATGTTATTTATGTAACGGAAAAAGACAAGCAGGGAAATTTTACCTTTTTAATGAAATTTACGAAATATGAATTGGCAAGAATGACTAAAGCAACAAATGTCATATTTGATATAAGACCAGGGTTTGGAACAGAGTTTGTAAAACCTAAAAATCCATATCCACCTTCAACAATATCTATCAGACAGGCGGTTAGGGTTTTTCGTGGATAAAATTAAGCAGGTACATGAATTTTTATTTGTGTACCTGCTTCCGGTTTTGAATCTATTTTTAAAGTGCCATTTATTGCCTCTATTCTATTTTTAACGTTTTTCAAACCGTTGCCCGACACTTCTTGGATGGAAAATCCTTTTCCATTGTCAGATATAATTAATTCAGCAATATTAGTAGTTTCGGATAAAGAAATTTTTACTTTTGAAGCCTCTGAATGCTTTATAATATTGTTTATTAATTCCATGCAAACACTATAAAGGTTAAATTCGATCTTCGTATCAAACCTTTGATTTGTTGTATTTTCAAATTCGATTTTAAGGTTTCCAGCTCTATTTATTTTTTCGAAAACATTCTGCAAAGTACCCGCCAAACCTAAGGTTTCTAATTCCTCTGGTAGAATGTTATGCGAAATGTTCCTAACTTCCCGATAGGCATTGCTCATCATTTCCTGAACACCTTTGTAAATGTGCTTTTCTGAATCGTTAAAACCTTGGGTATTAATAGCACTCAAACTCATTTTTAAGGCTGATAATAAACTACTTAAATTATCATGTAATTCGCTTGCTACTCTTTTTCTTTCAATATTCTGACCTTTAAAGAGAGCTTGACTTATTTCTTCATTTTTTCTAATCAAAACTCTATTTGCTTCTGCTATTTCTGAGGTTCGTTCTTCAATTTTTGTTTCTAAATTCTTATTCATTTTTTTCAATTGTAAACGATTGAAAATCAAAAAGCTAGCAATCAATATCACTAATAGCGAAATAGAAATAAAGAGGTTTCTATTTCTATGTAAAATAAGATTCTCATTATCTTTTTTTAACAATTCTACTTTTTGGCTACTAATCTGGGCCTCTTTAAGCGTATTGTCATATTCCAGTTTTAAGGAATTTATTCTCTTTTCAAAATCTTCTTGATTAAGACTATCTTTGAGGGCAATATACTTTTCAAAAAAGCTTAAAGCCAAATTCTTGTTTTTCAGAGCTTTATGATTTTTAAATAACAAAAAATTGGCTTTTGAAATAATCTCTGGAGAATTACTAATACTTCCGTGATTCAATGCCTCTTCTGCATTTTTAATAGACTTTTTAAACTGATTTTCTAAAAAAAGCACTTCTGAAATATCTACTTTAAGATTTCCTAAGGAATATTGATGATTTTCTGATTTATGAAGATTTAAACTCTTGTCAAAAAGAAGCAAGGCTTCTTCATTTTTATTTTGTTTGGAGAGTGCTAATGCCAAATTATGATAGGATAGGCCTTGAAAATGAGCGTCATTCATAACAGATGACAATTCTAATGCTTTTCTATAATTGGATTCGGCCTCTTTTAATTCCTTTAATTCTAAAAATAAGTTTCCTAAAGCAGTAAGATTGGCAAATTGCTCAAATTGATCCTTAAATTTTATAGAATTTATGTACGCTTTAAAAATTAAATCCTTGGCCTTTTCATACTGTTTTAGACTTAAGTAGGATTCGCCTAAAACCCTTTCGATCGGATATGAAAGTTCAGGTCTTTTGTTTTTTTCGGCCAACATAAGAGCTTGGTAATTTATCTCGATTGCCTTAAAAACCAAACCTTTTGTATTGTAAGCAAAAGCCAAAGATGAATAAAGGCCGATTTCGCTACCCAGCCATTTGTTTTTTTTAGCAATATTTATTGATTTTTCTATAAAATAAATACTCGAATCAAGATTTGTATTTGCGTAATAATCTATAAAGTATTTTGAATTTACTAAAAAAAACAAAGAATCATTTTTCTCAATTTCGGGCAATAGCACTCTCAAGCTATCAATTGTCTTTTTTGATTGAGCTAAAATTTGAGTATTCCAAAATGAAAATACCAAAAAAAACAAAATTTTAACCTTCACAATATTTGAATTTGGTAATGATAATACTGAGAACCTAATAATATCCCCTAATTTAAGGATGCCAAATCCCTAATAAGAAGGATTTTCTAAGATTTAAGGCTTATGCAATTTTGTAATATTATTTCGATTACAAAACAAAATTGTATTAAATCATGAAAAAAATTATTTATTTCTTAACAATGTTATTTCTATCGATGGGTGTCTTTGCTCAGAGTTTTGAAATCACGCCAAATAGTTCGAGCTTAAATTCCACCACGGGAAATAATAGCTTAATCAGATCAAATGATATAAATATCGGAATTTCAGGCAGACGATTTAGAGGAACTTTAGCTGCTCCAACTACGCCTTTGCTAAATGATTATTTATTTTCATTAAATGGTGGTGGAAATTATACCTCATCTAATCATTCAGATCAAGCTTCTATTAGGTTTCAAGCCACCGAAAATTGGGGATTTTCAAATAATGGCACAAAAATTTCATTTTGGAACACACCAAACGGATCGTTCAGTTTAAATGAAAGAATGGTTATTAATCATGATGGAAATGTAGGAGTGGGAATCTCGAGCCCAAGTTCACTTTTTCATTTACATGAAAAACAAGCTTCTACCGTTGCTAATTTCCAAATAACAAATCCCGACGCTGGAACTACCGCAAGTGACGGCCTAAACCTTAGCTTAAACTACAATAGTTTATTCTTTCCTAAATCTGCTCAAATCATGAACAGAGAAAACGGGGAATTACAGTTTGGTGCAAATAATACGGTACATTTAGCAATGACTCCTACTGGAAATATTAGAATAGGAGCTTTAATACCACAAAGCGGCAAAATGGTAATTGAAGGAAATAGCTCCTGCTGTGCAGGCAGTCCTTCATCTACCCTAACATTACATGAAAGTGAAGCTGTAGATGGCTCAAGACTTAGATTCACTAATGTTAACTCTACTCAAACTAGCAGATTTTGGGATATTTACGGTTATTCTGCTGGTTCAGGAAGTGATGCGAATGCAACAATGACCTTTTATTATGGTGGAACAGGTCAAAACACTTTAAATCTTAAAGGTGATGGAAAAGTGGGAATAGGAACAAGCTCACCTGGGGCTACATTGGAAGTTAATGGATTTACCAAATTAGGTTCGGATGCACCTAAAATCAAAGTAAAAAAACTTATTGGCACCACAGCTTCCACTCAAGGAGGAAGTGTTACTATTGCACATGGAGTTACTTCCTCTAAAATCATATCAATCAGTGCTTTGGTTAGATTCAACGGTTCTGCTGCAGATGCTTGGGTAGGCAATGGTTATACTGGAGCTCCTGGTTTTGAGTTTTCCTATTTGTATGATGGAAGTTTTGTATATATAGTTAATACTTCTGGAAACAGTACTAGTATATTAAGTAAAGATATTAAAGTAGTTATCACTTACGAAGAGTAAAAAACATAAGCTATGGAAACCATAAAATACATAGAGAACTGCCCGCAAGTGCATGTGGGCAGTAGAAAATACCTCGCTCCGAATGAGATTTTACACCTAGAATCAGACTTAAATTATACCCAAATTCTTATGTCTAATGGCAAGAAAATACTGAGTTCTACTACACTCAAAATCATCGAAAATCGGTTGTTGCCATTCAAGAATTTTGTAAGAATCAACCGCCAGAGTATAGTAAATATTGATTTGGTGGTGAGGATTGAGAATAATACCTGTGTTCTTCCCAATCAAATCAAAATAGCTTTTTCAAGAAGAAAAGGGAAATTGTTTTTTGGCTGAGAATAGCCTAAGGAATAAAAAAAAGCAGCATTTCCCATATCGAAATGCTGCTTTTAAATATAATGAATCCACATCAATCCTTATAAACCAGACAAACCGCATGAGCCTCTAAACCTTCTTTATTACCCACAAATCCCATGGTTTCGGATGTAGTGGCTTTGATGGAGACATCGCCTGGCTCAATGTTGCAACAATTAGCTATAGCGATTTTCATTTCAGGAATGTACTTACCGATTTTGGGTTCTTCTAAAATAAGCGTGCTATCAATGTTACCAATTTTGTAACCCTTGTCCCCTATCATTTCTGTTACTTTGGTCAAAAAAACTTTGCTATCCATTCCTCTCCATTGCGGATCGGTGTTTTTGAAATGTTTGCCAATATCTCCAAGAGAAAGTGCACCCAATAAGGCATCGCATATAGCATGAAGTAGCACATCGGCATCAGAATGTCCCATAGAACCCACATTATGAGGTATTTTAATACCACCCAAGCTCAACTCATATCCTTCTGCCAACTGATGCACATCGTAGCCATGCCCTATTCTGAATTTCATTTTGTGTTTTTTTATCGTAAAATTAGGTATAAATTTACACCAAATAAAAGCATTTAATGATTCAATACCAATATTTCGAACTTAACAACGGCCTTAAAGTTTACGTACATGAAGATAAAACTAGCCCAATTGCAGCCTTTAACATTTGTTATAACGTAGGCTCACGGGACGAAAACCCTAATAAAACTGGCTTTGCACACTTGTTTGAGCATTTGATGTTTGGAGGTTCCAAAAATATTCCATCCTATGATGAGCCTCTTCAGAAAGTGGGAGGTGAAAACAATGCTTTTACTTCGCCAGATATAACAAATTATTATATTACACTGCCAGTCGAAAACCTAGAAACCGCCTTTTGGCTAGAATCAGATCGAATGTTGAGTTTGTCATTTGACCCAAAGGTTTTAGAAGTACAGCGTAGTGTAGTTATTGAAGAGTTTAAGCAAAGATATCTCAATCAACCTTACGGCGATGTTTGGTTAAAATTACGACCCGTAGCATATTCGGCTCATCCGTACCAATGGGCAACGATTGGCAAGGAAATCAGTCATATAGAAAACGCAACCATGCAAGATGTCAAAGATTTCTTTTACAGCCATTACCTACCTAATAATGCCACTTTGGTAGTTGGTGGAAATGTGAGTGTGTCGCAAATTGAAAAATTAGCAAAAAAATGGTTTGGAGATATCCCAGCCGGAAAAATAGCTCAGAGGAATTTACCAAAAGAGCCTTTACAATCTCTTGAACGAAGGTTAGAAACTACAGCAAAAGTTCCTTTAAATGCTATCTATAAGGCCTTCCACATGCCTGGTCGATACGAAAATGGCTTTTATGAGGCAGATTTATTGGGAGATGTTTTAGGAAGGGGAAAATCGGCCCGTTTTCATCAAAAATTGGTAAAAGAGCATAAATTATTTAACAATATTTCCGCTTACGTAACGAGTTCTTTAGATCCAGGATTACTGGTGGTAAGTGGTAATTTAAATCAAAATGTGAATTTCACAGAAGCTGAAGCAGCCATTGGTGAAGTTTTGGATGAAATTAAAAATACCGATATCTCTGATATTGAGCTAGATAAAGTAAAAAACCAAGCTTATTCTACTATTGCGTTTGGAGAAGTAGAATTGTTGAATAGAGTGATGAACATTGCTTTTGCGGCCAACGCTGGAGATGTAAACTATTGCAACCAAGACAAAGAAAAGATTCAGAACGTAAGTAAAGAAAATATTCTTACTCAAGCCAAAGAAATATTGAAAAATGAAAATTGTAATACTTTGATTTATGCTGCCGAATAAGGCATGTTTTTTGTAGATATTATTAAAAGATAATTGGCTTAGTAATACCCATAAAAATGAATACAAGCTTCCATGCTGTAATGAAGAAAAAATCTGACAAAGAATTAATTTCTTTGGTTTTTGTAAATAGTAAAGATTACCAAAAAGAGGCTGTAGAAGCAGCTCAATTAGAGCTTAAAACGCGAAATGTCAGTTTAGTTCGAAAAGAAGAAATCATAACTGATGCAATTGAAGAGGCAGAATTTTATGAAAAAAAAGCGGAATTGAAGCTCTCATTGGGATGGAAAATCCTTTGCTTTTTTCTTCCTGGTTTTATAACCATTTTGATCATCATTATAGATTTTAGTCAAGGCTATGACAAGCGTTCAATGCAAGCCATGACTTGGACAGCTTGGGGTGTTACTTTTTATTTTTCTTTGGGATTTATAGGTTTTTTATTAGACTTAAATTGGTAAACTTTGATTGGCTTAGACTTGGTATTATTTTTCGATAAATCCGCTTAAATAAAGAGCTTTGGGCTCATTTAGCCCCTCCTTCAATTTTGTAAACCCAAGCATAATCACAAGGAATTGACTTTGGATTTACATTTGGAGATTTTATTACAACTTCTCCATTTTTAAACTTCCAACTAACTTTTCCATCAAATCCAATCATTTCTATATCAGAAGGTTGTGCAATATTTGGAATTTTTATTTCATCTTTCCAATCCGTGACAATCAAGTATAAATCATTTCCTTTTGTTGTGAAATAATTCTTGTTTTCGTCCGAACTTTTTGTCCATTTCCTGGTACCATATATCGCTTCTCCATTTACTTTTAACCAAGTTCCAATCTCATTTAATCTCTCTTGCATAATTACCGGAATCGTACCATCTGCCGCAGGACCAATATTTAACAAAAGATTGCCCCCTTTCGATACGATATCGATTAATTGATGAACCAATTGCTCGCCGGTTTGGTATTTTTCTAAGTTTTCATTTCTATTATATCCAAACGAATCTCCCATGCCGCGACACTCCTCCCAAGGTCTGGCAAATCCATTTAGTTTTTCCGAATTATCATCTCCTCCGTGCCCATATTCTGATGTTAGAAAACTCCCGTGTTTGGCTTTGGTATCATTGCCCCATCGGTCGTTCACGACAATATTATTTTTAACTGGAGATTCGTTGTAAAGCCACGCTAAAAACTCCTCACTTTTCCAGTCTTTGGCTTTATGATCCCATTCGCCATCCGTCCAAAGAATATCTGGCTGATAGTTACTAACCAAATCACGCATCTGAGGCAGCATGTGTTCGTCTACATAACGCTTTAAATCAGTCTTATAGGTTGGATTGTACCACTCATATAAAGAATAGTAATAGCCCATTTTTAGGTTTCTTTCTTTAACAGCCTTGCCTAAATCTCCCACCAAATCTCTATTGGGTCCAATGTCCACAGCGTTCCAATTCCAAGATTCCTTGCTTGGCCACAAGGTAAATCCTTCATGGTGTTTGGATGTTAAGACCACATATTTCGCCCCTGCATTTTCAAATATTTTTGCCCAAACATCAGGTTGAAATAGCTCAGCTTTGAAATCTTTCGCAAATTCTTGATAGGTTTTATTCCCGAAGTTTTTTTGATGAAAATCCGTAAACTCTTTATGAATTTTAAGTTTTGGGGTAAATAGTCTTTGCCAATACCATTCCGCATAACCGCTTCCAAAGCCATCCGCATTGGAGTTTGTGGCCCATGCTGGCACAGAATAAACGCCCCAGTGTATAAATATTCCAAATTTTGCATCTTCAAACCAAGTGGGTGTTTGTCTCTTGTCTAGACTTTCCCAATTTGCTTGATATTGAGCTTGAAGATTTACTGAAAAAGTTAAAATAAGGAAGTAAAGAGCTAGTTTTTTCATTAAATTTTAGATTTGTATTTTAAAAATGATAGATATCTACCTTTTTAAATTGCTGTCCTTTTTATTTAAATTGATTCTTAAAAATAACATTTTTCTCCTATTTTTACAAAAAATATTCAACCAAAATGCGATTAATAACTATTGTTTTTTTCTTAAGTTCAACTGTTGCTTTTTCTCAAGAAAAACTTTCCCTAAAAAGTAAATTTGCCAATGATTTTAAAATTGGAGCAGCGGTAAATCCTGCCATTGTAAATGGACAAAATAAAATATCGCAGGACATTGTTATTGAACACTTTAATAGCATTACGGTAGAAAATGTAATGAAAACCGAAGTTGTAAATCCAAAACCAGGTGAATACGATTGGACTGCTGCTGACGAATATGTGGCTTTTGGAAAAAAACACAATATGTTTGTGATTGGGCACACTTTGGTTTGGCATAATCAAACGCCCGATTGGTTTTTCTTTGATGAAAAAGGAAATAAAAAACCGAAAGATGCAGTAAAACAGAGATTGCATGATCATATCAAAACTGTGGCTGGGAGATATTCAGGTAAGGTACAAGCATGGGATGTAGTAAACGAGGTGATTGACGATGATGGAACTTACAGATCAACCAAATGGGTTGAAGGTGTCGGTGGCGGAGACGAATTGGTGAGGTTGTCTTTTAAATATGCAGCACAATATGCCCCAAATACTGAATTGTACTACAACGATTTTAATGCTTGGAGGCCAGAAAAAGTAAAAGGCATAGTGCGTTTGGTGAAAATGCTTAAGAAAGAAGGAATTAGGATTGATGGTGTTGGCATACAAGGGCACTGGGGTTTAAATTACCCTAATAATCAATACATAAAAGATGCGATAGACGCTTATGCGGCCTGTGGCGTAAAAGTTATGATTACAGAGCTAGATGTAGATGTGCTTCCTGTTACGCGTGAAGGACAGATAATAGGTCAGGCTTTTTTGCATAAGCAGTTTCAGAATGAAGAATTTAAAGAATATCTCGACCCTTATCAAAACGGTTTACCTGCAGATATTCTACAACAACTATCTGATCGTTACAAAGAATTGTTTGAGATTTTTTATAGCAAAAAAGATAAAATAGACCGAGTAACACTTTGGGGTGTTCAAGACCAAATGTCTTGGAAAAACGGCTATCCTATTCCCGGCCGTACCAATTATCCATTGCTTTGGGATAGAGAAGGTAAGGCTAAACCTGTTTTGGATGTGTTATTGAAGTCAGAATTTTGATTTTTTTAACCTCCCCTGGACAATCTCCAGAAGAGAGGGAGGATTATCACTTAACCTCACCCCAACCCTCTCCACAGGAGAGGGAGGGAAATCACTTAATCTCATTGCGGACCCTCTTCAAAGGAGATTGTCTGTTTTACCTCACCCCGGCCCTCTCCAAAGGAGAGGGAGTTTTAGGATGTCGGTTATTTTTTGGCTTTAGTTAAAATAACTTTTGGCTTTTATAACTTTTCCGTTTCCTGGAGCGGTAGTTACCGAAAAAACAAAACCTGGGTTTATAGCAAAAGCACCGTACTCACCATATTTGTTTAAAGCAATAAAACCTACTTGGAATTCTTCTTTTGCTTTTTTAGGATTAATTTTCACTAATCTTTCTATGGCCATTTTGCAAGCCATTTCTGGAGATTTACCTTGACGCATAAACTCCACTACCAAATGTGAACCCGCAATTCTTACTACTTCTTCGCCTTGACCAGAGGATGTGCAAGCACCAACTTCGTTGTCTACATATAATCCAGCACCAATAATTGGTGAATCCCCTACTCTGCCACGCATTTTAAAACCCATTCCAGAAGTAGTACAAGCACCTGAAAGATTCCCAGAATTGTCCAAAGCCAACAATGCCATGGTATCATGATTGAAGTCTCCATTCTCTAACATTTGTGGAGCAAACGGTCCGCTTCCTTTCTGAAATGCTTTGTTTTGCTGCAATTCAATATTCTTAACTGGCTTGTATTCAGATTTTTTTAGCCAATTGTCGTACGCTTTTTGTGCATCTTTTGACAATACATCGGGTTCTGCCACAAATCCTTTTTCTATCGCAAATTGTCTTGCTCCATCACCTACCAAAAGCACATGCGGCGTATCTTCCATTACTTTTCTAGCCACTGATATTGGATGTTTGATATTTTCCATAAAAGCCACCCCACCACAATTCATCTTGTCATCCATTATACTTGCGTCTAATGTAACTCGCCCTTCTCTGTCTGGATTTCCACCCAAACCTACACAGCAGTTTATGGTATCTTCAATATTGTTGGCTCCTTTTTCAACTGCATCCAATGCTCTTCCATTTGTGTTTTTCAAAACCTCCATTGCAGCCTCATTTACTGGAATCCCACTATCCCAAGTAGATATTACAATTGGTTTTTTCTTCACCTTTGGTGCCGCAAAACTCTTCGAAAATGACATTGTAGCTAAGCCTAAAAGGCTTCTATTCAAAAACTTTCTTCTGTTATTCATTTTTTATTAATTATCAATTCTTCCAATTTCTCTTCTATTTTTTCCTTCTTTTTGGGTCAATGCATCGCCCAAATCTTCTCTTGCATTGTCCGCAATTTCATTTAATTGTTTTGTAATTTCCGGATAGTCAAACATTAGATTATACCTTTCGCCCGGGTCTCTTCTTAAATCATACAATCCTCCGGCAAAACTATGATTTTCATTGGCACCTCCAGGCATTCCGTCTTTTCCAGGTGAAAAACCCTCATAAGTACGACCAGGATGTGGAAATACCAATTTCCAATCGCCGTGTCTTACTGCTTCCAAATTATTTCTACGGTAATAATACAAAAAAGTTTCGCGTGGTTTAGCATCTGTTTTCCCATTTAAAACCTCCATTAAACTCAAACCATCTATTCGTCTTTTGGGCATTTTTGCCCCTGTAGCATCTACTATTGTGGGCAAAATATCGATAGCTGATGAAAGACTACTACTCACCAATCCACTAGGAATTTTTCCTTTCCACGACATCAAACATGGCACTTTTTGTCCTCCATCGTAGGTTGAGCCTTTGCCTTCTCTCAAGCCTCCTGTGGAGCCAGCATGATTGCCATAATTAAACCATGGTCCATTATCACTTGTTACAATTACTAAGGTATTTTCATCTAATTTTAGTTTTTTCAAAGTCTCTCTAACCTGTCCTAAACTCCAGTCAATTTCCATAATCACATCGCCATAAAGACCTTGTTTTGATTTTCCTTTAAACTTTGACGAAACACCCAAAGGCACATGTGGCATAGGATGAGCCAAATAAACAAAGAAAGGTTGATCTTTTTTTCTGGTAATAAAATCTACAGTTTTCTCTGTAAACCATGTCGTAAACTGGGTATTGTCAGGGTTAGTTTCAATGGTTTCTAAATTTTGGATCAATGGTAAAGCTGGATAATAATTCTTGTTTACGGGATGATTAGGCCACATATCATGAGAATATGGAATCCCGAAAAACTCATCAAAACCGTGATTTGTTGGTAAAAATTTAGGTAAATGACCCAAATGCCATTTTCCATAAGCCGCGGTGGCATATCCCTGATCTTTTAGTAATTCAGCGATGGTTTCTTCGTCAGAATTTATGCCAATCTTTGAAGTATGATCTATGGCTCCACTAAAACCCAATCTGTTTGGGTAGCAACCTGTTAAAAGTCCTGCTCTTGAGGCTGTACAAACTGCCTGTGGAGAATAAAACTGTGTAAAAGAGATACCTTCAGCCGCCATTTGGTCAAAATTTGGCGTGGTATAACCCTGTGCTCCGTATCTTGCAATATCCCCATAACCCATATCGTCTATGTAAATCAGAACTATGTTGGGTTTGGTAACTTTTGATTTATTAAAACTCATTGCCAATAGACCAAAAAGTGCGATTGCAAGAATTAGAAAGTGTTTGTTTTTCATATATCAATACCGTTTTCTTTTAAAATATTTCTAATTTCAGGTTGATTATCAAAGTCTTCATAAAACTCTTTTTGGTTTATTAATTCCTTTTTCAAAACCTCGATTCTCTTTTTGTATTTCTTGTTCGAGATTAAGTTATTGTTCTCTTTCGGGTCATTCTTTAAATCATAAAATTCCCAGCCAGGATGATATTTCATAGTACTTCGCTCTGTTGCAAGTCTATTTTGACCATAAAACAAAGCTAATTTATATCTGTCTGTTCTTATACCCAAATGTGCCGGACGCTCAGGTTCATTACTCCAATATCTATAATAAATGCTTTTCCTCCAATTTTCAGTGCTTGAATTCTTCAAATTATCTCTAAAACTTTTGCCTTGAAAACTCTCCGGAGCCTTTATTCCGGCAAAATCTAATAACAATGGAGCAAAATCTATATTCATAATTAAATCAGAATTGATACTGCCAGGTTTTATTTCTTTGGGATACGAAATTACAAAAGGCATCCTAAGGGATTCTTCATAAATAAATCGCTTATCAAAAAAGCCATGTTCGCCTAAAAAATAACCTTGATCGCTAGTATAAATTACTATTGTGTTTTCGGCAAGATTATTTTTCTCCAAATAGTCTAAAATTTTGCCAATATTCTCATCAATTGTAGCTGCAGCACGCAAATAATCCTTTAAAAATTCTTGATAAATCTTTATTCTTGCCTCTTCTTTACTTAAACCTGACAAAGTAAACTTATCACCTGGATAAGTATAACCTTTTAATTTTTCGAATCGTTTCCCAAGTAACTCCAGAGGCCAACCATCGTGCGTCCTTCCCGTAAAATTTGCACCAGTATCTAGCAAATTTTGAGGAATAGGCAATATCACATCTTTTAAAAAGTCTTTCTGCCTAGCTGGATAATCAAAGGGTTCGTGCGTAGCTTTAAAATGCGTACATAGAAAAAACGGCTGCGATTTATCTCTTTTATCTAACCAGTCCAAAGACAAATCTGTGATAACATCATCACAATACCCATTGATAACCTTTTCACCTTCTTTTCCTAAATCAAAATCCCCTTTTTTTATCATTAATGGATTGTGATATCTTCCTTGACCTGGCAAAATTGTATAATCGCCAAAACCCATCGGTTCGGCATTGAGATGCCATTTGCCAAAAAGTGCGGTTTTATAGCCATTTTCTTGTAATATTTTGGCAACTGTTATTTTTTCAGTTTCAAGTGAGCCACTTAAATCATAAACATTGTTTTTATGACTCATCTGGCCTGTTAAAATAGAAGCTCGACTTGGTGTGCAAATTGAATTGGTACAAAATACGTTTTGGAGTAATGCTCCATTGGCTGCCAATCTTTTAATGTTTTCGTTTTTTACATAATCTTTCAAAATCCCTCCATACAAGCCCCAAGCTTGTGAGGTATGATCGTCGGACATTATATAGATTATATTTGGCTTATTTTGAGCAAAAATAGGCAATTGCAAAAAAAATGAAATTGCGAAAAACCAAGATTTGGTATTTAAACATTTCAGAAAGAAGATCTCTTTCATTTTTTAATTTATTTAAAATAAAATCCCAAATTAATAATATTTTTTATTAAAGTAAATTATTCTGTTCACTTAATTGTTTTTTAATAGAATTAAACAAGATGGAATGCTTAAGCAAGCATAATATTTTTTGTAATTTTGTAATTGATTTTAACCAAAACACTAATATTTTGAACAAGAAAGTAATTTTAGCGATACTTGATGGTTGGGGAATACCAAAACCAGGTGAAGAGTGGAGATCAGCGATAGACGCTGCCAATGTGCCTTATTTTAGACATTTGATGGCGACTTATCCTAACAGTAAATTGGAAGCATGCGGTAGAGCTGTGGGTCTGCCAAATGGTCAAATGGGAAATTCTGAAGTGGGTCATACCAATTTGGGAGCAGGAAGAGTGGTTTTTCAAGAATTGGAAAAAATAAATGTAGCAGTAGAAGATGGTTTGCTAGCCAAAGAGCAAGTTTTGGTTGATGCCATAGCCTATGCAAAAGAAAATAATAAGAAATTCCATTTGATTGGCCTATGTTCGGATGGTGGTGTGCATTCACACATTGACCATTTGAAGGGATTATGTCATATCGTAGCTGATGGTGGCGTAAAAGACGTTTTTGTCCATGCTTTTATGGATGGCCGCGACTGTGACCCAAAATCTGGAAAGGCGTTTATTGAAGATTTACAAAATACATTGACACAAACTGGAGGCAAAATCGCTTCTTTGACAGGAAGATATTTTGCGATGGATCGTGACAAAAGATGGGATAGAGTAAAATTGGCCTATGATGCCATGGTAAAAGGAATTGGTGAAAGCACTATTTCTATTGATGAACTGTTGCCTACTATCCAAAATTCTTATGATGCAGATATTACTGACGAGTTTCTGAAACCAATTGTAATTACTGAAAATGGTAGTCCGGTTGGAAATATAGAATCTGGAGATGTTGTAATGTGCTTTAATTTCAGAACTGACCGCGGTAGAGAAATTACCGAAGTTTTGACACAGAAGGATTTTCCTGAGCAAGACATGAAGGCCTTGGATTTGTACTATATAACATTGACAAATTATGATGATACTTTCAAAAATGTGAAAGTGATTTATGACAAAGACAATTTGAACAATACGCTAGGTGAGGTTTTGGAAAAAGCGGGCAAAAAACAAATAAGAACAGCTGAAACAGAGAAATATCCGCATGTTACTTTCTTTTTCTCAGGTGGAAGAGAAACGCCTTTCGAAGGTGAATCTAGATTGCTTTCTCCATCTCCGAAAGATGTGGCCACGTATGATATGAAACCAGAAATGTCTGCGAATGATTTAGCTGACAATTTGGTTCCTGAATTGATCAAAGAAGATGTTGATTTTGTTTGTCTAAATTTCGCAAATCCAGACATGGTTGGGCATACTGGTGTTTTCTCGGCAGTTGTAAAAGCTGTTGAAACAGTTGATGCATGTCTAAAAAGAGTAGTAGAAGCTGGCCTAGAGCATGGATATACCACTTTGGTAATAGCAGACCATGGAAATTCTGATTATATGCTAAACGACGATAAATCAGTAAATACTGCTCACTCGCTTAATTTGGTACCGTTTATTGTGGTAGATAATGCATATTCTGGCCAACCAAAAGATGGAAAGCTGGGAGATATTGCACCTACTATTTTGAATATTATGGGAATAGATATTCCTGAAGAAATGACGGGTAATGTACTGATTTAAAGTATTCTAAATTTCTATTAAAAAAACTCTAATCTTAATGTTTAGAGTTTTTTTTGTTTTAAATCCCATTTTTAGAATTAATATATCTTACAATTTCAATAAGTTCTCCAGGTTCTTTCAGCGAAAGTTTATTCTTCTTGGCATAAGCTTTTGCAATTTCTTCATCTTGTCCAAAAATCTTAAAGTTTTTACCTACTCGTTGCATTTTCTCATGAAAATTGATGTAATAGTAAACTTTCTTTTTAAAATGACCTTCATATCCATCCCCATTGGCTTCATATCCTGTTATTACTCCATCTGAGGTTTTTCCTACATAATCACAGACATATTGACAAAACAACTCAGTTTCTCCTTCAACTAATTTTTCGTAATAAATATTACCCGCAGCCGCATATTGATTATTTACTTTTTTGAAAACATGACCATTGATTTCAAACTCAAAAGGCTTGATTTCAACAGCTTCTTTATCATTGGCATAGGTAAATAGAACCATATTTTTTACCAAATCGTACGCTATTACGCCATAAGCAGCGTTAGCATTATCCGTTAAAATTACTCTCCCTTTATACCAGCCATTTTGAAAATAAGGCGTACCTTGATAAACAAACTCTAGCTCATTTTGTACACTTTGTTTTAAGGAAGTATTGTTATATTTAGAAACTAGGACCGTGTCTTTCCCTCTAACTTCTATCCTGCTGCCAGTTGCAGCCGTAGTGACATTTTCGATAACAAATTGATAAGGAGCACTTTGAGAAAATGCTGAACAAAAGGAAGTCAATAGAATAAGTAATGTTTTTTTCATGCTATTTTCTATTTTTAATAAATGAAATTAGTGAATTTTAATTTAATATTCTAGAGTTAGCAAAGTTCTTATTTATAAATCTAAAAAAAAAACCGAACTTTTTCAGAGTTCGGTTTTATCTAACATCGTCTAATTCTTCTAGTTTACTAAATCAATTGGTATTCAAAAGTACCTGAGAACCTTTTCCATTACCCATAATCACTATTTTAGCATTTGGAGAAGCTGCCAATTCTTTCTGTGCTTTGATTTGCTCATATTGCAATTGTCTGTCTGTCAAAGTCGAAGTGATAATTCTTTGATAATCAGCAATACCTTGGGCTTCTACTCTTTTTCTTTCGGCTTCTTGGGTCTCTTTTTGCAATACGAACTGCATTTTTTGAGCGTCCTGTTCTGCATTTATTTTTGATTCAATGGTTTTCTTAACAGACTCTGGAAGTGTAATATTTCTTACTAAAAGCTGCTCTAAAACTATTCCTCTGCCCTTAAAATCTTTTTCGATAGCGTTGAAGATTTTCAATTGAAATTCATCCCTTTTAGACGAATACAATGCCACTGCGTCATAGTTGGCGGATATATCTCTAATTCTTGTTCTAGAAAGTGGCCTTACGATTACATCCACATAGTTGACACCTATGGCTTTATAAATATTGGGAGCTTCAATTGGGATAATTCTGAATAAAACCGTTAGGTCTATTGTAACCTCTAAACCGTCTGCAGAAAGGACTTTTATAGCATCATCTCCAGATTTTGTTCCCTCATCGTTAACACCAGACATAGTATAATTTTGAGTTTTTAAGTCCATTTCAGTCACATCTACTAAAGGATTTACAAAGTTAAGACCACTATTTAGTGTTTTCTTGTTTACGTTTCCAAACAAAGACTGAACCCCTACTTTACCCGCATCTACCTGCACAATGCATTTCAATGCTAAACCAACCAAAATTACAATTATCCCTAAAATTCTGATTAAACCTGAGTTGGCTGCTAGCGGGCTGTTTGTTTGCCTTAGGTTATAGGCAGCAAATACCAATACAATTCCGATTAAAATTATTATCATTTTATTATTAAATTTTTGTACCTCTAATTTAGGCCTTTTATTAGCTTAATCAAGCTAAAACTTTACAAAAGGCCGTTTTCTTAGATGGTTCCTTGGAATTTGCTTTTGAAAAAAATTAGGTAATAAGGCGAATTTAATTGCAAAAACTTTAATTTTAGGAAAATTAACACCTTAAATTAAGCATGAAAAAAATAGCACTCATTTTTGCTTTTACTGTTTCTTGTGTAGGGCTTTATGCACAAAATTTTTACCCTTATCAAGCCATTTCGTTTAATAAAGTACATCTGAACGACAATTTTTGGTTGCCGAAAATTGAAATAAATAGAACGGAGACTATTCCTTGGGCATTTTATCAATCAAAAATTACAGGAAGAATCAAAAACTTTGAACAAGCTGCTGCTGGCGAAGGTCAATTATGCGGTATTTATCCCTTTGATGATTCTGACGTTTACAAAATAATAGAAGGTGCATCGTATTCATTACAAGTAAAATACGATCCAGTTTTAGATAAATATGTGGATTCGCTTATTAGCGTAATTGCCGCTGCTCAAGAGCCAGACGGCTATTTGTTCACGGCCCGAACCATGGGTGATAAACACGAATGGATTGGTACAGAAAGATATCAGAACGAACATTTGCTTAGTCATGAATTGTACAATATGGGACATTTTTATGAAGCTGCTTGTGCTCACTATTTAGCGACAGGCAAGAAAAATATGTTGAACATTGGCATAAAAAACGCAAACCACCTTTTAACCGTTTTTGGACCAGGAAAAAAATCTGTAGCTCCTGGACATCAGGTCATTGAGATTGGTTTGGTGAAAATGTATTTGGCAACTGGCGAAAAGAAATACTTAGATTTATCCCAGTTTTTTATAGAATGCAGAGGTCAAAGAAAATACGACAAAAAGCCTGGAGACAAAGATGCTTCTGTATGGGACACTGGTGAATATTGGCAAGACCATGTGCCTGCCATCCAACAAACTGAAGCAATAGGCCATGCCGTAAGAGCAACCTATTTGTATTCAGGGATGGCTGATGTGGCGGCTTTAACACAAAATCAAGCTTATATCAATGCCATTCATAAAATATGGGATAATGCCGCAGGCAAAAAGACCTATATAACTGGAGGAATTGGCTCCGCAGGCGGATGGGAAGGATTTGGTCCAGCGTATCAATTACCTAATGAGTCGGCATATTGTGAAACCTGTGCTGGCATTGGAAATGTATTTTGGAACCACCGCATGTTTATGCTTACGGGAGAGGCAAAATACATGGATATGGTGGAAAGGACGCTCTACAATGGCATTTTGGGAGGTATTGGCCTAGACGGCAAGACTTTCTATTATGCAAATCCAATGGAATATACACTAAAAGATGGCAAACTTAGTGGCGAAAACAAGCGTTCACCTTGGTTTAAATGCTCCTGCTGTCCATCCAACATTTGTCGATTTATGCCTTCTATTCCGGGATATATATATGCTAAAAAAGACAAAGACTTATATGTTAATCTTTACATAGGAAGCGAAACCTCTTTTGAAATAGATACTAAAAACAAAATTAGTTTAAAACAAACCAGCAATATGCCTTGGGAAGGAACAGTAAATGTAGAGATAGGCACCTACAATAAAAAAGGAAGCAGTTTTGCTTTGAAATTAAGAGTGCCAGGTTGGGCGAATGGCAATATTTTTCCGACAGATTTGTACGGATTACATGAAATTCAAGAAATGGGCAATATTATAAAAATCAATGGAGAGTCTACTGATTTAGCAAAATATAAAGATGGGTATTTTACTATAGACAGAATTTGGAAAAATGGCGATAAAGTGGAAATTGACTTTCCGATGGAAACGCAACAGGTATATTCAAACCCAAACATTACAAGCAATCAAAATCTGATTGCTGTACAAAATGGGCCAATAATGTATTGTGCTGAGTTTGTTGATAATGAAGGTAAAACGTCTAACATTCTCTTAAATCAGCGGAATATTTTTAGCAAAAAGTTTGAGCCGAATTTGCTCAATGGTGTTTTGACTTTATCTACAAATGGTAAAGTGGTTAATTTCAATGAAAATGATATTTCAACCTTAAACATGACTATCAAACTGATTCCTTATTACGCTAGATCAAACAGAGGAAGTGGAGAGATGAAGTTGTGGTTTCCAACAAAAATTACAGGAATTGAGATGAAACATTAAAAAAAAACCTGAGCGAAAATCACTCAGGTTTCTTTAAAATCTAATTAATAATTAATATCCAGGATTCTGCACTAAAGTTGGTTTTCCATCTTTTTGAGAATTCAAAATCTCGTCCTGAGGTAAAGGGAAATAAATATTCTTGCTAGTAAAAGTTTTTCCAGACATATAACCTCTCTTATTAAACACTCTTCCTGAAGGTTCTTTACCAGGCAAAGCTTCTTCTGCGGCATATTTGTTTAATACTTTTTCTGCTATACCCCAACGTACCAAGTCAAAGAATCGGTGGCCTTCCATTGCAAACTCAAGTCTTTGCTCCATACGCGTTGCATTTCGAGCGAAGTCAGCACCTTTCGATGCAAATGTGCCTGTAGGGTAAGGTTTTATAACATAATTAACTGTTGGATCTTGGACAGTTCCTTTTTGGGCTCTTTCTCTAAGCATGTTTACATAACCTTCTGCCGCGGCCAAATTTCCAAGCTCGATTTCACACTCTGCCAACCAAAGTATAACATGAGACATTTTCAATAATCTGTAATTATTGTTTGTGTTTCTCTTACTAGTTGAGTGTGTTGAACTACTCTCCTCAGCCAAATAATACATCCATTTTTTGCCAGTGTAAGGTCCAGCATATACTTGGTCTCTTATCCAAGTTGAGCCTGGCATTCCGCCCCAGTCCAAAAAGTTTACACCTCTTCTGCCCACTGTCCAGTCTAATCTTGGATCTACCGGTATACTCTTGTCAAGCGTAAATGCAGTACCAGCACTTATGCCTTGGTCATTTGGCAAGTCTACTTTGTTGTAAGTATCTTCTGTTCCGTCTGCTGCGTTTCCTATTAAAGGAAGACCATCTTCTGATGTTTTGAAGGCATTTACCAAATTATGTGATGGTTGATAAAAACCACAACATCCCCTTCCTGGTGCAGTAGACGAATAAGGCCAATTAAGGTTATCCCCAGCATTTCCATTATTTCCTGTGGTTCCATCATTCACAGAAAACTGCACCTCAAATATAGATTCAACATTGTTTGTAGTTACACTTCTATAATTATCGTGGTAATTGGCTACAAGTTTTTTACCTGAGTTATTGTAGACATCCTCTAAAAGTGCTTTTGCCTCCGACCATTTTTTCTGAAATATTTTAGTCTTAGCCAGATAGGTTTTTGCTGCCCATTTGGTGGCACGTCCTTTTTGAGCTTGTACAGCTGGCAATGTACTTGCTGCGAATTCTAAATCAGCTTCTATTTTTGGCCAGATATCTTCCGTATTAGGTATTTTAGTAGAACTAGGATCAGAACCAACATAAATTTTATCATCTATATAAGGTACATTTCCCCACATTTTTTTAGCTTCAAAATGATAATGGGCTCTCAAAAAACGAGCCTCTGCTATTACTTGAGCTTTTTCGGCCTCAGACATATCTTTTACATCAGGACTTCCCACTATTTGAATAACTTCGTTTGCACGGGCCACGCCATCATAAGAATGCCACCATTTTCCAAGGAAGTAAGTATTGTCAGCAAGCCAGTTGTATTGTTCAATAAAAGACTGCTCTGGCTGGTCTCCAGCATCAGTTCCTTTTACGGCATCATCTGAACTAATACCCCCAAACACATAGTTAGAAATAGTTGACTGACGCCCTGTGTTGCCTGCTCCTACTCCATCCAAGAGCGAGTAAGCACCTATCAATAAGGCATTGACACCATTTTTTGTAGAAAGTTGAGCAATAGATGCCCTACCCTGCGGCTTTAAATCGAAAAAGCTATCAGAGCAAGAAAAGCTGATAAAAACAGCTACCGATAGTATGATTAATTTCTTCATTATTTTTAATATTTTTAGCATTTTAATTAAAACCCAAGTCTTACACCTACCAAATACGACTTTGCTACAGGGTAAGCTCCTTCGTCTATTCCCATGTGAATATCTTGGTTGTCATTGCCCGATGTCCTCAAATTAATATCTGGATCAAGACCTGTATATTTCGTTAAAGTCATTATATTCTGACCTTGAACATAGATCTGAGCAGAACCCATTTTTGCTTTTTTCATTATTTCCGTAGGAATGGTATAAGTTAGCTGAACATTTTTCAATCTTAAATAAGAACCATCTTCTAAGAAATAAGAGGAGATTTGCTGACTGGTTGCATCTCCTGAATTTAATCTTGGAAGCTTTGCTACATCGCCTTGTTGTTTCCAAGAGTCATACAACATCTCTTTAGATCTATTGCCTTGGAAAGTATTGAAATCTGTCCAATATCTCACATAGTTAAATATTTCATTTCCATGAACACCTTGACCAAACATGGTCAAGTCAAAGTTTTTGTAACCTAAGTTGACATTTATACCATATGTAAAGTCTGGGTGAGGGTTACCGATGATAGTTCTGTCTGCTGCAGTAATTATTCCATCGCCATTGATATCCCTAAACTTAAATGTTCCTGCTCTGGTATAAGAACCAAACTTAGGAGCTGCTGCGGCTTCAGCATCATCTTTAATAACTCCATCCACAAAATACCCATAATAGCTCGCTATTGGTAGACCAGCTTTGGTTGCTGAAATAGCTGGAAGACGGGTTGTAAAACCGAAAATCGTAGCGTTGGGATCATCATTTAATTTAATAACCTTGTTTTTATAATGACCAATACTTAAACCTACTTGGTATCTAAAATCACCTACTTTGTCTCTATAGTTTATGCCAAGGTCAATGCCCTTGTTTTGTACTTCGCCAATATTAGTAAAAGGAATAGAGCCTGTTCCAGCAGTTCTTGGTATTGCAATCTGCGTTAACATATCTGAGGTAACCCTATTGTAAAGATCCAAAACTAATTCCATCTTATTATCTAGCATAACCGCATCCAAACCAATGTTTGTAGATGTAGTTGTCTCCCATTTTCCGTTGGTATTGCCAAACTGAACTAAGTCAAATCCACCAACAATAGATGAACCCGTACCATTGATATCATAGGCATTATTTGAGGGATCTGCCGCGTAAAGAGTATAGGCATTGTATACGTTAGGAATCAATTGATTACCTGTTTTACCCCATCCAAATCTTACTTTCAAGTCGTTTACAAATTTCACATTTTTCATAAAATCTAGCTCAGAAATACGTGCACCTACCGAAAATGCTGGAAATACTCCATATCTGTTGGCCTCAGAGAATCGAGAAGAACCGTCTCTACGAAGTGTAAAGTCTGCCAAATAGGTATCTTTATAGCCGTAATTAACCTTTCCAAATTGCGAAAACAAGGCACTTCTTATAGCTCCATCTCCGGCATTGGCTAGTCCAGCTGCTGAGCCTGAATTTAGATAACGGTAGTCTAAGTCATCAAAAGAAAAACTACTTCTACTAGCCGAAAATCCTACTGAATAGGTTGTTACGGACTCAGTTCCTACTAAAACATTTAGCTCATGCAAGCCTGAGGTTTTCGAATAATTTAGTGTATTAAACCAAGTAGCAGATTTATCATAATTATTGATAACGTTTAAACTATTTGCATTTCTCGCCTCAGCAGCTTCAATATCTCTGTGAAAATACTCCGATCGATTATATTGGTTAAATTCCAAACCATAACTGGTACGAGCTTTAAGGCCTTTCATTATTTGAAATTCAGCGAAAACATTACCAAAAACATGTGAACCTTTGGTAAGATTATCTTTTTCACGATATAGTCTCGCTAAAGGATTAGGAGCATTTCCAAGGTTTACACCTTTACTACCGGCAAAACCATTATAGGGTGAAGTATTGGTTCCTCCCAAAGCCACTGGACCTCCAGTTATATCAAAAACTGGAATAATTGGATGAACTCGTATAGCGAACATGATAGGGTTTGACTCATTATTATTGGTAATCCCTTGTCTTTCATCATAACTGAAGGTGAAATTTTCGCCTATAGTCAAAAAGTTTTTCTTAAACTCAGTATTTGCCCTTACCGAATACCTATTATACTTTGTATATTTCAAAATTCCATCTTGGGTAAAATAATTGGCCGAGATAGCATATTTACCTGAATTTGAACCACCTGTAGCTCCAATTTGATAATTAGAGATAGGTGCTGGATCAAATATGGCGTCTTGCCAGTCAGTTCCCTGCTTGTTAGCTTTAGTAATATTAAAAGCTGTTTTTCCAAGATTTGGATCTGCTATATCATTGGTATAGGTGTAGTTTGAAGGCAAGGCTCCGTAAACATTTGGATAGATATAATCAGCGATAGTTTGTTCACCGTTTGGACCAAATTTGTATTGAACTGATGGAGAAATTACCGAAGGGTTTTTTCCGGCACCTATATCTGCTTGATACAGATATGAACCTAGTTCTTCGGTGTTCAACAAATTTAACATTTTACCTGGTCTTTGTGTTCCTGTGTAATAATCAAACGAGATAGTTGGCTCACCAGCTTTTCCTTTTTTGGTAGTGATGATTACAACCCCATTGGCAGCTCTTGCACCGTATATAGAGGCAGCTGATGCATCTTTCAATACCTGCATAGATTCAATATCGTTCGGATTCAATTGATTCAAAGTACCCTGTGTAGGTACTCCGTCAATTACATAAAGCGGGCTATTGTTGTTTACTGATCCAAATCCCCTGATACGAACCATCGTTCCGCCTCCAGGAGAGTTATCATTTCCTACTACAACTCCTGCCGCTCTTCCTTGAAGCATTTGTGTAACACTAGCAGCAGGGGTAGCAGTTAATTCTTTGGCATTTACTACTGTAACGGCTCCTGTTATGTCTTTTTTACGTTGAGAAGCATAGCCAGTTACTACAACTTCACTCAGTGACTTAGCGTCTAATTCTAAACTTACGTCTACAACAGATCTGGTACCAACAGTCTCGTCTACTGACAAGAAACCGATAGAAGAAAAAGAAAGCACACTTGAATTCGATGGGGCTTCAATAGCATAAGACCCATTAGCGTCGGTAGTAGTACCTTGTGAAGTACCTTTAATCAAAACAGTTACTCCGGGTATTCCATCACCGTTGCCGGCCTCTGAGACTTTTCCTGAGATTTTTCTTTGGGCATAGGCCGAACTAGCGGTAATGAGTAAACCCATTACAATAATTAACCTTCCAAAATGTCGAAAGAGGAGTTTTTTTTGCATGTCAATTAAGGTTTGATAGTTTTTAAAAAAAATTAAAAAATTATAATTTTGCTAAATATAATTATAAACAATCCGTATTTTTATTAAATTATATTAAAAAATTATTACTAATATTTGCAGTCTTAAAAATGTTATATTTAAATTCAAAAAAAAGTACAAAATTTGAAAAATTCATTTGATGCAATCGTCGTAGGTTCGGGTATATCAGGAGGTTACGCCGCTATGGAGCTGACCAAAAAAGGGCTGAAAGTTTTAATGATTGAGCGGGGTCGAACAGTAGAACATATCGTGGATTACACAACTGCCACCAAAAACCCTTGGGAATTTGAGCACAGAGGCAAATCTTCTTTGGAAGTGCTAAAAGAATATCCCAAAACCTCAAGAGTGTATAATAAGATAAATGAATTCTCTTCGCATTTTTATACGCCCGACGCCCAATATCCTTATGCCGAAGACAAGCGGTTTGACTGGATTCGTGGCTACCAATTGGGAGGAAAATCGTTGATTTGGGGAAGGATTGCCCTTCGTATGTCTGACGTGGATTTTGAAGCCAATGCAAAAGAAGGAATAGCGACCGATTGGCCTATAAGATATAAAGACATCCAAACTTGGTACGACTACGTGGAGAAATTTGTCGGGGTCTCTGGCAATGTTGACAAAATCCCGCATCTGCCGGATGGCGTGTTTCAACCACCTATGGCTTTTTCGTGTGTGGAGCAGCATTTTAAGGAACAAATAAAAGGCAAAAAACAAGGAATTAACGTAATCCATGCCCGCCAAACACATCTCACGGCTCCTACTGAAGAGCAAACTGCCATAGGCCGTGCAAGCTGCCAATACAGAAATATGTGCAGCAGAGGTTGTCCTTACGGTGCGTATTTCAGTACACAGTCTGCTACTTTGCCAGTGGCCAAACTAACCAATAATCTAAGTATCTTGACCAACGCTAACGTAAAAGAAGTGGTTTATGACGAAAAAACACAAAAAGCCTCGGGCGTAAGTGTAATAGATAGTATCACCAACGAAGAGACCACTTATACTGCCAAAATAATATTTCTAAATGCCTCAACTTTGGGTTCTACACAAATATTGATGAATTCAAAATCGAGCCGATTTCCGAACGGCATGGGAAATGACAGCGGTGTTTTGGGACATTATCTTATGGACCACCACTTTGGAGCGGGTGCTGTGGCCGAAGTGGAAGGTTTTGAGGACCACATAGAATTTGGTCGTAGACCCAATGGTTTTTATGTGCCCCGTTACCGAAATATCGGCTCAGACAAGCGAGATTACCTGCGGGGATTTGGCTATGAGGGAGAATCTAAAAGACATAAAAACAATGATCCTGATGCATTTGGGGCCGATTTTAAAAACTCATACACCAAGTTTGGGCCTTGGAAAATCGAACTTTCGGCATTTGCCGAGACCTTGCCTTATGAAGACAACAAGGTGTATTTGTCTGAAACCGAAAAAGACAAATGGGGTCTGCCCCTACTCGTAATGTCTGCTGAATACAAAGAAAACGAAACCAAAATGCGTGTGGATATGAAAAATGACGCCGCCGAAATGTTTGAGCTGGCAGGTTTTAAAAACATCAAACCTTATGACGAAATCCGTGGGTTTGGAAGGTGTATACACGAAATGGGCACCGCCCGCATGGGACACACCGATAAAGATTCCGTTCTCAACAAAAACAACCAAGTTTGGGGTGTTCCCAATGTATTTGTGACGGATGGTGCCTGCATGACCTCTTCCTCTGCCGTAAATCCCTCCCTGACTTATATGGCTCTTACGGCCAGAGCGGCTAACTTTGCAGTAGAAGAACTCAAAAAACAAAATTTATGATGCTCAGCTATTGGGAACAGGACCTTTTCAAACCGAAATACGATTACCTCATCATTGGTTCGGGCTTTTCGGGGCTTTGGATGGCGTATTTATTGAAAATGAAAAAGCCAAATGCCCATATCGGGATTTTAGAAAAAGGTACTTTACCCTCAGGAGCAAGTACCAAAAACGCCGGTTTTGCTTGTTTTGGTAGTCCGTCGGAGTTGTTAGAAAATGTAAAAACAATAGGTTGGGACAAAACCCTGGAACTTACCGAAAAAAGATACCAAGGCATACAATTGATCAAGGCACATTTTGGAACCGAGATTGACTACAATCCTTGCGGAGCTACAGAATTGTTTTCTGAGGAAGGTTTTTTCAAGGAAAACTTGGAGCAATTGGATCTTTTGAATCAAAACCTTAGGGACATTGTAAATGCTGAAAGCCACTTCAAAGAAGACAAAAATATCATTCTGAATAGTAATTTTAGAGGGTTTGAAAATGCCATAAGTAATGCCGCCGAAGCCTCCATCCATTCTGGGAAATTGTTTTATGCCTTATATAAAAAACTGGTAAGCCTGGACGTAAAGTTCTTTTTTGGTACCGAGGTGGAACACATAGAAACCGAAAGTGCCATAGCCGAAGTAAAAACCAAAAACTTGGGAGATTTCCAAGCACAGCATGTATGTATATGTACCAATGCTTTTACCAACACTTTCCTACCCAGCCAAAATATAAAACCAGGCCGCGGACAGGTATTGATCACGCAGCCGATTGAAAACCTTCCCTTTAACAGCACTTTTCATTTCGAAAAAGGCTATTTCTATTTCAAAAACGTGGGCAAGAGGGTATTGTTTGGCGGCGGCCGAAACCTTGACATTGCAGGTGAAACCACCACAGCAGAAGGCACAACAGAGCTCATTCAAAATCAATTGATAAAATACCTGAAAGAAAACATCTTGCCCGATACAAACTTCGAAATAGCCACCATTTGGAGTGGCGTAATGGCCTTTAATGAATCTCATACCCCCATTTCCGAAATCCTAAAGCCCAACTTATCCGCCAACGTATGCATGAACGGCATGGGCGTAGCCCTAGCTCCTTTTTTGGCTGAGGAATTGGTGGGGAGGATGGGGTGAGATGGGGAATGGAATTTATGTAAATAAGAAAAATGAATCCAATTGAAAGTCATTAATTAGTATTTGCAAATTAGTTTTTTAATAAAAAAAACAATTAAATAGTCTATGAAAAGAAAAAATATTTTCAAATTGAATGCTTCAGATCTCAACTATCAAACTCAGAGGAAATCGTTTTCTTTTTTATTGTTTCCATAATGATTAGAATTTAGAAAGTAACTAAAGGAATGAAGGCTAAAAACAGGAAAAAAAATATTTTTTCTTATTTTTATTGAAAAATTCTATTTTGGAATACCTGATATTTTAAATATTTGAAATGGTTTAATAGAACTTTCAAACTTTTTTAAAATCTAAAATGAATGTAATGTAAAAGTGTATAGCAATCTAAAAAGCAAATATTTTAAGGGTAAGGACACATTTACCATAAAGTGGAAAATTTTAATAAGCATTTGATTTCTAATAATCATATACAAAAAAACTAACTATTTTAAGTTACTGTAGTAAATTCAAGCTTTTAAATAAGCCCAAAAATAATCATACTAAAAGATGGTGATGAAAAAACTTTCTTTCCACAAGCAAAAAAAATCAGTGATTTGTATCACTTCCTTCAAAAGTGCTTTTTAATCTAATACTAAAATGGTGCAAATGTATAAAGAAAAAGTGCAATTAAAATTTAAAAAAATGAAATATAAACTCGAAGAAATTGAAGAAAAACAAGAAGGGCCGAATCCCAAAAAGCTAATTGTTTGGATAATTATTGTTTTAATTTTCTCTTTATTGAGTCCAATTTTATTCACGCAGTTTACAAGTTTTATAGATTTTTCTAAGGCAGCGAATATTGGAGATTCAATTGCGATTATGAATCCTTTTATTACAATTATAAGTGTCATTTTGACTTTTTTTGCTTTCAAAATCCAGTTTGATGCGAACATTAAGCAATTACAAATTTTTAACACACAATTAAAAAATAATGAAATTATTAAAAAAAATAAAAATTTTGAATTACAATCCGAAAATCTTGATATGCTTATTTTTGATTTAAATGAATTTATTGATGATACTAATATTAAAATAAAGTTAATTAATGAATTTACAAAATATAATGAACTTGAAATATTCATATTTAAACCAATCTCAAGAACATCTTTATTCAAATTAAAAAATATTTTTCAAAACGACAGAAAACTTGTTTACCAATATTTAAAAAATTTATACAAAGAAGAAAATGATAACTTAGAATGGATTAAAAATTATAGTAAATTATATGCCACTATAGGGTCAATACCAGACTATTTTAATGACATTTATAATAGAAGTGATTTGTTTGCGGAAAAAATAAATATTTTTTTTAAATATTTTCAAAACGAAAGCAGAGCTTTATATCAAAATGCTTCTATTCAATTTAATAATAGAAATGAAATGCAAAATAGTATAGAATTGAAGACCGTTTTGAATGATTTTCTATCCAAATATAAGAAAATAGTAGAAAAACCAAGTAGTTTAAAAAACAACAATGATATTTTTTTAATTCATGAAATTTTTTCTAATTTATTTATTGATCTTTCAACATTAGATTACGAACTAAAATTAGGTTTATCTGAATATTTAATACGAATAAATAATTTAATTGTTGAAGTAAATATGAAAAGAAATGAGATTTCTAAATTTAAAGAAAACTTGAAAAATGAAATAAAAGAATTATATATTGGCAAAAAATCTCATGTTAAAGAACTGGAGCGTTTAAAATTATGGCTTATTTATTCCAAAACGCTATAAATGTTAAAAAAAATGTGGTATTCCAATTCTTTATTATTTCTGAAAACGTTTGTGTAGCAAGCCATTTTTATGGTAAATTTTCTATAATAATTTATTGATATATCAGTTCAACGATGGTTCCACCATCGTTGGGGTAGCAGGCAAGTTTTAATTGCTAATTTTTCTTGAGTTTGACACCATTTTGAGTTAAGTAATTGATAATAAGGCACAGTATTGTCCAATCGGCTCTCTACAAACCATTATTTTGGTGGATTTTTAGATTTTAAACTTTTCTTGTGTTTGGATTGGTAAGATTGGTTTTAGACCCATTTTATTTAGGATGAGTTTTTCGTTTTCTGATGGCATCGATCTCAAGTAAGATTTTTTCCCATTGTTATCTATCAGACTTACTTGCATTTTGTCTAATGCTTCTCTTAGCAATTTTTCTGTAATCACATTTTTGTCACGATTTATTTTTTGTAGCACGAAGTTTTGAATGGCGAAGGCTATGTAACAAAGGCAAATATGGCCCTCTATTCGTTGGTCTGTCCAATGAAACATTGGCCTGGTTTCAAGGTGGGATTTGAAGGTTCTAAAGCTGTGTTCTATTTTAAATAGTTGTTTATATTGATCTAAGACATCGCTTACTGGCAGCGTTTGATTATTGGTGCTTATGGCTAAAAAACCATCATACCGCTCAGCCGCAGCTATTTTTTCTTCATTCAGACTATATTTACTATTTTCTTGTGCTTTTAAAAAGAACCTAGCTGCTTTACTGTTGATTTTAGATGGGTTTTTGAGTAGATTATGTGCTTGCTCCAATTTCTCTTCTCTATCTTG
>NZ_RJUA01000119.1 GCF_024343575.1 Lacihabitans sp. LS3-19 | reverse complement strand
TACCTTAAGTTTTTTATAGAGGTATACTTACAAAAAATATTTTCATAGATTGATAGATAGGCGGGGGCGACCTTTCGCTTGAATAGAATATACTTAGCCGAGATATCGGACCACAGGCTTCTTTGAAGCCTACCTTAAGTTTTTTATAGAGGTATACTTACAAAAAATATTTTCATAGATTGATAGATAGGCGGGGGCGACCTTTCGCTTGAATAGAATATACTTAGCCGAGATGTCGGACCACAGGCTTCTTTGAAGCCTGCCTTAAGTTTTTTTATAGGGTAAAATACCTCATATCAGTAAATCTCCCCTCCTACTTTTAGTCCACTAGGCACTTTTTCAGGAATAGATTTATCATAAGATTCATCGTTTAGCGTACCTAGAAATTCAACAATTGCAGAAATATCTTTGAAGTTGACTTTAAGTTTCTTCACCAAAGGGTCAATTTGTTCAGGATTAATTTTTGATTCTGCAATAGTACCTCCAGCTAAATCTTCATAAAACTCCAAAACATTGGTCAATGTTTTCAATTTCCCACTATGCATATAGGGAGCTGTAAGCCTTAAATTCCGTAAACTTGGTGTTCTAAAGCCATTTGTTTTATTAATACCATCATCGAAAAAAGTGAGTTTTTCGTTTGCTTTTGGAGCTAATACATGTTGTTTAAAATCAGAGAACATTGGCCCATTGTGGCAATTTATACACCCAGCTTTTCTAAAAGCTTTCATGCCTTCTATCTCATTATATGACAAGGCGGTAGCATCACCACGCATATATTTATCAAATCTAGAATTGTTAGCCACAATTGTCCTTTCATAGGTGGCAATAGCCTTTGAAAGGTTATCAATATTTACAGCATTTTTACCAAAAGCTTTTTCAAAAAGCATATTATACTCTTTAATCAACTTGATTCTTTTTACAACTAAATCTAAAATTTCATGTTCTTCAATAGATTTTCCACGCATTTCTTCCATAGTTTTAATAGGCTCAAGTGCTTGCTTTTCAAGACTTTCAGCTCTTAAGTCCCAAAACATTGGAGCACTATTTGGATTTACTTCACTTTCAGAGTTGAAGCCATTAAAAGCCACATTTACAATGGCTTGAGAATTTCGTTTTACAAAAGGGATTTCGTTCGGGCTATTAAATTGTCGCTTACTTCCAAAACCATGGCCATTTACACCAATACTTATTTCCAAATTTTCCGCAAATCCAAACTCAGGATGATGGCAAGTGGCACATGCAACGTCCTTATTTCCAGAAAGTATTGGGTCAAAAAAGAGTAGTTTACCTAGGTCAGCATTTTCTTTTGAATGAGGATTATTTTCTGGAAAAGGAATATCTAATGGAAGTGCAGAAACTACGAGAGAATCATCTTCTTCAATTACTTCTTTTTCCTTCTTGTTTTGGCAGGAAATAAATCCAAAAAACAATACCATTAATAATATTCTGAGCATACCATGAGGTCTTTTGAAATAAAACTATGTAAAATATAAACCTTAAAATATGTAATACATCAGTTTTTGCCTGAATTTTTAAAAAAAATATTTCTAATTTTTAAAGAAACATGGCATGCTTTTTTCTCAGATTTCAAAAACAATCCATAATAAATGAAATATCTAATTCTTCTCCTATTCTTAAGTTTTCAATCTTTTGCTCAGATTAATTTTAACCCTTATTTTAAAAAACTCAATTTAGTTACTTCAAAAATAAATGTAATTAAAGTCATTGATGCTAGGATTGATAAGGATTTTACTTTTATTAGTCAAGATTCTGTTCAAAAACTCGAAACCAATGGGCCTTTAAATTTACTTATTCAAGATTTTATAAATTCAAGTTTACCAATAAATAACAAGAAAAATCAAATTGTAATTAAAATAAATGATTATCAATTTGGGTCGAGAATGGAAGAAAAGAAGACAGTTGTTTGGTTTTATACTGATATGGAGTTTTTCAAAAAAACAGATAATGGATATCTTAAAATTGGAGATATAAATGATTGCAAAGAAGCTAAAAATATTGACAATTTAGAAATAGCAATAAATCGTCTGCACTGGAAGCTCTGGAACAATATGTTAGATGATATTGAAGT
>NZ_RJUA01000118.1 GCF_024343575.1 Lacihabitans sp. LS3-19 | reverse complement strand
GTCGCTTTCTCTCCATCACAACATACTGTCTTGTTTGTTGTTATGGTTGGTACGGTTGGTAATGGGTTTTCCGAGGAAATTGATACCGTAGCTGTTGCTGTACAATTATGAGCATCTGTTACTGTTACTGTATATGTCCCTTCAATTAATCCAGTAGCAGTTGCCAAATTTCCGCCAGTAGGTAACCAATTATATTTATATCCTGGAGTACCACCGACAGCATTTACAGAGGCAGATCCATCATTACCACCATAACATTTAACATTTACACCAGTTGTATTTGCGGTCAATAACGTTGGTTGCTTGATCTCTACGGTTGCGGTTGCAGTACATGAATTAGCATCTGTAATTGTTACTGTATATGTACCTGCTATCAAGCCACTTGCTGTTGCTGTTGTAGCTCCATTTGACCAGCTATATGTATACGATGGTGTTCCGCCTGTTGCACTCGCTGTTGCACTTCCGTCGTTGCCACCGAAGCATTTAACATCTACTCCCGTTGCACTTGCTACCAATAACGTTGGTTGCTTGAT
>NZ_RJUA01000116.1 GCF_024343575.1 Lacihabitans sp. LS3-19 | reverse complement strand
GCAATATTAGCCTAAGTTATAACTCCTGTCGAAATCGACACTGCCCCAAGTGTCAGGGCGAGAAACGGGACGCGTGGATACTGGCACGAGAAGCGGAACTATTACCCGTGCCATACTTTCATGTTGTTTTTACACTACCAAGTGAGCTAAATGGCTTAGTTATGTATGAGCCAAAGTCGGTTTATGACGCCCTTTTTGCCGCTTCATGGCAAACTATTGCTGTCTTTGCAAAAGACCCCAAACATCTCAATGCACAGGCAGGCATGATAGCCGTATTGCACACCTGGGGACAGAATTTGAGTCTTCATCCGCACTTGCATTGCATAGTGCCCGGTGGTGGAGTTGATGCCAAAGGACATTGGCGAAAAGCTCGCTCTAAAGGCAAATTTCTGTTTCCTGTAAAAGCCATGAGTGTGGTATTCAGAGCAAAATACCTAGCTGAACTCAGGCAAAGGCTAAAGGAAAAAGTACCCCAAACGCTACTTAATGCTCTTTACAAGAAAGATTGGGTGGTGTATGCCAAGCGTCCGTTTGGAAGTCCTAAATCGGTAGTGGAATATCTGGGTAGATATACCCATAAGGTAGCCATTAGCAATCATCGGATTAAAATTGTTGATGACAAGACGATAACATTCAGCTACAAAGACTACAAAACGGGTGCCCAAATCAAAGAAATGACACTAAGTCATGAGGAGTTTGTGAGGCGATTTAGCCAGCACATTCTTCCTAAAGGACTTGTCAGAATTCGGCATTATGGAATATTGAGCAGCACTTGGAAACGAGCCAGATTACCTGCATTGCAGCAAAAACTTGGACAAAAACAAACAGAAATCAAAGGGAAAACTCAAAGAGTAAGACCTTGCAAATGTTGCAAAACGGGCAGTTTGCGAACAATACTATGCTTTGACCAGCGAGGGCCTCCAGAGTTTTACAAGGAAATTTGGGAAAAGCTAAACCGCTCGGTTCTGGTATGAACGTGGGTAAGGGTAGGTATGCCCAAAATTTATAGAATCAGACTAGAAATGGGATAAAAACATCAAATCCAAACAAAACTTCATATCAGAGTGTCAGATCACTCTCAAAAAGCAAGGCTAAACATCACGAAAACCCCATAGGTGCGGAAAATCAGGTGTTTATAAGGAAAAAACTACCAAAGATTAAGTTCAACATTGGCTTCATTCTAGGCACGTTGTGCCGAACGAAGCCTTAGTTGTTAGTGGCTGCCCTTCTTTCGGTCAATGGTCTGTCGTGTCGAGTTTGCACTGTCCTTGTGCGGTTGGGCAGGCATACTCTTTTGCAAGCTTTGGCTTGTGCGTTGGCTTGTGTGGCTTGCAAATGTGTATGACTGCGAAGGGTCGGCATAGTTGTCTGTTTATATTATTTTAAGCCATTGGTTTAATCATGCTTTCTATAAAACTAATTTCTTCCTTGGTCAAACGATACTTTTTATAAAGTTGCTTGTCAATTTCCTCGATTGACTTACTCCAATCAATATCTGATTTTGAAGTGAAGTTTTGAAGAGGAACAAATTGATATGTTGTGGATGTACCATGTTGACTTATTTTTGCTAAACTATGCATGAACCTTGCAAATCTTGTTCTAAGATAACTTGATAGATTTTTGCTTGATATTTTATTTAAGCTTAATTCAGCACCTACAACTAAATATGTTTCTGTGCAAATTGTTTTAGGTTCACCAACAATAGAGTTTTGGTTATCGTCATTTAACTCAGTACCAATATTATTTGATTCTGGCACATAAACTTTCCAAACGTCAATCCAATCTTTATGCGAAACGACTTCTGATTTATTAACATATCCTATTGCATTAGCTCTACCATAGCAGGCTATTGGTTCTTTAAGACCTTTCGAACTGCTCCTAAACCTTTTATCTCGTATAAAGTATGTTCTAAAACCAAAAGCTTTTGCAGCAGACACATGCTTCGTTAGAGATTCAAAATTTGGACTCTTGCTCAATTTTTCGATGATGGAAACTCCGATACTATGACGGATTAGAATATCTGAATTTGGTGTTTTTAAGCTTCGTTGTTTAATGCTTGGAGTTAAATCGTCTTTATATGTATGAACTTTAGTTAAATCATTTCTGTTATCATAATCCTTTTCCCACAAGAAATAACAAATCCCTCCTCTAAGATTTATGTTTTGAAAAATCAATTCAGGTTTAAGAAAATCGTGTAATTCTGAAATATGACTATCATTCAACATCCCATCTCTAAAATCATCTAATCCTCTTCCTCCTGCATACCATCTAGTAGGCATAATTAAAGAGATATAATCAGGATTATGTTTTCTAGCCACTTCCACAAAATGATTGTAAATGGGTAAGGCTGTATTGCTATTTGCACCACCTTCTTTTTGCTGATAGGGTGGATTTCCGACTATTACATTGAACTTCATTTTCTTTTTATTTATTTTTATGTTTTCGCCTACGGTCAATTTATTGTCTTTGATCAAATCATAGGAGGTGTAGTTTTCTTCAATAAGTTTAATATCTAATTCAAGCAAAGTGTAAACTTTTCTTGTAAACTCATAAGCTATTTTTGATGTAGGTATAGAGTAAAATTTGTTGGCTACATCCTTGCCATATTTTTTGTAAACAGCATAAACAAACTCCCCTTGTTTAGCTGCAATATCTAAAAGGATTGTAGAATTATTAATGGCTTTGGCTGGCAATCCATTAATTATTTTGTCGGTTACAATTTCAGGGGTTACAATTTCAGAATCTGACAAGCGGCTAAACTTTTTCATAGCATTGCTTGCCCTTTCTATTGGAGTTATTGTTAAATCATTTGCTAATGAATTTATGTTTTGTATTTTATAATCAAGTTCACTTAATATAAATGGATTAAGATGTTTTTGAAATAATTCGAGAATAGCATTATCAAGATTTAAATTTGTTGCAATTCGTAAATTATTTGTGTTGGCCTTAATTTGACTGATAACCTCTTGCAGTGATTTAACTCTTGAGTCCGTTAAAAATGAGAAGAATAAAATTCTTGCATAAAACATTGCAAATTGACCTTTATAGTCTACTTCTGCTTCATCCTCTGTGCCATTGGACTTCTTTGTACCTTCATCCGTTTCGCCATCTGTTTCAGCTCCTTCTTCAATATCTAACTCATCACCTTCGCCTAATGATGGCTTAATTTCAATACCTTGTCGAGAGCCAATTTGTCCTTGTTTTTCTATTTCAGCCTTTATTGCTTCAATATCCAATAAAGAATAATCAATTGATATAGTAGTTGCTTCATCAAACACGCTTCTACTACTTGAATATTCTCTAATAGCATCAAGAATGTCGGCTGGTTGTATTTGTACAATTTTATTGTTATTCAGAACAACAATGGGGGATATTTCAAGTTCTCTTTTTATTCTATCTTCTAGCTTGCTATTCCCGTTTGATTCTGTGTTTACATTGTAAATTTGAGATTTATGTTCCTGCATTTGGAACATTCTGTTTGGGTTAAAATCAACCAACAAAGTTTGTGGCTTCATATTGTACTTAACAACATCACCACTTGGCTCCTTGAAAACTCTTATATATTGATTTTGTAAACGAAAAATAGCTTGGTCGTATTCTTGAGGAGATGCTGTGTCTTTTAGGTAAAGCATAGTGTCCCATTCATGAACTGTACTACCTGTAAGCATCCTGTTTACTGTTAATGTTATCGTTTTTTTATTTTCACTTTCACATTTTTTTATTTTGGATTTTACAGATTGCGTGTCTTTGAAGTTCTTCTCGTTCTCAACGCCAGAGATATTTATGATTTCATAATTACTAAGATGTTTAAACTTGTGTTTTTTTATTAATGCCTCTAAAGCATCACAAGATGCTCGATAGGGCAACACACAAACTATATGGCGGCACATTTTGCCCTCTTTAATTTTGTCATAATCTAAGAAGCTTAATAAATTAGCATCTTTTTCTGAACCATCAATTACTTTTAATAAATCAATAATTTCTTTCTCGTATTTGAATTTCTTATGTAGCTTTTTGTCTTTGTCTATGGTTATTGATTGCGGTTTGAATAGTTCTGAAAAAGCGTAGGTAACACCTTTCTTTTTCATTTCTTCCATTTTCTTACGGGAAGATTCATTCGGGTTAAATGCAAATCGAATCATTTGCGGAAAACCATAATAGGGGTTATCCCATTCTTTAATTTCGTCTTTGTTTAAATTTTCTAAATCCCATTGTTCTTGGTCTTCTGCAATATTTGAAAATTGATAAAATGCAATGATATCATCGGTTGTAAACTCGCTATTCATCAAAATGCGATAAGGAGTACCAGAAAGGTGAATGCGAATTTTAGCATTAAAAACCTTTGTATTGTTTTCTATATCATCTAATGAATTGTCATTTAGTTTTAGTTCACTTTTAATTTCTTTCGCACTTAAATTTTCCTCCTTTAAAACTTTGCCATATTCAGCAGCTCTTGCTCCAAAATGTGTTTCATCAATTAGTAATAAGTCAACTTGACTTTGAAATATTTTTTTATGTTTTGGTTTTATAATATCTCCTTGAAGGTCTTGTAAAGTAAGAAACAAAACAATTTTTTCATTTGCTTTTTGTTTATCAGCTATAATAGAATCGCTTTCTAAAAGAGAATTACTATCGAGAAAACAATAGCCATCAAATTTTAAATGACTTTCTGTTGTTCTTTTCCATTCTTCTTTAACATCTGCTTTTGCTGAAACAACTATTACAAGTTTTGCATTCATTTCAACCGCACAGCACATCGAGGTAAATGATTTACCAAAACGCATAACGGCATACATTAAAAGATTTTTTCTGCCCTTTTTTACCGCCTTCTTAAAATTGTTTATTGTTTCTTGTTGGTTAGGTCTGGGGTTGTAATTTTCATTTCTGATGTAGGTGTGAGTAATTGGAATATGACTTTCATCAAAACGATAATATTGATATTTTGATTCGTTCTTCTTATGCCCAATCCTAATATCATCTATTGCATCTTGCAGGTCTTTTTCTGTTGCGTTTTTGAAAAATTCATTTGAATAATAAGGGATATTTTTTAAAGCACCTTTCTCTAAACGGATTCTTTTTAATTCGGTTTCTAAAAAATAATGAACTGCATAGTCTCTGAAAAACGTTTCATCATCAACCTTTGCTACATTTCCAAACTTCTTCTCAAGGTTTGGGAAGAATTTTCTCCATTCATTTAACCTTGTTTCTACAGGACGATATGTATCACCAACTTTAAGATAATTTGGTATCGTTTCGGTCGTAAAAGCGTAAATCTGAGGTTCAACTCTTCCGATTATTAATTCATCGAGAATATCTACATTGATTTTATTTATTTCTGACATAGTTATTCTTGTTTATTTATTAAGCAGGTCAATAAATTTTATTGCTTTACCCATTGATCCTGTTTCAACATCCTTTTCATTCCAATCCATAATTTTACAATATTTCCCATTGTGCGTTAAAATGTTTTGAGATTTACACCCATTGCACTTTACAGTTTCATTTAATGTATTTCCAAATAAATCACTATGCTCTTTAATTGCATCTATGCAACTGTCAGGCACTACACCTTTTAATCCATCCATCTGCCAAACATTCCATGAAATTATATTAGCGATATTCTGAATTGATTTTAATAACGGCTCTTTCTCGAATTTGTGAGTATAATTTTCAATAAATGTTATAAGCATGGCTTCACGTGCAAGTAGTAAACTATCACCTTGCCATTCAAAAGCGTAAGTATTTTTAAATGCAATTTGAGATGCTTTTAACCAATCTTCCTTAGAGTCGACATTTTCATTAATTACTCTTAATTTTCTGTCTAAAATTCCAATTCTATTTTCAACTGTTATAAACTCTCCGGTTGTACTATCATATCTGCTTGTAATGTATGGTGCTTCTCCGCAAGAAATTTCTAGACGCGTGTCAAGAACATAATCTTTCCAAGTCTTACCTTTTGGATATGTTATTTTCTCGCTGTTTGTTTCCCAAATTTTAGAACCATCTTTAGCTAATATTTCTGTATTGAATACATTTTCTCTACCAAACCAAGTATTATCAATTAAGTTGTTTTGAGCATTACATATCCAGGAAGGAGTAAAAACTTCTGCCATTTCTTTGGATCTAGACAGCTGCAAAAGTTTGTCTTTATGCACTCTTGGCATTATAATACTTCCATAATCACCTGAAATTAAATCGGGTAAAATTTGAGAATGAAAACTATACTTCTCTCCAATGTGTTCGTAATTGTCGGTAGCCCAAAAGATGTTTTGCTGCGTAGTGTGGTCAAGCAGGAGTGTGTCGAGAACATAAGGATATTTCTCGATTAATTCATTTTCTAATATGTCGATTCCTGTCCGCACTTATATTTTTACTTTATTAGATTTTAAAAGGTCTTTTACATCAATTTCAAGAATATTTGCTATGTCGTAAAGAATTTCTAGTCTTGGTTGCTGTCTGTTCTGAACATAGGCATTTACCATGTTGTAGCTTTTGCCTAATTGTTCGGCAAGCCAAGTCTGCTTAATTCCTTTTTCGTCCAACACTTCTTTTATTCTGTTCATTTGTCTAAATGATGTCTGGTCGCAAATATAGTTTTAAATTATTTCGTATCTCATTTTACAAGATAAAAAGTAATCAAATTATTTTCAACACTATCGTCTGTGCGTTGGAAAAAAATGGCTCTTTTGGTTTTGCGAAGGGTCGGCTTGTGTGTTGGGCAAAACCAAATGTGCTATTTTGTGCGGTTGGCTTTTCGTGTCGATTTTCTGTCGGCTTGATGTTGTTCTGTCGGTCGTCACAGGGTTGCCACTAACGGTTCTCAGCTATACGCAGGCAGGGATTTTAACCACTGAACTTCCTACGAAGAACTGAACTGCAAATATTGCACTTTTCTGTCCTACGAAGCACGAAACCCCTGCTTGCTTATAGGTGATGTTATAAGCTGGCCTTCTTATCTGTCGAGGTTGTAAAGTCCTTGTCCGCTGTGAGTTTCGCTGTCATTGTCGAGTTGCGAATGGGTCTGTCTGCTTGGCTTGTGTATTGGCTGTTTTAAAAATTTTGGAGGGAAGGGATTTTAAAAAATAATTTTTCTTAGGTGGGAGAGGTGGAAGCTCTTTTGCAATTTTTGGTTTGTGAGATGGCTTGTGCGAATTGCAAATGTGCTTACACCTGTGTGATGGCTTAACTGTCTTACATATATATCACTTTTACACTTATTGATTTGTTTTCTTTTAACTCAAAACTTGCTTTTGAAAAGTTAGGTCTGTTTGTTAAACCAATAGATTGAAAATTTGAGAAACCAATTCCTTCTATTGGTAAAATAAATCCTTTGTCAATTTTGCCATTTTTGTTTTCATCGTGTAAAATGTTCACTGCATATTTTCCTGATGGACTATTCTTAAAAGTTATTGTTGATGAACCATTCACGATTTCTTCTTTTAAAATTTTGTAATAGTTTTCATAATCTTCATCAGGAATTGAACCGTCTTGGTTATACAATGCAAATTGAACTACTCCTTTTGAGTTCCGTAGATTATTCACTTTTATTGTTAAGGAATAAGTATGGGCATTGAGATTTACAAATGAATAAAGCGTAAGTGTTAATGCAAATGCTATTAGTTTAATGATTGCTGTTTTCATTTCGATTATTTTTTACGATTTATTTTTTCTTTCGCTGTGTCAACTAAATAATAGACCATCGGCACTAAAAACACTGTCAAAATTAATGAGGAAAGAAGTCCGCCAATGATTACCCAAGCCAGTCCGTTTTTCCATTCTGCTGCTGTTCCTGTTGCCATTGCAATGGGAAGCATACCAACAACCATTGAAAGCGTTGTCATTAAGATTGGTCGCATACGACCTTTACCTGCAATGATTAGAGCTTCTTTGAAATGTTTGCCTTCCGCTTTTAATTGATTGGTAAAATCTACAATTAGAATTGCGTTTTTTACCACTAAGCCCATTAGCATAATTAAACCGAGTAAGGCGAATAAACTCAAATTGCTTAACGACAAATTCAAGGCAAAAAATGCCCCAATAGCTGCTGCTGGAATAGAAAATATAACGACAAAGGGATAAATAAAACTGTCGTAAAGTGCTACCATAATCAGGTATATCAGTAAAAACGAAATCAACAATACTGAACCTAATGCCCCAAAGCTATCATTCTGTCTTTTGATGTCGCTACCCCAAGTCATTTGTATTCCGTTTGGTAATGGATTTTCTTTTAAATAAGCCACTACATCATCTGCCACAGTTCCTGACGGTCTTCCTAAAGCGTCTGATGTAAGTGTGACCGCAGGTTGGCGGTCTTTTCTTTCCAATAACGATGGAGAATTATCTTGTTCAACTGTTGCAAATTGCGAAACTTCAACTGATAATCCCATTGGGTTAATGATAGAAAGTTGTTGAACATCTTCAAAATTTTGTCGGCTAAATTCATCTAACCAAATTCGCACAGGATATTCCGTTCCGTTTTCGGTTAGGGTCGCATCATCATTTCCTGTAAAGGCAGTTCTTAGGTTCAATCCAACATAAGCGGTTGTTAAACCCAATCGTTGCATTTTATCTTTGTCGGGAATTATTTTGTATTCGGGACTACCTGCTTCAACGGATAAGCGAACATTATCCGCACCGGGAATTTTTTCTATTACCGTTTTCAATTCATCGCCTGTTTTCATCACCAAATCCAAATTGCTTCCGCTTAACGTAATTTCAATTGGTGCTGAACGTGGAATTAAACCCAATGCTGCCATTGAATAATTGATACTCGGAAATTTTGACTTTAGTTCTTCCCGTAGATTTTTCATAAATGTTTCGGTAGGTAAATTATTCAATTCCTTTTTGGATTTTAATTGAATTGTAAATTCAGTTTTATTTGCTGAACCTACACCCAAACTTCCAATGCCTGTGCTTGGACCGCCAATATTGCTGAATACTGTTGCTACTTCGGGTTGTTGAAGAATGTATGTTTCAATCTTTTGAGCAATTAAGTTGTTCTGTTGTATAGATGTGGATTTATCAAATTCTAATGCCATTCTAAATTTTCCTTGGTCGCCTGTTGAAATTAATTCTTTACCAATAATACCTTGTTTCATAATGCCTAAAGTCATTGCAAAAAGCACAATAACGATACCTGTAAAAGCTAATTTATGGCTCAATACCCATTCTAATCTGCGACCATACCATTCATTAAAGTTTTCTAATTGAATTTCAAACCATAGTAAAAAGCGATTGAAAAAATTGGTAGGTTTTAAGTCTTCTTTTTTGCCAATACGAGAAGCCATCCAAGGCGTTAAAGTAAAACCAACCAATAAACTGGTGAGAGTAGAAGTTACTACAACAACCGAAAACTGCTTGAGCATATCAGCAACAAACACTTGTAGAAAAAGAATAGGTAAAAAAACTACAACGTCAACTAAGGTGATGGATAAAGCAGCAAAGCCAATTTCCATTCTGCCATCCATTGCAGCAGATCGTTTGTCTTTTCCTTTATCTAAGTGCTTTTGAATATTTTCTAAAACTACGGTAGCATCATCTACCAAAATACCAATGATTAAAGACATTGCAAGCAAGGTCATTAAATTTAAGGTGTAACCCAAAAGCCACATCACAGCGAATGCAGTAACTAAAGATGTTGGAATAGCTACCAAAACGATTAAGGAATTTCTAAAACTTCGTAGAAATAAAAGCATTACCAACGATACCAACAGAACCGCTAAAATCAAGTCAAAAACAACGGAGTTTACGGCTGCAATCGTGTTGTCGGTGCTATCGTCTGCAATAATAAATTTCACACCCGAACTGGCATTTTGTTGTTCGATAGATTGAAATTTCTCCCGAACTGCTTTTGAAACATCTACTGCGTTTGCATCTCCTTGTTTTTTCAGCATTAAACCAATGCCGTTTTTACCGTTGTAGCGACTGATAGAAGTTGTTTCCTTTACGCCATCTATAACATCTGCTATGTCTTTTACATAAACTGGACTTCCTAAAACAGGCATAGCGACTTGGACATTTTTAATATCCTCAATAGATGTGAATTTTCCCGTTAAACGAACTGAATTACTTTCTTTTTCGGTTTGCACCTTTCCAGCAGGTAAGTCTAAGCCAGAACGATTAATTGCTTCAACAACCTGAACCATTGAGATTTTATACAATTTCAGTTTGTCCTGATTTATTTTTACTTGTATTTCTCTTTCCTCTCCACCTAAAACAGTAATCTCTGCTACACCTTTTATTTGTTGAATTTGGGGCAGATAATCATCTTTCATTTTTTGATAAAACTCGGTGGCAGACAAATCACTTGTTGCACTGATCGACATTATTGGCAAATCATTAGGCGAAACTTTACTCATTACAGGACTTAAAATATCCTGTGGTAAATCTTTGCGAATGTTGTCAATGTAGCGTTGTGCATCTTGCATTGACTTATCCAAATCTGTCCCATATTTTAGATTGGCTATGATGATAGAAGCATTGGGCAATGATTTTGTAACCAAGTAATCTACACCCTCCAAGTTGGATAAAGCATCTTCTATTTTTCGTGAAACGGATGTTTCTACTTCGTTTGGTTCGGCACCAGGGTAAACAGTTTTAATTACAACTACGGGCTGATTAAAGTCGGGCATTAACTCGTAACTCAAATTTTTATACCCGATAAATCCTAATAAAGTAAATACGCTGAAAAGCACTATTATCAGAGAAGGACGTTTGATTGATATTTCTGTAATATTCATTTTTCGCTGATTTTATTTAACAGTTACATTCGCCCCATCAAAAAGATTGATGAAGCCATTCGTTACAATTACATCACCTTCATTTAATCCATTTGAAACAACAGCTTTGTTTTGTGTCTTTTTTGAAATAGTGATGTTTTGCAAAAGGGCTTTGCCATTTTTCACAACATAAACCTGTGGTTGGTTATCTGTGCCTTGTATGGCAGATGACGGTATGATAATTCCCTTTCCAGATGTTTCGCTTTTGAGTAAAACTTTACCAAACATCCCAGATTTTATTTTTAAGTCGGATGTGTTATTTACCGTAAACTGAATAGGAAAACTACTGCCCATATTAGCTTTACTGCCAATCATAGTAGTTTTTCCAGTCAATAAAATTTCAGAATAAGCATCTGCCGAAAGAGAATAGCTTTGATTTAATTTGAACTGGCTTAAATCTTTTTCGGGAACATTTACGGTTAATTTTAAAGTTGTAATGTCCGTTATTTGGAGCAATGGAACGCCTGGTGCAGCAAAAGCTCCTTCTTCACTTAATTTTGCTGTAACAACTCCGCTAAATGGTGCTTTGATTGTGGTTTTGTTTATCTGCTCCAACAAAGTTGCTTTCTGAACTTTTGCAGATTTCAAACCTAATTCTGCTTTTTCTAATTGAACACCTTGAATGGCATCTGCTTTAGCCAAAATGGTATAGCGATTTACATCTGCTTCCAATCCTTCTATTTGCACTTCAATAGTTTGCAGTTGCAATTTCAGCAATGAATTATCCAATTGAATTAAAGTTTGACCTTTACTTACAACGCTTCCAGCATCAACTAAAATGGTGTTAATTTTCCCTTGTAATTCGGCACTTATTTTTGTTTCCTTGTTGGGCTCAAATGTACCTGAATAAGAAAATTCTGCATTCACATTTTCAAGTTGCAATGTGTCTACTTGAACATATATAGCTTGTTCTTTATCGTATTGATATACTTTACTCTGCGTAATTTCCTTGTTTGTTTTCAACTTAATTACCACAATGGCAATTATCGCCAACGGTATGATGACGTATAGCACTTTTTTTAGGATTGATGATTTTGTATTCATTGTGATAATTATTTGATTATTGAAATATTTCCAGTGAGTTTTTTTAGTTCTAAGTCTGCTTTTAGGTAATCAATTACAGCAGATAGGTAGTTTTGTTGTGCTTCACGCAAAGCATTGTCTGCAAGCAAAACATCTGTTAAACTTGCCGTTCCTTGTTTCTGTTGAAGAACGGTTTGCTCATAGATTGTTTGTGCCAATTGGATTTGTTCTGTTGTGGTTTCTACCGTTTTTTTAGCGACTTCTCTTTGTATTTTGGCATTTTCAACTTGCATATTGTTTTGTTCGGTAAGCATTCCAAATTGAAGTTCGTTGTTTCGGAGTTCAAGCGTTTTCTGATTTATTTTTCGAAGTGTAACTGTTCCATTAAATAATGGATAAGATAATTGAACACCTGCAAATCCAATCGGATAAAAATCAAGGAAAGAAGCAGGTTGTCCGTTATAACCAAAGCCCGTTGTTCCATACATTCCAACCAGATTTAACGAAGGCAAATACCTTGTTTTGTTGAGTGTGTTGAGTTCACTTGATAATAAGCGATTTTGAGTTTTTATGATACGAATATCTAAGGTTGATGCAGGAGTGTATTCATTTGTGTTTTGATATTGAATGTTTGGTTCAATTTGCAGATTTTGTTCAATGGAAATACCCATAGCAAATTTCAACGCATTTAGAACCTGCTCGTATTTGCTTTTGATGGTTTCCTTTTGGGTGGTTAATTGTGATACTTGCAATTTTACCTTGCTTACATCTGTTCCTTTGGCAAGCAATTGTTCATTGAGCAATTGCATATTTTTTAGAAGTCTTTCAGCATTAATCAGATTACTGTCAATAAATGCCAATTGATGATGCAAGATTTGGGCATTATAATACAGATTTGATATTTCAAAATAGATTTGCTCTTCCGTTTTTTGGTATTGCAGTTCGGTCAATTCCGAAGCAATTTTTGTGGATTGAATTGCTCCATAAACTTGTGGATTATACAAAGGCATTGATAAGGTCAAGTTGGCGTTGATGTTGTGGGGAACGCCAAACTGCATTGCCTTGAATTCGCCTTCGGGTAGTGAAGGATTAAATGCATTAACTGGTAAAAGCTGATAGGGCAGGTTTGTGAAATATTTGTAATCCGCATTAGCAGTTATTTTTGGAATTAAATTGGCTTTGGCTTCTTTTTCCCTTTGATCACCAATAGCCATATTGTTACGGCTCATTTGTAAGTTCTTGTTGTGCACCTGTGCCGTATCAATACATTGTTGTAAAGTCCAAGTTTGTGCTTGGGCGGTTTGAAATCCTATTGTTAATAATAGAATAGAAATGTGTTTGTGAATATTCGCTAACTTCATTGGTCAAATTTTTTTTACTTGATGAGTATTAATTGACTTTCAATTGTTCCTTCTACCCAGTGTTTTACCATTGGTTCAATGTTTACAAGATCTCCAGTTTTTAATGTTTCTCTTATACCGTTTTCGTTTTCAAAAATCGCTTCGCCATTAATGCAAATCAATAATGCAGGAGTTTTGGTGATATGCTCTTTTAATTTTTCGCCTTGCAAAATTTGTATGGCAGTTGCATTGCCCAGCTCGTTTTTAAAAAGAGAAGTTGCAGAAACTGGTTTTTCTTGTGTGTGTAATTCTTTTATGTTCATTGGAAGTATTGATTAAATGTTGTGAATGAAGTTTGAATGTTTTCAAATTGTTTTGCTGCTTCGGTTTCGTCTTTAGCTTCTGAAAGTTCTTTTACCAAATCAATGTAAGGTAATAGCCACTTGTGCAGTTCATCGTGTGCTTTGCCTTTCATTGTGCAATTAGAAGTAAGTAAATCAATATTGGACTGTAGTTTCTCCGCCAGTGCTTTGTAATCTTTTTGCTCAACCTTAGCGAAAGAGTTTATATCATTTTCCATATTGCGAATATGAGTGATCATATTGGCATCAACTTTCCATTTTTCACCATTGTTTAGTTCAATCGCTTCACTCTCATCATCGTGATGATGTTCTTCGTGGATAGCGGTTTCGGTTTGCTCTTTTGTTTTTTCGTTGGAAGTATTGCCACAGCTGAAAAGAAACAGACTAATAGCGAATAATGTAATTGACTTTATCATTTTATTTGTTTTTGAATTTTATTTGAAATCTATTTATTGAGAAATAAGCAATGCCTGCAATTGCAAGAGTTACAGCAATTCTAAAAATCATTGCACCTATGGTTTTTTCTTCATAAATACCACCTGAACTTGCGTGAATTTTAAGCCCGATAAAAGCGGTGATCAGAATGAGTGTTGAAATTCCTAAAAGTGTAGCTGTCCATTTTTTATGCTTTATAAAGCCATAAGCTGCAAAAAGATATAGAATGCTACTGATAAAATTTGACCAAACCACAAACAGAACATAATTGCCTTCCTTTTCTCTTATTCCAAATAAATCAAATATTACAGATGTGCTTAAAAACAAAGTAAGCAAGCCAAACCCAATTAGAAAAATTGCTAATAAAGAAGGAAGTAATTTTTTCATAGCGTTTTAGTTTTTATTAGTGTTAAAACCGCCTGTATCATATTATCGCCATTTCTGCTTATGTCAAATTGAAAATTTGCTACTCTCCATTTATACATTTGCAACCTGAAAGTTCCCATCACGATATGCATCAATTCATCGGATGTTATTGAATTTGTAAATACCTTCTTTTGTTGTCCTTCCAAAATAATAGGCATTAGGTGTTTCATTTTTACACCCATTATTTTCAATATTGTTTCGTTGATGCGTTGGCTTTCTTCCATTAATCCATCAGAAAAAACTGCCACTACAAAATGTGGATGCTTTTTAAAAAATGAAAATTGATTTTGAAATAGCGTTGTAAATTTTTCTTCGGGCGTTTGTTCACTTAAAATTGCGTTTGTATAGCGTTCATCCATACTTTGAGCAAGATAATCAAGTAAGGCAATAATGATTTCTTCCTTGCTTGTAAAATGCCTGTAAATGGCACTTTCAGAAAATTTCATTTCCTTAGCCAAGTTCTTAATTGTTAGCCCACTTATTCCCGAAGCAGTCAATATTTTTCCTGCCGCTTCAATAATTTCAAGTTGTCTGTCAGAAATTGTTTCTGTTGTCATTTTTTCGCTTTTTAAAGTTCGCCTTTCTCACCATTTACCCATCGCATCATCATTACACGTTCCTGTGGAGTTTGCTTAAATGGAATATTTCCCGCTAATAAATTTAAAAAACGATCCCAAAGATTATCTTTTTTATTCGCTTCTTCTTCCATTTGAGCTAAAGCTGTCATATACTCTTGTTTGTATTGAATTGCATCTTCAATATGGTAAGATTTTGGAATGTATTTTATAATCTCTTTTGTAAGGTCGTCAATCTCTTGTTTGTTAAAATTTTCAAACATCTGTAGTTGAACAAATGCCGAATGACCGATGCCCTGAACAGTATAGATATTAGACTGAATGACAGCCCATACTCCAAACCAATCCGCACTGTTCATCCCTGAAAAGTAGTCATCGGGGTACTTGCCAATTTTTGTAAATATAGAAGAAATGGATTCCGTATTAGACAGAAAATCTTTATAAATCTCCGAACTATCATTACTAGATTGGCTGTCAATCTTATTTTTGAAATAGGCTAATTGAGATTCAATTTTATCTCTCAATGAAGCAATTGAATTTACATCTTCCTGAAATTTGCTTTTGCCTAAATCGCTTCCAAACATTTTGACAATGTTGTTTGCCTCATCAAGTAAATGAGCTACTTTAACTTTTGCCGTGTTTAACGCTTCCCAATTTGAATTTAAACCTTCTGATAAGTGCCTCAACTTAATTAAGGTTTCTAAGTTTTTGTTATTTGATTCCATTGTCTTATTATTTACTATTTGTTAAAAATGAAGAATACATCCATACTTGTTTTTCCTGAAAGCGAATGTAATCGCTCATTAAAGCATTTGTTCCTTCATCGTTTGCATCGGTGGCTATTGCAAGAATTTCTCTTTGCATTACGATTACCGTTTTAAATGCTTCAAGAATTTGTTCAACTGCGACCAAACCATCTGAAATTTTCTTGCTTTCTTTAATGGTAGAGGATTTTGCATATTGGGAATAACTATGTTCAGGCGTATGTCCCAATGTTAATATACGTTCAGCCACTTCATCAATTTTTAGCAACAAATCATTATACAGTTCTTCAAATTTCAGATGCAGTTCAAAAAACTTTTCACCTTTGATGTTCCAGTGAAATCCTCTTGTGTTTTGATAGAAGATAGAATAGTTTGCCAATAACTCATTTAATTTTTTCGCCAAATCTTCGGCTTTGTCTTGGTGTAAACCAATTGCATTTATTTTTTTCATCTTTATTTATTTTAGAGTTTGTTATTTATTGAGTGATGGATTTCATTTTCAAAAAGGCAACGCCTAACCAAATTACAGAAGCGGTCATTGCAATTGCACCAATTAATACTAAAGCAGGAGGTAAACCAAAATACACTTCTGATAATATTCCAATAGGCATTAATAGGCCTGTAAGTGCCAACCAAGAAATGGCTTTCACGTTTTGGAGTTTGTCTCTGAAATGTAGAAGTAGATAACCAATCAGGATATTAAGAAAGGCAAATAAGTTCCCGTGAACGTGAGCCAGTCTGCTTTCAAAATGTTTTCCGATACTGTATGAGTTTACCCATTCTTCCTTACCCGGAGCAAAGTCACGCAGGTAGATTAATAGAAAGCCGTAAGCCATAAAAAGCCCCATTGTCAGGAAGCCTATTGCAATGTTGTTTTTACCGTTCATCTTGTTTATATTTTTAAGTAAGTGAATATTCGCTCACAAAGATAGTTCTATTTTATTTATACCTGCAAGTTTTTTTGAGAAAACTTTAAAATGTGACGAAAATCATCTTGGTGCGGTGGTTAATTGGCTCTTTTGGGGTTTGCCTGTGTGTCGGGTTGTGTGAGGGGGCAAACCCCAAATGTGCCAATGCGGGCGGGCTAAAATTATTTTTTAAAATGTGCGGTGGGAAAATTTTTAAAACCTTGCGTTGGCTTTAGTGTCGGCAAAATGGTCTGGTCGGTGTCGAGTTACAGCGAAATTGTCAACCGAGTTTTTGTCGCCCGAAAGTTAGTTTGGAAGTCAAAAGTCTGGTCGTTTTGTTGTCCGTCTTACGGTTGCACGGTCGTCTTTTAGGCTTCTGACTAACGTTTTTGTTTTGTATTGATAATCAAGTACTTGTAATGTTCAGTTCGGCATTAGTTAGTCCAAATTTATCAATTTGTTTTTGAATTCTTTTGACCAAACCTAGTTTTCTTTTTTGGTCTAAAAACAAATAGCCTTCGGGGTTTATGTATCTGGTGCCTTTTGTTACCATATTCCATACTATCACGGCCAATTTTCGTGCTGTTGCACTTATAGCTGACACCCTCCCTTTTTTAAAACTGATTCTTTGGAAAAAATCCCTTAATGGAGTGGAGTCTTTTAAATTCCCAATTGCATTCGCCGCATTTCTTAGGGCTATTTTTAGCCGGTTACTTCCTTTTGGGACTTTACTTGATATTATTTTGCCACCAGTTTTCTTATTGTTGGGTGCCAGTCTGAGCCAACTCGCAAACTGTTTGGCTGTTTGGAATTTTTTTATGCCTTCTAATCCAACTTCACTTATTAAATGCAGGATTGTTCCATGCGAAAAACCTTCAATTTCCATAAGGTCTACACCTTCAAAATATTGGTAACCCACAATGTTTAAATCTATATTTTTTGGCGTGTTTTTATTAACTCTTTTATGCGATTTTT
>NZ_RJUA01000115.1 GCF_024343575.1 Lacihabitans sp. LS3-19 | reverse complement strand
AGAGATAAGTTTTAGTTATTAGTAAACAAATCCTTAAATTAAATCCTGACAGAATTAAACTAGGTTTTTTTATTTAACGGTAAAATATATTTCTTAATTTGTGAAACCTTACCCTGTTAGCATTAAATAAATTGAGAAATAAAACTATAATTTTCCTTTTTTTTATCTCCCAAATAAGCTTTTCGCAATCAACTGAATTGCGACCACATATTATTGTAAAAGGGCTTGGAAATCAAAGTTATATTAACACACAAAAAGACTCCATATACCTAAAAGGCTTGGAGAACTTAATTGACATAGAATTCCCAAATATTGGCGATTCAATCTTTTACCAACTTGAAGGTTTCGATTCCCAATTATTGAATTCAGCATTCCCAAAAATCCGATATACTAACCTTAGTGGCGGAAAATACCTCTTAAAATACAGACTTTCGAGTCAAAAAGATTTTAAAACCATAACCGTAAATATCGAAGAAGCTATTTGGCAAAAATGGTGGTTTTTCCCAATGATTGCATTTTATATTTTGCTATTAATTGGAATCGGTTTCTATTTCTTTTTCTTGTACAATTTCCGTCAAAAAATGAAAATGCAACAACTTCGCAACAAAATCTCCTCGGATTTGCACGACGAAGTGGGCTCCAATTTGAGTAGTATTGCCATTTATACCCAAGTACTCAAGAAAGGTCTGAAAGATTCAAACCTTTTGCCAATATTGGATAAAATCACCGCAAATTCAAAAGAATCGGTAACGCTCATGCAAGATACCGTGTGGGCATTAAACCCCAACAACGATTCTCCTGAGCGATTATTTAAGCGTATAGAAGCCTACGCCCGTGAAGTTCTTTCAGAAAAAAACATCAGTTATTTCCAACAAACAGATATACCTATGGAAAAAGTAAAACTAGATATGGAAGACCGCAAAAATCTGTATTTGATTTTGAAAGAAGGCATAAATAATATAGCCAAACACGCCGAAGCCACCAAAGCCTCGTTGGAAGTTTCTGAAAAAAATCAAAAGATAATTTTCACATTAACAGATAATGGTGTTGGCTTTGAAATAGATCAAAAAACAGAAGGAAATGGCCTGAGGAACTTTAAAGAAAGGGCTGAGGAATCAAATTTTGAATTGAAAATTGAAAGTGATGCAGGTAAAGGAACTATACTTTCTATATGTCTTTCTCACTAGAATTAGGGATTTTTTAGAATTGAAAACTATGCCAATTTTGTAGAAATAAATAACACAGAATGGTAGCTTTTTCAACAACGTATTTACAACAATTAAAACCTAAACCCAAGCAAATGATAAGAGTAGCCTTATTTGAAGACAACAAGAACTTTAGAGAAAGTTTGTCACTTTATTTGGCTAGTTCAGAGAACATTTGGATGACTGGCTCATACCCTGACGCCAGAGAGGCGGTTTCGATTGTGAAAAAGCAGAAACCTGATGTGATATTGATGGACATTGAGATGCCCTATATGAATGGCATACACGCAATGATAGAAATCAGAAAGGCCGTTCCCGATGCTAAAATCCTTATTCAGACAGTTTTTGAAGACGAAGACCGCGTATTTCAGGCCATTTGTGGTGGTGCCTCAGGCTATATCATCAAAAACCCTGACCCAGAAAAATATGTGCAGGCTATAGAGGAAGTGAATGGAGGCGGCTCGCATTTGTCGCCAGCCATAGCGGCCAAAGTGATGCAGATGTTTCAGAACCAATTTGTGAAAAAGGAACCAACATTTGTGGACCTAACAGCACGAGAAAAAGACGTGTTGGGTTGTTTGGTAAAAGGAATGAGTTACAAAATGATTGCGGATGCATGTAGCATAAGCTATGCCACTGTAAACACACACGTAAAGCATATTTATGAGAAATTGCATGTAAACTCAGCACCCGAAGCCATCATCAAGGCCATAGAGATGCGATTGGTCTGAAAGGTTGGGTTTTTAATTTATAAACTCCTATGGCCCAGAGGGTGTAAGTTATGGGTTCAGAAATACTCAAAATTATTCCGAAAATAAAGGCTAAATCGTCAGAAAAAGGGGTAATAGCTTTATATATTGGTGTAATAAATAAATTTATTAGATTTGATATTAAAAATCCAAGGTTAAACCAAAATAATGGCTCATTTTTCAAGATTCTTATTTTAGAAGATTTTATCAGTCTAGAATGAACAAAAATAGCAAGAGCAATTGAAAGTGAATTTTTCAATGGAAATAATAAAGGAGCCCCAATTGGCTTGGCAATTGAAAGTTTATAAAAAATTTGAATTAAACTTGCCAAACAAAACAGAATAACTATTAAAATTACTGTCCATTTAATTTTTAAATTGTTTATTATTTTTAAATAAAAAATTGAAGGAATAATACATGCGACCCAGGCAAAAAGGTGATCTAATATATTAGAAACTGTATTGCCTGCTAACATAAATAAATTTATTGACAGATCAACAATTGAATAAGATATCAAAGTGATTAAAATAAAAACGAAAGGGCCTTTAAAATACTTTGATGAAACCAAAGAATAACCTGTCAAAATTACAAGAGAAATGGTTCCTAATTTTGCAGAGTTCAAAAACAAAAAATATAGAATTTTAGAATATAGTAACATTAATATTTTTTTAACAAACATATACAATTATGACAAAAACAGCAATTTATTCCTTAATGGCAAATATTATTTTATTTTGTTCATGCAACAAAGAAGGTTCAAATAGTAAGAATTTAGAATCTTTTAAATACCAATCTAGGCTTGATAGCCTTTTGAACGGAACAAAAGACTTCGGTAATGATGAAATTAATAATGGGGTAATCCGGCAACTCCAATATCAGAAAAAATTCAAAGTAGATGAAAAAAATGGTGTGGTTCTACCAAAGTCACTATTGAATCAATCCATAAATGGATTTACAGAATTAGGTATTGTTTTGCCCCAAGACACTTCAAACTATTCAAAATGGGATTTTTTAGTGGTTTACCCAGGTTTATCAATTAATGAATCTAACGAAGAAAAATTAGAACCAGTAGTATTTTATTATAAGGGAAAAAATTTTAATTCGACAGAAATGACACCTTACGGAAACCCAATAACGGGCATAAAAATCCAAGGCGGTGGTGGAGGCGATGGAGTTAAAGCTCTCCCTCCTCCTCCTCCAACACCACCACAATAATAATTTCTAATTTCTTTTTAGTACCCATCTCAAAATGATGGATGCTTTTTGATTAAATAAATATAAATCAGTATTTTAGTATTTTGAGAATAATAAAAGATTAGATATGAATTTTAAGATTTTTCTTGCAATTTTTTTCTTGAATAGTAGTATCCTTAACTCATTCTGTCAAAATACTTCTGAATTCTATTCAATTAAAACCCCCATAATTCCACAAAAAGGCAATTTTTCTTGCTGGGCGGCTACTTTGCAGATGATGGACCTAAGTGAAAACCAAAATCGAAACAAATTAAACACCTCTCCTATCCGAACTGATTCACTTTCAAAACTGCTCGGCATCTACAAATCAAATAAATATGCTCGCATAAGCGACCCAAGTTGGGACAAAATAAAAAGTCACCTAACAGCAAACAAAGGCTTGGTAACATACAAATATTACAATGAGAAATTCGCACATGTTTTTTTAGTCAAGGGTTTTCAAGAAAGTCAAAACACCAAATGGTTGTTGGTAAATGACCCATGGCCCGTAAACAAAGCCAAAATTACGGCACTTGCATTTAACCAATTTATTAGACCATTTAATGGAACACTAGAATATAAAAATGTCAAATATTCTCCCAGCTCCAAAAGCGATTCCGAAAAATCAGAACCAGTTTTCAATATTTACTCTAGTTCTAGTTTGATAGAATCGAGTCCTAAAATATATTTTCCGCCAAAAGTTCCCGTTGACAAAAAGACATTTACCACAATCAGAGAAAAAGAAATCATAAACCTTGTACAACATCAGGTAGATCTTTTTAAAGAATTCGACGCATCATTATTTGAAGTAATGAATATAGATTGGAAAACTCAAAAGCAAGAAATCAGCAAAGACATGGGTTCCTTGTTAAGACTTAACCAATTTACAAATACACTTTCTTTTCTTAACTATGATTTAAAAACATCTAAAAAAAGCGACTACCTTTTTGATGGACTTAAGCTGGCATTTGTAAACGTAAATACCAAGCGTAAAGCTCTCATTAGTCTCACTATAGAATATCAAAACAATAGTGACCCTGCATATCTGTACGTTTCGAGGTTTGAAAAATATGCTACCTCTGAAAGAGCCGAATGGGATAAAATCGAGCGGGAATTCAGGGTAGCGTTAAACAATCCTTCAATAAAAACCCTATTAAATGGCTCGGAAACGAAAGATAAAAACATCAATGATAAAAGCCATGGGCCGGCACTTAACGATGTTTTTGTAGATGATGATGAAATATATGAAATAGAAGATATCTCTATGTTGCCATTGTATGGAGGCATGGTTTATAGTTTTACATGGCCACCTTATGATGAAAAAATAGTAGCAGACCCACATAGACAATTAAGAATGGGACACAAAGCCATATTTGTTTCAAACACCGGCACACCATATTATAGATTGAGTGCTGCCGAAATCCCCGAATGGGGAGAAATAGTGGACAAAGAGTTTAAAATAGAGGTGGAATGGTTAGGTATAAACCGACAAAAAAATGAATTGGATAGCAGACAAGAAGAAATAGAAAAATTGAAAGAAAGAGCAAAAGACAGCGTAAAAAAAGGCGACAACATAGATACTCCACCATTCACCGATCAACCACGAGAAGGCAAGAAAAACTAATTTTAAAACCAAATTTTCCTAAATCCTTCAAATATTTATCCCCAACCTTATCCCTACATTTAGTGATTTTTTGAGAGGTACCGAGGTTTTAATTTTGATGAATTAATCAATTGCAATGTTTGAGTCTATTCAAAGACCTGAAAATCGCATAAATCAAAATTAACACTCATGAAGAAAATCTTATTTTTGATACTAAATCTTTATTGCATTTTAGCAGTCGGACAAAACTCAGGTGCTACAATTACAATAAACTTACCTAGCAAACCTGCGGCGAATGTTGCAGATTGGGCAAAAAGTACGCCTCCCCTTACCATAATAGTACAAGGAAAAGGGAATGTTTCACAAGAAAAAGGGCAAAATGAATTCAGAGTCTTTGCCACTATAAAAGATGGAGATCGAACCATTTGCGGTAAATACACTCCAAAGAATGCACCAAGCTTTGAGGTTTCCGTTCCACCACTTAAAACTTGGAGTGGTTCGTCAGCCCTCGGACTTTTAGGTGACGATTGTATATTAAAACCAGGTCAATACCAATTCTGTGTTCAGGTTTTTAATATCGAAGGAAGACAAGTGGCAGAATCTTGTAAGCCATTTACCATTGAAGATACAAGGCAAATTAATTACACCGCTCCCAATTTGGTTTTTCCGGCTGACGGAAAAACTTTAAGCGAGGCAGAACAGGTCCTTCCTTTTACTTTTCGATGGACACCAATAGTGCCCAAACCCAATAAAAGCATTAAATATAAGGTAGTTGTTTTCGAGGTATTGAATGGACAAAGTCTAAGTCAAGCACGAAAAAATGGGGAGGTTTTTGCAGAAGGAGAAGTAGAAAATCAAACTAGTTTTAGGTTAGGTGGCCCAAGGTTTGTAAAGAGACCCGGGCAAATCGCAAATCAGCCCGATTTTGGATGGTATGTAGAGGCAAGAGATGTAGATGGTAAAGTATTGGCTAGTAGTGAGACTGCGGGGTTTCAGATAATTATTGATGACCCTTCGCAAGGTTGTTTCGAAATAGATACATCTAGTTATAAAATAGAATGTAAAGGTTTTGATTTATCAGGAAAACCAATTTACCATATTTCAAACTTGATACTAAAAAATATAGGGACAAACAATGGAAAAACCGGGTTAAATGGATTTTTTCCTACACAATCCTATATTACTCCTTTTGGTTTTACGGTTTCTAATCTAACCCCTGCACCACAAGCGAGCATACCAACTAGTGGAAGTGTTTCTATAGGTTTTGATATAAATGGAAGTACTGCGAGTAGTGTTTCCTTTAATGTAAATAGTACTATTCCACACCCAACCAATCCTTCATTGTTTTGTGATAAAATAATAGGGGTGACTCTAGACCTGCCGTTGTGTTACTGTAATGACTGTGAAAATGTTAAAATAATCGATGCAAAACCAATCATCAATACAGCAACTTTAGCAAATCCTTCAATCGCATCATTTAGTTTAACTGGAAATGTAACAGCTGGACCAAATCCAATTTATGGTTTTGAAGTACAATTAGAATCATTGACTTTTAGTTCAAATCCTGTTGAATGTTCCGATGGAATAACTCTGGTCTCAAATTCAGGGGTAATTACCAATCCTTTGGTTTCTGGAACTAGTACTTCAATTTTTCAATACAGTACCACTCCAGGATTATCTTCACTTAGCAAAGCTTTTAAATGGAAACCAAGTTCACCTACAAATGCGGCTTCGGGAATTCCATTTTCTTTTAATATGAATGTTCCACCTAAACCAGCGTGGGCCATCCAACAAAACTGCTGCACTGTTACTTACAAGGCTTGCTTCAAAGTAATAGTAGAATACGCACCATGTAAATATTGTACCTATTTCATGTGTAAAGAATTTAAATACTAATTAATTTTTAAAGCAAAAAACAATGAAAAATATAAAAATAGTTTTTAACCTAATCTTAATTCTGTTTGCTTTTCAGCAAAAAATATTTGGACAAAATGGTCAAAAAGCAGAATGTAATCTTGGTTCATCAAAGGCCTATGCTGCTCTATCTGAGCTATCCGTAAAAAGTGGTAAAGGGTTTACTCTAGCACTTTCTGTTCCTGCAGGCGGATGTAGTTATGATATTACAATCGAAACAAGTAAAAATTTAGAACATATACCTACCACCAGTTATCCGCATCCTTTGACTCAAACATCTACGAATCCTCCAAAATACATAGTTCATTTGGGTACTACATCGATGCAAAATATCGATCAAACCTTTAGATTTAAGCCCGGTGAAACCTGCAATGGAGAAAAAGGAACTTTTAAAGTAAAATACAAAAGAACTTGTGGCACTGTTATAGATAGTTGTGAAACCACATTAAGCATTTTAGCTATTGCTAAAAACTTTTGGGAAGTTTCTAAAACCCATGTTTGGGGTGACTTACGAGGAGGAATCCAGATTTGGAAAGTAACGTTAGCTCAAACTGCTCACACATTGGGCGAAGGTGATCTAAACATATACTCTGGAACCATCAAAGATATGATTACGCCAGGGCCATCAACAATAATTACCAGTGTAAGTACTACGGCCAGTGGTATTGGCACTAATACAGCAACATGGAATACAGGTACTATTAGTTCTTATACTTCGCAGGTTAATTATTATGTGCAAACTACTTCATGTGAACCTCTAAATTCTACTATTACCAACTGCGTAGATTATAATTTTTATTTAGGTAAACCAGTAAGTTTAATTGCTGACACTGAATTAATAGAATTAAGCCCTGATAAAGTATCAAACAAAAATGCAAAAAAAGTACCTGGAATTGGAACTCCGATTGACCTACTTCCAAAAACGTGTTGTGATAGAATTTCTGGTAAAGCATGTGCCTCAGTGGTACTTAAAGGTCAAAATATTGTAACTGCCCCATTGGCCAAATCACATTTATTTAGCTCTACTACAAATTATACAACTGGGTGTGGTGGTATTTATAGAATTACAATTTCAAACAATGGCAATGTTCCCATCGGTAATTTAAATTTAACGGATTTAATGCCAGCAGGAATTAGCTCTACCAAAATCACTATCTCAGGTACTGCAAGTTTGAATTATAATTTAAGCCTAACTGGTGGCGGTGGTGCAGGAACATTTATAGGCAATACGGGCACTTCTACTCCGTATTTAGGTAGTTTCTCTAGTTTAAATTTCCAGACTACATCGGGCAGTATAACTAATGATTATATTTATTTGGATATCGAATTTACAATTATTGGAGCTCCAGGCACTACGGTTAAAAACTGTGCTAAGCTCACTTTTGATGGCATCTTTAATGGTTCAGCCACAATTTGTGGTTTGCCTATACCACCTATAACTGGTAACAATGTAACTGCATGTGACGAATTTGTGATTGAACAACCTCGAGCTATTCCATTATTAAGAAAATGTGTGATAGGTACTGGCTCATATATGATTGGAGACAATATTAAATTTAGAATTTTAGTAGCAAACCATGGCTCAGCAAATTTTTCGGGCAACTTAAATGATTTATTGTCTTCGCCTCAAAACCTAGAATTGGTTGGAAGTCCAACTTATCAATGGGGCATTGGTAATTATAATCCATATTCGAATGGTTATTTAGATTGTAACACTTCAGTTCCAATTACAGGTATGCCAACTTGGGTAACACCTAATCTTACTGATTTAAGTAATCCAAAATGGGCCATAAACAATATGCCAGGAGATTGTAATCTATATAGTGCAAATTATTTGATTATCGAATTTGAAGCAAAAGTTAAACCACAGACCTTTGGGCCTTACTATAATGAAGCAAAACTTGTCAGTTCAACAGGCACATTAAATGCTCAAGATGGTTACAACATTATAGCATTAGGGAATATCACTCCAACTAAACTAGTAAATAGTGCACCCGGAAATGCTTTTGCCTCCTCTTCGTCATTTGTTGACCTAGGAAATCCATTCCAGTTTTCACTTAGATTTATGAATACTGGCTCTGTAAATTTGAAAAATTTGAAAATAACTGATATTATGCCAGCATGTGTTACTGTTGGTACAATATTTTCGATTACAAAATATTTTTCTGGTAGTGTCAGTGGGACAGGTGTTCCCGGCACAACTCCTATTATTGGAGCTAGTTTCGGAACTGCAATAGTATTCCCTTCAGGTTTCATTTTAAGTCCGGGTGATTTTGTTGAGGTTATTGTTAATGTTACAGCTAAGCCTAATTATGTTGGTGAATGTTGCAACCCTGGTTTTAAAATAGATGCCGATAATACTCTTTCTGGAATTCATTTAGAAAATTATTCTGGACCTGCCTGTATTAAGCCTTTAAATTGTTGCTCTATTCCCCAATCTTCTTTTAGTATAACACCTAAACCCTCAAATTCAAATGATTGGCTTAATCTAAATGTAAATATTACTGCTGGGCCTATTCCGATACAAGAGGTTACAATTGCCCTAGTTGACTATCATGTAATTTATAATTTTGAAGATTGTAAACCACAGAAGATGGGTAACGGAGTTAGTAATATTCAAAGTATGAGCGGTGGATTGCCATTCAATATAGGAGGTAGTACTGGCTTATTACAAGCTATGGCATTGCAAAATCCAAATAATATCAGAAATCAAATTAGTTGGAATTTAGGTCAACCTACGTCGTTTAATCCAACTAAAAGTATTCCTTTATCTATTATGAGGCCTGATTTATTAAATATTCCATGTTGCAATGGTGTTTTTTATTACTGCTTAAAAATTACGATAAAAGATGCTAATTGTAATGTTTGTGAAAAACTTATTTGTTCAAAGGCTCCATTATACAAACCCATTTCATTACCTGATAATATTGGAATTCAAAATCGTCTGATGATGCCAACACAAAAAAATGTCAACGAAAAATCGGAAATTTGTGAAGATTGTATTGAAAAGGAATCATTTCAAGATAAAAATTAGATAATTAATTTAAACCAGAATCCAGATTTCTTTGGATTCTGGTTCAATTAATAAATAAATCGTATGAAAAAATCTATCATTTTTTTATTATTTATATTTGAGTTTGCAACAGCTCAAATTCCATCACCCCCCAAACTCACCATAAAAGGCACCGCAGGCGTAACTTACGATGGCTATGGCTTAACGGTAAATCCCAAAACACCGAGTTTTTATTCACCTCGCAGGCCTTGGAATCTGGTGCGGTTTAATTTTCAGCCAGTTATTACTTATGGCAATTTTAAGATGCCAATGAATTTTAGCTTTAGCCCGATGCGAACCAACTTTGGCAGTGCTCCCTTTGGATTTGGAGGGCTTCCAGGCTTCCCGAAACAATCTGTAAAACAATGGCTAACAAACCCTATCAATAGCATCGGATTCAATCCGACATATAAATGGGCAGAGGTGATGCTCGGTACACAATACCTTAAATACAGCGATTTGAGTACTGGCGACATTGGAGCGTTTGGATATGGTTTTAATCTTAAGCCAGGCAAGTTTCGCATTAGCTATTTTGAAGGAGTAAGTCAGCAGGCGTTTCAAACTGTTACTGGCCTTACGAAACCTGACGGCTCCATTGTAGATTTTCCAGGAATATATAAGCGAAAAATCCAGATGGGACAACTCGGAATAGGAAAAGACGACATATATTTTGTGGGTTTCAACTTGGTAAAAGGTCTTGATAAATTTAATAGTATCACAAGCCCATTAGCTGTGCCATTAAACCTGGTTACCACGCCATATGCAGCAGATAATTTTATATTGAGTTTTAGTAATCATTTTAAAACCAAGTTGGGTTGGTATGGGAAATCCGAGATAGCAACAACGATAAGCGATAGAAACACCCAAGCTTTTCCACCAAGTGCTTTGTTTCCAGACTATTTACCATTTAAAAAAACAAATGTTAGTAGCTTTAGAGACCATGCTTTGCAGGCTACTTTTGGTAAAAAAATAAAAAATTATGACTTGGGAGCTAGTATCAAATGGCTCGGTGCAGGATACAACACCATGGGATATCCTTTCGTACAAAATGACCGCCTTGACTATACCCTAAATAGTAAATTTTCAGTATTTAAAAATACAACAAATGTTGTGGCAAGCCTCGGTCAGCGATTCGGAAATTGGAGTGTACCTGGCTCAAGAACAAAACAGATTTTAGCAAATATCAATGTCTTTTCTCAAATAAATGAGAAGTTGAGTCTGAATAGCAGTTACAATAATTTTGGTTTTCAAACTCCAGGATTTTTAGGTATCAAAAACATTGGCAATGATTTAAATATCAGTCCTAATTATATATGGACAAATACAAAAATGAGTAACCTATTGAATCTTAGTTACAATTGGAGCAAGTATGTTGAAACAATTCCTGGACCTTCTTCAACAACAAATAACACACACACAGCTATGTTGTTATATGCTCCAACTTTCTTTGATAAACCTAATCTAAGTCCTGATTTCTCAGTGATGTATTTTACCAATAAATCGTCGATTCCTAGTACTCTTAAATTGATTACAGCAACGAGTGGTCTTGGGCTCAGTTTGCCTAAGCAAAAAATAAACTTAAAAGGCCAATTGATGTACACTAATACCTCTATAAATACATTTACGCCAAGTAATTCGATTTTGGCTTCCTTAGGCGTAGATTATAAAATTAGTAAAAGACTAAGGTGGAATACAAACATGACTGGCACTTTCTTTAAATTCGGTGATGAACTTACACCGCCACCCACACTGTTGGGAGCACACTATTTAGAGAGTACTTTAAGAACATCGCTACAATATAAATTTGGCAAAGAATAAAATTATTAATGAAATGAAATATTCAAAATATATAATACTTTTTACATTGCTGACGGTATCTTTTCTAAATAGTTTTGGCCAAATCCAAGCCAATTTGATACTTAATAGCAATCCTCCTTCGTATTTGAGCGACTGGGGTAATGGCCGTGCTGGACAGCTAATAATAAATAATACTGGAAATGCGACACAAGTGGAGCTCACAGGCATAAAAATCAGGACAAGCATCTTTAATGAAAATATGGATTTAGTTTGTAAAAGCATTCTCAATTCTGCCCAAACCATAACCTTGAATCGTGGCCAAAACATAATCCGAATGGACAGAGTTCTTCAGCTTGAAAACCAACAATTTTCAGCTTTAGCAAACTACTTGGCCCGCAGTGGAAAGCTATCACCAGGTCTTTATACTTTAACAGTAGAGATTTTCGATGCGACAACAGGAAAGCTTTTGACCAATATCATCGAGCGAATTTTCAACCAAGTCAATTACGTTTTGCCTTTTTTGTTAAGTCCCGTAGATAAATCTTGGCTTGATCCTAATACTGCTCAAAGTGCCATTCAGTTTAGATGGTCCAGCTTGGTACCACTTTCACAAGAAAAGACCACTTACCGACTTCAGGTTTTTGAGATTCTTAATAATCAAACGCCCATGCAGGCCTTAAGAAGCAACCAACCTATACTTGATACTTATGTTGACCGAACCACACAATACATTTGGAGGCCAAATATGAATATCAAAAATGCCATGTACAACACATTTATATGGACAGTACAAACGCTTGATTATAAAGGCGAGCCTGTTAGTATTCAAGATCAAAACAGTCAAGGTAGAAGCGAGCCGAGAGTTTTTGGTATATGCCAAGACCAAGGAATGGATAAAACAAAATGTGGTGAAGGGTACAATTGGCAATTTAATTAATGAGAAAAACAATGAAAAAAATAATATCTCTTATAACATTTTTGCTGGTGTGTGTTTCTTCCATCGCACAGAAAGACTCATTAGTAAAGCCCCCAAGCATTGGCTTACATTTTTTCTATAATGATTTCCTAACACCCTATAATATTAAAACAAACAACTTAGGGTATGTTTTACAAAACAATCTTTGGAACAAACCTTTTAAAATGCAAGGTGGCTTTGGCATAGATTATACCCAAGGAATAAACAAAAAAATTGATTTGAATGGAAATCTAAATACAAGCTGGGTAGATTATCAATTACCTGGGAATGTACTATTTGGAAGTGATAATTTAATGTTGGATTTTAATGCGGGTGCCAATGTAAAATTGCTTTCAGACAAGCACATATTTGTACCTTATATAATTGCAAAAGCCGGTTTTTCTAAATACAAAACGCTCAAGGGTATCAATTTAATTCCAGGATTGGGTTTGCAAATCAATGCTTTTAAGGAAGCATTCATTAATACAACATTTGAATACAGAGCCCCATTAGGCACTAGCTTAAGCCCGCAATTGTATTACAGTATTGGTTTAAGCACTAGCATTTCGAGAAAAAAAACAGCGAAACCAGAAGTTCCGAAAACACCTGAACCAGCAAAAGTTAAAAAACCTGAAAAAGTGGCTGAGATAGTGAAGCCTATAATTAAAAATATAGCCGTAAGTTTAATAGATGAGGCCACTGGTCAACCATTAGAATATGCAGAGGTAAAATTGATAAGCACTTCAGGTGATATTTATACAGAAACTACCAATGAAGACGGAAAGGCTATTTTTAAAGATATACCGATTGGTGATTATGAAGTTTCGGGGAGATTAAATAAAATAGATGCCACAAAAGAAAATCTTACAAAAAATAGCTTTGCTAGTAAAGGAAATCAATTGGAAGTTAAGCTAAGTCACAACGATCCTCGATTTACGTTGGTAGGCGTTACGATAGACAAAAGCCTTAATAAACCTGTAGGAGGAACCGTAGTAACGGTTAGTAATGAAACTCAAAAAAGTGCTGAATTTGTAACTAGCAGAGGAAGTGATGGAGAATTTAGAGCTCAATTAGAATCAGGCAGTGATTTTTCGGTGGTTGGAAAAAAAGCAAGTTATATCTCAAACATTGAGCATCTCAGTACAAAAGGGCTTAATAGAAGTGCTACATTGTATGTAAAACTCCAATTAGGAATAGAAGAAGCTAAAGCTGGCAAAAGCATTGTGCTCAACAAGATATTCTTCGAAACTGGTAAGTCAAACCTCAACACTGCCACATCTGATGACCTTCAGAAACTTATCGTGTTTTTAAAAGATAACCCAGAAACCAAATTGGAGATTCAAGGTCATACCGACAATGTGGGTAGTCTTGCAACCAATCAAAAGCTCAGTCAAAACAGAGCAAGTAGTGTAGTAAACTATTTGGTTTCTTATGGAATTTCAAGAGCTAGATTAATTGCAGTAGGCTATGGGCCTGATCGACCAATAGCTTCAAATAGCACAACTGAAGGCAAAGCCCTAAACCGAAGGGTGGAAATGAAGGTGATAGAATAATCAATATATTCAACAAATTAAGCCCAGAAAAATTTTATTTCTGGGCTTTTTTTACAAAAAGACCGAACGCTTTTTTTCTCTTTATCACTACAATTAGGGATTTACACAATCACATTTCAGCAATAATTTTGAAAAGTATTAATACATATTTAAAAAAGAATTCAATTGCACAAATTTTAAAAAAACACTAAATCATTCAAAATTATGAAAACAATATTTTTAAGTATTCTAATTTGGGTATCGGCCTTTGCACAGGAAAAATCAGGCACACCTTTAGCCATTAAAACCAATTTGACTGAAATATTGGGAGGTGTACCATTAGGCATAGAAGTGGGAATAGGCAAAAAGAATAGCGTAGTAGCCGATTTCTTGTACACACCATTAACTGATTACAAAGACCAGTTTTTCCTTCGAGGAGGTATTCATCAGAAGGTCAACTTAGGTTATAGATTTTATTGGAATCAAAAAAAAGCTAAAAACTTTCAACCTTTGGAAGGTATTTATGTGCAACCCAATGCTCTGTTTATCAAAAATACAAAAACAAAAAACCAGGGCTTTTCTGGCGGTTTAAATCTCGGCTTTCAAATTAGAGCAAAAAAATCCTTTGTAGCTGATTTTGGCCTAGGTATCGGAATATTAAACGATGCTAAAGCAAAACTTGAACCGTTTAATCAAATTGACGACAATGTCACCACTAAATTACAATATAAACTAGGCCTTGGCTGGGTAATTTATTAAAAGAGAATATAGTAAGACGGTGGAATTACTTCTTGTAAATATCAATTCGAATTTTGTGTTTGAATATATTTTAGGCTAACTTGTTTCTAGATAAGAAGAAAGTAACCCTAATATGCCTAAAATTTTACTGTTTTGCTTGCTTGCATTTCAAGCCTTTGGGCAAGTTAAATTCCCGATAAATTTTAATGTAAGTACACTTAATGGAGACGACGGCCTGTCGCAAGTAAGCAATTACTTCAGATATGAAGACAGCCAAGGATTTATGTGGATCACCGCCAACGACGCCCTCAATAGATATGATGGCAGCTCAGTAAAAGTTTACAACCTCAACAAATACTTTGACAACTGCCCAAACCTCCAACAAGGTTACGGTTTTGCCGAAGACGCCGAGAGCAACTTATATATTGGTAGCGAAAGCGGCCTTTATATCTATAACAGAAATACCGATAAGTTTTCGCTCCAAAAAATTTTCACAAATTCAGTAGACGACATAGCTATGCCTTTTGCCTATGAAAACGGTAAAGTTTGGTGTTTTAATCGATTTTATGAAATTGCTACTTATGATGTAAAAACTAAGCAAATCAACCTTGTCACCAAGATAGATTTAGAAACTATCAACTCTGTTCATATCTATCAGCTTTCAAACAATGTATTTTACTATCGCTGGCCATTTATCGATGCTAAAAAAAATATTTGGATTATTGGAATGCACAAAGTAGCCAAATATGAAATTAGTACCAAAAGCATAAGCTACCCTATAAAAACACAAAATTCTAATATTCAAAATGAGTTTTTTTGCTCAAAACATGACTTAAAAAATGGCATTTTGATGATTGGCACTAATCATGGTCTTTTAGAATATGATACCCATACTAAAGAAACCAAGCCAATACTAAAACTTGGCAAAAAAACATTAGGCATTATAAATTCATTAGCCTTCAATAATAATCTAGTCGCTTTTAAAAGCAATGAAGAATTTGTTTTATTGGACAAAGAAACGCAAAATCACCAATGGATTTGGCAAAATAATATCGCAAAAACTAGAGCAATAATTTATTTTACCTTTGATAAAATTGGTAGGTTGTGGACCACAGATAACGGCTTAGAACAAAAAATCTTTAGTTTTAAAGGTAATCTTCTCAAAAAAGTCCCAGAAGAATTTAACCCTGGGATTAAATCAAACACAAATTCTGTAGGCTATATTGTCGAACTGCCATCGCATGAAATTATGATTCATGGCAACTGGATACTAAACAGAACAAACGGCAATGTAAAAAAGATTAATTTTTTAACTACCTATACCCGTGGTGTTACAGATTTTGAAAGAAATGGTTATTGGTTAATTAATTCCATAGATAAAAACAGGATTGTTTTTGTTGACAACAATCTAAAAATTCAAAATTATTTAAGTCAAACTGATATTGAAAAATTAAGCGAATTTCAGGATATAGCCGTATTAGAAAATGGTAAAATCTTGATAAGTTCTTCAAATGGTTTGTATTGGTTAGACCCGAAAACAAATTCCATCAAAACAGCCAACACTACACCTAATGCATTTAAAATCAATATAATAAATAAAACTACACTAATTGTAAGTTTTCTAAATCAAGATTTAATAGAATTTCAAAATGAGGGTGATAAGCTCATTGAAAAAAGACATATTATGAAGGGCATTCAATCATTTTATGTTCAATTTGATACCAAAAGAAAACGCTTTTGGATTGGTACAAACAAAGGAGTATTTCTCCTTGATGACCAATACAAAATCATAAAGCAATTCGATGCCAACAATGGCCTTTCCGGTACATATATTTATGGATTATTGCTTGATAACGATGGAAACGCATGGTGCAGCCACCAAAGAGGTTTGAGCAGCATAAACACCACTGATTTTTCGATTGTAAATTTTGATAAAAGTGATGGTATTCAAGACTGGGACTTCAACAATAGGGCATTCTTAAAAGGATCAGACGGCACCTTATATTTTGGAGGTGTAAACGGCCTAAATTATTTCAAGCCTCCCCTAAAACAATCAAAATTTTATAAATCTGAAGTTTATATTGACGAGATCTGGGTCAAAGAAAACCCCTACAAGCCCGAAATCAATGCTAATAAGGTGAACAACATCCTACTTCCCTTTCAGGAAAACAATATATCTTTTAAAGTTTTTGTAAAAGACTTAGAATATGGTAAAAGTCAAGAGATTATATACAGATTAATACAGAAACAGAATACTAAATGGAATATACTCCCACGAAATAGCAAACTGATTTTTAACAATTTAGCATCGGGAGACTATGTACTTGAGCTAGGAGTTTATGATAAATTCGAAAAAGAGAAAATAGCGAGCAAACGAATTTCGATTAATATCGCCACTCCTTTTTACAATCGCTTTCTTTTTTGGTTACTTATAGGTTTTTTCACTTCGGCTTTGGCTTTTTATCTTTACAACAGACAAAAAACGAGAAAACTTAATGCAATTTTTGAGCAAGAATTAGCTCTAGAAAAACAAAGAACAAAAATCACAGCTGACCTACATGATGATATTGGTTCATCACTGAGCAGTTTACAGGTTAATAGCCTCGTGGCTAGTCAGCTACTATCGAAAGACATAAAAAAAGCAAAAACTGTTTTAGAAAAAATCGAGAATCAATCAAAACAATTGGGCGAAACTTTGGGTGATCTTATTTGGAGTATGAAGCCAGGAAAAGAGGAAATTATTGATTTTGCGACTAAAATAAAAAACTTTGCCAACGACATCCTTGGATCCACTAACATCAATTATAAAATAAAAATAGACAAAAATATCAATCCTTATTTATTGGAAATTTATTTACGCAAGAATTTAATATTTATAGCCAAAGAAGCCATCAATAACGCAGCAAAATATAGCAATGCTTCAGAATTTACATTGATTAGTAATTATAGAAATGGAAACATATATCTGGAAATAAAAGACAACGGAAATGGCTTCGATATAAATAATATTTATGGAAATGGTATTAAAAACATGAAAATGAGGGTTGCCGAAATGAAAGGGACTTTAGAAATCATTTCAAGTGAAATGGAAGGCTGCCAAATTTTGGTTACTATTCCCGTGTCACTTGATTTAGGTACAAAATGATTTCAAAAAACGTATTAAATTGCAAGATGTTGATACGAATATTTATATACGACGATAGCCAAGACAGACGAGATAGTTTAAGGGCCTTGATACAGCTCAACGAAGAGTTTGTGTGTGTAGGCGAAGCCCCAAACTGTAAAAACACCATTTATGAGATGAAAACTACCTTGCCAGATGTAGTTTTGATGGACATTAATATGCCTGAAGTTGATGGGTTGGAGGGTCTCAAATTAATAAAGACAAATTTTCCGAAAATTAAGGTTTTGATGCAGACCGCATTTGACGACAACGAAAAAATTTTCACTTCTATAAAAAACGGTGCAAGTGGTTATATACTTAAAACTGACAGACCACTACACATTCTCCAAGCCATCATGGAAGTGTACGAAGGTGGAGCCATGATGAACCCCGGCATAGCCCAAAAAGTACTCGATTATTTCAAACCCAAACCTGTAAAATCTCCACTAAGCACCAAAGAGTTAGAAGTTTTAGAAATGTTGTCTGAAGGTCTAAGCTACAAAATGATAGCCGATAAACTCGGCGTCAGCTATAATACCATAAATACACACACCAAACGTATCTACGAAAAACTACATATATCAAGCTTAGGCGAGGCTATTTCTTTTTATTATAAGAATATTAAGGGGTAGGTTTATTTTATAATTCTTCTTTTATTAAACTCACTTGTACTTTGCTTTCTATTGTTCAAATTCCTGTCACTATATTTAGTGATTTTGGGCGTCTTTTTTACTTCATAATTTTGCACACCACTTATTAATATAAGAATTAAATGAAACCAATCAGAGCAATAATTATCAGTCTATTTCCTTTAATTATTTCTTCATGTCAGATAAGCAATTTTGCAAGTTTTCAACCCACTAATAAAGAAACATTTACAAAAGAAAACAAGCAAATATTTTCTAAAAAAAGTGAAGAAAAAAAGTGAAAAATTAATAATAGAAGAAAAAATTGAACTTATCATTTTTTTTCGGAATAGGTCCTCTATTAAAACTGCCAAAAGGCAAAAAGAAAATGGCGGCGATTGGTGTTTCGGCAAGTATGGTTTATTTAATTTTCCTTATTGGTATAACTTTAATTTTATTAGGAGCTAGTGTTGGAGATTAAACAGAACATAGTATTTATATCTAAAAAAATAAAACTCTTGAAACAGATATAATAGGTTTAAAACCCAACTTTTTTACATTTCTAAATAAAACAATCTCTAAATATTTGATTTATGTATCCTGTAATTTTTAATATTGATTTTTGGGGTCTTAATTTTCCAATTTATTCATATTCAATTTGCATAGTACTCGGAACCTTCCTAGCTGCTAAATATAGTAAATATTATGCTAAAAAAACATTAGATATAAATCTTGAAAATAACTTCTATTACTTGATTTTTCTTGGTGGATTTATTGGAGGAAAACTTTTATTTTGGCTCGAAAATCCAGGATTTTATATTCAAAACCCTAGAATGCTACTTGATATTTCAGAAGGTGGATTTGTATTTTACGGTTCCTTAATATTTGGCGTTTTAGTTGCTATTTACTATCTAAAGTTTTACCGACTTCCAATATACCAAGTTCTTGACATTATGGTGTTAGCAATACTTATTGCACATAGCTTTGGCAGATTGGGATGCTTTTTTGGTGGATGTTGTTACGGGATACACACTTCGAGCATATTTGGACTAGATTTTGAGGCATCAGGTATCCATAATGTTTTTCCAATTCAACTTTTCGAAGCTATTAGTCTAGGGATAATATTTATTTTTCTACACAATTATTCAAAAAAATATTCAGGCGAAAAAATCATAATTTATCTTTTGAGCTATGGAATTCTAAGATTTTCTCTAGAGTTTTTCAGAGCTGATGTTAGAGGTTTTATCATTCCAAATTATTTATCTCATGCACAGTTTATTTCATTAATATCTATAGTAGGAACATTCATTATATATCTAAAAATAAAAAACAAATCAATTTCTAAACATAATTCTTAAAAAAATGAAAAAAATATTTTCAAATTGGATTTTACCAGCCTTTTTGGGGCTTACAGCTGTACTAATAATTGGTTCTGCTTGCAATATGGGATTTGGGTCAATTAATACCCAAGCTGCAACTTGTGATGAAAACTTATCAGATTTAAAAAAAATAACTGAAACTATTATTTCAAAGAAACTGGGAAAAGATAGCAAAATGGATCTTTTGATACATGAATTTACTTTTACAGTGCCCTCTCCTAAAACCATCTGTAAGATAGGTTATCAAGGAAATGCGAATTTATTTGCAGCAAATCTGCCATATACTATCGAAATAGTGAAAGCCTCAAACAATAGTGTTATTTTCACAATAAATCAAGTTTTCAATGCAACTGAAATGCAATATATTCCTGCAAATGTGAGTCTTGATGCAAGTGAAAAGTACATTATTAGAAGAAAACTGCCTGCTGGCGGGTATTTGAATAAAATTGAAAATACAGAAGGAAGGGCAATTACAAATTTAAACCCTGGAGATTTCCCTTTTGAAACATCAAATTACAGTATTATTGGTGGCCAATTTTATGATACAACACCTGGTCCAGTAGCAAATATCTATTTCCCCTTTATAGATATAATTTTTGAGTCATAAGTGCTTAATTAAATTATTATCACTGCTTATTATAAATTTAAAACTTTTAAATATTAACCTCCAATAATTTCAAATTGGAGGTTTTTTTTATGAGAAATTCATAAAACTTAATTGTGATTGCAAAAATTACAAATTTCCAACTCACTATTATTAGCGATACCGCTGTATAATAATCTTCTCTTTCTTTGTCCTGTAAAAAAAAACAATTCGATGGTTACAAAAAATGGAACCATCAGGATATAAAAGAAAATATTTCCCAAAACAAAAAACATAAACACATGGAAAACTTAATACACATAGGAGGCCGTCAAAATGTAAACCCTTTTGAACTTATCACTTTAAAAGGAGACGTGAATTATACAACAGTACATTTTCAAAATGGTAAAAACAAAATCATTGTAGCCACCACTCTCAAAAAAATCCAAGCACAGCTAGAGCCTTTCCCAAACTTCTTTAGGGTTACTAAATCCACCATCATCAACACAGACTGTATCAAAAAAGTTAAAGACAATCAGATTTTCCTAAATAATGGAGAAAAAATAATTCCTTCTAGACGAAGAACCAAAAGCTTTTTGGGGCATTTGGAAGGGTTAAAGAAATTGGATTGATAGGTTTTCTTTTACAAAAGTTAAATATCTAATGACAAAAAAAAATGAAAAATCTAATTTCTAGCATTTCTCTATTCATTCTGATTTCAACCAATATCGCTTTTTCGCAAGTGAATTACGGAGGCCATACCCTTGCATTGGTAGGAACGGGTACATCAACTTCATTTGAAGACAATGGCTCAAATATTTTTTGGGTTGATACCTGGGCAGGACCAGGAGGTACCAAAACAATCTTTCGGAGAGACAATTATTGGTATATTGTTTACACAGGCTTAGGAATTACTTATTATGCAAATACTTACTACTTATATCGAACCGAAGTTGAACATCCAACAATAAATCCGCCAGCATGTGCACTATGGCAACAATATGTAGTTCCTTTTGGGCCCTATGGTTACCAATGGTATAGTTATCCAAGTTTGCCAATAGCTTCACCTAATGGGCCAATCGTATCACTTACACTAACAGGGCCATCTGCGAGTACGACCGCTTTAGGTTCTACAACAACTGTTATTAATCCCGATTATATTGATTTGGCAAATAAAAACTCAGTACAAATTGCAATTATTCCAAATTCAGCGGGAAGAATCCTATACAATACTTGTGAAGAAAGCATACAATTTAATAATGGTACAAACTGGAAATCTGTCTGGCCTAACTACTCAGACTATAATTTAAACCAAAACCAAGTTTTTAACTTTGGTGATGCTTCTACACAAATATTTGGAACAAATAATAATGGTGGTACTACGCATTTAGTGTTTAAAACTGATGGTGTAGAAAGATTAGTTTTAGGAAAAAACAATTCCCCTTATACTACAAACTTTACTGTTAAAACAGCAATAGCAACTCCAGTAACAAACACAACAGGTGATTATACCTTGGGAGAAGATAACCATATAGTAATTCATTCAGGAACGTCATCAAACACTTTTACACTTCCAAATCCAAATCCTTTAAATGGCCGTGAATACAAGATTGCCAATCCGAGTACCGGAACAGTAACTTTTTCTCCTTATTCCATTATAGGTCTTAGTGGAGGTATATTATCAGCAGGTCAAAACCTAACGATAGTTTCAGACGGATATAACTGGTATAAAATAAACTAAGAAAATAAGCAAATTTCCGAGGCGGCTTGAAGGCGGTAGGGTATAAAATTAATCTTTCAAATATGCAAAACATCTCAAATTTTAATCAAACTGCGTTTAATGATTTATTCAGCTCTAAGAATATTAAAAACTATAGTCTATCAAGAACTTGGTTAAAAATGAATATTCTAAAACCAACAAAAAGCCATAAAAAAGTTTTTATGTTTTTGATTTTATGTTTTGGCTTTGAGGCTTCTATTTTGGCACAATATAATAATTTTGATAATAACTATAATGGTTTAGAAATCTATATAAATCCTAATGTTCCGAGTGCTTTTAATTTCAATACAAATTTTAAGGATGCAGGTACTAATGTTTATAGCTCTTATTATTTTTATTCTTACTCTTCTTTTCGAGCTAATATCTTATTTAGAAAAGATGGGTATTGGTATTATATAGAAAACCTTTATGCGGGTTCTTACCTAGATACTTATAATTATGTAGGTTCCGCTAGGTTAATTGCCAGAACTGCTTTTCAGAATTATACTACAAATCTACCATGTAATGATTTTTGGTTTGTTAATAATGATACGCCCTTGACATGGAATCCAAATAGTAGTACAGCACCAAGCTTGAATAACAGCTATATACCTGGTTTCGTTAGTTTTGGAGGATCTGCACCCTGCTCTTCAAACGCTTATAACATCAGCGGATTAATTTCTAGTGCAACAGTAGCACCAAATTTTATACAATTGCCGCAATCTCTGAACGTTGAAACAAGCTCTGAAACACCTACTGCTGGAAAATTGACATATGATTATATCAGTAATGCTGCTTTAATTGGAAATGGAACATACTGGGAAAATATTTTTACAGAAACTAAAGACATTAACCTATCGGGTCCTAAAAAAATTACATTTAGAAACGATAGTACTCAAATTTATTCGCCCCACTATGACAAAATGGAAATAAAAGCTAACCATTTGTCAGTTAAAAGCAATTCGATTGATTTTGACGCCAAAACATTTGATTATAACTTTAACCACAAATTTATGAATTTACAACAAAATGGTATTACATTTTTCAAGTCCATTACAGTTCCTTTCAGAACTTTTACGGCCTCTACAACTGCTACAGGAAATGATAACGTCTTGATTTATACAGGCAATAACAGCTCACAAACCATTACTTTGCCTTCTTTTCAACCTATAAGTGGCCGATATTATATATTGGCAAATCAGGGCAATAATGTTTCTATTAACATTTCTCCGGCAATAAAAAATGGGTTTTCAACTACTATTTCTGTGCTTCAACCTGGAGAGAGTTTTCATATAGTATATGATGACAATATCAGCAAATGGCGATTAATTTCCAGATCCAACTTGTACTAATTACTAAAATTTGAATTTTTTTAAAAAACTCAAAACGAATGCATTTTGGCTGTTTTTTCCAAGAAAACAATATTAATAATGCTCCGAAATAATAAATTCCATCTCTAATTCTTTGCAAAAAAAGTGACTTTTAAAAGTCCTAAAAAATTAAAATAATACGTTCACTTTAAAGACAACTCGATGAAACACTTAACATTTTTATTACTTTTGATTCTACCCAAAATCGGGTTAAGCCAATTATTCATAAATGAGGTTATGGCATCAAACACCTCAACAATTACAGATAATGACGGTAATTATTCAGATTGGATAGAAATATACAACGCTGGAAACACGCCTGTTGACTTGGCTAATTATTACATCTCAGACTTAACTACAAATCTTACCAAATTTCAATTTACAGGAAATGTAAATCAAGTTGTGGTACCAGCAAATGGATATTTATTAATATGGGCGAGTGGCAACACCTCAGCGGGAAACATACATGCAAATTTCTCTCTTTCATCTACAAATGGAGAAGCGGTGTATTTAACCATGCCTGATGGAATCACTAATATTGATTCAATAATATTCCCACCACAAAGAGATGATGTATCTTATGGCAGATATTCAGATGGCTCCTCAGTAATTAAATATTTTTCTCCTAGCAGCCCTAACATATCTAACAACCCTACAAACGCCTACGACGGCTTCCTTGATCCACCCATATTTTCGAAACAAGGTGGCTTCTTTAATGCTAATTTTAGCTTATCTTTAACCCACTCTGATCCAGCTGTAAGTATTACTTATACAACAGATGGCTCATACCCGAACCCAACTAATACAACAGGCACAACATATCAATATAAAAATACATTTCCGAAAAACCCAGGAGATCCGTTTGGCAGTTTATTAACTAGAAATTATACATCTATACCTTACACAACTCCTATATTCGTACAAGATAAAACAAGCCAAGCCAATCAGATAAGTACGATTTCAAGTACATTTGACCAAACGCCTACTTACATTCCGAACTACCTTATAAAAAAAGGAACTGTAATAAGAGCAGTAGCTTCAAAAGTTGGTTATTTAACTTCTAATGTAGTTACCAATAGCTATTTTTACAGTACCACAGGTAACAACCCCTACAGTTTTCCAGTGGTTTCAATTGCCGCTCAAGAAAATCATCTTTTTGAATACAACCAAGGTATTTATACAGCAGGCGTGATATTTGATAATTTCAGAATTACTAATCCAACCGAACCCGCTGATATATGTACCATAGGGAACTATTCCATGAAAGGCTCAGTTTGGGAACGCCCAGCAAATTTCGAACTAATAGAGACTCAAAACAACATTATAAACCAGAACCTTTCTATTCGAATTCATGGTGGTTGTACAACGTCTTTCCCTTATAAGTCTTTGAGGCTTTATGGTGTAAATAAATTTGACAATAATCCAATATTTCCCCAAAGTCCTAACTTATTACAAGATCGAATTATTTTAAGAAACTCCGGAAACGATTATAACCAAACACTTTTTAAGGATGTGTTTGTTCAAAAATGGATGGAACATTTGAACTTTTCTAGCCAAAAAAGCCGTCAATCAATTTTGTTTTTAAATGGAGAATATTGGGGTATTCATAACATCAGAGACAGAATAGATAACTATTTCTTAAATGGAATTTATGGAGTTGATAAAGACAACCTTGACATGAGAAGTATATCCTGGAATGGCCCAGATGAAATAAACGAGGGTGACGAAATTCATTATGACAACATGTATTCATTTGTGACCTCAAATGACATGAGTGTTCCTGCAAATTATAATGCAGCAATTGAAATGTTGGATCCCGAAAATTTAATTGATTATCAAATAGCTGAAATTTTTATAGGAAATATTGACTGGCCACAAAACAATGTAAAACTTTGGAGAACTCGAAATACTTATAATCCAAATGCTTCTTATGGAAACGATGGAAGGTGGAGGTGGATTCTTTTTGATACAGATCGATCTTTGGGTGAAGTCGTGAATTATCAAAATGCTGATTTATTAAACCAAACAAACCACCCTGACAATATTATTTTTAAGAAATTATTAAACAATACAACCTTCAAAAATCTCTTCATCAATAGATATGCTGATTTATTAAATAGCTCTTTCAAATCTAGTTATTCTTTGCCTTTGTTTAATAATCTTAAAAATATTTACTCACCAGAAATTTTACAACATATTACCAGATGGAAAAATTTAAATAGCGTTGTAGATTGGAACAGTCAATGTGCTATTGTTTCAAACTATATAGTAGGTAGACCTTCTGAAATGTTTAACCAAATAAAAACTTATTTCAATTTGACAGGCGAATACAACCTAACAATAAACACACCTGACACGATAAAAGGCTTTATTAAAGTAAACATAATGGATATAAAAAGCTCTACCAAAGGCATGCCAATTAATGTTAACTCTTGGACAGGTGTATATTTTGATAATATTCCTCTAAAAATAACAGCAGTACCAAATCCAGGTTATAAATTTGCCTACTGGATATTAAATGGAATTCAATTATTTGATCAGACAATAACTATAAATACGTCTTCCGATAAAGTTTACACTGCATATTTCGAGTCTTCAATTTTATCAGAGAATCCAATACCTGAAATAGCAGCAAATATTGCAAATTGTGGATATAGTCTTAACGAATGGTCATCTACAAGTAGTGCGGGAAGTTCACCGTCAAATTCAAAATTCGTATATTTAGACCAACAGAATCCCACAATTAATGCTAATATAGAGGGATTTACTTCTGGTGCTTTTAATCTAACTTCACGTACTAGAATAAATGGACTTGGAAATAATGGCTTTAGTTTTATCAATACCGGAAATGGCAACGTAGGTTATCCTGAGAATAAATTAGGGGGATTTTTACTTGCTATAAATAGTGAAAACCTTGATACCGTAAAAATATCTTGGGTCGGTAGAACTATTACATCAAATCCAAGAAAGTTCAAAATTAGATTGTATTTCAGAGAAGGGGATATTCAGCCTTTTCAGGAATTCTTGCCAATTGTTGAATATTCTGGTAGTAATTTTAACAATGACTCTCTAATTTTTGAGAATATTATATTGCCAATTTCAATGATGAATAAGCCATATGTACAACTTTTTTGGAAATATTATTACACTGGAAATGACATATCTGGCCCAAGGGATGAACTAGCAATTGATAATATAAAAATAGAAGGTATTAAAGTTTATGAAAATCAATTAAATCAAACTTCAATTTTGAATGATAATGTAAACTATATTCATAACACCGGCAAAATTGAAGATGGCATCATAGTCTTTAATAAAACCAATAAAGGAATTTTTTTAAAACCCGGTTTTGAGGCTAAAACAGGCTCGGTCTTTAAAGCAGAAATCTCTGTCTGCCCAGAATAATCATTACAGCTTTATTAGTCTTTTCTAAATTACAATTTGGAAATTTAATAATTTATAATAAAAGCAAATTTCTTAGAATTTACCTTTAAATAAAAAACTCTGAAAAAAAACTGAGCTTTATTCTTTACTTTTTCATTTTTAAGATTCTTTTGTAAAAAAGTGTTCAAAGCCTTTGAAATTCAAATTTTAATTATCTATTATTGCGTAAACATTAAACATCTAAATTTTTTTATCATGAAAAAAATCCTTTCCCTAATCAGCATTCTAGCTCTTAGCTTTACTTTAGCTACTGCTGCAGAACCAATCAATTATGATGCACAAGATATCAACGCTGAGTTTGAGCAACTAAACAAAATTGAGAACTACGTTCAAAACAACGAAGGAACAACTTTGGAATCTTTACAATCTCAAAACTCAAATCTTTTGACTGACATCAATATCGAAGCTGACGCTGCAGCTTCAGTTGCTGCTTCTGACCTTCCAGCTGGTATCCCAGCATTCTGGTGGGGATGTGTGCTTACCATCTTGGGAGTAATTTTAGTTTATGTATTGACTGACAAAGACAATGCTCAAACGAAAAAAGCCCTTATGGGATGTATAGTTACTGGTGGAGTTTATATATTATATTATGTTTTCTGGGTAGCATTAACCATATTCTAATATATCTCAAAAATATATTGAAGAGGCTCAAGCAAACGCTTGGGCCTCTTTTTTTTGGCTCAAATATTTTATTAATAGATTTAAAAAATATGTATGTTTGCAAAAAAATCAATTTTCATAAAAAAAATATCACCAAAAGATGAAAAAAATCACCTTCCTAGTCCTATTAATTACTTGTTTTTATTCTAACGTTTTTGCAGGGGATCCATTTCAAAAATTTGATACAGATAAAGAGTTTGAAAAACTTAGTAAAGTTGAAAACTACGTCAATATAAACCAAGGTACTACTCTAGAAGATTTACAATTAGCAAATTCTTCCCTTTTAGAAAATATTGATATTTCTGCAAACATTGATTCAAGTATCTCTAATTCGGACTTACCCGGAAACATTCCTCCTTTTTGGTGGGGCTTCTGCCTTTCTGTGGCTGGTTTGTTGATTGTTTTGATTATGGCTGATGGAGATAAAGACTTAACTAAAAAAGCGGCCTTAGGTTGTATATTATCAGGGGTTGTAGGATGTGTTGCTTATGTAGGTATTTATGTTTACATATTTGGCAATGCATTTCTTTGGGCTAATTCAACTTATTAATTAATATTCCAATGGATTTTTAGCTATTTTGCTTTTCCACCTATTAATTATTTTTTTGTCAAAAAAAATAACCAAAAAACTGGCATTAAATTAGGAAGGTTTTAAAGTAGTCTAAAATTTTAATGTTTAGACTACTTTTTCTATAAAATTATCAATTGTAATTTTCTCGCATGAAATTTGCACTAGTAAAAGAAATATTTTTTTCCATTCATAATTAAAATCATAATGAAGAAACTCACAATTCTTTTTATTCTATCCTTTACTATTTTCTCTCAGATTCATGCAGAAGATGTTTTCACAAAACCAAACACAGATCAAGAATTTCATCAATTAAACAAAATTGAAGCTTTTGTAAACGCTAACGAAGGTAAAACCCTAGCAAACATCAAAACTGAAAACCCAGAATTAGTAGCTAATCTTAACATTTCTGATAATGTTAGTGCCTCTATTCTTGAAGGTGAACTTCCTGGTAACATTCCAGCATTTTGGTGGGGATTTTGCCTTGGTATTTTAGGAATCCTTTTATTGTATTTACTAACCGATGGCGATAAAGATGCGGTGAACAAAGCCGTAAAAGGTTGTGCCATTTCGATGGGAACTATTGCAGTAGTGTATTTGGGCTTAGTGATATTTGCACTAATTGCCGGATCAAGCACTTATTACTACTAAGATTCTGAAATAAACCAGTTTTTTTTCTTAATAAATCGTTAAAAATAGTCTAAACTTTAATAGCTTAGACTATTTTTGTATATCCTAAAAAATATTGAATGAAGCGACTGGTTTTCTTATTTTTAATTACTTTTTCTTTTATTTCTAAATCTGAAGCACAGCAATTTTATAGATTCAAAGCTGATGTTTCTATAAAAGATAAACTTTCGAATGGCACTTATAGATTGACCATGGGGAAAGTTTATTACGACAAAATCTACAAAAAGATAGTCTATAAACTTATTTTCCCTAAAAATGAAACTATGGTCGTTCAGGATACTACTATGTACACACTGAACGATAAAAACATAATTACCTCAGCTTCCCGAACATTCCTAATTCCTGAGTTTACTGCCTTTCACTTGGCTCTTTCAGGTCAGTTGTTTGACTACGGCCTTAAACCTAAAAACAACGAAAAATCACTTTTCAAAATCGGAAAAATAGAGAAAACATCCACAGGTGTATTGACCACTTGGATACCTTCTGAAGATCAGTACAAAAAAGTATTCGGAAATATCCAGATGCAAACTGTAAACAAACGCCTTGATGCCATGATTTTCTACAACACCAAGGGTGCGGTGGTCAGTCAACAGTTTTTTAAAAAATATGTAAACGTAAAAGGAGTTGAATTTCCGACAGAGGTAACAATGATAAGTATCTCAGAAAAAGGAGAGAAAAACATACAGTTAACTACCTACAAAAACGTTGTAATAGACCAAACAAATGAAGATGAAATATATCGCTACAAGTTGCCTATTACTAGGTCTGCTGCTATCAAAAAATGATACTTCAGCTCAGGTAGGCCTTTATAGAAATGTCCTTCCTGATGGTAACATAAAAAAAGAATACACGGAAGCAAAAAACAACCAAAACGAAGTTCAAGTATTATTTTCGGGCTTGTTTTTGTTTTACAAAACATTTTTCTCTTCCCAAGACCTCACGGTTTGCACCTTTTCTCCTTCTTGCTCTGAATACGGTATTTTGGCAGTTAAAAAATTCGGAATGATAAAAGGTGGGGTTATGACCATGGACAGACTTACACGCTGCAATGGACTCACACCTCAAAACTACGAAATAGACAAAAAAACAATGCTTCTAAAAGACGAACCGGGTGCTGACAATGCTGTTCCGGTTGTTTCTACTATAAAATAATGCCTAAATGAGAATACTTTTTCTTTTACTTATTAGTTTTTCTACAATAGCTCAGGATCTATACAATTTTGAAAACTCCAAAAAATACGGAGATTATCTATTAAAATCCGGTCAATATGAATTAGCTGGAAAAGAGTTTGAACGTTTAGTTTACTTTACACCTGAAAGCGACACTTTAAAAACACAATTGTTGAAATCATACAGACTTTCAAACCAAACTAATATTGGGATTTTCAGAACAAAACAGCTTTATCCTGATGCCCAAACTATTCCTTTCGCTCCAGCTTTGGAATACGCCAAACTTTTGATGCAAAACAAAGATTGGGAAAATGCAAGAACGTTTTGGACTAATAACCAAAATTTCAAACCAGATGATAAAACTATTTTCAATACCACTTCAGAGATATTTAACAATGATTTTAAAGCTGCCAGAAATAGTTTAGAAAATATTCAGAACAAGGAATTTTATGTCGCTGAGGGTTATAAAACCATTTTAGAAAAAGAAACACATAAGAAAAGCCCTGCTCTGGCTGGTATCATGTCGGCAGTAGTACCCGGTACTGGAAAAGCTTATTCTAACAACTGGAAGGATGGACTAGTTTCCTTGTTTTTTACGGCGGGTATGGCGTTTCAATCTTACAGAAACTTCAACAAACATGGCGTAAATAATTACAGAGGATGGTTGTATGGCGGAATTGGCTTTGGTTTTTACCTTGGCAATATTTATGGTTCCGTAAAATCTACCAAAGACTTTAACAAAAAGAAAATCAACAAATTACAGCATGAAGCTAGCGACATTTTTAATTCTTATTATTAATGTTTGGGTAGCTAATGCCCAAGACTTAAACCAGACCGTGGCGTTTGCCAATAAACTCTATGAGGAGAAATCTTATCAAAATGCCATGGAAGCTTACAAGAGGGCTTTGTATTTTGATGCAGAAAGTAATTTTGCAACCCAAATCTACCCAAAAGTAGCAGATTGTCTCTACAATATTCAAGACTACAGACAGGCGACAGAATATTACGAATTAGCCTACTTTTCGACCGAAGATCAAGCTCTGAAAAACCAATATTTGCTAAAAAAAATATCTTGTTTCTTAATAATTCAAGATTATGACTATGCTGAAATTGAAATGCTAAATCTACCCGAGGTACTTACTGACGAAGAATCAAAAGAAAAGATTTTCTATGAAGCAATGTTAAGGTTTGCTAAAGGAGAATTTCCCGAATCAAAATCAGCATTTAGTCAAATAATAGAAGACTCAACAATAGTGAATGAACTCTTTAAGAAAAATGACAAAATAAGCAAAATAAGCCCTAGAAAGGCAAAAATATTGAGTATTATTATGCCTGGCTTGGGTCAACTTTACGTAGGAGATGTTAAAAACGGCTTAAACTCATTTGTACTAACTACAGGTCTGATAGCTCTTGGTCTACGTTCAGCTATTTTGGTTAGCCCACTTGATGCAGGCATTTCGATTTTACCTTGGTTTCAACGCTATTACCAAGGCGGATACAAAAAAGCAGAAATAATAGCAGTGGCAAAAATTCAAGAAAAAAGGTACAAAGTCTTTAACAAATTGCTAGATGAGGTAGAAAAAAAACAATAGTGATTTAAATTATTTTTTACATAACTACCTAACCAACAACCTCCTGATAGCAATCGGGATACCAAAAATAAATTGACAAATAACTAATTATCCAATAACAAATTAAGCAATAACTATTTTACCAAAAACCAATTAATTAATCCCAAACCTCAAAAAGCTATTCCATTATTTTTCAAAATTTGTATTGCCTCAGGTTTTCCTTTTTTAGCAGCTTTTATATACCAATCCTTAGCTACCTCTATTTTGCCCCTATTAGCATAATTTATTCCAATATTATAGTCATAATCACCAGTGGTGTCATAAACTGTAGCTCTCTGCCAATATTCTACAGCTTTTTCATTTTGGTTTAAATCACTAAATGTTACACCAATATTTTTATATGCAGGCAGATAGCTTGGAGATTTATTAATCAATTCTTCCAAAAGCTTGATTTCAGTTTGAAAATCACCTCTTAGTCTGTGCATATAAGCAATATTCAAATAAACATCCCAATTTTCAGGATCTAGTTTTATCACTTCTTCAAACACCTTATTTGACTCATCAAACCGCTTTAAGTTCATTAGCGTCTGAGCATAAGAATTCATGTATTCTTTATTTTCAGGGGCATCTTTTACAGCTTTTTCTGCATAAGGAAGTGCTTCCTGATATTTTTCAGTTTTTAACAATGCCAAAGCTGTCAACCAATCGGTCCGAGGAGATTTAGGCAAATAAGTTTGGGCTCTTTCTAAATATGTCAAAGCACTGCTATAATCACCTTCGTCAATGAACATTGACCCAATAGTACGACAGACATCGGCATTTTTGAAGCCGTTATTATCAGCCCTCACCAAATATTGCTTCGCCATCGGGAATTCTTTTTCCCCTAAATAATACCACCCTATGTTGCTTAACACCATAGCGTCTTCTGGATAAAATTTTTCTGCTGGTTTGAAAAGCGTGAAGCCATTTTTCCAATGTCCAGTTTGGAAAAAAGTCATACCAGACCAAACGATAACAAGTCCATATGATAATATCTTACTTATTTCATTTTTGATATTCCCTAAAACCCATGCCAATAAAAACAATGGTCCAACAGAAGACAAGTAATAATACCTATCTGCCACTATTGCACTACCTACTGGTAATATTTGAATTACTGTTGAAATAGCAATAGTAAAAAATGCTGCTGCCCACCAAATTTGCTTATTTTTTCTACCTAACCAATATACCAAAACGCCAAAAATTATCATTCCAAAAACTGCCAAATTATATACACTTGGAAGGCTACCTCCCGGCTTACCTGGATAAGGATAAAATGGCAAAAGGTTGATTGGTAGAATTGTTTTTACCCAATAAAAAAGATAAGAATAACATACAATTCTGAACCGCTCAGAAGCCGTATAGGCAGCCTTTATAACTGAGGTAGCATCTGCACCAGCATCTTTTTGAGCTGTAGTAGCAATGTATGCGAAAAATAAAGTTATTGCGAAATAAGGTATTTTATCGAATAGAACTTTCATAGAAAATTTCTTATCCAACATCCACCAATCCGTCACAATCAATATAGCCGGTAGAACTACCGCCATACCTTTTGACAAACAACTTGCAATAAATAATACCAATGAAATTACATAGAACTTTTTAGAACGAGTTTCGGCATATTTCAAATAAAAATGAAAAGATAAAAATAGAAATAATGTATAAAGTACGTCTTTACGCTCAGCCGCCCAAGCCACTGACTCTACATGTAAAGGATGCACTGCAAAGAAAAATGCCAACAAAACCGCTACAGTATTTTTTAGATTTAGCTGCTTTGAGATTTTAAAAAGCATAAAACTATTAATTCCATGAAGCAGTAAATTGTCAAAATGATATAACCATGGTTTCTCCCCTACTATCAGATACTCTAGAGCCAATGACAACATAGTAATTGGATGATAGTTACCCACATGAAACCCTGTTAGCAAAGTCTTAATATCAAATGCTTTAACGGCTTCATTCAGTCTAATATACGGATCGTCATCCCAAACTAAATTATTGTCCCAAACCTTGAAATAGATTAAGAATATCAAAGTCATTAATCCTCCAAATACCATCCATTTGTTCAATTCTTGCTCTAAAACAGGGGTTTCTAATTCTAATTTCTTACCTTTCTGATTGGGAACTTGCTTGGCCATATATAGTTTTAAATATTATAAAGGGTTCATTAATTGATTTTTTGTAACAAAATACTGAAATTTACGTTTTCTTGAAGTTTTAAAAAATCAAACAAAAATAATTTAAAATTCTTAATTAAAAATACTGGTTTTTATTCAAACTAACATATATCCAATGCGAATACTCATTTTTATACTTTTTATTTCTTTTACCGCTTTCTCTCAGGCTGCTGTTGATGAGCCACAAGACCAGAAAATTCAGGCAAAAGAATTAAAAGCTGAGCAATCGTTTTCAGATGGCATGAAGTATTTTTTGATTGAAGATTTCAAAAAAGCGGAAGAAATTTTCAAAAACAACCTTATTGCTTTTGGGGAATCAGCCACCAATAGCTTCATGTTATCTAAAACTGAACTCGCATTAGACAAACTGGAATTAGCCCTAAATTCAGCAAAAAAAGCTGTAGATGAAGAAAAAGACAATTTCTTTTTTATTCAACATCTAGCTAATTTACAATTTAAAACCAATCAATATAAAGAAGCAGAAAGCTCTCTTAAAAAAGCGATAAAACTTAATCCAAACTATGTTGAGGGTTATCTCCTTTTAGTGGACACCTATTTGATTTTAGGAAAAGAATCCGATGCGATTAAAACATTGGATGAAATGGAAAAAAATATGGGGCCTTCAGAGAAAATAACTGAAGCAAAACAAGCCATATTTCTTAAGCAAAACAAAGTAGATGCCGCCCTCAAAGTAGGTAAAAAAATGGTAAAAGAAGACCCTGAGTATGTTTTGCAACAAGCCAAAATAATGATCAGCAATAATAGGTTTTCTGAGGCTACGCAATTACTCAAAAACGCTATAGACGAAAACGAAAATTTTGTGGATGCTTATGGAATACTAGCGGAATCTTATGCCAAACAAAATGATAAACAAGGCACTAGTGATGTATTAAAAGCCGTATTGGCACAGTCATCATTACCTTTTGCCCTGAAAGCCAATGTGTTAGGGGCGTATTTTTCTACAATAAAAAACTATGGAGAGGAAGACCTTAAAAATGCATTGGATTTTTGCAATCAACTAAGTGCTCAACACCCAAAAGAAGCCCGAACTTATGTCTACAAAGGGGACGTATTAATAAAAAGTAATCAAATACAAGCGGGTAGAGATGCCTATCTTCAAGCTGTTAAATACGACAGTGGAATATTTGAGGCTTGGCTGGCTATAATTGAGTTAGATGTAAAACTTTCACTATATAGCGATTTGGTAAAACATGCAGAAAAAGCACTTGAATATTATCCTAATCAAGCGTATTTCTGGTACCATTTAGGATTTGGACAAATGCAAACCAAAGTTTACGATGATGCCATGATATCTTTTGAAGAAGCACAAGCTATCAATGCTAATAACAAAGAGCTAGCTCAACACATAAAAGCCAACATAGCCGAAATATATGGTTTACAAGGAAAAGACCAAAAAGCGACTTTAATCTTTGAGGAAGTTTTAAATGAAAATCCAAAAAATGAACAAGCACTTAATAATTATAGCCTGCTTTTAGCGAATACCAAAAAAGACATTTCTAAAGCACTCGAATTAGCAGAAAACCTTACCAAACTTTATCCTTCAAATCCAGCCAATTATGACACCAAAGCTTGGGTATTCTTCAAAAATGACGATTATAAAAAAGCCAATGAAACTATAGATATAGCCCTATCAAAAACAGATAAACCAAGTGAGTTAATCCTAGAGCACAAGGGCGACATTTTATTTAAACTTGGGCAAACTGAAAACGCTGTAAACTATTGGCAGAAAGCATATAATATTACAAAATCCAACAAAAAACTTGAAAACAAAATAGGACAAAAAACCATTATTGAATAAAATGAACATTAACCTTAAATTATTAATTTTAGGTATCCCTTTGCTATTTTTAGCTTCTTGTAGAAGCCATAAAATGAAAAAAAACACAGTAATATTGGGCTCCACTGTAAGCGATTCCGTTGTAGTTAAAATAGACACAGTCGCTATAACCGAGCCCCTAAAGACAGAAAAAGTGTATTTTGAAACTGAGGATGTTGATTTTGAAAAACTAAAAATAAAATCAAAAATAACGCTCAAAACAGAAAAAATAAACCAAACCATACCTGCCACAATCCATGTAAAAAAAGACAGTGTAATTTGGATATCAATAGCCATGGGATTGGAAGCGGCCCGTGTTAGTATTAACCCAGACACATTGTTTTTATTAGACAGACTAAACAGGAATTATTACAAAGTGAGTTTTGTCGAACTTAGCAAACAGTTTGATTTTGAAATAGATTTTAAAATGATACAATCCCTTTTGGTAGGCAATTTACCTGTAGCTTTAGATACCAATGATGTATATTTCAAAAAAAATGAGTTCAATTCTATAATTCAAAGTAGAAATGATGTATCCATTGAAAATCGATTCGATTTAAATAAAAATAAGCTCTATTATATAGAAGCCGAAGATAAAAAAACTGAAACAAAGCTAAATATTGATTACAAAAGTTTTATAATAGAAGATAATAAACTTGTGCCAACTATCATTTCTTTATTAATTTTAGGTAAAAACGAGGCTAAAATCGAATTTGAACATACAAAATTCGATTTTTTAGACAGAAATATTCGTTTTCCTTTTAATATCCCTAAAGGATATAAACTTGAAAAAATCCCTAATTTCTAAAAATTAGGTCTAATTATGAGAAAAATAATCCTAATAGTTTTCACATTCTTTATAGCTTTTTCTGCTTTGGCACAAAGTCAAAAAAGTAGAACGAAATTAGAATATGAAAAAAAACAAAACCTTAAAAAAATAGCTCAAGTAAAAAAAATATTGAGTCAAACCCTTAAGGAAAAACAAAGTTCGATAGGAGAAATAAAAGCCATAAATAAGCAAATAGAAAACCAACAAAAAAAAATAGAGCTTGCTAAGGAAGATATTGAGCTTATAAAATTAGAAATGGTAGAAATAGAAAAGGCACAAAATGACCTTTTCAAGCAACTTAAAGCTCTCCAAACCGAATATTCTGAAACTATTTATAGAGAATCAAAAAATAGTAGTAAACTCACCAAAATGGGTTTCCTGTTTTCTGCTACGTCATTTTCTGATTTATTTATGAGGTATAAATATTTAGAACAATATACTGAAAGCCGAAAAACGCAATTACTTCAAATCAAGAAAATTGGCGAAATGCTAAAAGAACGCCAAAGAAAGCTGTTAGACAAAAAAATGACGCAGCAAAATCTCATAAATGTTGTCAAAATAGAAAACAAAAGCTTAGAAGCCCTTAAAGAAAAGCAAACACTAATAGTTGGAAATCTTAGTGAAAAAGAAGGCGAGTTAAAAAGTGAATTAGAAAAATCCAGAGCAGCATTATCTAGCCTAAACTCAGTGATTGCCAATGCAATAGCCAAAGAAAAAAGTGCTAGAAAAGTGCCCGCCTCCAGAACTGAAAGACAAAAAGAAATAGCGGAAAGAGAGAAGAAAATGTTGGCTGATAGAAAAGCTGCCAACAAAAAAAATAGAACAGAAAAGGCCGTAGATTCTGAAAAAGATATTTTACCTGAAAAAGTTGAAATAATTGCTAATTCAAATTTTGGAAAACAAAAATCTAGACTCCCGTGGCCTGTAAATGGTTTTGTTTCAGATAAGTTTGGCGTAAAAAATCATCCTGTACTTAAAAACTTAAAAATAGATAACAACGGCATTGATATACAATCGGAGGCAAATGCACCGGTTTCTGCGGTATATGAGGGTATTGTTCTAGATATCTCAGAAATTCCTGGGCTTAATAATGTAGTAGCTATCCAACATGGGGATTACTATACAGTCTACGCTAACCTCGAACAGGTAAACGTCAGCATAAACCAAAAAGTAGATATAAGGCAGCAGATAGGCACTGTGGCCTATAAAGACGGAAGTCCAGAGATAAATTTTCAGATTTGGCACAATTTTGACAAACTAAACCCTGAGCCTTGGCTCGGCTCTAAATAATAATACTATGTCGATACATTCAGAAATAAAAAGGGTAACAACAAACACCCTGAAAGATTTAAAAACCAAAAATGAGAAAATTGTTTGCTTAACGGCCTATGATTTTTCTATGGCAACACTTGTGGATGCAGCTGGAATTGAGGTTATATTAGTAGGCGACTCAGCATCTAACGTAATGGCTGGCCATCAAACGACACTCCCTATTACGCTCGACCAAATGATATACCACGCCCAGGGAGTAATCAGAGCCGTAAAAAGAGCTTTGGTAGTTGTTGATTTACCTTTTGGAAGCTACCAAGGTAACTCTGAAGAAGCCCTTAGATCAGCCATCAAAATCATGAAAGAATCTGGTGCACATGCTGTAAAAATGGAAGGAGGAAAAGAAATCGAAGAATCTATAGCCAGAGTATTGAGTGCAGGTATACCCGTAATGGGCCATTTAGGTCTAACGCCGCAATCTATTTACAAATTCGGCACATATACAGTAAGAGCCAAAGAAACAGAAGAGGCTCAACAATTGAGAGACAACACCAAACTCCTTCAAGAATTGGGTTGTTTTGCGGTAGTTTTAGAAAAAATTCCTGCGAAATTAGCAACTGAAGTAAGCCAATCGCTAGAAATCCCAACCATTGGAATAGGAGCTGGAAATGGCTGCGATGGCCAAATATTAGTTATACATGACATGTTGGGAATAAACAAAGACTTTTCACCGAGGTTTTTAAGACGCTACGCCGACTTGGCAACAATTATGGACACTGCATTTACCAATTATATCACGGACGTAAAATCGGGCGACTTCCCGAGCAAACAAGAATCATATTAATTGTTCCCACTTAAATCCATACCGACCCTGCGATATTTTGTCCTGCTGGTTTTAGGCATATATCTTTCAGAAAGGTTTCACCCGAGCCTTTTAGAGATTTGTGTTTTTTTAGGTACAATATCATTTCTTGGAGGAATCTCTTTTCTATCAAAAAAACTAAGATTTTTTCGTCATTCTGTTCCTTTTTTATTTTTAGGCTTGGGTTTTTTAAGTTATTATTTTTATAACCAAAAAAACAATCCTGACCATATTACAAAAATGGATGGTTTTGAGAATTATATGGCAGTGATTGATTCTTACACAGAGACCAAACCCAAAACCTATAAAGTAACCGCAGAAATATTTGCTGTAAAAAAAGACAGCTTATGGAAAAAAGCTAGTGGAAAAACCATGCTCTATTTCAATAAGGAAGCTGGTACAATGCCAAAATTCGGTGAAGTTTTTATAATTAAAAATAGTTTTAGAGAAATTGAGCCTCCTAAAAACCCTTTAGAGTTTGATTATAAAACCTACCAAGCCCGCAGAAATATTTACACGCACCATTTCTTACGAGATGGCGATTTTGTAAACGCAGGCGTATCACCCCACAAAGGTATTTTGTACTATGGCAATAAACTAAATGTTTACACACATACTGTTTTCAAACAAATATTAGATAACCCAAAACAAATGGGTGTGGCCGAAGCGATGATTGGCGGTATGAAAGCAGAGTTAGATTTTGAGACAAAACAATGGTATTCTGCAACTGGTGCAATTCATGTTTTGGCAGTCTCTGGTATGCATGTGGCAATTCTATTCTTTGTCATAAATGCTTTCTTTGGACTTTTTGTAAACAAAGACAAACCGCTCTTTTTGTTTTTGATATTAGTTTCTCTTTGGTCTTACGCTGTATTTACAGGTTTGAGTGCAAGTGTATGCAGATCTACATTGATGTTCTCGATGATTCAAATCGGCGTTTTCATAAAACGAGACAATAATCCCGTAAATACTTTATTGCTTTCAGCCATTATTTTGCTTTTAATTGTTCCCAATTGGATATATGAAGTTGGCTTCCAACTATCTTATTTAGCTGTTTTAGGCATTTTAATTATTTATCCAAAATTCCGAAATCTATTCGAAATCAAGTGGAAGCCATTGCGTTGGATTTGGGAAATTTCTGCTGTTTCTATTTCGGCACAAATCCTTACAGTTCCACTTTCTATTTACTATTTCCATCAATTCCCCAATTACTTTCTACTTTCTAACCCCGTAGTTTCCATAGTTTCCTCCATATTAATTCCTTTAGGATTATTAAGTATAATTCTATTCAAAATTCCTCTTTTAGGAAGTTTCTTGGGTTTATTACTAAAATGGCTAATAAATGCACTCAATGCCTGCATTTTCTTCATTGCAGAATTGCCAAATGCTCTAACTAAAGGCTTCTCGATTTCTGTTTTGACAGTGATTTTACTTTATATTGTGATAAGTGCAATATTACTATTTTTCAAAAAAAGAGAAGTCTTGTATCTAAAAATTGCATCTACCCTAATAGCTATTTTGGCTATAAAAGGCTCTTATTCACTATTTCAGCAGAGTAAACAAAAAGAAATAACTTTTCATTTTATTCCGAACGGTTCTGGTATTTCTATAATTGAAGGACGTTCAGCTACATTTATAGCATCGGATTCTCTTTGCCACGAACCTTTGATTTATCAATTTCATTTAAAAAACTATTATGACGCCAAAGGCATAAATCAATTTAAAACAAAAAGTTTAAGTGATGATCAAAACGCCCTAATTCAAAACAATCTAGAGCATTTTGAAGTGCTAAGAATTGAAAATAGTGAACCTTCAAAAGAAAACTTCAATTATTTGGTTTCGTCCGAAAATTCCTTGAAAAACTTGAAAGGATTAGAAAATTTTGATGGGACAATAATCATTGACGGCTCTAACAAAAAATGGGTGGTTGACAAATTAAAAGAAGAAGCTTCCACTAAAGCAAAAAAAATGATAGTTTTGTACGATACAGGCTCAAAAACCATAAATTTTAATCATGAAGAAAGCAATTAACATTATTTTTATAGTTATAGGCGTTTTAGTTTTGGCACTTTATGGCATCAGAACCTATACCAAAAGTCATAGTCCTTATGAAAAACTTGAAGCCAAAGGGAGCAAAGACCTAAAAGTAAATGTCGGTTATTGCAGGCCACTCATGAAAGATCGGAAAGTTTTTGGCGAATTGGTGCCTTACGAAACCGTTTGGCGAACTGGTGCCAATGAGTCCACAACCATAAGTTTCTCACGACTTTGTAGCTTTGGCAAAAAGAAAGTTAAAGCTGGAAAATATAGCCTTTGGACTATCCCTGGAGAAAAATACTGGACCATAATCCTCAATAATGAAACAGGACAATGGGGAACCAATTACGACGAAACCAAAGATTACTTGAGGTTTAAAGTAGAAGCTGGTAAAACAATACAAGCTACCGAACAACTCACTATAAAATTAATAGAAAAGGAGAATGATTTAATTGAATTTACCCTAAACTGGGAAAATACCGAATTGATTATTCCTATTCATTAAAATACATTAATAGCGTCAGACTATTTTAAAAGTTACGTTTTATTAATTAGTTAATAATCAGAAACCTCGAAGGGTGAAATTATTATAATAAAAATAAAACCCTGCAATACAAAAACCCTATAAGGGCTTAATTTTAAGCTCGTTATGATATTGACTATCTATTTCCTGTTGCCCATCATTAAAATTAAATCAATAAACGATAGTAGCAGCTTCACGCGTTTTATCCAAAAGATGAATAAGCTTTAAACTCAAAGAAAGTGGCATCAATTCGCTTTCTGTTTGTTTGTTTGCAATGCATTTATTTACTTCTTCAATTTCATAATTGTAGCCAAAAGTGTCTCTAGGATAGTCGAAAGTCTCAACCTCATTTCCATCAACGTCCATTAAAGTTAAACTTGTGGCCATATGAAACTTACGATTAAGTTTTATAGAACCCATATCGCCATATATTCTGGCTTCACAGTCTGTATTTGACTTTACAGTACAATTCAAAACCGCCGTGGATTCGTTGTCGTATCTGTAAACAAACGAAGTAGTTTCGTCTGTATTTGTCGGAGCAAAAATACTCGCCGCCAATATTTTAGAAGGGTAATCCAAAAATAACAATGACAAAAAAGCTGGATAAATACCAATATCCAAAAATGCTCCGCCACCTAATTTAGGATCAAAAAGTCTGGATTTAGGATCAAATTCTGCTTTAAAACCAAAATCCGCTGCAATAGTTTTAATATTCCCGATTTTCCCTTCAGCTATAAGCGACTGAGCTTTCAATGTAGTTGGCAAAAACCTCGTCCACATGGCTTCCATCAAAAACAAACCTTTCTCTTTGGCCAATTGAATCATTTCATCAACTTCGCCTTGGTTCATCGCAAAAGGTTTTTCACACAACACACCAACATTATTATTCAAGCAAAGCAAAGTGTGTTCTTTATGAGAAGTATGCGGCGTAGCAACATACACCACGTCAATTTCTGTAGAAAATAGTTCTTGATAAGACCCAAACGCATGTTTTCCATTATATTCCAAAGCAAATTCTTGGGCTCTTTCTAAAGAAGTACTGGCGACTGCCAGCAATTCACAACCTGGGGTTTTATTTAAATCTGCAGCAAACTTGGCCGCAATTCTACCTGCTCCTAATATTCCCCACTTAATGGTTTCTTTCATTTATAGAATTTTAATAAAGGTACAATTTAAGGCAAAACCACTACTTAATCACAATTTTTTTGGACTGTTTTGCAATTTCGTTTCTAAGACTTAAAACATAAATACCCGGAGGAATTAAACTATTGATTTCAATTTGATATTTAGAATTCTCTAAACGTTTGATTACCAATGGCATTTTATTGCCTTTAATGTCAAATAGTTGAATTTGAGGAGATTCTAATATAGTTTCTACAAATACAACGTCAGTTGTTGGGTTGGGATATATTTTTATTTGGTCTATTGGAGCCTCTAAAGACAATGGTGAAAATTTGAAACTAACGACAGGGCCATTATATTTTTTACCATCATTGTCTGTATAAGTAAGCCTATAGTAGTTTTGTCCATAACTTGGATTTTTATCAATAAATCTATAGGAAACTATGCCTTCAGAAAAACCTACAGCAAACTGCTCATCTTTTTGAAAAAAAGCTTTATTATCATCACTTTTTTCCACATAAATATATTGGGAGTTTTTCTCAAATGTAGTCGTCCAAATTAGCTCAATTTCTTCATCTGGATTTAAAAATGCCTGGAATTTGCCGAAAATAATCGGCGGCGGTAAACTCAAATTTAAAGCCCAAAAATCACTTTGACCTCTATTTGAGTTCAAATCTCCATCGGCAGATCTGCTCGAAGATGCTAAAAATATCCCTTTTGTAGAAGTATATATTGCCTGACGAGCCAAATCAATATCAGCACCGCCCAAAAGCTTGTGATAGTTTGGCGTAAAAGTATTTTCATTCAACGCCATAAGCCATGCATCTGTCAATGTCCCTTTGGGTTTTACAGTTCCAATAGTCGACTGACTCGTGCCTGCCAAATACAATACATTATCTCCGCCTCTTATTATATTATAAAATCCGTCATTGTCAGAACCACCAAAATGAAATCTATCTGTTAAAATCCCACTACTGTTTATTTTAATTACAACTCCATCCTTTTCTCCCAAAGAACTACCAAGGTTTCCCCCATTCGAACTTGACTCACCTACAATATAAAACCCATTTTTTGTATTATTTTCTAAAACAGAAAACGCAACATCATAACTTGATCCGCCATAACCTCTCTCCCACTGTTGCCTGCCAGTTCCATCTATTTTTATGGCTAAAAAATCTAAAAAACCTTGCCCCGCTCCTGTTATGTCTCGTTCTAGCGAAAGCGTACCTCCAACCATTACAAAGCCACCATCAGAGGTTTCTATGATGTCGTTCATGTAATCTTCTAATCCACCGCCAAATGTTTTTTCCCAAAGGGTATCTCCAAAAGCCGATAACTTGGCCACATAAAAATCAAAACCCGAAAACGGGGAAACGCCGATGGAGCGAGTTGCACCTACAACCAGCTGACCATTGGAGAGTAATTTCAGGGTAGGTTTGCTAAAACTATTGACTTGTTGGAAGGTCGTGCCCGTATTGCCATTTCCTCCTGCAAACAAACGTTTAGAAACAAAATCGCCATTTTCTTTAAGCCTGATAAGCATCAAGCCACCATTGGTGCCGTTATACAAAGCATCTCCATCAGTCGATTGGATTGAGCCCAATATCAAATATTCATTATTAGAAGTTCTTACTACCGAAGTAGCCACATCGTCTTTACTACCTCCAAATGTTTTTGTCCAAGCTAGAGCACCGTCTTTATTTATTTTTGCAATCCAAAAATCATTACCTCCAGTTCCATCAAATCCTTTAGAATCTTTTACATCAAAAGAGTTTTTGCTATTTGTAGAGCCAACCAAAATAAATCCACCGTCTGAAGTTTCTACTCCGCCGTATGCCAGTTCATTCCTTTCCCCTCCCGCCGTTTTTTGCCAATTGACAACAAACTCCTGCGAAAGTGAGGTTAAAGAATAGGCCAGTAAAAGGAAAACATAAAAATAATTCTTGAACATCTTTCTAATATTGAATTGTGTATTTCTTCAAATAAAGCTAAAAGATAAAATACAATTCAAATTTCATGCCTAGAAGGGCAATTTTATTCAAAAAACATTATTAAATGGCATAAAAATCAATGAATGTGTACGGTTTCATGAATCGTTTCCTCGAAAAAATGATGCAATTGGAAAGTTTGCTCTACCCCCATTTTTTGTCCCGTCTGGGCAATAAAGTACAAAATCACAACACCACCCAAAATAAAAGGTAAAGTCCAAAGTAGTTGGGTTTCGATATGCAAAGACAATTTAACCAAACCAATAATAGATATAAAAAAGGCCGCAATGCCTAAAAGTGCGTATCCAAAAAGAAAAACTGCCCAGACCGTAGGATGAGGGCCATACATACCCCGAATTACCGTTCCGGAATCTGTCTCTTCAAAGGAAACGCTGAGCTGAGGAGACCAAAAGTGCTGATGTTCAGGCATAATCCTGAACAAGCCGTGTGTAAGAAACACCTTGCCTTCGATCAAATCGTGTTTTGTTTCCAGATTAGCATTTATTCTGTCAACAATTTCTTTAGGCTTACAGGTGCATTCGTGCCTAAACTTGGGTCTTACTCTAAAACTCGTCATGATTATTTTTAAGGTTGAAACCGAAAATTAGATTTCCTTTTAAAGAATAAAAATGACTTTGGGCAGATTTTAATAGAAAGTGGGTTTATACATGATATAAATCATCTTTTGCACAATGACTCACTCATTGGATTACAGACATGATAATACTACCTTGATAACAATCAACAAAATCTCATTGTCATGAAAAAAATAGCTTGGTTACAACTCATTTCATTTACTTTAATATTGGCCTCTTGCTCACTATTTGGTGATATTATTAATCCCGAAAAGTCAGTTGCCACAGCTGATATTGATCAAAAAGGAGGCTCAATCGAAGCCACAGATATTTTAGTAAGAATTCCCGCCACGGCATTTGATAGCCAAAACAGCTTGGAGATCAGTGAAGTTAAGAATGCCCCAACCGAACTAGTTTCCGTAAATTCCAAATTATTTGTTCTAGAAGGTCTTCCACTCAATGTTAACAAAGGCATAAAAATCAAAATCAAAAAAAACACTAACCAGCCCTCACAAATTCCGCTTTTGGCAGTGGGAGAGGAAATTTTCATAAAAAGCCTTAATAAAACCGCTATCCACTATCAATATCTTCCTGCCGTAGATTCTTCAGGCTACACATTAGCTACGCTCCCTGCAACCGACCAAAAAATAAGCGAGACTGATGCTAGCGGCCGAGTGGCTGAGACAAAAGTAAAAATGTACCTGATTTCATTTGATGGTAATTTCTCCATTGATACTCCTGAGGGGCATTTCAAAATGTATTTCCCATATTTGTCAATGAAGGATAACGTAGTAAAGTTAGGAAGTAACCTAGAAGGGGCATATTCCAAATTCAAGAACTTAGGATTCTCCTATTCAAGTAGATCTAGCTGGCCAATGAATGTTACCATAAAAAAATTAGATGCGGGAGTATATGGCTACGCTTCCAATTCGGTGTTGGGATATAATTATGGCTGTATGGAATTCAACTCAGATAATTTGAAAGATGACGATGAATTAAAACTTACTGCTGGGCACGAATTTTTCCACCTAGTACAATCGTTTTACGACCCAAGGAATCGCTTTAGCAGAGCCAAATCGGGCAACTACACACATTTCTGGCTAGATGAGGCCACCGCAGTATGGATTGAAAAAATGTTTTCCACTCAGACCAACTATGTTTCGAATATAAGAAACAGCCATCAAATGGCTCCTTTTAGCGGTTTTCAGAAAGGAGCTGAAGAAAATGCAGGTGAACACGGTTACGGTATGTCTGCCGTGGTAAAATATCTGACTGTTAAAAACGGTGATGCACTAGTAAGAACCGCATATCAATCTATAAAAGCCAATAAGCATCCTGTGGAGGCCATTAGTCCAACTACACCATTTATCTGGTGGGATTCATTTTTCAGAGACTATCTTGAAGGAAAAGTATACGACGACGTAAACACTGGTTTTTGGCTTGCTTCAAACCATGGTTTGTTTGACATTAAAGCAGAAAAAGATACGGTAAAGGAATTTAAGAAAACTTATGCAGACTACTCGGCGGCAATTTTCAGAGTAAGCCTCAACTATGACAAATTTACTGATGGTGCCAATATCGTTTTTACATTACCAACTGACGCAGACAGTCGAGTTACCATTTATAAGACTGTAGGAACCAAAATGCAATTGGTAGCATCAGCTATTGATAAAGTCACACTTAAGGACATATTGAAACTCAAAACCGACAAAAGTGTCCTTTTTGCACTTGTGACCAATACAGCATCTAAGGCGGGATATTTGGGAAGCCGAGACTTAACACTTAAAATCAAAGTCAATAATCTGGAACTTGATGAAAACCTTTTTGGCAAATGGACTACCAGCGATGGAGATTATTCATATACTTTTAAATCTGACGGCACTGCAATTCAGCGTGTCAATGGCATAGACTACAACTGGAACTGGGTAATTGAAAATAAACAAATTAAAATGTTTATACCCAATGGAAAACCAGCTTATATGACATATAAAATAGAGAATAACAAGTTGTATTTCTGGGGAGAATCTCTAGGCATTTGGTCGGCACCGCTATATAAGAGTTAAAAACATAATACAATTTTCAACCTGATATTTTTGAGTATTCATTTAATAAACTATTAGTGTTTCTTTCACAAAATCAATTAATGATTTTCCCCTAGAATTCTTGTAAAGGAACTGCTACCAAAATATTTCAGCGACAAAAAACCATAAAAAAAACCTCTCTATGCTGTGCGAAAGACATTTCCATCGTATGTATGAAATGCGGTTATTAGCCGCAGAAAATAGGAGTTGATATTTAAAAAATGAAAAAAGGCGGATATCAATTAAAGGATCACAAAACAAGTAATTAATTTTACGAAAAAGTTTAATTGAAATAAATAAATGGTAAATTGAACCATTTGTTACGGCGGTCAAAGACCGAAATACGCACATACGAAGGCAGAAGCCTTAGCATAGCTGGAATACTTTTATAAAGATTCTCAAAACTAGAATCTGGCAAAGTCACCGAAGCAACTTTTGTTTCCCAATTCATAGAACGAGATTTGTTTTCTACATCGTCTCTTAATAAATTGCAGTGGAGAATTAAGGGGAATAAACTGACTAAAGAAACGGCGAAAGCATATTTGGAATCTGTATCTGGAAGGGCGGCTCTTTTACCTTTACTCCAGAATGGGAAATTACAAAGTTTCTTCCCAAGTCCAATCGTGATTAGTACGGTTGACGATTTTATAAATGAAATTACCAAAGTAAATGTATACAATGCGATTTTTAAATAAATTAAATAATGTTTCATCTATAGTGGTATTAGGTCAAGATTTATACGCTTTTGATAATAACTCTAACCTGATGAAATATGAGGACTTTATTTTAAAATGGGAGGTTCCCATTAATACTCAACACTTTATTTTAAAATTTAACTCCAAAGTGATTTTGTCTTATTGGCAATTTCAAAGAATAGTATTCTTTGACTCTGAAAGCGGTAAAACCTTAAATGAATTCAATATACCTTTTAAGCCTTTAAAAGTCGTAGATTCAAAAATTTACGGCGTTTGTACTAGAGTAAATGATTTAGGGGAAAGACATTTTAATATTAGTACTTTATCAGAGTTTGGTGAACTCCAAACACAATTCGAAACCCTAGACTTTTGTGTCATTAAAGTATTGCATGGCATATTTTTGTTGCAAAAAGGCTGGGGTGAATTTTCTGTTTTTTCAGAAAAAGAAAATAAACAAATTTGGTATATAAATCTTAATCAACTGTTCGAAACTGAAAATGTCAGATATTATGGAGATATTATAGAATATCAAGATAAACTATTCTTTTCTCTTTACGATGATTCTAAATCAGGCATTTACGCCGTAGATGCCAATACAGGTAAAATGGTAAATTATACCAACGAGATTGGAGGTTCTATGAAACTCGAGAATGAGTTGATATATATATTGAACGACAATGAAATCACGATACTAGACCCCAATACATTTGAGATAAAAAAGATTGACTACTCAGGTATTTTACAAGCTGAAAATTTGGAAATAGGAGGTGGCTTGCCTAATTATCAAGGACTAGAAATAAAAAACAACCTACTATATTTTACAAGCCTTAATAATAGCGAGAAGGATAATTCAAGAGAAGTGGCGGTAGGAATCATTGACATGAAGCAACATAAACTCTTAGAGGTAATAAGGTTTCCGAGCAAACTTAGAAGTTATAATATCAATGAGATAAAAGTTCATGAGAATCAACTTTTTGTTCTTACAAATGATAATAATTTACACATTTTTGAAGATTTAAATATTGATCAATAATCTGAAAATTTAAATATTCAAAGATTAAAAAAAGCGGTATTGACTAACTCGACTTTATTTCTCAATTCATCCAACGGGATTTGTTTTCTGTTACATCTCTTGATAAATTGCAGTGGAGAATTAAGGGGAACAAACTGAGTAAGGCTACTGCAAAAACTTATATGGAATCTGTGGCAGGAAGAGCGGCATTGATTAATTTAGGATTTAATAAAGCTAAACAATTATTTCCAGATGATCTGCTCATGACTGAGCAAAACTTTGTGGACAGATTAATTTCAAATTTAAATTCTTCTTTCGATGGAATTTTCAAATAAAAAGATAAGACCGTGTCAAAAAATTAATCAGGTTCAGGAATTCGTAGTTGTAGGAAACTATTTAATAATAAGGGATTCTGGGTTAATTAAAATATTTCGAGACTTTACCATTGTGAAAGAATTATCAATCACTGTGAACTATTTATTCGAATGGAACAATTATATTCATATAGGTGAATATAGGTTTTTCAATTATTTAGATCTTAAGGAATATCGAATTAAAAATATCGAAAATATTTCTAACCTTGCTCCAACGTTTATTTTAAAAAACAAAAATTCTACATTATTTAAGGTTGTTGATCTTGATATAGAAAAAGTAATATTCTTCTTTTTAGATGATAAATTTAACTTAAATGTTTTGGATCATAGATTAATAAACCCAAGATTTCTAAATGATAAATTTTTAGTTTCATTATTCCGATTGAATTTTTCAACTTTCGATGTAAACACAAATTCGCTTACGTTCCAAATAAGCCTCTTAGAGTTGTTAGATAGGGATTCAATTAAACATTATGGAGAAATCATAGAATATCAAGATAAACTATTCTTTTCTCTTTACGATGATTCTAAATCAGGCATTTACGCCATAGATGCCTATACTGGTAAACTGGTAAATCATACAAACGAGATTGGAGGTTCTATGAAACTTGCGAACGGGCTATTGTATATAAATAATGATTATACCATTACTACACTTAATCCTGATACTTTTGAAATTACTATAAATAATTACCAAGAAGTTCTAAAACCATTTGATTTAAATATTGGAATTTTGAGAGGGATTCTTGATAATGTAATTGTTGATAATTATTTCTACTTTGTCAGTTATGCAGGTGAAACAGGAATAGCTTCTGTAGGGATTTTAGATCTAGTGAAAAAAGACCTAGTTTGGCATTCTGAAATATCCATTGAAGAAGGTTCTTATTGGATTAAAGAAATTCAAGTCCATGATAATAAGCTCTTTGTTTTAACCCAAGGTGGTACTTTACATATTTTTGAAGACCTCCTAATCATTCAATAGATTATAAGGAAGAAATACAACGTTCTAGTGGTGACTTTACTACAATAAAATTACCCATAAAAAAAACCTCTCAAGTTGAGAGGTTTCTTTAAGATCTTGGTTTGAAAGATTACATTCTGAAGTGCGAGAATGCTTTGTTTGCATCTGCCATTCTGTGTGTATCGTCTTTCTTTTTAACCGAAGCACCTTCACCTTTAGATGCAGCGATGATCTCGCCAGCTAAACGCTCAGTGATGGTTTTCTCACCACGCTTACGAGCGTAGTTGATCATCCATTTCATTCCTAATGATTGCTTACGGTCAGCTCTTACTTCAGTAGGCACTTGGAAAGTAGCACCACCCACTCTACGGCTTTTAACCTCTACAGCTGGCATAACGTTGTTCAACGCTTTTTTCCAAATCTCTAATCCGTTTTCACTAGTACGTTTTTCAACAATCTCTAATGCACCGTAAAAAATACCATAAGCAAGGGATTTTTTACCATCGTACATCATGTTGTTCACAAACTTTGTTACAGATACATCCCTAAACTTTGGATCAGGAAGTACGTAACGTTTTTTTGGTTTTGATTTTCTCATTTCTTAAATTTTTAAGAAGGTTTCGTCTAATGATTTAAACTAATTCACATTCGGTAATACCAAACATTACTTCCCCTATATGTGCCTAAAAGGCCCTATAAAGACTTTCTTGTTATTTTTTCTTACCTTTTACTGGAGCTGCAACCTGACCTGGCTTAGGACGTTTTGCACCATACTTAGAGCGACTTTGCTTACGGTTGTTTACGCCGGCTGTATCCAATGCCCCACGAACGATGTGATAACGAACACCTGGTAAGTCTTTCACACGACCACCTCTTATCAATACGATAGAGTGCTCTTGCAAATTGTGACCTTCACCCGGAATGTAGGCGTTCACCTCTTTCTGGTTTGTAAGACGTACACGAGCTACTTTACGAAGAGCCGAGTTAGGCTTCTTTGGTGTAGTAGTATAAACTCTTGTGCACACCCCACGACGCTGAGGGCAAGAATCCAATGCCGGAGATTTCGACTTGTACATTAATGTCTCTCTTCCTTTTCTTACTAACTGCTGTATAGTAGGCATTGTAAACTGTTAAAAATTAATAAAATAAATACTATCTTCCGAAAATTCGGACTGCAAAGGTAAGATTATATTTTGTAAAATAAAAAATTTGAGAGAAAGTTTTAAGCATTTATTAATCATAGACCGCTTCTTTTTAGGTATTTAATAGATGCTCATAGTCAAACTAACAATACTTTTTAAAAAATCTTCAATTTATTTTCCTAAAATACCTACAAAAAACATACAAATCGATTGCTATTTTCTTACCTAAAAATCAATTTATGAATTTGGATTTCATTTGAAATTCAAAATAAATCTTTAAATCTTTGATAATTGAAATATTAATCGTAATTTTACGATAGAATTAAAATTTCGATATGGGAATTACAAAAAATGAAGAGTTTACTATCAAAGACAATAAGCTAGCAAAATATGCAAAAGCATTGTCTCACCCTGCCAGAGTGGCTATTTTGAGATTATTAATCAAAAGACAAGCTTGTGTCTGTGGTGATATTGTTGAAGAACTTCCCTTGTCGCAAAGCACTGTATCCCAGCACTTAAAAGAACTCAAAGAGGCCGGCTTAATAAAAGGCGACATAGAAGGAGCGAAAGTATGCTATTGCATTAATCCAGAAGAACTTACAAATGCAAAAGACTATATAGAAGAGCTTTTTACGAGCTTTTATAGTAGTCAATCTAAATGTTGTTGATTAGCAAAATAAATAATACATCGCATTTTAACGATTAAAAAACATAAACTAAATATACAAAAATGAAAACAGAAGAGGAATTAAAAGAGATAGTAAAACAAAAATACAGCGAAATAGCCCTTCAAGACAAAGAAACCAATATGTCGTCGTGCTGTGGAGCTGGTGGATGTTCTACTGAGGTTTACAATATTATGAGCGATGATTACACGCAACTAGATGGCTATAATCCAGACGCTGACTTGGGTTTAGGATGTGGTTTACCTACGCAGTTTGCTAAAATCAAGGAAGGCGATACCGTGATAGACCTAGGAAGTGGTGCTGGAAACGATTGTTTTGTGGCTAGAGCTGAAACGGGAGCTACTGGAAAAGTAATCGGCATAGATTTCACTCCTGCAATGTTGGACAAAGCAAGAATAAACGCCGAAATCAGAGGATTTAACAATGTAGAGTTTAGACAAGGAGACATTGAAAACATGCCTGTTTCAGATAATGTGGCAGATGTAGTGGTGAGCAATTGTGTTTTGAATTTGGTTCCAAACAAAAACGCAGTCTTGAAAGATATCAAAAGAGTTTTAAAACCAGGTGGTCATTTCAGCATTTCGGATGTGGTTTTGATTGGTGATTTACCTGCAGAATTACAACATGATGCAGAAATGTATGCTGGATGTGTTTCTGGTGCGATTCAGAAAGATGAATACCTAGGTTTGATAGAAGCAAATGGTTTCGAAAATATTACATTACAAAAAGAAAAAGTAATCGTAATACCTGATGACATTTTGAATAAATATCTTTCAGAGGAACAATTGAATGATTTTAAAGCTTCAAAAATGGGAATATTTAGTGTGACAGTTTTTGCATCAAAACCAACAGGAGAAGTTGCGGAGAAAAAAGCCGAAGAAAAACAAGAATGTGGCCCGAATTGTTGCTGCTAAATTAAAAAGAGGCATTTGGAACAATCCAAATGCCTCTTTTTTTATGTTTTAAAACCTATTTCCTAAACTGATCCACAATCCTTTGCAATGCTTTCAGCGTATCAAGATTACTGAAATAATCGTACAATTGCACATGCTTATCATAATCTAAGATTAAGGCTTCCTGCAGATATTTATAGGCTTCGTTGAAACTGCTATCGTACAGCAAATAAATACAAGCTCTATAATACAAATCGGCATCATCTGGAATTTCCTCAATTCCTTCATTCACTACTTCGTAAGCTTTTTGGTAGTTTTCTTGCTCAAAATACAAAAGAGACCAATTCAACCAAATATCAGTGTTAATAGGATCCAAATCAGCCGAACGATTATAAGATTCATCTGCGGAGATTGCATTTCCTAGTTTCGACTCATTATCTGCCAATAATAGCCAAAAATCACTATTTATGTCATTTAGCTTTATAGCTTTTTTTACAAAATGTATCGACTCCAAATACTTTTCTTGTTCGTAAAGCACCGAGGCCATACCAAACCAAGCATCGTCCCAAAACTCATCTAATTCAGATGCTTTTTTGTAATTTTTATAAGCTTCACCATATTCTTCGAGCTTCTCATGGGCAGCAGCAAAGTGCGTTAAAACTTCTGCCGAAGGCTCTTCAAATCTTAAAGTATTGGCGAATGCATCTTTTGCTTCTAGAAAATTTTCAAGATTCATGTGACTAAGCCCCAAATTGTACCATCCTGATGCAAAATCACCTTCTATAGCTACCGCAAACTCAAAAGCATCACGGGCTTTATCGTAAAGATTCAGAATATTATAGCATTGTCCCAAAGCAAACCAACTCAGTTGATTGTATGGGTCGGTGTCAATAAGTTTATTGAAAAAATCAATTCCTTCCTGCAAAATCGACTGTACATCATAACAATACACAAGCTCATTATAAACCAATTCGTTTTTAGAATTGCATTCTATAGCAGCATGAAACGATTCAATAGCTTGGTCTACCTGACCAACGCTGATCTGAGCCATGCCCATTTGAAAGTACACATTTTCTTTTTCCTGAGCTAATGGCAATATGTTTCTAAAAACTTCAAGTGCTTCCTCATTTTCGCCGGAACACATAAAAATCACACCTCTGAAATATTCAATTTCGGTATCTGATGGGTGAAAAATACTCGCTTGATCCAACAATTCGGTAGCTTCCTCTAACTCAAATTTATTAATTAGAATCTGGGTTTTATTTAGAATCAAATCCAAAGAGTGCGGATAATGTTTCAAGCCGTAGTTACAGACTTTCATACCAAGGTCAAACTTGCCTTTGAGCATATAATACTCGGCCAATGACTCAAAAATCTCCTCGCTAAAATAGGGCGTTTCCCTCTTTATTAGCATATTTTCAAACCTTTTCGCTGCGTCGGCTATGGTAGCCTCATTAAACTCATCAAAGTGCTCGCTGTAGTCTTGATTCATGCGAAATAAGGTTAATATGGTTAAATCTTCATTTAAAGATAATACATTTGGTATTAAATCCAAATTGAAGATGAATTATAAAATTTTTAGGGCTTTTGGGTACTCGCCATATAAGCACAAACTCTGTCTAAAGTTTGGTCTAAACTCCTAAATTCGAAATTGATTTTCTTGCGAATTCTATCACTATTATAAAAAATCCTAAGCTGTGACGTTTTGGCTGTCTCTTTCGAAATCAAGGGTGCTTTTTTTGTAAACCAAGACTTTACAGCCTCTATTCTCCAAATAATTCCCATCAACCAAGGCTTAACTTCAATTTTAGGCTCCGAAACTTTAAATCTCTCGGCTATAGCAGCAAAGAAGTCTTTATAGGAAACCAAACCCGCTGAAAGACAAAAACGTTCGTTTTCGATGTCCGATTTGATTAAAGTCACTATACAATTTGCCACATCTTTTACATCTACATAATTAAGATAACCTGGAGTAAAAAAAGGTTTTTTATCAAAAACATATTTAAAAAGCTGAGAACTGCTTTTGTGCCAATCACTCTCACCCAATATTATGGAAGGATTAACTATAACGGTGGATAAACCTTCCGCTTGGCCACGCCAAACTTCACATTCTGACTGATACTTGGTAACAGCATAGGTAGAGTTTGTCTCCGAATCTTCCCATTTTTGGTTTTCATCTATCTCTATTTCGCCCATTTTTTCGATTACGGCGTGCCCAGGTCGGCCAAATGCGGCAATAGAACTCACAAAACACAATTTCTTAATATTTTCTACCAAACAGGCATTGACAACGTTGGCCGTTCCCTCGATGTTAATTTTCTGCATTTCGACCCTGTCCTTCGGAGCAAATGAGACCATGGCGGCAGCATGCACCACATAATCGACACCTTTCATGGCTTCTTCCAAAGAAAAAACATCTAATACGTCACCTTCCACACATTCGATTTTCTCTGAAATAGCTTTAACAAAAGGAACAGAAGCCAAAGATCTCACCAGAGCTTTTACTTGGAAACCTCCTAAAAGAAATTCTTTGGCTACAGCTGAACCCACCAAACCAGTAATGCCGGTAATCAATACTACCATATGCGTTTTTTTTTACAAAAGTAAAGCAAATTGTTTTTCTTTTGAGCCATAAATAGAATTTCTGCCTTTATTTTGCATATTCAAATCAAAAATTCAAGAATGAACAATAGACTTGTTTATCTTCTTATTCTCTTAGTAGGCATCGGTATTGGATATATTTGGGGAAATAATTCCTCCCATATAAATGAAAATATCAATGAAAGTTCTTCCTCTGAAATACTAAAAAATACTAAAAACACAGAAAAAGAGGAGCTCAAAATCAAAGATTCAAAATATGAATCGGATTATAAATCAGGTAATATTCCTTCAAAAGTATTTGAGGTTTTAGATTATGTAAAAAAGAATAAACAAGCCCCTGACGGATACGAAGGAGGGCGAAAATTCAAAAATTTAGAGAAACTTTTACCAAAACAGACAGAAAGTGGCAAAAGGATAAACTACCAAGAATGGGATGTAAATCCGCATAAAGAAGGTAAAAATCGCGGAACTGAACGTTTAGTTACGGGCGATAATGAAGCAGCATATTATACAAATGACCACTACCAATCTTTTCAAAAAATTAAATGAATAATCTATCTATTTGTACAATTAAAGAATTTCCCGAGGATTTCGGCATTTTAGAAATTGACGCTAAAAGAGTTTCAACTTTGAGAGAATTCTATGAAGTTTTAGCCGAAACCATGGACTTTCCAGACTATTTTGGCTTTAATCTAGATTCTCTTGACGAACTTCTCAATGATTTGTCATGGATAGAAGATGAGAAAATTGGAATTTATTTTTCGAACTCAGAAAGCTTTTTACAAAAAGAAAGAAACGAAACTAAAATCCTTACCTTACTAGATTTATTGGACGCCACTTGCGAAGACTGGAAATGGATAGACAACGAAAATTCTGAAAACGAAAAAAAATCTTTACTATTTGGTTTTGACAAAAGCGAGAGGATTGAAAATCTATTGAACAAACTTCTCTAAAAATCGGTTAAATAAAAATGTAGATTTATCTATATTTCAAAAAATAAAAATAAATGAAATCATTCTTTTTGCAGGTAAAAGAGGTAATAAAAGAAACTTCGGATACAGTTAGCCTTTCGTTTTGGCACCCAATAAACGAACAAATAAAATACAAAGCTGGACAATTTATAACCATATCCGTTCCTACCCAAGACGGCAAAAAAGTCAAAAGAAGCTATTCAATGTCAAGCTCTCCTGCTTCAGACACTGCTGTAATAGTCACCGTGAAAAGAGTAGCAAATGGCATAGTTTCCAACTATCTAAATGACCATGTAAACGCTGGTGATTTTTTAGAAATAATAGAACCAATGGGTACTTTTCATTTTGAAACAGAAGAGAATCCAAATCGAAATATCATACTCATAGGAGCTGGCAGCGGCATTACGCCATTAATTTCAATAGCAAAAACTGCATTAAAAACTGAAGCTGACACACAAGTAAAACTCATTTACGGCAACAGAAATGAGGAATCTATAATATTCAAAAAAGCCATAGAAGAACTTGAAGGGCAATATGCTGGGAGGTTTATTGTTCAACACATTTTAAGCCAACCTTCAAGTACGTGGGTAGGCGAAAAAGGCAGAATAAATCAAGCAAATACCACGCTTTGGTTCAAAGAAGTAGGAGTAGATTTCAAAAAAGACCATTTTTATATGTGTGGTCCTGAAGAAATGATGGATCAGGTAAAATTGATTTTTGACCTGTATGATGTGCCGAAAGACCATGTTAATTACGAAAGATTCAACGCACCGATGATAGATGAACCAACTGAGGCTGGCGAAGAACTTAAAAAACAAACTATCACCGTAAAATACGACGGAGAAACTCACACTTTTGATGTTTTACCACATCAAACAGTACTGGAAGCTGCTTTAGAACTCGATATTGACTTGCCATATTCTTGCCAAGCAGGCATGTGTACAGCTTGTTTGGGAAAATGTGTTGAGGGCAAAATAAGGATGGACGAGGAAGAAGGATTAACCGACAAGGAAATAGCTCAAGGCTATGTTCTTACCTGCGTTTCACATCCCATGACCGAGGGCGTGGTAATAGAAATCGACTAAGATTTTGGAGAATTAGTGCTTTTGCCTTAATTTGTTTTAAAAAACAACAAAATGAGGTTAATTGCTGCTATTCTTCTTACCCTATCTATTTTTTCTTTTCAGAAAAACAAGAAACCTAATATTGTTTACATCCTAGCTGACGACCTTGGCTACGGTGAACTTGGTGTGTATGGTCAAAAAATCATTGAAACACCCAATATAGACGCTTTAGCAAGAGGAGGCAAGAAGTTTACGCAACACTATGCAGGTGCTCCCGTTTGTGCCCCGTCTCGATGTGTTTTGCTGACAGGCAAACATTTGGGGCATGCCTACATAAGAGGAAACGACGAATGGGCAGAACGCGGAGAGGTTTGGAAACTAAAAGCCATGGAAGAAAACCCAAAACTTGAAGGACAAAGACCACTACCAGATAGCATTGTAACATTAGCAGAAATTCTAAAAAACAATGGCTACACAACAGCTCTAGTGGGAAAATGGGGCCTTGGTGCTCCTGAAACTGAAAGCACACCTAACAAACAAGGATTCGATTATTTTTTTGGTTATAATTGCCAACGACAAGCACATACTTTGTACCCAACGCATCTTTGGGAAAATGAAGAAAAATACAAGCTGAACAATAAATTCATTGATATTCATCAAAATCTAGCGGCAGATTTAGACCCCTACAAACCGGAAAGTTATGCAGATTATAACCTAAACGACTATGCCCCAGAAGTGATGCATCAAAAGGCCATGGATTTTCTATCAAATACCAAAGGACAGCCATTTTTATTGTATTATGCTTCTCCCCTTCCCCATGTGCCACTTCAGGCACCACAGAAATGGGTGAAATATTATCAAAACAAACTCGGCAAAGAGGAACCCTATACCAAAGGTGGATATTACCCAAACATATCACCCAAAGCAACTTATGCTGCCATGATATCTTATCTAGACGAACAAGTGGGCGAATTGGTAAAAAAACTTAAAGAAACAGGCGAATATGATAATACTTTGATAATTTTCACAAGCGACAACGGCCCATCCTATGCTGGTGGCGTACAACCTGAATATTTTAAGTCTGGTGGACCTTTTCAGGAACAATATGGTAGAGGAAAAGGATTTGTTTATGAAGGAGGGATAAGAGTACCCATGATAGCTACCTGGCCCGATAATATCAAAAAAGGGACCGAAAGCGACCATATAAGTTCGTTTTATGATGTTATGGCAACTGTTGGAGATATTTTAAAAATAAAAATACCTGCAAATGATGGCATAAGTTTTTTACCTACACTATTAGACAAAAAACAAAAACAGCACGAATACCTCTATTGGGAGTTTCCTGAAACTGGTGGACAACAAGCCATTAGAATGGGAAAATGGAAAGCCGTTAGAACAGATTTGAAAAAAGGAATTGTAAAAACACAACTTTATGATCTATCTGTGGATATAACTGAACAAAATGACATTTCGGAGAAAAACCCTGAAATAATAAAAAAAGTGGAGCAAATATTTAAGCAAAATCACACACAATCACAATTGTTAAAATTCAGAATGGAAAGTTTGGGGGATAAATTAGAGTAAAAAATTAAGGTAAATAATGAAATTCAAAAACCATAACCAATTCGTTTACAAGACCTTAAAATACTATTATCTTATTTTTAAAAAAATGATGTGACTTCAATTGTTTTGGATAGTCTTAAATTTAACTTTCCAAAACTATGAAATTTAAACTAATTGTTTTTGCATTAATTTTTGCCTTTCCATTTGCCTCCTTTTCCAAACAGCCTAAACACAAAAAGAAAAAATCAGCCAAAGTAGTTAAAGCTACCAAAACTGATGATGACTTTGGGACATTCAAATACGAAAGTCCAATACTTTTTAAAAAGAGCGTTTTTTTAGGTTAAAAAGATATTTTAGAACCCCGAAGTAAAAAACCGTTGGCGACCTTTGGTCGCCTTTTTTATTTATATATTAAAGTAGATAAATGATTTGCGTCAAACATCTCATTGGCTAAATCAGAAAGTTTAGCATTTGTGATATTGTCTATATCACTAAATATTTTACTTAAAGGCTCCACTTTATCTAAATCCAAAAGACTTTTGGCCATCATCAACATAAAACCTTGTTTGCTTTCTTCCGACATAGCCAGTTGACCTTTTAATTGCTCTTTCAATGTTTTTAGCTGAATAAAACCCAAGGACTTATTTTTAAGATTTAACAATTCTTTGTCGACTAATTTTAGCGTTTTGTTCAAATTCTGAGGATCAGTCCCAAAAAATACAGCGAACATTCCCGAATCATAATAAGAAGTAAAACCAGCCTCTATTTGATAAACCAATCCATATTTTTCTCTAAGGCTCAGATTAAATCTGCTGTTCATTCCAGGTCCGCCCAAAAGATTTACTAAAGCAAAGAAAGGCAATCTGTTTGGATGATTCAATGCAAAAGAAGGTCTGCCTATGGCTACATGAGCTTGGTTATTGTTCTTTTCAAGGATTTGCTTTGTAGCAGTATATTCTATTGGCGAAGTCCTAATTCTTGAGGTTCTTTTCAAAGGAATATCTCTCAAAAACTTTTCTACTACTCTTACCACCTTCTTAAAATCAAGATTTCCAACTATCGAAACTATGATTTTTTCTGTATCTAAATTTTCATCAATAAACTTCTGAAAATCTTCTCTTTTAAAACCTTTGACACTTTCGGTGGTACCTAAAATATTAACTCCCAAAGAATGATTTGGAAAAACCACTGTGTCAAACTCGTCTTGGATTGCGTCTTCAGGAGAGTCTAAATACATCGACATTTCTTCTAAAATTACCCCTCGTTCTACTTCTAACTGTTTTTCAGGAAAAACACTGTTAAAGGTAATATCTGTTAGTAGATCTACAGCTTTTTCAAAATAACTATCCAAAACCGAAGCATAAAAACATATTTTCTCTTTTGTAGTGTAGGCATTTAACTCTCCTCCTACTGCCTCCAAACTATTGATAATATGATAAGCTTTTCTTTTTTGCGTGCCTTTAAACGCCATGTGTTCCCAAAAATGTGCTAAGCCAGCCTGGTCAGGCCTTTCGTCGCGACTGCCTATGTCAAGCATAATGCCGCAATGGACAATTTTGGTGTTGGGAACATTTTTATGTGCGATGCGTATGCCATTGGGCAATGTATATAACTGATACTCAGACATTCTTTATTATTTTTCCGAAAACAATTTACAAAGGTACGGTGGTTTTTATTATTAAATCAAAATAATCAAAAAACAGTTTCCGCTTTTATTAATATCTTTGAAATTAGAAAAATAGAAAATGATATTAATTGCTGAAAGTGGCTCGACAAAAACAGACTGGAGACTGCTGGACCAAGACCAAACTTGTTACACTTCAATAGGTTTAAATCCATATTTTGTAGATGCTGAAAGAATTTCAGCTGAAATAAGTCCTTGGATATCGAAAATCGAGAATCTTAAAGAAGTCCATTTTTATGGAACTGGCGTAACTGACCAAGAAAAATCAGAAATAATCAAAAAAGGAATATTAAATGCACTAGGTTATAAAGTTGACATTTATACCTATTCTGATGTAATAGCTGCGGCAAAATCAATTTTTGGAATCGATGAAGGAATTGCATGCATTTTAGGAACAGGCTCAAATTCTTGTTTTTGGAATGGTTCGGAAATCAGCTTCCAAATCCCGCCATTAGGTTTTTGGCTAGGAGACGAAGGAAGTGGCGGACATTTAGGAAAAAGCCTAATATTAGATTATTTACATAATGAAATGCCTTTAGATATCAGAACTTTATTCGAAGAAAAATACGGCAAAATTGAAAGAGTAACTATAATGACAAAGTCTTATAAAGAAGCTCTACCCAATAAATATTTTGCTAATTACACTTATTTTATTTTCGAAAACCTCCAATTTGAATATTGTAAAAGTTTAGTCAAAAAATCTTTCGAAGCTTTTTTTCAAAAATATTTATTGAAATACCCTAACTTAAAAGACGAGAAAATAGGCTTTGTAGGTTCTATCGCATTCTATTTCCAGGATATTTTAAAAGAAATTTGCCAAAATCATGAAATAAATATTTACAAAATCATAGAAAAACCAATTGATGGTCTTGTAAACTTTCATCAAGAATAACGGTCATTTCGCCAAGGATATGCTGTATTGGAGTATCCTCTTTCTTCCCAGAAACCTCTCTTGTTTTTATCTAAAAATTCAATTCTTTTTATCCATTTTGAGCCTTTCCAGGCATATAGTTGTGGAGTGATCATACGTACCGGGCCACCATGCTCAAGTGCTAAAGGCTCATCATAAACTGTGTGAGCAAGCAAAACATCTGGCTTTAAGGCTTCTTCTATAGACACATTGGTGGTGTAAGTATCATATCCATAGCACATTATATGCGTAGCGGAGTCTTTTGGTTGTACCAATGCTGCCAAATCCATCAAACTTACGCCTTTCCAAGGCATATTGAGCTTTGACCAAGTGGTAACACAATGGAAATCACTGGTATCTTCGGTTTGGGGTAAATTCATAAAATCTTCCCATGTCAATAATACAGGATTTTCCACTTCACCATCGATTTTCAATCTCCAATTTTTGAGTTCAATTTTTGGATGATAACCTAAATCTAAAACCGGCCATTTTTCAGTTAAAGTTTGCCCAACAGGAATAATTGGCATTCCGTGTCTATTTAGATCTCCTTGACCCATTGGCTTTTCGTCGGCAATAGATGGAGAATTTTTGATTTTTTCTTCAAACCTCGCCTTAAGCCTCATTCTAGAAGCGACAATTTTTTCTAATTTATCTTCCACGTTCTGTATTTTTCTTAAATATATTGTATTTATCAAACACAAAAAAACAATTAATAGGTTTTAAGGAATTATTTTATATGAATATATGTTCATTTATTGATAAAGAAAACAAGGTTTATTCGGAAGAAAAGCCTAATTTTGCTCCAAAAAAGTGTTATATGGGTAAAGTAATATCAGCAGTAAAAATGAAATGCCCTCGATGTGGGGAAGGCGAACTATACGACAGAAGCAATTTGTTTTCTTTCAAAGGTTTTTTTAAGATGAAAGAGCATTGCTCTAATTGTGGCATGAAGTACGAAAAAGAGGTAGGATTCTTTTATGGAGCCATGTATATTTCTTATATGCTTAACATTGCCCTTTTTGTAACTGCAACAGTCGGGTATTACTTGTTTTTTGAAGAAAAATACGATTGGAGATATTATATAATGGTGTATTTGCTGATTACTTTTATGTTAGTAAGATGGATTTACAGAATGTCAAGGTCGATTTGGTTAATGATAATGGTGGCTTACGAGCCAGAAAAAAGAGATATAATATAATAAAATACAAATAAGATGACTGGAAGTTTTGATGAATTAATAAAATCAGAAAAACCTGTATTGATAGATTTTTCTGCAGAATGGTGTGGACCTTGCAAAGCATTGGCTCCTATCTTAAAACAATTGGCTGGTGATATGGGAGATAAGCTTCGTATCATTAAAATAGATATTGACAAAAACCCTGCATTGCAGCGTAAATACAATATTTCTGGCGTACCGACAATGATGATTTTCAAAGACGGACAACAAAAATGGCGTCAGTCAGGAGTACTGCAACTATCTCAATTGAAGCAAGTTGTCAATGGATTTTTAAATTAAAAGCAAACTTTTGGCTAGTTTTTATAATTAGCCAAAAGCCTTTTTTCAATTACAACCACTAATTTGGGCTTTAAAAATAGAGCCATTTTCTACATAAAACCCAGGCAAAAACTCTAAATAATTGGCCGCCTGATACTGCACTTTAGATTGATTTGTAATAGAATTAAAACCAATTAAATATCCGCTAGATTGCTTTATTAGGTCTATTTGGTTTGAAATATTATTAGCAGCCGATAGAATTAAAGCAGCCGGACATGTATTTAAAACCATTGTTTGACAAACTGATTTGTTTCCAATGTCGTCTACTGCTTGAATTGTTAAAGTCTTACCTTCATTTGCAATTGGAATGTATATAACAGTACTATTGATAGTTTGAAACAAGACTCCATTTAAATATATTTCGTAAGCTACTGAATTATCAATATTATCAGAGGAGGCATTCCAAGATATTTGAAAATCAGTATTATTGTTCGTTTTAGAGAGCGACAAAAGAGTACTGGGTGCTAGAATATCTGTAAAAGTACAATTGGACAAAAATTTTGCATCAGCCCAATCGCCATGATCGCCACATAAGCCATTTCCGGCTCCGTCAACTACAAGTTTTAATATATTGGTGTTTTTTATTGGAATATCAATCTGAACCGTAGGAGTTGAATCATAAAAAGTCGGACTTTGATAAGCTAAAACATTGTCTTTATAAACCGAAAAAGTTACACTTCCGCAGCCTATGCCATTCACTTCATCATCTAAACCTATACTTGCATGAAAGGTTTCCCAAGTAGTCCCACTTAGATTATATTGAATTTCAGCATTAGCATGAACACCGATACCCTTTGGATATACAACGCCATTCAGGGTTATTGGATGCCCATCATTTGCATATCCTTCCCCATTGCTTTTATCTAATTCTAACGGCCCATAACCATTAGACGATGACAGTGGAACTATATTAGAAATATATTCTTGTCCGATAGATCCTTGGCAAACTGGCACCTGGAAGATTAATTCAGAACTAGGTGTAGCATTTCCTGCATTGTCTCTAGGTATAACTTGGGCAACGAACGTTTTACCTGTTAATATTTGATCGGAGGAATAGGTAAATTCCGTAGAATTACCTGCAATAAATTTATTCGAAATTCCATTTATTCTAATTTCGATCTTTTTCACTTGATCGTTATCTGTTAAAGAATTCCATTTCAATTTAAAGGAATTTTGCGAAAAATTTTCAACTTTTAAGTTAGCAAAACTTGGCGGGGAAAAGTCAGTAGTGGCACAATTTGGGAAAATATTTTTCACCATTCTTGTCGTAAGTCCATAAGAATCAGTAACTGTAAAAATCAGCTCATAAAAATAAAAATCATGTTCACAATCAACTCCAGAAAGCGAATAATTGTGACTCGTACCACTTTGCGAAAAATATGGATGCTCATGATCATTATGATGTAAGTAAACTTCCCAAAGCGTGGAGAGTTGATTATTTGGCTGCTGAGCATCAGATACTTGTGCTGTCAAATTTAGGTTTTGACTCGTTAAATTTTGAAAAACAGCAAAATTATCTACGCTAGTTGAGTGTATAATGGGTGGGGTATTATTAGTAGAAATTTTCAATGAAAACGTTGATACTCCGCCTTGACCATCCAAAACAGTTAGAACCACCTCAAATACTTGTGGTGCAGCACCCACGGTACTATAAAAAGTATGACTTGGACTAACTCCAGTCGCCGAAGCACCATCACCAAAACTCCAATTATAAGTTAAAATATCCCCATCTGGGTCCATCGTAGAGGATGCATCAAATTGAACTAACAAAGGCGAGGCTCCAAATTTTTTAGAAACCTCAAAATTTGCTATTGGGTTTTGATTTCCATTGGGTTCATACTTTAAGCGAACCACTTTATTTGTAACTGTAGCATAATATAAAAATTCATCGTGGGGATTATAAGAAAAGTGAATTAAGCCAACGACAGAATTCCCAAAATTAGATTTACTGATTGGGTTATTGTTGTTATCAAATTTTAAAGTCCTAACCCATTGATCATTAAAATCAGCAAAAAAATAGGCATCATGGAATTCCTCAGGGTACTTTGTACCTTCATAAAAAACCCCTCCTATAGCACAACTACCAGTAAAATTTGTATAAGGAAAATCCACCGAACCGAAATTTTTCACCACATTGTTTACTAACACTCTTGCTGTGGAACCAGTTCTGCCCCATTCCAATGCCGGCTTTTGAAAACTGGTAGGTTCATACGTAGCATTAGAAATATTTACATGATCCATACCTTCAAATTTAGGCCAACCAAAATTCTGTCCACCCGTAGTTATCACATCAATTTCTTCTTTGGTCTCTTGGCCAACATCCCCAATATAAATAGCTCCAGGATTTCCTTCACTTATTAGATGTGCTCCAGTTCCCGGTTTCATGGTAATTCTGAATGGATTACGAAATCCTCTTGCAAATATTTTAGATCTTTTAGAGGAAGGATTACTTGGTTCAAAATAAGGATTTGAAGGATACCCTTCTCCATTTGAAGGATTAATTCTCAACACTTTACCATTCAATGAATTCAAAATCTGGCATCTCCACAATCTTCTAGCGTCATATTCTTCTTGGGATAATATTTGGTCTGCATAAGCTTGGTCTTCATAATCATCATTTATTGCACCATCTCCACATGTTACGATTAACGAACCATCCGAGCCAAATTTCAAATCTCCTTCACAATGTCCTGTACCAGTATGTGGAAATCCATTACTTTTCGTAGTTCCCACTAATATAACTTTGGAATTTGGAACAACCGAATTAAAGCCATTTGAGGCGTTTAAAGTAAACCTCGACACTCTTGCTATGGTCGCCCCAACTTCCGAAGTGGTAGCTGAATAGCTTGGCGTTCCATAGTTTAATAAATAATGCCTATCGACAATATAAAACAAATAAATGTAACCATTGCTCGAGAAATTTGGATCTAGAACCATGCTAATCAAGCCAAGAGAAGGGTGCGAATTGGTTTCTTCTGAAATATCAAGTAATTGCGTTTTAATGTTGTTATGAAATACAAAGACTTTGCCCCCACGTTCCCAAACATACATTCTATTATTTCCATCGAAAACGGTCCCCATTGGGGCATCCCATGTAGATATTTCTTCTGCTATAAAACCAGCAGGTAATTGTGGAGGCGATTGTGAGAAACATTTAAAAGTAAAAATTAAAAAAATAGCTAAAAAATAGCCAATCTTCTGAAGCATAACGTTGTGATATTAAATTACTTAATGGTTTCAAACCAAAAATAATTTAAAAAAGGAGAGTTACCAACTAATTTTATTTTATGGTAAGCAAATTTTTAGTGAGAATAAAAAAAATGAACGTGTAATAATATTTACACGTCCATTGCTTAATCTAAAGTTAACTTAATGCCTTGCGTGACCTTTCGACCTTGCACCGTGATGATTTTTTGAATAATTATTTCTATTTGAATGACTATAACGATTACTACGGCTATTATAATTTCTATTGTTATTGTAATTCCTGTGGTTATTGTAATTTCTCGAGTAGTATTCTCTTTGAGGTGCATAGTAAGGTCTTGCATGTGAATACCTTGGACCATAACCGTATCTATAATAATGTCCCCCTCCGTAAAAACAGCTGCTCAAACTGACAGAAAACAACAAAGTGATAATCACCACTTTGGTTAATGCAAATATTTTTTTGTTTTTCATCTTGATAAGTTTTTTTTCAAAGATGTTAGTAAGACGGTATAAGTTGCATAAAATTATAACCAAAGCCGTACATTAACATTTTGTTTAGAAATCGGGGGATGGTAGCAACTCTTATTTAGATTTAAAACCAAAACAAAAACGATCTAAGACTAAAACATTTGTTGGTCATTTATTTAAAACTGGTGATTCAGCAATTAAAACTTGAAGACAACATAGCAATTTTGGTAGAACCATCAATGAACGGAACAACAATTATTACTGTCTAAGCAAGTAATACTTCAGCAGAAATACCTAAGTTTTTATGTAGCTCCTTAATCATTTTAAGACTTAGGCTTCTTTTCCTATTTAAAACCTCTGAAACCCGATTTTCTCCACCAAAATACTTAGCTACCTCTTTTTGTGAAAGATTCAGCATTTTCATTTGTTCTTTGATTGCCTCTATTGGATCTGGTGCTGGAATTGGATAATGTTTCTTCTCATATTCTACCGCCAATATTGTGATAGCGTTTAATATCTCAAGAGCTTTTTGTCTTACTTCAAGATCCTCCACCTTATCTGCATCAATCAGTGCATTGATAATGTCGTTTGCGTCTTCAAAATCCTGCTCGTTTGTAATTGGTTTGATTTTGATAGTATCTAAGTCAATGTCAAGCGTTTTCATAATTTTTTATTAAATGTTATGTATGTCTATCATACTCTTTATGAGTTCCTATAAACCTGATATAAGCAGACTGAAATTGGTATTCAAATTTGACTACTAACCTATACTTAGTATGGCAAATATCGAATATCATACGGTTGTTTTTAAGACTATCTGCATCTTTGAAAAAACACGTTATTTCTCCTGGAGTTTTGAAGGTCAACTTCTCAATTATTGCATACCATGTTTCTAAAGAAGGCTTAGAATCAGGATATTGTTCCCAAAATTTCCTAAGTGTTCCTTTACTATATATCTTCGTACAGTAAATTTAAAGCAAAAGTTCCACTTTTCGGGAAGTGTAGAAAAAAGAATTATTTGGAATAGAATTTTAGATGTAAGGCAAAAGTTGAAATAGCAAGTAAACCTTGCCTGACACTACAACGATGGTAGAACCATCTTAGAGCGGTTTAGATCTGAAATAAACACCGATGTACGCTGTGCCTTTGTGTAGCCTTTATTCAAAACTAATGATATAGCAAATAAAACTTGCCTGGCACCAAAACGATGGTAGAGCGGTTGTTCTATTCTAATCTTTTTGGCAAATAAAAATAAGACTGAGTGTAATAAAAGTTACGATGCGATCTGCAGAACCTAAACCGTTCCATTGAGTGCTTTGCCACATGGCAAACCACTCGCCACCTATTACTTCGAAGCCAATAAACCATATGACGATACCTATTCCAAGGCCATAAATGCCAAATACCTTGCTATTTTGAAATTCTTCTTTTGATTTCTTTAAGTTAGAAATCATTTTACTTACGCCTATAAAACAAAAAATGGCCATAATACCTTCAAGCAGAATAAGAAGAATATAGGCAGAATGATAGACAGTTGCTGATTGAATCGAACGGTATTTCAATTCATTCTGAGGAAAAGTAGTATCCATCTTTAATACATGTTCTACAAAATAAAAATTCGAGTAATAATCAGTAATGTTACCCATTGTTACCAATAAGGCCAAAATTGAAATGCCTGCAAGCATCATAATTTTGACCAATCGGACAGCAAAAATAGAATCTTTTTTCATCTTAAATATTTTAGAAAAATGGAAATATGGCTTATATATATTAAATAAAAAACATTCTGGAATTTCCAATAACATCAAATTCTCCCTCTGCAGGATTTACTTCATTAGTACGAGCGAATGACGTGCCGATAGCTACCGAGATTAGCTCTAGAAAATGAAATTGAATTTTAAAAATAAACTAAAAACAGTATAATTGAAATAAATGAATGGGAAAAAGCACAAGTTTGAAAAGTTTTGTGACGATTATTTTGGAAAAAGAGTTGGCCATAAACTATAGAGAAGATTAATAAGTTTTATTCGGATTGGAAATCCTCATTATCTAGCTTCGATATGTCCTTTAGAACATGTCGAAGAGCGGAAAGTTTCAGAAAGTGGCAAATATATTTGAATAGAAATATTGATTACAAATTCTATTTAGTAAATCTTAGCAAAGCTAATTTTTTATTAGAATCCCATTCATGTAAAATTTCTAATCTAGTTATTATATCAGCAAATTCTCTTTTCCCCTTAGGATAAATAACAACTCTTGCAAATATCTGCAAATGTCCTTCAACGCTTTGCGGAAAAGATTTGTTTGTTTTTGTAATTAAAAAATCAAGCCCCTTTTCAGTTACTATTGGATTATTTTTTGTAGCATCATAGTCATTTGAGTACCACCAGAATGAGCTTTTTGAGTTAAATAAATTTTCAAGTGGTGTAGCAATATTATCTTGACGAAAGTAATCTTTAATTGTAAACTTAGAATCGGAAGGCAAATGGGTATAAATTGAAAATTGAACTAAAAACAACCTAGCTTCATATTTGGTGGTATCAAGTTTTCTGATTCCAATTTTACCTAAAATGTGTGTGGAGTCAGGTCTTATTACACCTGGTATTTGACTGAAAAAAAGTTCAACATTGCCAATTCCCAAAGAAACAGGAACAGTAACAAAAGTACTTAAACTATCTAATGGTGGTAATACAACAACATGAGTGGAATCTTTAGGGACTATTACTTTAGGTGGCTCGTTCAAATCGGATGGTAATTTTCCTTTTTCACAAGAAACCAAAGCTAAAAAAGGAAAAAATAGGAGTATGTAAATTAAGTTGTTGTTGTTTTTCATTTCTGAAAGTGTTTAATTCAAGGTCACTTATATTAATTATATTTCATCCAAATTGAGTTACTATTTCCAATTTAAATATACTATATATATTAAAATTTTATATTTATTCCGAAAAAATATATTTTAATACTTTTTCTGAGCGTTGGAAAATCCTCATTATCTAGCTTCGACACGTCTTATGGAACAAGTCGACGAGCGGTAAAAAAAATATAAACTTAAACTAAATACTTTTTCATAACTCGGAGGCCAAAAAAAAATCCGGTTGAACCGGATTTTTTATTTTAAGAATGAATAGCTCTATTTTCTGTGGCCGCGAGGCAGGCTTCTTTCATGGCCTCCAAATAGGTTGGATGGGCATGTGAAATTCTTGAGATATCTTCTGCAGATGCTCTAAATTCCATAGCAGTTACGGCTTCACCAATCATATCGGCCGCTCTTGCACCTATTATATGTACACCGAGTATTTCGTCTGAAGTTTTATCTGCTAAAACTTTTACTAATCCGTCCACATCGCCACTGGCTGTAGCTCTACCGAGTGCTTTGAAAGGGAATGATCCTAATTTATAGGCAATTCCAGCTTGTTTCAGTTCTTCTTCGGTTTTACCAACTGCGGCAACTTCTGGCCAAGTATATACTACGCCTGGAATCAAATTGTAGTTGATATGCGGTTTCTGACCTGCAATAGTTTCTGCAACAAAAACGCCTTCTTCTTCGGCTTTGTGTGCCAACATAGCTCCTCTTACTACGTCACCAATAGCGTAAATATTGGGTACATTTGTTTGTAAAGTATGATCATCTACCAAGACTTTTCCTCTTTCTATAGCTACACCCGCTGCTTCCAAGTTCAAATTGTCAACATATGGTCTTCTGCCAATACTTACCAAACAATAATCGCCTAATATCTCCACTTTTTTGCCTTCTTTATCTTCAGCAGTTATTTTTACTTCTTTACCCAAGTTTTCTATCAAACTCACTTTCGTATTGAAATAAAACTCTGCTCCAAGTTTCTTTATTGACTTCTGCAATTCCTTACCCATGGTTTTGTCCATGGTAGGTATCATACCGTCGGCAAACTCCACAAAAGTAACCTTTGAACCCAGTCTAGCATAAACCGAACCCAGCTCCGCTCCAATTACACCTGCACCAATTACAACCAAATGTTTTGGTAATTCTTTCAGTGTAAGGGCCTCTGTTGATGTGATGATTCTGGTTTTATCATAATTCATAAAAGGCAAAATAGTTGGCTTAGAGCCTGTAGCAATTATAATATTTTTGCCAGTAATTTGCTCTTCCGAACCGTCTTCTTTCGATATTTTAACAGTATTTTTATCTACAAAAGAACCAAATCCATTTTTAACATCTATCTTATTTTTTTTCATCAAATAAGATATCCCGTCGTTCATTTTTTTAACAACTTGGCCTTTTCTATCTATCATTTTAGATAAATCCACTTTTATCTTTCCAGTGGTTATACCATGCTCTTCGAAATGATGCGTGGCATTATAAAAATGCTCAGATGAATCCAAAAGAGCTTTTGAAGGTATACAGCCCACATTTAGGCATGTTCCACCCATTACATTATATTTTTCAATTATGGCTGTTTTAAAACCTAATTGTGCACATCTTATGGCAGCAACATATCCACCAGGACCTGAGCCTATCACTACTACGTCGTATTGCATATTTGTATTGTTTTTATTTCAAAAAAGGCATCCAAAAAGATGCCTTATATTAATTTATACCTGAAGAAGCATTCTCATTGGATCTTCTAACAATTGTTTTACTCTTACTAAGAAACTAACAGAATCTTTACCATCAATAGTTCGGTGGTCGTAAGAAAGAGCCACATACATGATTGGTCTAATTTCAACAGAACCATTTATAGCCACAGGACGCTCAACGATATTGTGCATGCCTAAAATTGCCGACTGTGGAGCATTGATGATTGGGGTAGAAAGCATAGAACCGAAAATTCCACCATTTGTAATAGTGAAAGTTCCACCAGTCATTTCATCTATAGTCAATTTATTATCTCTTGCTTTTAATGCCAACCTAACTACTTCACTTTCTATCTGAGCGAAGTTCATTTTTTCGGCATTTCTGATTACAGGAACTACCAAACCTCTCGGTGCTGAAACGGCAATCGAAATATCAGTAAAGTCGTTGTAAACAATTTCTTCACCATCAATAAATGCATTTACAGCAGGAAATTCTAACAAAGCTATTGAACAAGCTTTAGTGAAGAAAGACATAAATCCTAAACCCACACCGTGAATATCTTTAAATTTATCTTTGTATTGTTTACGAAGATCCATAATCGGCTTCATATCTACTTCGTTGAAAGTAGTCAACATGGCTGTTTCGTTTTTCACAGCTACCAATCTTCTAGCAATGGTCTTTCTAAGAGAAGTCATTTTCTCTCTTCTTGACCCTCTGTCTTCTTTCGGTGCAACAACACTTGGATTTGGCTCAGATTTTGGAGTTACTGAGGGTGTAGGTGCTGCTTTTGCATTTAATGCATCTTCTTTAGTTATTCTTCCACCAACTCCTGTACCATTCACATCGGATGAAGCAAGACCTTTTTCTGCCATTACTTTAGCAGCAGCAGGTGAAGGATGACCTTCTGCGTATGTCGCATTTTCTGCTGTTTGAACAGTAGTTGGAATTGAAACCTCACCTTTTGCTTCTTTTGGTGCTACTGTACTACCTCCAACAGCCACAGCTGCTAAAACTCCACCTATTGGCACAACAGTACCTTCTTCGGCTTTTATAGTTAATGTACCTGCAAATGGGGAAGGTAATTCAAATGTTGCTTTATCTGATTCTAATTCACAAATAATCTCATCTAAACCTACTTGATCTCCTGTTTTTTTCAACCAACTGGCAATTGTAACTTCTGTAATAGACTCCCCAACAGTTGGTACTTTTATTTCTAAAACTTCGGATTTTTGAACCACTGTATGGGCGACAGGATCAGAAACAACTGCAGGTCTAACCTCAAGAGGCAAAGGCTCAGATTTTTCTGTGCTTGCTGCATTTTGCGGTTCTATAGAACAAATAGCAGCACCAATTTTTAAGGTATCGCCTTCTTTTCCAATAATATGGAGAATACCATCTGCCTCAGCAGGAAGCTCGAAAGTTGCTTTATCTGACTCAAGTTCACATATAACTTCGTCCATTTTTACAAAATCACCATCTTTTTTTACCCATGCTGCAATCGTAACTTCTGTTACAGATTCCCCAACCGAAGGTACTTTCATGTCAATAGCCATAATTAATTCAATTGAAATGCTTTGTCTAAAATTTTATTTTGAATTTCGTTGTGATTTTTAGTATATCCTGTTGCAGGAGAAGCACTAAGTTTACGAGAAATTACATCATCTACTCCGCCAGAGAATTCCCTAACGATAAATGACCAATAGCCCATATTTAATGGTTCTTCCTGTACCCATATTTTTTCAGCAGAACCATATTTAGCCAATTCAGCCTGAATTTGTGTCTTTGGAAAAGGATACAACTGTTCGATTCTAATTATCGCAATATCCTCTCTTTTTTCGTCTTGACGTCTTTTATATAAATCGTAATAAATCTTCCCGCTACAAAGCAAAACTCTCCTAACTTTTTTAGGGTCTACTGTAGTGTCACCAATAATTTCTCTAAAAGTAGTATTTTCTAAAAATTCGCTCATTTCCGAAATTGCCATCGGGTGTCTCAGCATCGACTTTGGCGACATATGTACACATGGCTTACGAAATGGTAATGTAACTTGACGTCTGAGCATATGGAAATAGTTGCTTGGTGAAGTACAGTTACATACAAAAATATTGTATTCTGCGGCAAGTTGAAGGAATCTTTCTGGGCGAGCATTTGAATGCTCAGGACCTTGACCTTCATAACCGTGTGGCAACAACATCACCAATCCGTTCATGGAATTCCATTTTGATTCGGCCGCTACTAAGAACTGGTCAATCATAATTTGGGCACCATTTGCAAAGTCACCAAACTGTGCTTCCCAAATAACCAAAGCTGAAGGGTTGGCCAATGCATAGCCATATTCAAAGCCCATAACGGCATATTCAGAAAGGAAAGAGTTATAAATCTCAAACTTGCCCTGATTTTCGCTTATATGAACCAGATTGTTATAACGTTCAAAAGTCTTTATATCGTGTAAAACTGAATGGCGGTGAGAAAAAGTACCTCTTTGAACGTCTTGTCCTGTCATCCTAACCCAATTGCCTTGTTGTAGCAATGAACCAAATGCCATCAGTTCAGCCGCTGCCCAGTTAAATGGTTTATTGCCAGAAAATATCTCTTTTCTTTCCTCAAGTACTTTTTCAATTTGTTTGATCGGAGTAAAACTGTTAGGAACCGTAGAAAGTGCTTTTCCCACAATATCAATAACATCTTTTGAAATTCCAGTTTTAGGTGACTCCTCAAAATCTTCGATTGTAGATCTTCTCAATTTTGCCCAATCTCTTTCAAGTTTTGGCAATTCATATGGCAATTGATTTTGTTTTACTTTCGCAAGTATGTCTTGAAGATTATCGTCAAATTGGGCTTTAATCAATTTAGCATCATCTTCATTTATAGTACCATCTTCTTTTAGTTTTTCTATGTATAACTCTCTTGGAGTCTGATGTTTGCTGATTAGCTCGTACATACCAGGTTGGGTAAACCTCGGCTCGTCAGCTTCATTATGTCCATGTTTTCTGTAGCATATCATATCTACAAATACATCTTTATTAAATTCTTGACGGAACTCAATCGCTAACTCCATAGCGTAAACAACCGCCTCAGGGTCATCTCCGTTTACGTGAAGAATAGGCGTATCAAGAATTTTTGCTACATCCGAACAGTATAAACTCGACCTCGCATCAGCATTGTCTGTCGTGAAACCTATTTGGTTGTTAATGATAAAATGAATAGCTCCACCTACATAATATCCTGGTAGATTCGACATCTGGGCAATTTCATAAACAATCCCCTGACCTGCCAATGAAGCATCCCCATGAACTATAATTGGAAGAATTTTATCATATATGTCCTGAAATTCGTTTGGTTTTAGACCATGACTTTCAAAGTGAGCATCAGCTCTGGCTCTAGCGTATCCTAAAACCACAGGATCGACAGTTTCTAAGTGTGATGGATTTGCCATCAATTTCATAGAAACTCTTTTACCTTCAGGTGTTTGGATTTGACTAGAATAACCCATGTGGTATTTCACATCGCCGTCACTAAACTCAAGTGTAGGTACATTTTCCTCAAACTCATTAAAAACCTGGTCATAAGGCTTTTGCATCAAGTTTGTTAGAACGTTCAATCGACCACGGTGTGCCATTCCTATTACAACCTCTTCTACTCCTAACTCTGCCCCTCTCATAATAGCCGCATCGAGTCCAGGAATAGCAGACTCACCGCCCTCAAGCGAGAATCTTTTTTTACCTAAAAACTTCGTGTGAAGAAAATTCTCAAAAGCAACTGCTTGATTTATCTTCTTTAGAATTCTTTTCTTTTTGTCAAAAGAAGGATTGTAGTTTAAATAATCTGATTCGATTTTTCTTCTAAACCAACTTTTGATTCTTCTATCACGTATAAATAAATATTCGAAACCAATTTTACCACCATAAATAGTTTTAAGAGAAGTCTCAATTTCTCTCAATGTTGCAGGGCGACCGAAAACTTCAACACCTGCTTCAAAAACTGTATCTAAGTCTTTCTCAGAAAGTTGAAAATATGCTAAATCAAGATTTGCATTGTATTTCCTGATTGAATAAAGAGGGTCAATTTTTGACATCATGTGTCCTCTTGATCTGTAACCTCTTATTAAATGAACAACTTCTCTTTCTTTAAAAATTCGTTCTTTCTCCGATAAATTTCCTGAAGGCACTGAAGAAGATGTTGATGAATCTGTATTCCAAGATTTAGAAAACTCAAAACCTTTGAAGAAAAACTGCCAACTTTGATCGACAGATTCTGGATTCTCGAGGTATTGTTGATAAAGCGATTCTATGGCGGCCACATCGCCATTGGCTATAAATGAAAACTGATCCATTATTTTTATTATACTCTTAAAGCATTATTTTAAAAACATTAAACTAAATGTGTCAAGTATTTAAACGACAGTAATTTTAATTTAATGCGAACTAAATATTTTTATTTTTAATAAGCAAAAATTTGTGTTTTTTTTATAAAAAATGTCCTTAATATTTCGATTTATTGAACTTTTTAAAGAAAAACTCTAGAATTTTGGCTTTTTTTTTGAAATTTCATTTAGATACTTTTCTAAATATTAAAATTTATCAAATAACCAACTATCTCCACCATTCTCGTCATTGTTATATTTTATCATAAATTGAAAAATACCGCCTAGTTGTAAGTTATTTGAAGGATTACTGCTTGCGTTCACGGCATTTGAATTATATGACAAACCAAAATTCAATGACTTTGTGGCTTTATATTCTAAAAACGGAAGAACGGAAGTGCTTTTTTGGTAATAGGAATAAATGTTATTCACCCTATAAGATGCCCCCATAGAAAACCTTTTGTTTACCCACATTTTAAGATTAAAGTCAATATTGTTTTTCTTTGAATTGAAATCATAATAATACAATGAATTTAGATTAAAACTTAACAATGACTCATTTTCAAAGATGTAACCCAAGTTGGCTAAAAAGGGTTTAGGTTCATATATTCTTTTGGAAGCGAATAGCATTGTATTTGAAAGTCCTAAAAAAGCGTTTTTATAAAAACCAAAAACACCTAAACCTCCATGTGGCATAACTTTTTGTGAGATTTGCGTTGACAATAAATTTGGTTGAATAAAAAAACCAGCATTTGCACCAATTTTCAGTTTCAAATCCCCAATTTCATATCCTTTAGCATAGCTCATACCAAGGCCAGTATTTATGATATTACCAGAATTGTTTCTGTAGCCCTGAAAGGCTATCCCTGATTTTTTATACAATTGGCCATCTAAAACAAGCAGTTGATTAACTGAATTAAAGTTTACAGAACCATTGAACTGCTTACCCATCAAGCCTTTCAATGTGAACGGGCTATTCTCGCCAGCCAGAGCTGGGTTTAAAGCCAAATAATTAAACTGATACTGGTTTATTAAACCAACTTGGGCATCCGCTACACCAAATGTCAAAAAAAGCAACGCTAATATTTTTCTCATTTTATTTTTCTCAAAAAAAAGACCGTTTATTTCTAAACGGTCAATTTAAAGAACTTCTTATTTAATTAATCCATTTGAAGGATTTTTATTTCAGTACGTCTATTGGCTTGGTGCTCTTGTTCAGTACATTGTACTCCGTCGGCACATTTATTAGTCAACATTGTCTCTCCGTAACCTTTATATTCTACTCTAGAGCGGCTAATGCCTCTTTTGAACAAATAATCGGCTGATGCTTTTGCTCTTCCTTCAGAAAGTTTTTGATTGAAATCAGAAGGACTTCTACTATCCGTATGAGATCCTAACTCAATTTTCATTTTAGGATAATCACGCATTAACTTCACCAATCTATCCAATTCAACTCTTGCGTCAGACCTGATGTTACATTTTCCATAATCAAAATAGATATTTTCAATTTCAACAACATCACCTTTAGTAAACATCAATATATCAGAGCTCACATTTTCGTTGGCTTTGCAATTAAGCTTTTTAAGCACCTTAGACTTTGATGCCATGCTTTCTTTTTTGCCTTCGATAGTATAATCACAACCTTCTAAAGCAGTGAATTGGAAGTTTCCATTTTTGTCTGAAAGTGCTGTTACTGTAGAACCATCACACCCATTTCTCAAAGTTACAACTACACCTTCTAAAGTTTTCTTATTTGACTGTGAGGTTACTTTTCCTCTGATTATACAAGTTTTATCATTAAGTCCTGGAACACTTTTGCTTGAATTAGAACCATTTACACCATTTGGATCCATGTTAATGTCGGTACCATCTTCTCCTAGTTTGGTAGACGCTGGAATCTCAGTGATTCTTTCTAAGCTATCGGCTTCGCTAGGTCTTTCGAGCGGAATTTCTAATCTTGAAGGTTCGTTATCACACTCATCAGTTGAATAACTTACGTTATTATTACTATATCCTTCTCTGGTAGTTTTAAAAGTATATTCATAATCGACAGCAACATTATCCAAAGCAATAATTCCTTCAGAATTGGTTACTAACTCAATATTGTTACCTAACTCGTCAACGTAATTAATAGTAGTATTATCCAGTGGCATTTTTGTTTCCGCATCGTAAACAGCGATTAATAATTCACAACCTTCTTTAAGCTCGCACTCTCTATCAAATTTGTAAATGTCGTCATCATTTCCACCGCGTTTTCTGTTAGAACTAAAATATCCACTTTGTCTTAACCCATCAGTAATAACTCCGAAATCGTCTTTACTAGAGTTTATTGGTGCTCCAAGATTAATCACTCTTCCTTTTTGTGTAACACCATCTAATTGTGTAAAGAAAATATCTAATTCACCTAGGCCAGGTAGACCATCTGATGAAAAATATAAGTTTCCTTTCTCGTCGACATAAGGGAACATTTCGTTTCCTTTCGTATTGATTGTATTGCCTAAGTTGACAGGTGCCGACCAGTTTGTACCATCGTATCTAGTTACATAAATATCAGTACCCCCAAACCCTCCAGGCATATCTGATGCAAAAAATAATAATTTTTCGTCAGGAGAAAGAGCAGGATGACCAGTTGAATACTCATCAGAATTGAAAGGCAATTCAGTTATATTTCCCCAACTGTCTTTTTTAGCTTCACCCATATAAAGCTTAAGTTTGATGATACCATCAGAACTTTTTTTAGCGGAACCACTAGAACTAACATTGTTTCTTGTAAATAAAACTTTTGATCCATCTTTAAAAAACGCGGCAGGTCCTTCGTGATATTTTGAATTTATTGAACCACTCATTCTATCGCTTTCTGTAATTGGCTTGTCAGAATAACCATATCCTTGAGAGATGTTTTTTCCACCATAAGTACCAATTGTGCGGGAATCATTAGCAGTTGGCATTGTGTATTCGTCAGAACCAACCATTCCTCCAGAGCCTGATTTTGTTTTTTTAGAGGAACCGCCACCACCAAGACCCGCTTCAGTAGCAGAAAGGTAGGCCACATCTTCTAAGTGATATAAATCAAGAAAAGGGGTATTATTCCAATTGAAAACTCTTCTTACTCCTGAAGTTGTTCGGCGATTTGAAACAAATATCAAACCGTTTTGATAGCTAGTTGGGCTAAAATCGGCTGCATTGGTATTGATTGATAAATAATCAACTTTATAACATGCAGCATTTTTAGACAATACACTAACATCGTTGTAAAGCTTTGAAAATCCTTTTGCTCTTGTATCGTTATCTACAATACCAAGATATTTCTGGTATTGCTCTTGAGATTCTTTATACTTACCATTGGAGGCTAAAGCTTGAGCATAGTTTAATAAAACTTTTGAATTATCTCCTGAAAAATCACTTGAAGAGCTCATCATGTCTCTAAGTACTCTTTCAGCATTTACTGCATCTTTAACTTTTAGGTAACTTTCTGACAAGTTTTTCATTGCAGAAAACTTATCAGTATCTGAAATACCTTTCTTTTTTAAAGCTTGCTCATAAGCATCAATAGCCTTAATAAAACTGAGATTCTCGAAATGATGCTCTGCAGTTTTCAACAATGCATTTTGACCGATAGCCATTACAGACATCAATCCTGCACACGTTAATAGTGTAATTTTTCTTTTAATCCTGACAAACATAATTTTTATTATTTATATGGGGGACTTTGGTATCTTTTAGAAATACCTCGGTGTGAGAATTTTAGACTTTCCGTATCCAAACTCATACCTTAGTAACCACTCATGCGTTGGTGTTCCTACTAACTTATTGTATAAAACTGAATTACCTGAAGTTTTTGTATTCAGTCTATTATTGTTGTAGTCGTAAGCATAACCTAATCTTATTTGAGGCGTAAGCTGAAGTTCGAACATTCCAACTACTGCATCAATATTATCTTGACCCGACAAAACTGTTTGAGATTTTCTACCTGAAACACCAAGTGCAATTTTGTCTTTGAACCAGAAGTTAATGTTTCCGTCAATGCCAAGTGGTGAGCCATTGGTGTATCTCAACATCGTAGAAGGTTTGATTTTAAAATTACCTTTTCCGATAACAAATCCCATCATAGCAAAATAATGTCTTTTGATTTTACCAATACTATTGGGATCATCAGGAGATATTTTTTGTTCGATCATCTGCGGCACAGAAAAACCGAAATAGCTTTTATCATTACTGATAAACATACCTAAACCCGCATTAAACATAAATCTACTTCTATCAACAGAGAATATCGGATCATTTAAATCAACCAAATTATTAACTTTTGAAAGAGCTTGACTCACATTTGTAATGGTAGGTTGAAGCCCCAAAGACATTGTAGTTTTGGCTCCAATTTTAAATCTATAAGAATATGCAAGATTCAATCCGGTATTGTCTGCAACTCCAATAGCGTCGTTATAGGCAACAAGTCCAATTCCCATTTTTTCGTTTTTAATAGGCATATCCAAAGAAAACGAATAGGTAGTTGGCGAACCTGGAATGTTTCTATCAAGCCATTGGTATCTACCTAATGCTGTTAAACTTAATACATCTCTACTACCTGCATAAGCTGGATTGATAGCTAATGTATTAAACATATACTGGGAATACATTACTTCTTGTTGTGCGAAGATTTTTGTGGTAGATACAAGGCAAAGTATTAATAATACCATTACCTTATTCGGGACAGAATTTAGGTGTTTCATTGTCTGTTTATTTATAAATATTTTCCTGAAATTTATTTTCTAATTGATTACAATAAAAAGAATTGACAATCAACAGATTAGCAAAAATATAAATTTTTTTAGTTTTTATAATAAATGGGGAAATATTTTATTTCCCCATTTAAATATTTTAACGTTTAACTGTAATATAATTAACTACTGGCTTACCACCGAACAATCTAGCATTTGTACTTGTAACCACATAATAATAAGTACCATCTGCTACAAAAGCATCATTTTCAAGTCTTATTCCCTGATTAGATCCACCATTCCAGCCTTTGCCTGACTCAGTATCTCTAATGTAGTTTTCAGAACGGTAAATCAAATGACCCCATCTGTTGTATATAAACACTTCGATGTTATCGTCCGCTGTCAATGTAACCGCATTGTTTTTGTCTTTGATTACTAACAAGTCGTTTTGCGTGTCACCATTTGGCGATAAACCATTTGTGATCAATACTTCAACAGCTGAAGTATCTTCGGTAGCTGGCTCTATAGTGATTGCGGTCGGTTCATTATCATTTCCAGGATTTCCATCATTGTTTTTATCTGGAATCATACCTGTCGACGATTTATCTGTTACAATAGTTGTACCAGAAAGTGCAGTTCCATTCACAGTGTTCAAATAAGTTTGAGCTTCGGCATCCGTATTCAACACTTTCACTTTAAATGTAAGTGTATCAGATTGACCTGGTAGTAATGAACTTTCACTTGGCAACAACAATCCTTTAGTAGAATCACCATTAAATGCGGCATTAACTTTCAGTGTGCTTGAATCGTTAAGTGTCGGCACTCCCATTAACACATACTGCGTATTATTGCTAAACACATCTGCTAAATCATCAGTCAATTGAATACTATCTAAAGTAACAGAACCATAGTTTTTAACTATTACTTTATATGTTAACAAGTAACTTCCATCTGCACTACTTAAAGTATCCACCGACTTAGCAATACCTAAAGGCGTAACTGGCGTAAGGTCAAGTAAACCTGTAAAGTCAATTACTGTTGGATCCGAATCATCAGAAGGATCTCCTGAAAGATTCTTGTCTGGATTCAATCCATTCACTGAAGGGTCTGAAGTAGAACCACCTGTGAAGTATCCGATTGCCAAGGCAATGTTTTCGTATTTCAATGTATCGGCCAAGTTCATGTCTACTCTTACTACTAAGCCTATTGTCTTGGTAGTTTTCAGAGGAAGACTAGAAATAGAGTCTGCCAACATATTAGTCAACTCGCCTTTTCCTGTATAATTGCTATTAGCTACTATTCCAGTTTCTGCGTCTTTAATCATCACAGAATCAATAATTACCTTGTCTCCAAATGTGTAAGCTAAGTTGTCTTGCAATTGAACTTTATCAAATGGAACAATACCATAGTTTTTCATTACAAACTTAAACTCCACATCGAATACCTTAGGTCTATTATCTACTGGTGTTATCGAAACCAAATTTTTAGCTAAACCTATCAGCTCATCTGGAATATTATCGTTGAAGTTCAAGATGGTAGGATTAGAACCTTCTGGTGCTGGATTAATTCCATCATTAGAGATATCTGATACTACTTGGCCGCTCGGACTAATAGAAGTAACCGTTACATTATTTCTAAATGGTCCATTGTTGCTGTTCAACTTAATATTTATTGTCCATCTTAATGTATCTGTTTGAGCTGAACCTAAACTACTTACAGTCGATTTCAAAAGACAAGTATTATCCACACCATTGAATGAAGTATCTGCAACTAAGCTACTTCCAGCATTCAAGTATGGTTTTACTGTAACAACCACCTCAGTAGGAGATGAGAATGTATTACTTAAAGTATCACAAATAGCTACATTTGTTAGATTCAGGTTACCACAATTTTTAATTATCGCTTGGTAGGTCACATTGTAAGTACCATCTTCAAGCTTTTGTTTATTGATTGTAGTTAATGCTAAACCTACACAAGTTGTAATCTCTGAACCTTGGTCTTGTGTACCAAAAATCAACTGCGTAGGACTACTTCCTGGCTCATCAGGATTAACGCCTGAGTTAGAAAGGTCAACAACAGTAGAAGTTGTTCCATTAGTAAGTGTACCTGTTCCTTGTGCTATCGCTTGGTTTTGGAATTCTGTCTTACCACCAGTTACTAAATTAATAGTAAACCAAATAGTATCTTGTTTACCAATAGGAAGTGTGCTAGGTGATAGAGTTAACGCAGGGTCAGTGCTTCCATTAAAGTTTGGATTTACTGCCAGAGTGGTTGAACCAACCGGAATAGCTGTACCTACCATAGTATAAGACGCTGGGTTTCCAAAGTATTTAGACAATGTGTCTGTAACTATTACATTGCTCAAATCAAGAGAACCATTGTTTTTAACAATCGCTTGGAATGTTACATTGTAGCTATCATTTGCTTGCTTAACAGTATCAATTACTGCTAGTACAATAGCAATACTTGGTGATTTGAACAGTTTAACAACTGTTGGATCATCCAAATCTGCAACTACTATTGAGCCATCATTTGACACATCCGAAACATTTTGTGCAATTCCAAAGGCTGTCATACCCACTGCCTTTGCAATTGTATTTGTACTATATGGCCCTTCGGTACCCATTGGTAGTAAATTAATTACAAACGTAACCGTATCAATTTTTCCTACCGCTAGTGTACTGGTCATTTTATTTAATACTGCAATATCACTTGAGCCATTGAAGCTATCGTTTCCAACTAAACTACTTCCAGCATTAGGAGTAGGTTTTTGAATAACTGTGAATTGTGTTGGACTTGCAAACATATTGCTTAAGTTTTCAATCAATTCAATACCTGTCAAGGCTACATTTCCACAGTTTTTCAATAGTGCGGTAAACTTAATATTATAACTTCCATTAGACTGCAATGTTGTGTCAGCTTTCAAGGCAGTGGATATACAAGTTTCCTGACAAGAGGTACATTCTATAGAGAAGTCGTCAGTATTATTACTATTAATTGGGTCATTTTGATCTGCTGACACTTTATTAATAACATTTACAACAGCACCAGCTTTTGTCAATTTAGCTACATAAGTGTAGGTTTTTGTTACACCTACAGCTAAAGTTGGGATTACAACTTTTAGATTGTTTCCTTCTGTTAACAAGCCTGGAGTTCCTCCTACTAACTCTAACCCTTCAGGAATTAAATTTATAACTTCAACATTCGTAGCATCTGATGGACCATTGTTTTTAACCTGTAATGTATAGGTTACCTGATCTCCGATTACAACACTTGTTTTGTTTCCAGTAATATTTACCTGAATATCTGCATCTCCTTGAACAACATTACAATCATCAATTGTTACTGTAATTGAAGATGAATTACTATAACATCCTGTCGCAGTTTTTTCGAAGACATAATAAGTTCCTTCACCAACTGCATTCGCTGTTGCCAACATCGATGACGTAGGACTATTACTTACGTGGAATTCAAATACTCCACCTGAAGTTGTAGGGTTACCCGTGATCTTACTAACCAAATCAACAGTTGTAGTAGGGCATGTATTTGCTGTTTGAGATGTTACAGTTGGAGCTGCCAAATTATTAGACATGTCAACTTGAATTCCCTCAGAACTTAAAGACATACATGAACTTCCATTTATGTATTTAACCGTATAGGTACCTGGAGTTTTTACAACAATCGACTTTGTAGTTGCACCATTACTCCACATGTATCCAAATGTACCTTCTTCACTCGCTGTAAGTGTTACTGAATCTCCCAGACAAATAATTGGTGATTTGCTAGAAGTAAGAGTTGGAATAGAACCAACACCATTTAAAGTAACAACTTTAGAAGCCGAAGCAGCCTGACAAGAACCTCCATTATCTGGATCATTTGTTGTCAATGTCAATGTTACGCTACCATTTATTATATCCTGAGCAGACATAAAGTATTTAGTTACAGGAGCAATTGAATTCTCAAAAGTACCCGTTCCATTTGTTGTCCAAGTAGAGGTGGTAGCTGCTCCGCCAATTGAACCATTTAGTTCAATATAATCTGTGCTTACACATAAAGTTTGATTTGCACCTACAGACGCTGTGGCAGGGTCAGTAGTACAATCAATTGGATTTTCACACGATACAATTCCTACGTTAATTCTTGCTCCTTCGCTATAACAACCGTTTCCAGATGAAGTAAAGGCATAGAATGTTCCAGTTGAACTTATCGCACTAGGATTAGACACAGCTGGTGAGGTAGGGCTATTACCTGTTCTATATATTATTGAGCCGCCTACAGGTGCTTGACTTGTAACCGCAGTGGTTAAGTCAGCAGTAGTATTAGGACATACATTAACTATATCATTAACTGTTGGCTTACTAACTCCAGCCCCAGTAACTACTACTGAAATAGAATTAGATTGACCAGACTGACATAAACCTGCATCACAAATTGCATAATAAGTAGTCAAAGTGGTTGGAGATACCGAAACTACAGCTCCTTCCATACCATTAGACCAAATTACAGTTCCAACACATCCGGCAGCCTCTAAGTTAGTGGTCAATCCAGAGCATATTACAGTGTTGTTACAAGTTACAATTGGTGGAATAGGATTTCCAACAGTAATAGTAGCAGCACCAGAGCTAGTACTTACACAGTTTCCGATAGAACAAGTAGTTGTATAAACTGTTGTTACTAATGGATTAATGTTTAATGTACTTCCAGTAGCTGTAGTGTTATCATAATGCCATGTTACAGTTCCTTCACATCCAATCGCAGTCAATACTAACGACTCGCCAACACAAATTCTACTTGCACTACAAGTGATTGTTGGAGGATTTGGAATATCACTTGTCTCTATTCTTATCGTATTTGAAGAAGGACTATCACAATTCTCATTACTCATTCTACAAATTGCAGAATATGTAGTAGTAACCACTGGATTAACGGTTATTTCTGAACCTGTCATGCCATTAGACCATAATATAGTTCCAGCACATTGAGTAGCTGTTAAAATCACACTTGATCCATTGCATACCACAGTACCGTTGCTAGTTATAACTGGAGCAGCTGGAGAACCAACTGTTACAGTAACAGGATTAGAAGCTACACTAACGCAAGTACCTGAGGAACAAGTTGCCGTAAATGTTTGAGTCGTACTTACAGTAACAGTAATTGAACTTCCAGATTGACTATTTGACCAATTTACAGTTCCAGAACAATTAGTGGCTGTCAGAGTTACACTTCCAGCTTGACACAATTGCGTGTTGCTAGCTGTAATACTTGGAGGCGTTCCTCCATTTGTTGATACATTAACCAATACACTTCCAGTTCCAGCACAATTTCCAGTTCCACATGTAGCAGAGTAGGTTGTTGTAACTAAAGGCGAGACAGTTATTGTTGCAGTAGTAGCTCCTGTGCTCCAAGTTAATCCTGAACTACAATTTGAAGCTGTTAAAGTAATTGACTCACCAGAACAAATATTTCCATTTGAAGCCGTTAAAGTAGGTATTGTTTGAAAACCAACAATGATTTCAAGACTTGCTGTTTTCTGACAAGCTCCACTACCACAAGTAACAACATAAGTGCTATTTTGAGAAGGAGAAACAGTTATAGTTGCTGAATTAGAACCTGTGTTCCACGAAATTGGGCTTGCACAGTTGGCTACAGTAAGTGTTGTAGATTGACCAGCACAAATATTAAGATTTGTAGTCGAAATAGTTGGAGTTTGACCTGAACCTACATTTATTGTCACGCTAGCAGAACCAGCACATGAGCCAGTACCACAAGTAGCAGTATATTCTATTGTTGCAGAAGGAGTAACAGTAATACTACTTGTAGTAGCACCATTGTTCCAAACTATTCCTGAACTACAATTCGTAGCAGTAATAGTTACACTTTCTCCTGAGCATATATTATTGTTAGAAGCCGTTACTGTTGGTATGATTTGAGAACCAACAATAATCTCTTGACTCATAGTTCTTACACAAGAACCTGATCCACACGAAACTGTATAAGTAGTATTAACAGTTGGACTTACAGTAATAGTTGCTGATGTTTGGCCAGTATTCCATGACAAACCTCCAGAACATCCTGATGCCGTAAGCGTAGTACTTTGCCCTGCACAAATAAATGCATTCGTAGTTGTTACAACAGGCGTTTGAGCTGGAACAACGTTAATTGTTATGCTAGCTGTTCCTGCACAAGAAATATTTCCACAAGAAGCAGTATATGTACTATTACTCGATGGTGATACTGTAATAGTATTTCCAGTCGCACCCGTATTCCAAGTAATACTTGAAGAACAATTGCTAGCAGTCAACACTACAGAAGTACCCGCACAAACATTATTTTCAGAAGCTATTATAGTTGGTGTTTGGCCTGTACCTATATTAATAGTTTTAGAAGCAGAACCAACACAACCTTCGACTGTACAAGTAACAGAATAAGTAGTAGCAACACTTGGATTAACCGTGATTGCTACAGTAGTTTGGCCTGTACTCCAAGCCAATGTCCCAGAGCAATTTGAAGCCGTAAGGGTTACGTTTCCTCCTGGACAAACTGTCTCTGAAGAAGCAGTGATTACAGGGATTTCAGTTATAACTTGAATTAATACTGGAGTAGATGCAGGACTAACACATCCGTTTACAGTACAAGTAGCTGAATAAGTTGTGCTAACAAGTGGTCTCACAACCATTATATTACCAGTTGCTCCATTCGACCAATTTACTGTTCCAGTACAATTATGAGCTGTAAATACTAAACTGTCACCACTACAAATTCTTTCGGCTCCACAAGTTACAATTGGTGCAACAGAATTTGGTGTTACATTAATTGCAATTGTTGCATATCCACTACATCCTGTACCAGTCGCACATGTTGCAGTGTAAGACGTTGTTGTTGAAGGTGTAACAGTGATTGTTGAACCTGTACCCAATACAACTGAAGTATTAGAAGATAATGACCAACTGATTGTTCCTGTGCAATTTGATGCAGAAAGAACAACTGGTGTGTTTTCACATACATTGTTAACAGATGCAATAATAGTAGGCGTCATACCTAAGCCACCAACATTTATTGTCGTTTGTGCCGTTGCAGCACAAGTTCCAGTTCCACAAGTTACTGAATATGTCGTGGTAGCTACTGGAGTAACTATCGTTGAAAGAGTTGTTGCTCCATTTGACCATAATACTCCTCCAGAACAATTACTAACGGTTAAAGTAACAGGCTCATTTCCACAAGTATTAGAATTTGAGGCTAATATTGTCGGCGTTTGAGAAGAACCAACATTTATTGTTAGACCAGCAGATGCCGGACTAACACATGTTCCGGTAGAACAAGTAGCAGTATATACTGTAGTTGCAACTGGTGATACTGTAACAGTAGCCCCAGTTTGACCATTTGACCATGTAACTGTTCCACTACAACCAACAGCTGTCAATACCGTACTTTGACCTACACAAATATTGCTATTCGAAGCCGAAATTGCTGGTGCAGTTGGATTTCCAGTAAGTGTAATGCTAATTGGAGAAGAAGGATTGCTTATACAAGTTAATATTCTACACGTTGCGGTATAAGATGTAACTGGTGCTGATGGGCTAACTTCAATTGAAGAACCTAAAACACCGTTATTCCAAGTTATTGTACCAGTACAACCAGAAGCCGTAAGGATAACTGAACCTCCTGTACAAACAGTTGTACTTGAAGCAGTTACCAATGGTGGAGCTACAGTGTTTACAATAATTTGAATATTGTTAGAGTTCGGACTTAAACAAGTTCCAACTTGACATTTTGCATTATAAATTGTGGTAACCGAAGGACTAACAGTAATAATATTCCCTGTCATTCCATTTGACCAAACTACAGTTCCATTACAACCAATAGCTGAAATAGAAACACTTTCGCCTGGGCAAATATATGGATTTGCACAAGAAATTAAAGGAGTTGTAGGATTACAAAGCTGTTGAACAGTAATCGTATTGGTATCATCATCATCTTCATTTCCACCATTATTTGGTGTCGAATCAGGATCTAACTGATCTGATTTTGTAACCTCTGCTCTGTTTGTTATACTTCCAGTGCCTGTAACAGTTGCTGTAATGTAAAACTCATCTTGCGAATTTGCCAAAATCGTAGCAAAAGATGCGGTAGCTGTATTTCCACTATTAGAATTTACATCCGCTCCAGTAACCGATACAAGAGTTAAACCAGCTGGTAATATATCCGTAACTTCAACATTTGTGGCATTGTTAGGTCCAGCATTTGAAACCCTAATTGTATAAATAATATTATCTCCCACTGAAGGTGATGAGTTATTCACCAATTTCTGCAAGCTCAAATCAGCAATTGGATTTGGTGTGATTACGTTAACTATTTCATCATCATCATCGTCTTCATTTACCGTTGAACCATTGCCAGGTGTAGAATCAGAATCTCTCTGATCTGCACTTTTAACTTCAGCAACGTTAATCAAGGTTCCGGTGCCGATTGCTTTAGCAGTATACGTTAAATAAATAGTTTGTCCAGCAGCTATAGTTGGTATTGCAGCAGTTAAAGTACCACTTGCATTTGCAAATGAAGAACTAGAAACAAACTGAAGACCTGAAGGTAGTTTATCTTCAATCACAACGTTAGTTGCAGCATCAGGGCCTGCATTGGCTACTTCAATGGTATAAATGATATTATCATTAACATTTACAGTACGCATATTTGCTGTTTTCAACAATGACAAATCAATTGTTAACTCACAACTTTTAGCAGATACAACAGCTTGAGTAGGATTACTATAACATCCAGCTCCTGATTTTTCGAACAAATAATATGTTCCAACGCCAACAGCAGAAGGGTTAGCAACTAGTGGAGAGCTAGGCAAGAAGCCTGTGTGCCATTCAAAAGTACCTCCTGGAGTTGTAATCCCGTTAATAATATGTGTATTCAAATCCGCCGTTGTTCCTGTACATATCTCTATTATACTTCCACATGAAGGATTTAGAGGCCTTTGGTTTACTACTAAAGCAACAGGAGTTCTGTCTGTTGGACAACCAAGTGCTACATTGCTTAATTGAGCATAATATACTGTTGTAGTAGTTGGGAACACTAGGTGATTTTGACCACTATTTGTAGTAAACATTGGTGTTCCACCTGAAGGAACCAAATACCAATTAATTGATATTCCATTTGATGAAGTAGCAACCAAATTAGTTGAGTCCCCAGAACAAATGTCTGAATCTACAGCAGATATAGAAATGATATCAGCACAGCTCGGCAAGTAGAATCCAGCATCTATTGTTTGATTATATTCACCTGCGGCAAGAACATATACTCCAGATTTTCCAGTTGTCATGTCTGCATCACTATCCTTAGCGTCATCTCCTCCTGAATTTGCTGGGCTAGACGAATAACCAGATGGCTTTCCGAAAACGACAACATAACTTCCAGGGACTAAGTTAGCAAATAGATATGCACCACTAGGATCAGTTGTAGTTGAAGCTACAAATGAACCATCAGGTCTTTCTAAAGTAACAAGAACACCACCTATTCCTGTTTCACCAGGATCTTGAACACCATTTTGGTTAACATCTAACCAAACAAAATTACCTATAGATGCTACTGGAGTTACAGTAATATCTGCGAAATCTGAATCGTCTTCGTCACCGCCAGTTTTTCCATTTTGTGCAATTTCATCATCAATTGAAGTACCATCATTGGCTGGATTACTGTCAGGATTTGAATCTATATCTGTAACAACTTCGCCAGAAGGGCCTTTAGCATCACTAATCTCTGCCGAGTTTCTTACTGGACCACCAGCGAAAGTACTACTAACCACAAAATCGATAGTCAATGGAACCGACTGTCCAGCTAAAATTACCAAACTTGGATTATTAAATAGAGCAGTTGCACCACTTTGAGTCCAATCTGGATCTGCAAGTGTTAATCCAGCAGGTATATAATCTGTAATTTTAACTCCAGTTGCCATTACGGTACCTTGGTTAAATACATCGATTTTGAATGTAACTGTAGATCCTGGGTAAATTGGGCCAGTCGTCAAAACAGTTTTTCTTAGAGCTAAGTCAAATACTGGTACTGTAGTAACATTGATTGTACTTATATCAAAATCATCTTCGTCACCTCCGGTTTTTCCATTTCCTGTTATTACATCGTCTTGAGATGTACCATCATTAGCGGGGTTATTATCTGGATTTGAATCTATATCAGTTACAACAGATCCACCTGGACCTTGTGCCGCTGAGATCTCTGCACTGTTTGTCAATGCTCCGCTAAATGTTGGCGAAACATTAAAAGTAATGGTCAACTTTGCGGTATCACCAACTAAAATACTCGCTATCGGCGTAATCCTTGTTGCTATACCTCCAGTAGCTGTCCAATTGGCATCTGCTAGCGTTAAACCTGTAGGTATGTAATCTGAAATCTGAACATTGGTAGCTTCTAAGTTACCTTGATTGAAAACATGAATATCAAAAGTTACTTGTCCACCAGCCACTACAGATGTTGAAACAGAAGTTTTCCTTAATGCAAGGTCAAAAATAGGTGCTGGTGTAACCGTAATTACGCCAATATCCGAATTATCATTATCGCCGCCTGTTTTTCCATTTTGTGTAATTTCGTCATCTATTGGAGTACCATTATTATTTGGATTATTATCCAAATCTGAATCTATATCTGTAACATTTTCGCCCGAAGGTCCTTTTGCAGAAGAAATCTCGGCACTATTGCTAAGACTTCCTGTGTAAGTTGATGATACATTAAATGTGATTGTTCGTGTTGCTGTATCGCCAGCTGCTAAAGTGGCAATTGGAGAAACCAATGTAGCCACACCACCACTCGCAGACCAATTGGCATCAGCTAAAGTTAAACCAGTTGGAATATAATCTGAAACTTGGATATTTGTAGCTACAATATTTCCTTGGTTATAAACTTTTATTGTGTAAGTTATTTGTCCGCCTGCAACAACTGTGTTAACATTTGGCATTTTTGTTAAAGCCAAATCAAAAATTGACCCTTGCTCAAATATTATAGCACAACAACCAGTAGCAGAACAGGTCGTTAAATTTGTAGTAAATGTATAAGATCCAATATCATTTATTGTTAATGAATTATCTCCATTCACTGTAGCGAAAGGAGACCCAGGTCCTATAGGCAAATTGTTTCTATACCAAACAATCCCAGTTCCATAGGAAAAGGGAGCAGGTACTTCTACCGTATATTGATCGCCCGAATAAAATGGTATTGGAACTGAAAAACATGAAGTAGCAATATCGTCTTCCGAAAGATCGGAATTTCCAGGCACAGAATCAATATCTGTATCTGGACTTGATTTTATTTCTGCAATATTAAAAAACACTCCTTGAGTTAAAACTGTACCTGATATTTCAAGTAAAAGAGAATCTCCACCTGCAAGACTTGGAACAGTCCATGTACCAATACCTGTTCCACCTATGTAAGACCAAGACCCACCAGTTTGTGTTGCTGAAACAGCCCCTAAACCTCCAATGGGTACTACATCCTCTACTACAATATTTGTAGCAGTAGTATTGCCTTGGTTTACTAAAGTAACCGTGTACTTTACAGTTGAACCTACGGTAGGCATTGAATTATCAACCTTTTGCTTGACAGCAAGGTCAACTTCAGCGGCAAAAGCAAAACTACTTGCAAACACAAAAAATATTGCAGCTGCAATATTGAATTTAGCAAAGTTTTGTTTACCAGTGTCGAGATACCCTACCCCCCCAAAACGATCTTTAATAGCATTTGCATTGAAGAACTTAAAAGGCAGTAAAAGACTGACAAATTTAATTAGGAAGGAAAGCTGTTTCATAAATTTGTAAAAAGTAAAATTGTAATTGTTATTTCCTAGTGTTTTTATAAATAAGTTGCTGTTTATCATATTGTTGTGCTTAATTTCCAAATGACCGTTTTGAGGATTATCACATAAAACATTTCCTGAAACCGAGTTGATTTCAATCTTGTTTTTGCCAAATAAAGATTTCCTACTTTCAATTGATTTTGAAAGTGGGCTTTTTGAATTTGCTACCGGTTTTATTTTGTAAATATTTTCCATTTGGGAAAAATTATAATCCTATAAAAATTGTTGAACAGATTGATTTAAAGCCAATATGCCCTACACACGAATTATATGTATCCAAAACTATGCCAATCAAAAAAAATAATATTTTATTTTTTAAACGGAGGGAAAAAAACTCATAAATTACTAAAAATCAGACAGCTATGTCATCTCAATCAAATTTGAGTATTTTCATGCTTTTTGAAGAATTTTGTATTAAAAATGGCTAAAACTATGGTAAGTATTTATCAACCAAAACTATGCCAATAAAAAATAAACAAAAATAGCCTAACATAATGCTAGGCTATTAAAAGAAAAAAAATGCTTATAAATTTAAAAATCTTTTCCTACTGAAATATATAATTTGGGCTTATTATAATCTTTATCTTCTTTACCAACAGCGTAGTCAGCTTTCACGAAAAGACCTAAAATTGTGGTTCTTACACCTACTCCCATTCCCATTAAAAATGGATTCTTGAAGTTTGTAACTTCAGCAAAAAACGGACTAATACCATCTGAACCAATCAAGATAGTATTCAGACTATTTTGCCTACTGAAAGGCCCCTTTGTTCCATTCCAAGCAGTCCCAATGTCATAAAAACCAACCACTTGAAGACTCCTAAGAAATGAACTCGACAAAGAACTCCTTGGAAAATAATCTGCTAAATGTGCTCTTAACTCTACGTTTGACAATATGTAATTATTGCCAAAAAGTCTCGCAAAATCAAAACCTCTTAATTGTCCTGGAAAATTATAAAAAAGTATATCTCTGAAGTCACCAGTTGGGCCTGGTAGTAAACCCTTTGCATCATAGATTGACCTATTGAGGTTGTTTTCTACACCGCCAAGAAACGAATACTTAGGAGCATTACCCATTGATCTTCCAAAATTAAACCTCCCTGCCAAAACAAGTCCTTTTACCAATTTCTGATAATGCCTTAAGTCTAAATTTAGACCTTGAAAATTCTGTGAATTATCTTTTAGATTTATATTTCTTTGGTATGAAATTTTACCTTTTGTTCCATATTCAACCCCATTGGCATTCCCTATCGTATTATCAAAAACCAATTGAAAATCTGATGAAAGGAAAGTACTATTTATGTTTTCACGACCTGGCAGGTCGTATTCTATGTCTGTGGTTTTTAAAAAAGTTGGACTAAAAACAAATTTAAGATTTTGAGTAAAAGGATATATAACACTCGCAGAAATAGTCTGAGAAAGGATTCTACGGGATAACAAAATCGATTTATCTGACTGTGGATAGATTTTTAAAGGCCTAAAAAGGTAATTATTAGATTCATCTATACTTTCAAAATTTATTGACCTTTTCTCAAATTTAAACAGATAATCTATTTTTTTAGCATAATTCCCATAAGAAAGCGAATAATCGTAATTCTTAAAAAATGGAGCTGAAGGCCTTACGTAAGTTTTTAAAGTAAAGACATTATTCTCTAATAGATCATTAAATATAAGCTTATAACCTACACCAAATCTTCGAGCTGGGTCCATCAAAATACTTATGTCATTACCGCCAGACACCAACAAATTCTTGTATGATTTTACTGGACTTATCTTCAATTCATCTGTACTTTTCTTAAACTTACCCGGCTTCTCTTCTATAGATTTTACCAAAGATAACTCATCATCTTTCTTTTGTAGTTTATATTTTTGAACATTTACTTCATCAAAAACGTAATTATCTGTATCTATTTCATTTGATTTGAGATTAGTCAATCCTACAGTAGCTTTGGGAGTCTCCACCTTATTAACAACCTCCGCCTTTTGTTCTATTTTAGAAGGGCCATCTATATAATAACTCTTCCATTCTTTTTGAAATTTACTAAAAGAAACACCCAAAGTACTTGTGATACTTGACTGTTCATTTCTAATAATCCTAGTAAGATTCAGAATGTTGGATATATTATCTTTACCATATTTTGATGCGATATAATGCCAAATAGACTGTCCTATTATCTCTGCATCTTTTCCAGTTATTTGCGATAATTTTTGGTTTTGATTTTTTTGTATGGTCTCTTTAAACAGTTGATTCTTTAGATTATTATCTGGCTCAGCTATGTAAGCAGAAACGCCGGTAATATACCAATCAGGAACCATAAGGAGCAATTGACTCTGGACAGCTTCCTTCAAACTACCGCCATACAACATATCATAAACAAATAAGGTGGCGATTTCTTTGATAAGTTTATTGTAAAAAAGTGAGTCATTTTTAGAATATGCAAGTTGAACTCTGGCCTTGGACAGATTCAATATTCCGCCATCAACATCATTAGGTGCCATACTTCCGATGTTGCTTTGACTGAGGTCATCAACCGAGTTATAAATGTAGATTTTCATTACCGAAAACGGTGTATAGCCCAAAGTTTCGGTAATTTTCTCGTATTCCTCTTCCGCCTTTTTAGCAGATTTTTTGGCGAGTTCTTCACCTCCACGATAGAAATTCAACTCAAAATTATTACTTCTGATTGTTTTCCAGTCGAATCTCTTCCTTTGAATTTTACTCTGCCCAAATTCTTCATCGGTGACACCATAATATCGCTGGCTGTAGCTTTTGATGCTAGTAGATACCAACAAAATGAGCAAAAATAGTAGTATATTTTTAGAATTCATTAGTTTAAAAAATTGGTCAAAAAAACGGTGAAGGCCAATTAAGGTTTACGAATATAACGAATAATGCCTTTCAATGTTTGCTTCTGGATTAATATCTTTTTGGTAAAATATAAAATCGAGTAATTGTCCCGTAAAATACGGTGCTAACGATACCCCTTTTGTTCCTAACCCATTAAAAATAAAAAGGTTTTTATATTTTGGGTGAACACCTACAAAAGGTCTCCTATCTTTAGTTGCGGGCCTAATTCCCGCTTGTTGATCTTCTATTTTAAAGTCAGAAATTAGCACTTTGTTCATAGTGGCCAAAAGCTCATCTTTTGCTTTTTCCGTCGGTTCGAAATCCAAACTATGCCAACTGTATGTTGCTCCTAACCTCACTTTATTGTTTCCCAAAGGCATCAACCACTTACCTTGGTTAACGATCGGTTTTACATTATAATTCTCAATTTCTCCAATCAGCGTCTCTCCTTTCACAGGATTAAATGGCAACCAATCGAAATACGGATTTTTAGAAGCATAAAACCCTTCACAAAAAATAATCTTCGAAACAAATATGTTTTTATAATTCACTCTCTCCTCTTCTGTCCTTAACAAACTATAATCAAAGTTTTCTTCAATTAAAGCTTCATTTTTTATTAATTTTTCTTTAATTCTAGAAACTAAAAGAGGTACATCACACCAACCCGCCTTTTGGGTAAACATTCCTCCCAATTCGATTTTAAAATGCTTTTGAAATTCAGTAACATCTTCAATAACCTCTAAATAATCTTCTAACCTATTTTTTTCAATTTGATTTAGAAAATGCTTTTTGTTTTCGGGATTAGAAAAAGGCCTAAACAAGCCCGTTTGATGAAAGAAACTTCCACCTAATTCGTTTTCTAAAGTACGATAATATTCAAACAAAAGACCAAAAAGCTCCTCATGCAGCCATGTTTTTGCCAAATATTTACCAGTAACTGGATTGACCATACCACCAGCTACTGAACTGGAAGATTTGAGCGAATTGTCTTGAAAAACAATAATTTTTTGACCTCGATTTAAGAGCTCATTTGCTATTAAAGAACCTGCGAGTCCATTTCCAACAATTATAAAATCGTAGGTTTTCATCCTCTAAGTTTTTGCGAAATTACCATATCCGCCAAAAGTATCACTTGGTCTACTTGCTCATCAAGCGTCATAAAAGTAGTATCAATAACCACAGCATCTTCGGCTTGCCTAAGTGGACTTTCGGCTCTGGTTGTATCTATGATATCTCTTTTTTCTATATTTTTTAAAATATCCTCTAAGTCTGTAATTTCGCCTTTAGCCATCAGTTCTATTTGTCGCCTTTGAGCTCTTACAAGCGGATCTGCAGTCATGAAAATTTTCAATTCAGCTTCTGGAAAAACAACGGTGCCAATATCTCGACCGTCCATTACAAAACCTCTCTTTTTGGCCATTTTGCGTTGTTGAGCAACCATTGCATGCCTTACTTCGGCTATAGCACTGACTTCACTTACTTTATTGGCTACATATAATTTCCGAATTTCATCTTCTACATTCAGCCCATTAAGATAGGTTTCGTTCAAACCAGTTGTACTCAACCTAAACTCAATATTTATATTTTCCAGAGCAGCTGCAACTTCTTTTTCCGAACTTGCTGAAACGTGATTTTGAATAAAAAACAAAGTTACGGCACGATACATTGCTCCTGTATCAATATAACTGTATCCTATATAAGCAGCGGCTTTTTTGGCAGTGGAACTTTTTCCACACGAAGAGTACCCATCTATTGCAATTATTATCTTTGACATTGGCTTTTATTTAGTGAAAGCGTAGAATTTTATTTTTTTAAATTTAAAACATCGATAGGCAAAAACCGAATTTTATTTTTTTTTATTTCAGTTTTTGCTTTAAAAAACTCAATATTTTTTCAATATCCTGAGCATCAAACCATTCGAAATTATCCTTGTTTTTAAACCAAGTCATCTGCCTTTTGGCATACCGACGGGTGTTTCTTTTCAACAAATCAACCATAGTTTGATAATCGTATTCGTTTTCCAGAAAACCAAACACTTCTTTATATCCAACGGTTTGAAGAGCATTTTGATTTTTAAATTCCAATAAACTTTCTACTTCTTTTACCAAACCGCTTTCGAGCATTTTATCCACTCTCCTATTTATTCGTTCATAAAGCTCCTCTCGTGGAGACTCAATTCCGATTTTCACAATGTCATAATCACGCTTTTTTGGTGCATTTTTTTGAAACAATGAATAAGGTTTTCCTGTACTCAAACACACCTCTAAAGCCCTAACTACCCTCTGTCCATTCTGAAGGTCTATGTTTTTATAAGTAATTTCATCCAGTTTTTTCAATTCTTCCTGCAGTTGCGAGAGTTCACCTTTTTCTAGCCTTTCCATCAATTGGGCTCTAAGTTGTAGAGGAGCCTCGGGCATATCGTCGAGTCCAGAAACCACGGCTTGTACAAACAAACCAGAGCCTCCAACCATAATGGCCACCTCTTTTTCTTGGAAATATTTATTTAGAAAACTATCGACATCTCTTTCAAAATCTCCCGCACTATAATGAATACCTACACTATGAGAATCTACAAAATGATGTTTAATGCCTTGCATTTCTTCCAAACTTGGCTTGGCGGTACCGATGCTCATTTCTTTATAAAACTGCCGAGAATCGCACGAAATAATTTCGCAAGAAAGCTTTTTGGCCAATTTTACAGCCAAATCTGTTTTGCCCACAGCCGTTGGACCAACCAATATAATAAGGGTATGTTTGATAATGATTTGTTAAAAATTTAGACAAATTTATGATATTGTTCTTAATTTAGATTTTCAAATCTAAAAAATACAACATGGAGTTTGTTTTGTTTATTATTGCTTTGGTAGTTGGAGGCTTGGCGTCATGGCAAATTTTCAACTGGATGTATGGCAAAAAACTCAAAGACAACAAGGAGAGTTTGAGAATAGAATCCAATATATTATTAGAGCGAATAGAGAAAGTATTTAAGGTAGTTTTAGCCGAAGGTTATTTTACAGAGATATACGACCACAACTCTCAGAAGGAATTTTGGGGAATGTTTAAATCTAGCAATAAGGCTTTAGTAGTGGCAAAGGCCAAGGTTTCAGTTGGGTATGATTTCTCAAAAATGAAGTTTAGAAAAGAGAATAATGAACGAAAGCTGATTATTGAGGAGTTTGCTCCTGCGGAAATATTATCAGTAGATACGGATTACAAATTCTATGATATAAACCAGGGTATTTTAAATAAGTTTAACAACGAAGATTACACAGCTATATTAGCTCAGGCTAAAAAACTGATGCAGGAAAAAGCTCAAGAGAGTGATTTGCCCCAAATTGCTGCCAACCAATTAAAATTAATGATGAATCAGTTGGCGGCATCGATGAACTGGGAAGTAGATTTAAATGCGATTCCTGGTCCTACCCAAAAAATGATAGAACCGAAATCAAAAGCTCAAAATTTATTAGAAAAAGCTACTGGTTTGGATGCTTAATTATTTCAAAGTTTTTTAAAAACTAGCGTAAGTTTTCCAGTATTGGCATAAATTTTATTCCCGATAAGTGTAAAAGATGAGTCTGTTACATTTTCGACATTAAGTCTTAAATCTTTTATTTCTTTGTTATTTAGAAAACGCCAATTCGAAAAATACATCACTTTGTTATTTTCTTCCAGAAGCCACTTACTTTCAACTTTTAATTCGTTTGGCTCACCTTTGCATTTTGTTTTATTTTCATATTTTTTAAAATCACCAGTTTTTTCAAATTCCCAGATATCATCAACCTCACAGTCTAGTGTGAGCGGATATGTATTAACAATACCGCTGGAATTTATTACTTCAATGGCAGTTGATTTTATTAACCATTCTTTTTTCTCTTTGCTTGTGAGCAACTCCTGAACAGTCGGCTCTTTAACTACATCCTCTTTATTACATGAGCCAAGTAAGGTTATTGAAATTCCGCTTATAAAAAGTAGTTTTTTTGAAAAAGTATTCACGTCTTTGTTTTTAAAATTTTAGGAAAGCACTAAATCCTTCATTTCAAAAAGTCTACCAAAATAGTTAGAAGTAAATTATACTTAGCCAACGGTTACATTTCTGTCTTTTTATTTAAAAAAGCCAAACTTAAAGCTAGCAATAATATTATTTCGGCAAAAAAGGCATTATTCATTACCTTTGCAGAATAATTAACGATTTATGGCATTAATAGAGGAATTAGAAGATCAGGGCAATGTTTTGTTCAAATATAGAAGTTACATCCCATTGGTATTTTTACTTTCAGGTTTGGGGGTTTATATCTATAAAATACACAATTTAAGCTATCCCAATCTCGGTTTCGATTATTGGCTAATATGTCTTGCCGTTGGCCTCTTGGGACTTTTAGTAAGAATTTATGCCGTTGGACACACACCTAAAAATACCTCTGGAAGAAATACAACGGAAGGCCAAGTAGCAGATGAACTCAATCAAACGGGCATATATTCGATAGTCCGCCATCCACTTTATCTTGGCAATTTTTTGATGTGGCTTGCTGTAGGAATGCTTACAGCTGACCTTTGGTATATTGTGGCTTTTACATTTATGTATTGGGTATATTACGAACGCATAATGTTTGCGGAGGAAGCATTCTTGAGAAGAAAATTTGGAGAAGCTTACCTAAATTGGGCAGCTGACAAACCTGCTTTCATTCCAAAATTTCAGGTGCCAACAAATCCGAAATATCCATTTTCGATAAAAAAAATATTAAAAAAAGAGAAAAATGGTGTGGCAGCAATGTTTGGCCTTTTCTATCTCTTTGAAGTAGTTGGTGAATACATAAAATGGGGAGAATATACTTTTAGGCCAACGTTTTGGTTCTGGGGTTTTGCCATTAGCACAGTGGTATATTTGATTTTAAAAACCATAAAAAGAGGAACTAATCTTTTAGAAGAAGAAGGTAGATGAGATATAATTGGGACAGCATATTAACGAAATCAGCATATTTGTATTTGAGTTTGCCTTTTCTGATTTTTTGCGTGTCATGGCTCAATTTACCCTCCGCTTTTGCCTTTTCGGCAATTACTTTAGTGTCTATTTTTTTTAGTTTAAAAAATGTAGACTCTGATCCTGAAATCAATTTTCTTTTGATCAAAAAGCCCAAAACAATCATTTGGGCATTAACAATCATTCTATTTATTATTTTCTTTTCTGGTATTGGTCACTACACTTACCAAAACAATGACCACTTATACCGAGGAGCACTTTTTGCAGATCTTGTAAAATATGATTGGCCAGTAATGTACCACGTCACAGGATTTCCGGGACATTTTCTCGAAGGCAAAACCACCATGATGACTTATTATCTTGGTTTTTATTTGCCGTCTGCTGCTGTTGGGAAGCTGTTTGGACTTAGTGCCGCTCGTTTTGCACTTTTCCTTTGGACCTTTATCGGAACAGTTTTGGTGGTGTTCCAAGTTGGCAAATATTTAAAGAGATTTAATCTTAAATTACTCCTTTTGTTTTTTGGCTGGGGCACCTTATTTTTCATTGGGGCTTTGTACAAAAACTCTTTCATTGACATATATGCAGAAAAAGCCAATCCGCTCTGGGCTGGAATGATATTATACGCTGACAGCAATCTTGGCTTGATATATTGGACATTTAATCAATCACTTACGGCTTGGCTAATTATTCTTTTGATATTCAACAAAGGCCCTAAAAAGAACCTATTATTTCTTTATAGTCTTTGCTTTTTCCTTAGCCCTTTTGCTTTTGTAGGCCTTTTGCCTTTTGTACTTTATTATTTTTTCACCAACCTCGAAGGCAAATTATTTCAAAACTTCTGGAAGCATTTTGTCCCCTATATCAGTTTTCAAAATATTTTGGGTGCAGGCCTAGTGGTTGCTTTAAACTTCCTTTATTTAAACTCAAACAAAGCCGCTAAGTTTTTTCAAGTTTTAAGTCATTCTCCAAAGAAATTCATCGTGTTCATGTTGCTTTCTTGGGTCATTATTGCTTTTTTGATTAGTCCAAGATTTAAGAAAAATGCATTGTATTGGTTAGTTGTTGCTGTCCTTATACCTTTGCCTTTTTTCCAACAAGGTTATGGCATTGATTTTCCAGGAAGGCTTTCAATACCGGCTTTGTTCTTATTGATGTTGAAGGTTGGGCAGTTTTTGATAGAAGAAAAAAAATCGTTTAGAAAATATGCCGTATTGGCTTATATGGCCATAAGTGCCACTTGGCATATCGGCTTTGAACTTGGCAAATCAATTATTTGGACTTCTGCCGAAAATATAAGCCATAAAACTTCAATCGATGACCAATTGATGGATTCCGACAATCCAAAACTTCAAGAACTTGGTAAAATATTAAAAGATATCGAAGGCAAAAATATTCTAATTCAAGACCACAAAACCATTGTAAACCCCAAAAACGATGTCATCTGGAACTATATGGCTGACATTGAAGGGTCGACGTTTTACAGGTGGTTTGCTAAGAAGAGGTGAATATTGGTAAAGTTTGTGGGGACACAAAAATTGGACACACAAACTTTGGACACTCAAACTTTGGCTGATAAGCCAAACACTTACCTATTAATTCTGGCAAGTGTTTGACAAAAAAAATCCTTAGTACCTTATTCCCCAAGGAAATCTATGCAAAGATTCTTGTTGTTTTATATAAGTATATATTGAATCATTATACGCTGCTAAGGCTATCTTTTTCCCTTTCAATTTTTTTGGCAATTTGGGAATCTCTTGTGCTGGATTAAAAATTATGCTTGTGGCCGTTAACACTATTGCACCTTCATCTATGTCCGTTTCTAAAATCATTCCAGGTAAACCATAAAATCGCTCAGGACCTGAGGAAACTGGAATTTCAGTACTAAACCAAGCTATTATTTTTTGATTCTTTACAGTGTCTACCATGCTGGCTTTCATACAAATATACCCTGCTACCTCCTTTATGTCATTTAAAACTTTCCATTTAGGCATTTTTAAACTATCCTCTAGAATATAAGTTTTACCCAACATTTCATGAATTTCCAAAAGCTTTTCGTTTTCAAAATCCCTCGTTATTCTATACTCGTCATTTCTCCAACTGTAAGTACCATCTTCAGATTGTTCTTGTTGATCTTGAAAGGTATAGTAACTGGTTTTATCATTAAAATCCAAAACCATTTTTTGCTTATACTCTGTATCATTTTTCCAAGTTTGGGCCATACGGTCTTTTTCTTCTTGTGACAGATAGGTGGCCTTACTCCTGATTTTTACCCAATCAGTTTTTCGCTCATAAATTATTTGTCCGGCCGACTTTTGAGCGAAAGTTGAAATTGCTGTTGCTATTAAAATTGTTATTAAAACTATATTTCTCATTTTTTGATTTTTTTTATTTTACTTTAAAACTACTCCCATCTACTTTTTTTAACTTTTGCCGATACCCCACGCATGTTGTAAGTATAAGTTACCATAAAATACCGTGTCAAAGTTTGGGTAACTGACGAAGTTATCACGTTTTGAAATGCTGATTGTCTTATACCTGCATTTTTCTTAAACACGTCATAAATACTGAATCGTATCTCAGACTTTTTGGCTTTGCCTAAAATCTTATAAGTACTCATATTCAAAATAGGAAGTTGTTGATTGAAGCCCAGTTTTTTGTTTTGATAGCTGGTATAATTAAAATCAGTCGTGAAATAAATAGACTTTGGCATCTGGATGGTCATATTTGCTCTTAGGTCGTTTTGCGTAAAACGTTGATTTTGTGTAGAAGCAATAGAATACTCAGAGAAATTGATTCCAGAGCCTCCCGAAAGAAATAATGAGAACCAATCAATTGGGGTTAAATCCAGACGAAAACCGAAGTGGTAATTTTGGCTTTTATTGTCATTTAGATTGTTGTTTATGTATATTAAATTCTTGCCAAAATTACTGTAAGAATCTAAATTAGCCGAAACCTTGGTCTTTTTGATTGGAAATCCAAAACTTAAATAATACCCGTAATTATTTCCACCTGAAATATTCTCAGGCGTTAAAGTTGTCACTAAACTTGCATCAATTTGTTGATTATAAACTACTTGATTTTTATAGCTGGCATAATTGAGGTTAGCAAAAACATTAATAAATGATACCGGATTGAACAAACTAAAACCTACATTTCCGCTTCTTGAGGTAGTAGGTAATAAATCTGGGTTTCCGTTCCTGATAAATAAAGGATTGCTATTATCTGTAAAAGGCGTTAAATCTCTGATTTTTGGAGCCGCTACACCAATTTCAAAACTACTGTATAGATATTTGTTGTTTTTAAGGTCAATATTTACACTCACGTTTGGTAAAAGTGACTGGTAAGTATTGCTAATATTGCCAATCAAAGCACCTTTTTGATTATTATAAAAATTGCCGTCAATGTTGAATTGTTGAGCTGCAGCACCGATTGCCAAATTATATCCTTTGTTAGAATATCTTAAAGCAGACCCTATTCTATTATAGATAATTTGGTTTTCAAAATACCTACTTAATGAATCCACCCGTGGTTTATTGTCAGAAAACAAATCATAAACATCTCTATCAACAGTTTGATTTAAATCGCTGAAATTATAGAATGTCTCTAAAAAAAACTTTTTGTTTAACGGTTCAATAAACAATAAACTAGACTTGAGCTCATAACTACTCGAAGGTGCCAACACGTTTTGGTTTAGATTCAAATTCCTATTTCCAATCGAGAAATTATCTCCAACTACTGTAAATTGATTAATATTGTTTTTTTGCACACTTTCTTGGTCATTAGAATTTTTATTGTAAGATCCTGACCAAGCAAAATTTCGACCTTTTTTCATAAACTTATGACGATAAACCAAAGCACTTTGTAAAATGAAGTTATTGGCCGAATAATTATTTAATTTATCTTGGTTTCTGAATTTCTCATCTCCAATGTTGGTAAAATCAGTCAAACTTGTTGAATTCTGGGAGCGATTACCAATTTTAGAGTTTACATTCAATATCAGGGTATTCAATGAGTCCACCATTTTTTCAAACCTAAAACTAACTCTATGGTTTTGAGAATAATTTGAATTAAAACTTGAATCCTTTGTGAAATAAGACTGACCATTTGGCAAAAAATACTGAGAATTCGTGGCCTGATTCATTGACTGGCTAGACTGATTAAAAAAGTAATTCGAGCTTACTTTTGTCTTTTTGGTGTCGTAGTTGTAGTTCATGCCACCAGCATAATTTTTCGACAAACCTTGTCCTGGTCGCCATGATTGAGGTATCTCTAGACCTTCCTCTTCATCATCACCAAAATATATAAACCGCATGCCCCCTTGTGAGAATCCGAAGTCAGCGTTGTCGTTCCAATTGTAAGACTGACTGCCTTTAAAGTCTTGGTAGTCGTTATTCGAAAGTCCTGTTTGGTTGATGTTATTTCCAAAACCCACAACAGCAAACTGGTTTTTACTGTCAAACTTATTGTAATTTCCTTTTGCCATTACTCTGCTATCCGAGCCAGCTCCAACTGTGCCTTTACCAAAGCCTCCTTTCTTAAACTCTTCTTTCAGTTCAAGATTTACAGTTTTTTCATGCTTTCCATCATCCACACCGGTTAGTTTTGACTGATCGGTTTTGTCATTAAAAACCTGAACTTTGTTTATAGCTTCGGCAGGTAAGTTTTTAGTAGCCAATTTAGGATCGTCACCAAAGAACCTTTTACCGTCTACTGTTACCTTTTTGACAGTTTCACCTTGAGCTTTCATGTTGCCCTCGGCATCAACCTGAAAACCGGGTAACTTTCTCAATAATTCTTCTACCGAAGAGCCTGGCGGTACTTTAAATTTGCTCGCATCGTATTCTACAGTGTCTCCTTTAATACTAATTGGAGCTTTGGCTGTTCGGATAACCACCTCCAAAAGTTCCTTTTGAATAGGTTTAAGTTCAATAACACCTAAGTCTAAAACCGGTACGTCTGGATTGTATTTGTGCAACTCTTGGTATGGAAAATATCCCACAAAAGTAGCCTTTACCAAATAATTGGCCTTTTTTACGTTTTTGAATTCGAATTTTCCAGCGTCATCAGATCTCACAAAAGTTACAAGGGCAGAGTCTCCAGGTGTCAACAAAAACACCGATGTAAATGGTAAAGTGTTTTTTTCTGAATCAATAAGCGAGCCTTTAATGGAATAGGATTGTGCTTTTGTGGTAAATGCAAAGCTTATAGCTATTGCAAAGAGTAATAGTTTTTTCATTTTTATTAGTGAGTATTAGTTTGCAAATTGGTCTGGGTTTTGATAGAAAAAAAATGTAATGTCTGGATTTTACAAATTTTAACAATTATTATCGTAACAAATGTTAAAACAATGTTAAAACAAGTAATTCGATTGTAACTAAAACATTAGTTTTTATAGAATATTGTATAAGTCCGAAAAGTTTTTTAAATCTTTTTCTGTATCAATGTCGCTAAGCGTAGGCAAAAAGTTGCAAGTATATGAAAATGAATGAATAATTTCTAAAGCTTCTTTTGCCACATTTTCGTGGCTCCAGGTTTTATTGAGGAATATTTGAGTTAAAAAATCAATAGTATTTATTCTTTCAAAATTAAAACCAAGGGCATAATACCCTCCATCTTTGGATGGCCCAATAACTATTTCAGAATCTTCCAAAAGAGTAAATCCGAGATCAAGAATGTCTGTAGAAACTTCGTAAATATCACTGCCTACAATCAAAGCTTTTGTGTAGCCAAGATCTTTGGCTTCTTCGAAAGCAGAAAGCATGCGTTGACCTAAGTCTGGAGATTGATTTTGTAATCTTTTCTGAAAAATATCATTCTCCCAAATGTCACTATGGTTAATAATGGAGGAATAGAACAGAAGTTTATCAGCATTTACATCCAAAGTCTTTTCATGGATATTTTCCAATAATTTATTAAAAATTTTTAGTGCATTTTCGTCCCCAATAGTATGTGCAAGTCGGGTTTTCACCTTTCCAAGTTCGGGATTTTTAATGAATATGAGGAGAGCTGATTTCAATCTTGTTGGAAGATTTTTATTGCAGAAATATTATTAAAAGATTCAATTTAACTGTTTTCCAGAAGGAATAACTTGAAGTTTCTCTTCTGTTAGGCTTTTATTTTGGGCATGTGTTGAGATTTTATCTATTTTGGCCATTAATTGCAGTTTACAATCTATTTCCTCTACTGGAAGAATTATCACCTCTAAACTTTTCTTTTGATATTCTTTCGGAATCTTTATTACCAAGGTATTCTCTGTACCTTCATAATATTCTCTAAATGCATTCATATAAAATACTTTTCAACAAATATAGAATTATAAACGGATTTTAGAAAATAAAAGATTTTAGCTACTTTTATTTTGCATTTCCAGAGGTAACTCTTCTTTTTTAGTTAAGTACCCAATTTTTCTTGGAAATTGAAAAAAAAAATAGATTTACGAATCCGCTAATTTCTATTAAAACACCTCAAACTGCCGTAAAATGTCGAGATTAAAACAGCATACCAAAAACCTGAAACTTATCACCATTTTTTTGTTATTCTTTACTCAACTTGTTTTTGGGCAAAAATCCATCAAAGGCAAAATAATAGACCATGAAACCAAAGAACCACTGGCCTACGGAACAGTAATTATTAACAATACCACGAAAGCTACTACTTCTGATGAAACTGGAAATTTTACAATCAATGATATTGGATTGGAAAAGTTTGAGGTGGTGGTCAGATATGTTGGTTATGAATCTTTTACAAAAGAAATAAATTTGCTAGGACAAACTAATGTCGACATTACGATAGAGCTAAAACTCGTCCCAAATCTGATGGGAGACTTCGAGGTTAAATCTAAAAAAGATAAAAACTGGCAAAAACAATATCAGCAATTTCAAAAACTGTTTTTCGGCTCAAGCGAATTTGCACAAAAATGCAGAATCGAAAATCCATACGAAATTGATTTTGTCAAAACGGAAAATGGTCTTAAAGCAACCTCAAAAGTACCGCTAATCATCACCAACGATGCGTTGGGGTACAAATTGATTCTTGATTTAAAGGAGTTTCACTCCGACGGGACCGACTACCGAATTGTGTCGAATATATTCTTCATTGAACAAACCCCAACTGACATTAAACAAAAACAATCGTGGGAAACATCCCGAGAAAAGGCCTTCAAATACAGCAGTAAGTTTATTTTCCAATCTATTCTTCAGAAGAATGGTAATCAGGAATTTTACATACCAAAGAAAAATTCGAACGCAGTCAGGGGAAATTACTTCTACTCCGAACTTGACAAATCAATAGTTAAGCTAAAAATAGAAGAGATTAAAATTGACACTTTGACTAATGGTACTTTCAAAATATCTATTCCAAAAAACCTTGAAATTCATGCAAAAAACAAAAAACCCTATAACAATCCTTATTCTGACATTAGCCATTCGGTAAGTTGGATACAGGCCGAAAATGACTTTATATTGACGGATAAAGATGGAAATGCTTTAAATCCGTACGATATTTTTCCTGCTGGCGACCTAAATTTCCTCAAGATTTCGGGAATACTTCCCTTAGATTTTCGGTCAAAAGAGCAACCGATTATCTCTACAATCAAGAACGAAGAAGTTGTCTCTTCAAATTCAATTGAAACGAGCGAAAGAATTTTAATACATGCTAATAAGTCTAGATTTTATGCAGGTGAGACCATTTGGTTTAAAATCTATCAGGAATACAAAACGCCATCTGAGCGTAAAAGTGGCGTAGTTTATATCGATTTGTTCAATGAAAAAGGTGAATTGCGAAATTCGAAAATTTTTCGTTCTGAAAATGGAATAAGTTGGGGAGAGTTTAATTTATCCGATACACTCCAGGCCGGAAAATATGCCTTAAGAGCTTATACTAATCAGATGAGAAGCTCAGGTAAATCTTCAATAGCAGAAATCGAGATTCTCAATAAAAATGAAAGTTTCACGAAGAATGTAGAAAGCATTTCCGATGAATCTCTAAGCATCCTTGAATTAGAAAAATCAATATTTAAAAACGGCGAGAATTTAACATTTGACATAAACGGACAGCCTAATGAGTCCTATTCCATTTCGGTTGTAAAGAAAGAATACAGTTCAAAGTCATTTTTTGAAAACGAAACAATCATGCAACACGGAACAAAAGAGAATATCTTTCCCGTAGAAATTGCGGGAAGGGCTTTTATTGGTAAAACTCCTAAAAAACCAGAAGCCACTGTTTGGAATTTCGGAGCCAACTACAGCAATGTGGAGTTTTTAGAATCTGACAAAAATGAGAAATTCTTACTTCAAAATATTTTTCAATCTGACAGCATTAGCCTTTCATTAAAAGGTTATGACAAGAAAAACAAACCTTTAAGAGATTTAGAGTTAACTGATTTTGGCAGACCAAAATTTGATTACATTTTCTCAAAATCGACAAAAAATATTACAGAATATCAAGAAACTGGAATAAAAAACAGTCCCAAATCTTATGATTTCGACCTTGACAAAATGATAGTTTTGGATGAAGTGGAAGTAAAAGCTAAAAAAACCGAGAATCCGCAATTGCTAAAGGAACGGAAGTTATTTGGCAATCCAAGTAAAAGTTTTAACCCTGATGAAATAGTTAAAACTAGTGCCCCGAATGTTTTGATGACTTTAACCAGTCTACTGCCCAACCTCAAAACGGTTTATGATGTAGAAAAACACACTTTAGATATCAGGTGGAATAGACCTGGATTGCTGACCCCACAAAGACCAAGCATAATTGTAGATGGCCTTGAAATTCAAAGTCCATCAGATATTCAACATTTAACTTCATCAGCTATTGCTAAAATAGACATCTATCAAAATCCGGTTACCACAGTTCAAGGGGCACAATCTTTAATAGTGATTTACACCAAAACTTACCTTAACGAACCTTCAAAAGCCATCACCAAGAAAAAAGATACGGATGTAAAAACTTTCAAATTTTTGGGCTTTTCTTATCCCAAATCTTTCTATTTGCCCACAAAAAACAAAGATGGGCATCGGATAGGTCAAATAGAACAGAGGTCAACCATCTATTGGAATCCAAATATCCAAAACGATGAATCTGGAAAATCCTATATTTCATTTGAAGTTTTGGCTATGCCAGGAGAATATATTATAGAGCTGGCTGGAAAAGATGAAAATGGGAAAGTGATTTCTGAAAGAAAAGTGATTGAAATAAGGTAAAAGCTATACCAAAAATACAACCAAACCTCTAGCTCCGTGTGCTCCTAAAACAAGTGACTGCTCAATATCAGCGGTTTTTGAAGGGCCTGCTAAAAACACACCAAAGCCATAATCTACTGAGCCAATATGCTCATAAGCCTGATGCATGGTAGGTAGAATAGTAGATTTGTCGATAATAATGGCCAAATATTGTGTTATGAAAGGAGCTACTCTTTGACCCATTTCAGTTTCAGTAAGCCAAATTGCACCATTTTCGGCAACGGCAAATTGACCTTTTATAATTAGAAAATCTGCGTCTTTTAATGTGTGCGGGTCAGCCAATTGCCAATCTTTGTTTTCCGAAAATTCGGATAATGTAGAAATCACTCTAGCATTAGGAGGATAGTTTGCTGCGATATACTTTTTAATTTCATCATTATGAGCCACTTGTATTACCTTCCCTCCTATTCCTTCAAGTATTTCGGTGAATTTTTCGACCAAATCAAATTGCTCTCCACCCAAAACCGAAAGATTAGGCAAAGGCAACAAATCAGGTTGATTTTGTTTTATTTTTGAAAGTATATTATCTCTGCTGCTCATATTAAATTTAACCTCACCCCTAAATCCCTTCTCCACAGGGAGAGAGGACTTAAATGTTTTTTCTATTTTTCTCTATTCTTTTTATACCAATCTCTAAAGCTTTCTTCCGGCGGCTCGGGCATTTCACGCTGTTTGTACCATGGATTCATGCTGTTATTTACCAAAAATGGTAATTTATCCATCAACATTCTACCTACTTTTCCTGAAAACTTAAAAACGCCAGGATTTGATAAAACTGTAGACATCCCTTTCATCGCCAAAGTTTTGGACGCTGGTGTATAGCCTTCTTGCACTAAAACTTGTCGCCATTTGTACAATTGTTGATGGATATCGATTTTAACTGGACAAACATTGCTACACGAACCACAAAGTGTACTTGCAAAAGGCAAATCAGCGTTGGCTCGCATATCCAGATTCGGAGCTAAAATAGAACCAATAGGCCCTGCAACGGCATTGTGATAACTATGTCCTCCACTTCTACGATAAACCGGACAAGTATTGAAACATGCCGCACATCGTATGCATTTCAACGAATTGCGAAAATCTTCACGACCCAATTGTGTTGAACGACCATTGTCCACGATCACGATATGCATCTGTTGGCCATCGCGGGGTTTCTTAAAATGGCTCGAATAGGTTGTTATTGGCTGACCAGTAGCACTCCTAGCCAACAACCTCAAAAATACCCCTAAGTGCTTTTTTTGAGGAATGATTTTCTCAAATCCCATACTGGCTATATGAACATCAGCCAGATGAGCTCCCATGTCGGCATTGCCCTCATTGGTACAAACTACAAATTCGCCCGTTTCGGCCACCACAAAATTTACTCCTGTCAAGGCTATAGGTCGAGTCAAAAACTTGTCTCTGAGGTGCTGACGAGCGGCTTCTGTAAGATACTGTGGATCTTTATTTCCTTTTTCTGTTCCTAGGTGTTTGTGAAACAACTCCCCTATTTCTTCTTTTTTCCAGTGAATACAAGGCATTACGATATGTGAAGGTGGTTCTTCGGCCAATTGCACAATTCGTTCACCCAAATCTGTATCAATAACTTCTATACCTTTTTCTTTCAAAAACTCATTCATGTGGCATTCTTCCGTCAACATCGACTTGGACTTAACCATGCCTTTGAAAGTATCAGCAGGAATATCGCCTTTGTAATATTCGGAAATAATTCCGTAAACTATCTCATTGTGTTCTAGGGCATCTGCTGCCCAATGTACTTTTATGCCATTTCGGAGGGCATTTTCTTCAAACTGCACCAAATAATTGTGCATGTTAGATAGTACATTATTTTTTATTTTCGAAGCTGTTTCACGCAAAAGCTCCCAATCATTTATTTGAAAAGCCGCTTTGTCACGTTTCTGACGAACAAAATATAGGGTTTCATCATGCCAAGTGGTACGATCAAAGTCCTTATTGAATATTTCGGCTGCTTCACTATGCGTTTTCATGAAATCGCTTCATTTAGAATTTCTGCAACATGCATTACTTTTATAGCATGCTTTTCTCTACGAATTATGCCTTCCAAGTGCATCAGACAAGAAGTATCGCCTCCTGTCAGAATTTCAGTACCGTTTTTTATATGATCTGTCAAACGGTCTTGTCCCATTCTAACAGAAACGGCCTCTTCAGATACACAAAATGTACCTCCAAAACCGCAGCATTCATCTTTTCTATCCAAAGTAACCAAATCCAAGCCTTTTATGTTCTTTAGCAAAAGCTCAGGTTTTGAAAAATAGGGAGCATTCAATTCTGACATTTGACTTAAGTGCAGTCCACGCTGTCCATGACAGCTTTGATGCAAGCCGACTTTGTGATTAAAGGTTCCTTCTAAGCTTTCAATTTTTAGAATATCAGTGATAAATTCAATCAATTCATAAATTTTTCCTTTTAGTGGAATATGCTCTTTAACGTGCAATGTACAGCTACCAGAAGGAGATACTACATAGTCAAATTTATCAAAATTATCTTGGAAAAGTTTGGAACAATCGCCCGTAATATGCTCATAACCTGAGTTAGCCATAGGTTGACCACAGCAGGTTTGATTTAGAGGAAAAACAACTTCACAGCCCAACTTCTCAAGCAATTGCAAAGTGGCAATACCTACTTTTGGGTAGAATTGATCAATATAACATGGAATAAAAAGGGCTACTTTCATTTGGAATTTCCGGAACCTAGTTTACCAAAATATTTTATGACTTCTGAAAAAAATGGATTTCCCGATTTTATAATTAAGGAACTGTAAATTTTATTATTACCAATGTCTAATATCTTAGAATCAACTTTAATAAATTCGTCTCCTTTAAAGTAATCTACCCATTTATCGAATTTCCTTTTTCTTGCAGCTTGTCTTGAATCCGAAGAATCACAGATGTACAAAATAGCATTTCGAGAACTCTTATTAAAAAAATCTCTGATAAGAAGAGAAATAGTTTCAGGTATTTTGGAATCGGAAGGAAGTTTTCCGTCTTTCGAAGGAATTGCTACGTCAATTACAAACTCGAAAACATCAATATCAAATTCTTTTAAGCCACTAAATAAATAATTACTTTGCTTAAATTTCGCTTCATAATAAACCTCGTTTTCAGTGACAAAAACATACGACTCATTTACTCCTCCTAAAAAGAAAAAGTCATAATGTTTTTTAGATTCACTTTGCATTTCTTCTTCTAAGCTCATCAACCCTTTTTATAAAGTCAGGATTTTGACCATCTTGTTTTATTTCCTCTAGTAATACCTTTTTACTTTCCAATAATTTTTTGGCCAATAAAATAGCATCAGGGCTACTTAAGCTTTTACTTTTTAAAGAAACTGTTATCATTTTAGTCTGATTTTAATTTTTCAAATATAAAACTAAACAAAAATTATCATAATCCAGTTGCAACAGTCTTTAAGCCCCTTTCTCCAATAAATGCATTACGAACATTCAAATCGCGGAAAATGCCGATTGGCGAAATAGCAGCACCCGCTCTCAATCTTGCTTCAGCTACTATTGGTCTTACGTCAGTTCGATACGCACCTTGAATGATTTCCTGGGCTTTTACCACGTCATTTGAAATCCTAGCTTCCTCAAGTGCATCAGCATCCACCAAAAGCGATTGAGCATAAGCAACCATAATAGCCTCCACAGATTGTAATAAATCTTCTAGTGGGTCTTTTATATTGTGGGAAGCATCAATCATCCATCCAAATCCTGAGCCTAATTCAAAAGGAGAATTGTTTGGCTGAGTTCCTTGGGTCAATTCATTAAAAATCAAGAACAACTGATAAGGATTTATACTTCCTACTGTTAGGTCGTCGTCACCATATTTTGAATCATTGAAATGGAAGCCTCCCAATTTCCCTTCCATCATCAACAAACTTACGATTTGCTCTATGTTAGCATTCGGCAAATGATGGCCTAAGTCTACCAATGTATATGCTTTTTCTCCTAATTTTGATGCGTACAGCAATGATTGTCCCCAATCTCCAACTGTCATTGAATAAAAGTTCGGTTCGAAAGCTTTATACTCAACAAACATCTTCCAATCCGACGGTAGTGCAACATAAATTTCTTGGAGACTTTCTAAGGTATTTTCAAATGCTTTTCTGAAATTCAACTGACCTGGAAAGCAAGAACCATCTGACAACCAAACTGTTAAAGACTTAGAACCCAAATCTATTCCATGTTTGATCACTTCTATGTTATGGTCAATAGCTTGCTTGCGAATTGCCTTATTTACATTTTGTAAAGAGCCGAATTTATAAGTTAAAGCCTGATCTGCTTGGTCCTGAAATGTGTTGGAATTTACTGCATCAAAAGCCAAACCATGCTGAGCAGCAAGTGTTTGGATATCTTTTGGCGAAGTCGGAATATCCCATGGAATGTGCAAAGATATTGCTCCAGAAGTTTTATTTAATTTATGTAAAAGTCCTACATCTTCAATTTTTTCTTCCAAACTTCGAGGTTCACCTCCACCAGGAAAACGGCCAAAACGTGTACCCCCAGTTCCTAATGCCCAAGATGGAATGGCAACTTGAAAATCGATAAGCCTTTGAATAATATTTTCAACACCCTCTGTTTCGTTTTTTGCGAAATCAAAAAGGATTTTATGTTTTGCCAATTGTTTGGCGTTATGGTCGTCTATTATATTTTGAGAAATTATCATATTTTGTTGTTTTTAATAGAACACGGATTAACATGGATTTGACACGGATTATCTTAATATTGACATTGATTTAATTATGCAAAATTTCCTAAAAGCAACATTTTTCGTTGGAGATTCTTGAAAAATTATCCGTGTTAAATCTGTTAAATCCGTATGCCAAAATTACCTATAAAAGCCCATCGCTACGCCGCCGTCTACGTTTATTGCGTTGCCGGTAGATTTATTCAACAAACCTCCCACTAAGGCGAAACATGCGTTGGCAATATCGTCAGGCAGGATGATTTCGTTTAACAAAGTTCTTTTGGCATAATAAGCTGGAAGCTCTTCAACTGTGATTCCATAAGCTTTAGCACGACCTTCGGCCCATCCGCCTGCCCAAATATTTGAATCAGAAATTACGGCATCAGGGTTTACTGTATTTACTCTAATTTTGTCAGCTCCAAGTTCGGCGGCCATCAATCTGGTCATGTGGGCTTGGGCAGCTTTTGCAGATCCATATCCAGGATTATTTGGTCCGGCTACAACGGCGTTTTTAGAAACAATATTTACAATATCGCCTCCAATTCCCTGCTTACGCATAATGGCTACTCCTGCTTGAGAAACAATGAATTGACCTTTTACCAAAATATCGTACAACTTATCCCATTCTTCTAAACTGTGCTCAGCTATTGATTTCGAAATACTTATACCTGCATTATTGACTACTATATCCACCCCACCAAATGCCAAGGCTGTATTTTCAAAAGCTGTAAAAGCAGAGTCTTTATCTGTTACATTCAATAAAGTAGAAGCCACTGCATCTTTTCCGAAAAGTTTTAAAAACTCCTCTTTTGCTCCATCTAATCTTTCTTGATTGATATCATTCAAAATAACGCATGCTCCTTCTTCCGCAAATTTCTTTGCGATAGCTTTTCCAATTCCTCCCGCACTACCTGTTATCAAAGCTATTCTACCTGAAAGAGCTTTAGGCTTAGGCATACGTTGCAATTTTGCCTCCTCAAGTAACCAATATTCAATATCAAATGCCTCTTGATGTGGCAATGCCGTATATTCTGAAACCGCCTCCGCACCTTTCATTACGTTGATGGCATTCGTATAATATTCTGAAGCCAGACGAGCCATTGTTTTGTCTTTGGCAAACGTAAACATACCAACACCTGGATAAAGAATCACAACTGGATTTGGGTCACGCATTGCAGGTGAATTTGGATGTTTGCAAGCATCATAATAGGCTTTGTAGCCTGTTCTATATTCTTCAAAAACAGTATCCAAATAAGCTTTATCCTCAATTTTTGCAGGATCTAAAACCAAAGGGGCAATTTTAGTTCTCAAGAAATGGTCTGGACAAGAAGTACCTAAAGGAGCTAATTTTGCCAAATCATTTGAATTGATAAATTCCAAAACTCTACTATCATCCGTAAAATGCCCCACCATTTTTCGTTCTGAAGAACAATATCCTCTCAATGTTGGAGCTAAAGCGGCAGCTTTTTCTTTTCTTTCAGTTTCTCCTAAACTTTCGATTTTTTGTCCACCAAAAACTGGTCTTGTTTTTCCAAAGTTATCTTCCAAATATTGAGCACATTTTTCGATAACTTCTAATGTATTGATATAACTCGAATATGCAGTATCTCCCCAAGTAAACAATCCGTGTGAGCCCAACATTATACCTTTCAAAGCTATACCTTTATCGGCAGCTTCCTGAAGACATGCTCTCAATTTTAAGCCTAAATCAAAACCAGGTCTTTGCCAGCCTACCCAACCGATTTCACCGTTAAATAGCTCCTCAGTTATTTTTTCACCATCTTTTGCAGCGGCAATAGCAATGGCAGCATCTGGATGAAGGTGATCTATATGCTTAAATGGCAAAAAGCCATGCAAAGGTGTATCGATGGAAGGAGCTTTTGAAGCTAAATCAAATATGCAGTGATTGAAAAGCTCCACCATTTCATCTTCAAACGCAATACCTCTGTATACATTTTCAAGATTCAATAATCTATCCATATATAAAGCAGCACATCCAGATTTTTTCAAGGTCCCTATGTCTCCACCAGAACCTTTGATCCACATTACCTCTGTTTCATTTCCCGTTAGAGGGTCTTTGTCTGTAATTTTTACTGAAGTGTTGCCACCTCCGTAATTGGTTAACCTAAGATCGGCCCCTAAAAGATTAGATCTATATATAAAAAGTGCTACTTCGTCACCCGCTAATTCTGCTGCTTTGGCATCATCCCATAGGTAACTGGCATGCTTAAATGAATCTTTATTAAATGACATTTGAATGAAATTTGAATGAAATTTGATTTCTATTTATTTTTTACAAAAATATATTTTCTGTTTTTTTAAACTGTCCTTTACTGTGCTGATTATCTTATTCAGTCCAGGAGTTTTGGCCATTTAATGGCATACAACCAATATACTCTCCTGGAACAGGATCATAAACCAATACATTTCTGCCGATTTCTTCAGAAGTGTAAAAACCCAAAAGAGTTAGACCTTTGATGGTTTTAAAGAAAGTAGGTTTAGGAGGGTCTTTTTCTAAAGAAATCCCCCACATATTTAAGCCTGAGCGAGGTTTGTCTTTATCTTCTTTTTCTAAATATTCTAATTTTTCTTTTTCTGTAATTTCAAGAAATGATTTACCAAATTTAGCATTAACTCCATCTTCAAAATTCCCTAATCCTTCTATCAATTCTTTTTGAGCAACTTCATCCATCGTTTCTTTTACCATTTTGTCGATAAACGGAGGCACACCCATTTCTTTGGCTCCTGGTGTTTTTGTTTTTGGCAAAATAGTTTCGGCTATCTCTGCCACCAAGGCTGCTTGGTAATTTGTAAAAAAAACTGGTTTCCAATCTAAATTCGCTTCTTTTTTACATGAAACTAATATCTCGGACATAGATATACCTACCAAACTTATTCCTAAGGCAGCCGCGGTATTTTTTATCAAATCTCTTCTGTTCATTTTTTTCAATTTTTAGGTATGAGTGCAATGCTATCCTCGATAAGACGCAATGCATTGCGTCTTTACAGGTTTTTCTTGTTAAGCTCATCTATAGCAAAACTTGCTGCCCTAGCTGTCAAGGCCATATAGGTTATAGATGGATTCACGCAGTTTGAGCTGGTCATACATGCTCCGTCTGTTATGAACACATTTTTCACATCATGCAATTGATTGTTTCCATTCAATACAGAGGTTTTTGGATCGCGGCCCATCCTGGCAGTACCCATTTCGTGAACACCTACGCCCATACCTCCGGAATTATCAAAGCTTCGGATATTTTTAAAACCTGATTGTTCCAACATTTCAACTGCATCTGCTTTGATTTTTTTCCTCATTTCCAATTCATTTTCCTTAAATCCTGCATCAAAAACTATCTGAGGCATTCCCCATTTGTCAGTTTTGGTATAATCTAAGTGCATCTTATTTTCATGATAAGGCAGTACTTCGCCAAATCCCATCAAAGACATATTCCAGCCGCCTGGTTTGTAAAGCGAGTCTTTAAAATCGGCACCTACGCCTATTGCATCTCCGCCTCTTCCCCAATTACTTCTACCAGAAGCTCCTTGATAATCGTATCCACGAAGGAAATCTTTGTTTTGTGTAGCTGCATCTAGATTAACATATTTCGGAATAAAAATACCCACTGGTTTCCGACCTTTGTAATAGTCTTCTTCCATTCCATCATAGTCGCCCATAGCACCTACATGGTAATGATGGTCCATGATGTTATGCCCAATTTCGCCTGAATCATTCCCCATACCATTCGGAAATCTATCAGATTTTGAGTTGAGTAAAATCTGTGCAGTAGCCATAGCTGAGGCGTTCAAGAAAATAATTTTAGCCTTAAAAGTATGCTCCTCCATTGTTTCGGCATCTATCACGACTACACCAGTGGCTTTTTGAGTTTGATTATCGTACAATACCTCCTTAACGACAGAATGTGGCCTAATTACAAAATTTCCCGTAGCGTTTGCAGCTGGTAGTGTGGATGCATTTGCACTGAAATATGCTCCATAAGGACATCCTCTGGAACAACGATTGCGGTTTTGGCACTTCCCTCTTCCTTGCTTTAACTGTTCCTCAGTGGGCTCGGTTAAGTGTGCAACTCTTCCTGAAGTTACATATCGACCTTTAAACTTACTTTGAATCTGTTGTTTGAAATGATCTTCGAGGCAATTAAGCGGAAACATAGGTTGAAACTCACCATCGGGCAAATGACTCAGACCTAATTTTTCTCCACTTACGCCAATGTATTTTTCAACATAAGAATACCACGGAGCTATATCTTTGTAACGAATAGGCCAGTCTATTGCAATTCCCTCACGAGCATTGGCTTCAAAATCATGGTCGCTCCAACGGTAGGTATGTTTCCCCCAAATCAAAGACCTTCCGCCAGTTTGATTACCTCTGATCCAATCAAAAGGTTGAATTTCTTGATAAGGATTTTCCAGGTCATTGGTCCAGAAATGTTTGGTATCTTCACCAACAAACCCACTTCTGATTTGAATATGGTGTTTTTTTCGATCTTCTACAGTTAAACCTCCACGGTGATCTTTATCCCATGGGTCTTGCATCATGGTTGGATAATCTTCGATATGATTCACCATTCTGCCTTTTTCAAGTACTAACGTTTTAAGCCCTTTTTCGGAAAGTTCTTTTGCTGCCCAACTTCCGCTCATTCCAGAGCCGACAACAATTGCATCATAGGTATTGGTAGCGTTAAGCTTTGTATTTAGGTTCGCCATTTAAAGTATTTTGGTTGAATAAATGCGAATTTAGGATATTGTTCAAATAAAATGGCAAAAAAATGGGTATAATATTAAAAACAAGGTTTCTATTTCTTAAAATAATTGCTTTATGATATATCGAAATATGAACTTTCAATAAACAATAGATTTTAAACTTTTACAAAAAGTGTGGGGAATTTTCAAAAAAAATAAGCCTCAGTTAAAACCGAGACTTACTTTTTGAAAACAAAAATCAATCAATCAATCAATATTTACTCTTCAAATAATCCAACGCCATTCCATAAGCAACTTTGGCGTTCTCTTCATCAAATTTTGGATTGCTTGGGTTTGCGAATCCATGTACACCGGAGAATATTTTGTAGGTTAATTTCTTGCCAGCCGTATTCATATTAGCGTCAAATTGTTCAATAACCTCTTTAGAAATTCTGGTTTCAGTGGCGAAAAGGCCCAAAACATCAGAATTTAGTTTTTTCAATTCGTCGATATCACTAACAGGCATGCCGTAATACATCACTGAACCGATTGTGTTTTTGCCTCCCAAAATAGCCGAACGCAATGACCAACTTCCACCAAAACACCAACCCACATTGGCTACTTTGGCTTTTGGACCTGCAAACGCAAAAGCACCGTTAACGATATTTACCAACCTAGCGTCTTTGGTTTCTGACATCAATTTTCCTGCTTCTTGTGGATTTGAAGATGATTTTCCATCATACATATCCACAGCCAATACATTTACATTTTCGCCCAAATCTTTATAGAATGTATCTGATTGACGCTCTATGTATTCGTTTAATCCCCACCACTCTTGGTATACAAACAGCCACTTATTAGATTTCTTTTTGGCCTTTATAAAATAACCCTTGGCATCCGTACCATCTGAAGTCTTGAAAGTTATCTTCTTTCCAATACCATCATAATCTAAAGGCAAAGGAGAAGCGTGTAAAGCCTGAAATTCAGGATCGAGAGCAAACTGACGCATATCGTCTGGAAGAAAAGTATGGCAAATAGTAATGCCATCGGTCGATTCTTCATAATTTGAACTTTGAGGCACAAAAAATATGAATGCAAAAATAACGGGCAAAAGAATCAAAATTCTATACATAGTATTTTATGGTTAAATGTTACGTTTTGGAATACAACAAAAAAAAACCGCGTTTGTTTTCGCGGTTTCTAATTTTTGGATTTTTATTCAGCAGGAGGAGGAGTTCTTCTTTTCATTACCAAGCTATCTGCCGGGTAATGTGCTTTTAATGAATCCATTTGAGCTTCTGCCCAAGTTATTAATATTTGTCTCTGTTCGTCAGTCAATTTCGCTTCTTTATGCAACCCAAAATAGGTATATGATTCCAAGGGCATTTCTTTTTTCTCCACCATTTCTTTGGTTTCTTCCAATTTATGATTTTGAACCGCAATCGGCATTTTTGTAAAAGTAGAAAGGTTTAAATGCTTTTTGCCATCAACTACATGATCGTTTAGAAACCATGCGGCAGGCTGGAAATTAGAATACCACGGATAAGCAGTTTTATTGGAGTGGCAATCGTTGCAAGCTACTTCAAGAATTTGCTTTACATCATCAGGCACATCATATTTGGTGGCAATAGCGTAAGTATTGTCGTCAGATAGATTTTTCTCAGGTTTAATAAACTGGATAACCACTAAAACTATGGCTAAACCGATAAGGATTTTTTTAAGCATTGTTGTAATTTTTAAGATGAAAGAATATATTTTTTGAAAAATTTACATGCAATATAGAAAATGAAACTGGTATTATTTTTTTAAAAGTCTCATTATAGTTCAGATTCTTATTTTGCTGATTTTGATTTTGTTTTTTTTGTCTGACTGAATACTCTCACTGGCAATTAGCATAAAATCTCCGGCATTCAATCCTGTTATTCCATTAGAATTTGCAGAATTTTCTACCCAAATTGTCTCAGAGGATTTTCCGTCCACTATTGTTCTTAAAGCGATACTAGATAAATTGTCGTCATCTTTGTTTTGTTCCCATAGCAAAACCGAAGATTTAGGCATTTTTACCAACATTTGGTTACGGGCAGTGGCATCATCCAAAACAAATATTTTCTTTCCATTTAAAGATGTCAATCGAATGCCCATTTCTTGATCAGAACCTGAAAACCAAGAAACTAATCCAGAATTTCCATCAGGTGTCGAAACTGCTCCATTATGAGGACAACCGTTGATTTCCCACTTATCATTGAAAATGATTTCAGGTTTTGAGAAAGTCAAACCATTGTCATACGAAGTCATTTTTGCCATATCTCTAATATTATCATTATTGTCTCTATAAATCACATTAAGAGAGCCATCATTCCCAATCATAAAGTTTATCGGGCAGCAGTCACATACAACAGGATCAATTAATCGCTCAGGCTGAAAAATACCGTTTTTTGAGAGCACCAATCTCAAGTCTCTTTCTTCTCTTTTCGTGCTGTTAGCCACATCTTTAAGATATGAGACAGCTATTTCGTCATTGGTCATCACCACTGCATCAAAAAAACCACGAACTATGCCTTTTTTTGGGTCAGAATCCACATTGGCGGGTTGACTCCATGTTTTCCCGCCATCTTTTGACTCACAGAAAACAATATTTGAAGACCTCCCTCCCCTTCCAGAACTGCTTCCTTGGCTCTCTTCTCTATTTGCAAAAATCGCGACAAAACCACCATTTCTTTTACTTAAAACTTTGGCTCTCATCATTCGGCTGTTGCCTATTCCAGTACCTGAGAAAATCACATTTTTCTTAGAAAATGTTTCTCCTTTATTTTTTGAAAAAGCCACACAAAAAGATACAATTCCTTTCTCGTCTTTTTCAGTCCAAGAGATCATTATTTCTCCATTTGAAGTATTTGCCAAAAGAGGTGAACTATACGTTTTGTTTGGGTCGTTCTCAAAAGGTATCTCAATACCTTTCACTTCTTTTTGATCTGTATTACTAGAATATTTCGAAAAACTGTTTTGAACTGAAGTATTACAAATTGTAATTTCTTGTGAAGGTGAAGTAGCTTTATTTTTGGAAAAATTTAAATTCCAAATACTTAAAAAGAATAACGGGAAGAAGAAAATTAAACGGAACATACGCTGTAAATTTTGAATTTTGCCAACAATTTGGCTTTAAAACTAATGTTCAAAAGTATAAAAATCAGAGAGGAAATGTCAGGAATATTATATAATGTGAGAGAAATATTCGACAAAATGGGATGGGGATTGGGCGTGAAGTCAGTGAGGAAACAGACTTGGGCTAGTAAAGTCAGTGGGGGCATTGACTTGGGCGGGTAAAGTCAGTGAGGACACTGACTTAGGCGGTGAAGTCAGTGGGGACACTGACTTGGGCGGGAAGATATGGGCTTACCCAATGCCGATTTCCTTTCCATTTCGAGACCATTCGCTCCATGAACCAACGTAAAGTTTTGGAATTTCAAAGCCTGCAGAAACCATGGCCAATATAGAATGACAAGCGGTAACGCCTGACCCACAATGTACGATTACCTTATCCAAAGGCCTGCCGTTTATTACTTCTTCGTATTTTTTTCTTAAAATTTCTGGAGAAAGAAATAGGCCGTTTTCATCTAAATTCCCAGTCAAAGGAACATTGACAGCCCCTGGAATGTGACCAGCCACTAAATCAATAGGTTCGGTTTCTCCTCTATATCTTGCAGCATCTCTAACATCTATCACCAAATAATCTGGATTTTGAGCGACATTCTCTACAAAATCTATTTCAACAGTTGGGCTTTGCCAATCAATTATTTGGTAAGTGCTTTCAGCGGTCTTTTTAGTAATATCTGACGAAGTTAAAAACCCAGCTGAAACAGCAGCAAGCATGCCTCCATTTAGTACTTGAACATTTTTATGCCCAATAGCATTTAACATCCACCAAAAACGTGCTGCTGCATTTGCCCCACCTTTATCATCATAAACCACGACATGGCTGCTTGGAGATATTCCGAGGTCATTTAAAGTGTTTGAAAATTGCGAAAGACTTGGTAAAGGATGGCGACCTCCATCTGCAAAATCTGCTTTAATATCAGCCAAATCCGTATCCAAATCAACATAAACCGCTCCTTCTAGATGCTGAGAAAGGTAATTAGTTTTTGCATTTGGACCTTGACTAGCATCTACTAATATTAGATTTTCTTGGCCTTTAAGTTTAAATAAATCTGCCGCTTGAATTATAGCGTTTTTCATAATATTTTTACATTGAATTTCCAATACCTACCAATACAATCGAAAGTAACATCACAGCTATTCCAAATAAAAATGTTCTGAAAGATTTTTGTGAAACACCTTTCCATTCTTTTAAATATAAACCCCAAAGATTAGCCGTTAAAATTATGGTAGCCATGTGAAGTATCCAAGAGCTTGCACCATTTCCTAACTTGCTTTCGCCCATACCATAAAAGAAAAACTGAAGAAACCACATGGTTCCGGCAATTCCCGAAAACAAAACATTGCTTGCTATAGGTGTGTTTGTATTTGTATAATCTCCAAATGTTTTATTCTTGAAATTCAAATACATACACCAAATAAAATTGGTGGTAAGACCTCCCCACATTACGATAATATAGGTTACATTATTTTGAAAAAGCGGGTTGTTTCCAGTAGCAACAGCCGCCTCCGCCATTGGCTTTCCTGCTTCTATTCCAAAGTTGAAAAATGAACTCAAAATACCAGAAATAATAGCGATTATAAGACCTTTTACTAAACTAAATTCTTTTACGCTGGCTTGCTGTTGCTCTTGGGTTAGACTTTTTTCCTTTAATAAACCTGCTCTACCTAAAATTATAATTCCGACTATGCAAACAACGACTCCACTCAAAACTATCTGACCACCAGAGCTATGCAACATTTGAGAAAAGGAAGTTTTGCCATCTGTTGGATTAAAATCGTAATAAATAGCGGGCACCAAAGAACCAAAAGCAGAACAAAATCCTAGAACGACAGAGTTACCAAGAGACATACCCAAATACCTAACGCCTAAACCATAGGTAAGCCCTCCAATACCCCAAAGTAAACCCATTAAAAACGCAACGTTGGTAACAGAAGAAGCTGTGTTTGATATTATTTCAGCAAAATTTGGTATGGTTAAATAAGCCGCAATTGGTGGTACAATCAGCCATGAAAATAAACCTCCGACTATCCAATAACTCTCCCAAGCCCAGCCTTTTACTTTTTTGAAAGGCATATAGAAACTACCTGAAGAAAATCCGCCAATTGAGTGAAAAATTATTCCGAGTAAGGCTTGCATAAGTATTTATAGGGTTGATATTTAAATTTTACAAATATAAAAAACAAAATCCTTTATTACTCTCCTTTACTCTCCTTTTAAAGCAAGCAACACTTAACTTATTAACTGTAAACCGTTAGTATCAAAATCAACAAAATCATTATTAAGTGGCATCATTTTTGTGATTTAATTTACTGTACAATGCACATTAAAACGTAAGAGATTATGAAAAAAATTTATTTCATGCTTCTTACGTGCTTTCTAATAAATATAAGTCTAACGTCTTTTTCTCAAATTCAAGTAACCAAAACGGTTAGTGTGAGCAGTGCTGATCCTAATGTACCGTTTACTTACACAATACAAATCCAATGTCCTAGTACATCTGGAACATGTAATAATGTGGTAATTACTGACCCTTTTAATATCAATTTGGATTATTTGGGGGCTAGTTCACCTACTGGGAACGTTCAATCAATTAATTATAATAGCTCCAATAATACGGTTTCTATTACAATGAATCCGATATTGAATGGTACTACTGACGAAGTACAATTAGTAGCAGCAATAAAAACAAATACAGCAGATGGTACAATAATACCAAACGTTGCTTACGGTGGTCCAGGGAATACTCTACCAAGTAATACTACAAACGTCACAACAACAAACGGAATAATTTACGCTTGGGAGAATGAAATATATAATTATAAATCAGGATATACAGAGGCTTCTGCTGGCAATGGTAGTATTTATCAATTTATGTGGTCAAATAGAAGTCAAAACTTTGCAATTGACAATTTGGTCCTTACCGAAGTATTGCCTTCGCAAATCCGACTTACAAGTCTTCATCCAATAACATATTCGAATGCAATTGGAATAAACTATAACATTTATTTTAAGACTAATTTAAACGCAACCTACAGACTCGCTACAGGTGGTCCCTATGACTTAAGTCAGGCATATTTTTTAGATCTTACTCCTTTTTATCTTATCACAAATGAATATGTAACAGAATTAAGGTTTGATTATCTCAATCCAATCCCAGGTGGTGGACAATTTTATGATTGGTCACCATTTCTAGATATGGGTATAATATACGGGCAGGTAGAGCCGTCTACGCCCGTTGGGACTGATATGATAAATTGTATTTCGTCTACGGGAACAATTAACTCCATTGCAAAAACGGCATCCGCCTGTGCAACTATCAAAACTAGTACACCAACACTGAGTATTTTAGCTGAAAAAGAAGTTGAAAATTTCAGGTCAGGATACTTGCCTGGTGACACATTAGTATTTAATCTTTTTAGTGGTGTAGATGAAGTATCGGGGAAAGACTATGTTAATCCCACTGTTATTGACCTTTTACCACCTGAATTTGAATACATATCCTATGTAGCTGAAGAGGCTTGGGGTGATCCATTTAACGGGACAAACCTACAACCAAGTTTTCAGAAAATTGACGACTACCAAGGAACAGGTCAAACCTATCTAAAGTGGAATTACAATGCCACTATTTTACATAATCCTTTGGCTCAAGCCAAAGTTTTCACTATTAAATTAAAAGTCAGAGTTAAGCCTGGTGTTCCTTCAGGACAACTAAAAAATAAGACTTTTTATAGTTCAGATATAAATGACGAAGTTCTATTCAGCAATTGGTGGGGCTGGTTATATCCAGAAAACTATACAAACATTCTGGATACTGATGATTTAGATAATGACGGACTAACAAATGATAGCTTAACAACAGCTTTTAGGTATTTAAATGTGGTATTTCCTTCTGGTGCAGGCCTAGAATCTATCAAATGGGTAAAAGGAACTTTGGATTCTGATTACACACGTTATCCAGTTATAGGAAATACGTCTCCAGGTGGAACAGCCGATTACAAATTACAAGTAAAAAACTCGGGAGATGTTGCTTTAAAAGAAATTAAAGTAATTGACATTCTACCGTTCGTAGGGGATAAAGGCGTAATAGATTTAAGCAATAGAAATAGTGAATGGAGACCTTTTTTGATTGATGAAATAACTGCTTCAAATCCTGGGGTTTCTGTTTATTACAGCACAGTTTCAAATCCTTGCAGAGATGAATTAACACCTGGAATTCCCACGCCTTGTGTTAATCCGAACTGGAGTTTAACGCCTCCAATGGATATTACAACTGTGCAATCACTAAAGTTTGACTTTGGAGCTTTAGTAATGCAACCAAATGACACGATTGATCTTAACTGGCCTATGCGTGTTCCAATGGGAGCACCTACTGCGGGTGAAACTGCATGGAATTCATTTGGCTATATTGCTACCAGAGATGATAACAACTCGGTCCTTTTAGCATCAGAACCGATAAAAGTTGGAGTAAAAATATTGCCTTCGATTCCGCCTGTTATTGGAAACTATGTATGGGAAGATGTAAATGCAAATGGATTACAAGATGAACCAACAAATAAAGGTTTAAACAATATCTTAGTTGAATTATTTAAACCCTACGGATCTTCACCAAATCCAGCTACTGATTCATTAGTTTCATTTACACTTACCAGCAATGATTCATTTGGAAATCCGGGTTATTATGAATTTTCTAATGAATCTTTAGGTGACAGATACCTAGTTTTTCATAATCCTGGTGGTGATTTTTTGGTTTCACCAAAAGATAGTACTAATAATGACAATATAGATTCGGATGGTAACTCGATCACTCTTTCTGGCGGTGAAATAGTAGGTGTAACAGATATTTTTACTGTAACTGCAATAGTAAACAACACCTTTGATCAGGGATTTCATCATCCATGTTATGTCCCAATCACTGCCTCAGCAAGTAGTAATTCCCCAGTTTGTGAAGGAACGAATATTAATTTACTAGGAGCCTCTGTTGGTGGAACTTTATATAGCTGGACTGGGCCAAATTCTTTTAATTCAAATTCGCAAAATCCAACTATTAATACAGCAAGCACCTTAAATGCGGGCATTTATACTTTAATAGTGACTGATGGAACTGCATGCTCAGCTACAGCAACCACAAATGTTGTAATATCTCTTAGTGTTTCAACTCCAACTTTCGCTCTTGGAGCAACTTCTACAAGATGTCAGGGTGCGGGAAATGTGACTTACAGTGCATCGGCAGCTAATTCAACAGGAATAACTTATGCTTTGGATGCAACAAGTATAGGGGCTGGAAATACGATTAATACTTCGACAGGGCAAGTTTCTTACGTAGCTGGATGGTCAGGTACATCAACAATAACCGCAACAGCGGCGGGTTGTAATGGACCTGTTTCATCAAATCATACTATTACAATTACACCTACTGTTTCTGCACCAATTTTCGCTCTTGGAGCTACTTCTTCAAGATGTCAAGGTGCTGGAAATGTAACTTATAGTGCGTCGGCAGCTAATTCTACAGGAATAACTTATGCTTTAGATGCAACAAGTTTAGGAGCTGGAAATACTATCAATTCTTTAACTGGAGAAGTAACTTTTGCAGCTGGATGGTCAGGTACTTCAACAATAACCGCAACAGCGGCGGGTTGTAATG
>NZ_RJUA01000114.1 GCF_024343575.1 Lacihabitans sp. LS3-19 | reverse complement strand
ATTGGTGATGATAATTTTTCAGGTCAAGTAGTTGTTTCTGCGTTTTTTGTGGTAAGTTTTTCAATCGCTCACCTATGATAAATTCGTAGCCCTTGCCAGTTGTTATCTCTAAATTATTCTTAGAGAGCATCCCTCTATCAGCTACTACAATAACTTTATCTATCTGATATCTTTTTTTGAGGTCATCCAAAGCTTCTTTAAATGTGTCTCCTTCGTAGGTGTTGCCTTTGAAAACTCGATAGCCGATAGGGTTTTTATGGTGGTCAATCATCATGCAAAAGAGGATTTGGGTTTTACCTATTTTGCCATCTTTTCCAAAACCCATTTGTCGGAGTTCACCTTCTTTCTCTACTTCGCTGGCAAAGTAAAAAGTGGTTACATCGTAAAAGACTACGTCTAAACTTTGGTTGAACAGATCGCGACCAGTTTGGAAGATTTGTTGCTGGATGAGTTCATTGTTTTGAGCCAATTTATCCAAGGCTCGGTAAAGATGATGTAAGGATAGTTCGGGTAGATTTACATATTCTTCTCGGTGCTGAAAGTTACTGAGTTTGCTACAAGGAATTTGAAGACGCTCCAAAAGCATCAAAAAAACACTATCAAATAGGCTGAATTGCAGCTTACTCTTTTTCTGAATACGATCTAATAATGACTTTAAGCCATAATGCTCAAGGGAATAGCCGAATACCTTTTGGTAACCATAATTGTACCGGCCTAATTCCAATAATTCGCCTTCGAGAAGGGCTTTCAAGTCACCACCGCCTAATTCATAAAACTTGATTCCAATGTTACGAAGATCCTCAGGCTTATAATCTTCGACCTTCCCAAGAGAGTACAAAACCTTCGACGTTGGTTTACCATCAGCATTTCGATAACTCTCCAAAATACGTAAATAAGTACCCGATTCTTTCTTTTCAACTTTCAAATAAGCCATAATGCAAAATTACAACCGTAAGGCACTGAAAGTCAATACCTAAAAACCAAATCGGCTCTCTACAAATTTTTGAAAATTAAGCCAAAATCCTGCTCAGGTATTCATCTGAGAGCTTTTTGAAAAAATAGGTGTCAAAGTCAAGGGGTAGCAGGCAAGTTTTAATTGCTAATTTTTTAGTAATATTTCGTTTTCATCAAAAAAAAACTTAAGATAAATTAATCAGCTATAAGTGCAACAGCACGAAAATTGGCAGTGATAGTATGGAATATGGTAACAAAAGGCACCAGATACATAAACCCCGAAGGCTATTTGTTTTTAGACCAAAAAAGAAAACTAGGATTGGTCAAAAGAATTCAAAAACAAATTGATAAATTTGGACTGACTAATGCCGAACTGAACATTACAAGCACTTGATTATCAATACAAAACAAAAACGTTAGTCAGAATCCGACATTTTTGGGTCAAAAAAAGAAAACTTGCTAACGGTAGAAATACCAAAAGCGTAAAAATATTAATCGAATGAAAGCTCGATTTACTAATTGGTGCATGCAGAAATGTTAGCCCGATCAGAATCCTGGAGATGGGAGCATTGTCAAAAGAAAATTGGCGGAGCTTTAAGCTACCCCGTTCACAATATTTATTAATTCCAAAAGCATGCTCCTGATTCGATTATTTTTTAAATTATTTACCAAAATTCAAACTCGTTTGTTTATGGGTAGGGGATTTTTTGTGCCAATAGAAAATATTTTCTATTTTAGACCCTAAATCGTTAGTCACAACACAAAAAAAACTCTCAACATTTATGGACAATACTTAAAAACGATTTATGAAACAACTTCTCATCTATTTATTGACATTAATATCATTATTAACATATGGACAAGAAAAGAGTGAAAAAGTACTTTATGTAGTTGACTCTATTCCGATTTTTCAAGATATTTCGGAAGAAGAAGGAAACTTATCAGAGGACATAGTTGATCATATTGAAGTTGTTACTACAAAATCAAAGTTTGGCGAGTATCAAATATATGATTTCGACAAACTAATTTTTGTATTCACAAAGGAGTATGCTAAACGTCCAGATGAAATAAAAAGGATACCTTCATTTATCAATAAAATGTATAAAAATGAGGACAAATGGTGCTTAAAAGGTTTTTCTACACCATATACAGGAAGGTACATCGACTATTATTTGAATGGAGTGAAAAAAGAAGAAGGATTTATAAAAAAGGGAGTTGACGATGGATTAAGAACATATTACTATAAAGATGGAACAACAAAGCTTTATAGAAACTATTCAAATGGAATGTTAAATGGAGAAACCGGCAAATACTTTGCTAATGGGCAACTTCAATTTAAAGGTCAATTTAAGAATGGCAAGGAAGATGGTTTTTGGACTGAGTGGTATTCTACAGGAGAAGTAAAGTGGGAAACTACTTACAAATCTGGAAAGGCACATTTACCTGATAATGTAATAAAAACAAACTCAATTTTTAAGAAAGGACTTGATTCATTTGACAAAGGGAAATATACTGATGCTGTAAATTACTATAATAAAGCGATTGAACTAAATTCGAAATATAGTGACGTCTATTTTCACAGAAGCAGAGCCTATTTGTACGACTTGAAATTTGATGAAGCACTTGCTGATTGCAATAAATCAATCGAAATAGAACCTTTAAACAAAGATGCATATAGTTTGAGAGCATTTATCCGAATTCGAAAATATGAATTTAAAGATAGTCGCACTTTGACCCAAAATAAAGAAATCTCTGTTTATACTACAAAACAAGAGATAGAAATTCCGGCAGATGATAAAGTTAAAATATGTAGTGACTTAAGGAAAGGCTATGAGCTTGGAGATACAAAACAAATGATAGTTGACGCGATAAAGAAATATTGTGAATAAAAAGTGCAGCCCATAACAACTAAGGCTTCGTTCGGCACAACGTGCCTAGAATGAAGCCAATGTTGAACTTAATCTTTGGTAGTTTTTTCCTTATAAACACCTGATTTTCCGCACCTATGGGGTTTTCGTGATGTTTAGCCTTGCTTTTTGAGAGTGATCTGACACTCTGATATGAAGTTTTGTTTGGATTTGATGTTTTTATCCCATTTCTAGTCTGATTCTATAAATTTTGGGCATACCTACCCTTACCCACGTTCATACCAGAACCGAGCGGTTTAGCTTTTCCCAAATTTCCTTGTAAAACTCTGGAGGCCCTCGCTGGTCAAAGCATAGTATTGTTCGCAAACTGCCCGTTTTGCAACATTTGCAAGGTCTTACTCTTTGAGTTTTCCCTTTGATTTCTGTTTGTTTTTGTCCAAGTTTTTGCTGCAATGCAGGTAATCTGGCTCGTTTCCAAGTGCTGCTCAATATTCCATAATGCCGAATTCTGACAAGTCCTTTAGGAAGAATGTGCTGGCTAAATCGCCTCACAAACTCCTCATGACTTAGTGTCATTTCTTTGATTTGGGCACCCGTTTTGTAGTCTTTGTAGCTGAATGTTATCGTCTTGTCATCAACAATTTTAATCCGATGATTGCTAATGGCTACCTTATGGGTATATCTACCCAGATATTCCACTACCGATTTAGGACTTCCAAACGGACGCTTGGCATACACCACCCAATCTTTCTTGTAAAGAGCATTAAGTAGCGTTTGGGGTACTTTTTCCTTTAGCCTTTGCCTGAGTTCAGCTAGGTATTTTGCTCTGAATACCACACTCATGGCTTTTACAGGAAACAGAAATTTGCCTTTAGAGCGAGCTTTTCGCCAATGTCCTTTGGCATCAACTCCACCACCGGGCACTATGCAATGCAAGTGCGGATGAAGACTCAAATTCTGTCCCCAGGTGTGCAATACGGCTATCATGCCTGCCTGTGCATTGAGATGTTTGGGGTCTTTTGCAAAGACAGCAATAGTTTGCCATGAAGCGGCAAAAAGGGCGTCATAAACCGACTTTGGCTCATACATAACTAAGCCATTTAGCTCACTTGGTAGTGTAAAAACAACATGAAAGTATGGCACGGGTAATAGTTCCGCTTCTCGTGCCAGTATCCACGCTTCCCGTTTCTCGCCCTGACACTTGGGGCAGTGTCGATTTCGACAGGAGTTATAACTTAGGCTAATATTGC
>NZ_RJUA01000113.1 GCF_024343575.1 Lacihabitans sp. LS3-19 | reverse complement strand
TATTTCCAAAACAAACCGAATCTGTATCAGCCATAATGGTAATACTTGGATCTGGATTGATGTTGAAAGTCGTAATATTTGAATATACAGAATTGCAAGAATCAAAAGCCATCCTTCTGTAACAAGTCGATACCAATAGGGCAGGAGGATTGAAAGTTGCAGTATTTTCTCCAGAAATATTTACCCATGTAGGGTTTGCCGCGGAGCAATCTTCCGCTTTTTGCCATTGAATCATTCCACCTGACGGATTTTGAATGCTTGCGATGGTCAAAGGATTGAAACCTGCACAGTTTGTTGAAGTATTTTCAGCAATTGAACCAGGTGTCAAAACTGGATAGACTTTGATATTAAGCGTCTGACTTTGTGGTGATTGGCATTCTGTTGTTTGGCATTTTGCGGAAATGCTGAAATTTGTACTAGCCGAAATTTCAATATTTGCACCTATCATTCCATTGCTCCAAATTACATTACCAACACAGTTTGTGGCGGCTATTGTTATAGTTTCTCCAAAGCAATAATTTAGTTTTGAAGTAGAAATATTTGGAGCATCAATTCCAGGAACCACCGTAATATTCACACTTTTAGAAATAGCATCACAAGAGTTTTTGCAAGTGACAGTGTAAGTGGTATTTTCAATGGGAGCGACATTTATTTGGGCAGAAGTTTCTCCAGAAGACCAAAGGATTTGGCCTTTACAACCTGAACTTGAAATACTTAATGAAGCACCTGTACAAATTGTAGAATCTGTAAAAGGAACCGAAATACTCAATTGCGGATGAAAAACAGCCGAAACAACATTGGATGTGGCGATGTTGCAAGAACTATTGACACAGTCTACTCTTGCTCTAAAGTGGAAAGTGCTATCGTTTCCAGGGTTATCAAAACTAAAAGTTAAAGCATCTGAAACAGAAATATTTTTCCAAGCTGTAGAACTTTGAGAAGAGCTTGTTTTATTTATTTGCCATTGAATATCACATGTTCCTGCACCGCCAATTACAGTTTTTGTGAGATTGAGGGTATTTCCAAAACAAACTGAATCTGAGTTAGCTACAATACTTATACTTGGGTCAGGATTAATAGTGAAAGTCGTAATATTTGAATAAACTGTATTGCAAGAATCAAAGGCCATCCTTCTGAAACAAGTGCTCACCAAAAGGGCTGGAGGGTTAAAAGTTACTGAGTTTTCTCCCGCAATATTTACCCAAGTAGGGTTTTCTGCCGAGCAATCTTCCGCTTTTTGCCATTGAATGGTTCCTCCAGAAGGATTTTGAATGCTTGCTATGGTCAATGGATTGAAACCTGCACAATTCGTTGAAGTATTTTCGGCTATAGAACCTGGAGTTAAAAGTGGATAGACTTTGAAATTAAGCGTTTGACTTTGTGGAGATTGGCATTTTTGTGAGAAGCAATAAGCAGAAATGCTGAAGTTATCATTTGCTGTAAATTCAATACTCGCACCTTGCATTCCATTGCTCCAAATTACATCACCAACACAGTTTGTTGCAGTTATTTTTATAGTTTCTCCAAAGCAATAATTCAATTGTGAAGTAGCAATGTTTGGAGCTTCAATTCTAGGAACCACAGTAATATTCACACTTTCAGTAACAGCATCACAAGAGTTTTTGCAAGTGACCGTATAAGTAGTATTTTCAACAGGTGCAACATTTATTTGAGCAGAAGTTTGACCAGTAGACCAGAGAATTTCGCCTTTACAGCCTGAACTTGAAATACTTACATTTGCACCAGCACAAATTGTAGAATCTGTAAAAGGAACCGATATACTCAATTGTGGATGAAAAACAGCCGAAACTACATTGGAAGTGGCAATGTTGCATGAACTATTTATGCAATCCACTCTTGCTCTAAAGTAGAAAGTGCTATCATTTCCAAGGTTATCAAAACTATATGCTAAAGCGTCTGAAATTGATATATTTTTCCAAGTAGTAGAACTTTGAGAAGAACTGACTTTATTGATTTGCCATTGAATATCACAAATTCCTTCACCACCAATTACGGTTTTTGAGATATTAAGCGTTTTTCCAAAACAAACCGAATCTGTATCTGAAAAAATGCTGATGCTTGGGTCAGGGTTGATGTTGAAAGTTGTAATATTTGAATAAACAGTATTGCAAGAATCAAAGGCCATTCTTCTGTAACAAGTGCTAACCAATAGGGCAGGAGGGTTAAAAGTAGCAGTATTTTCTCCCATTATATTTACCCAAGTAGGGTTTGCCGCTGAGCAATCTTCCGCTTTTTGCCATTGAATGGTTCCTCCAGAAGGATTTTGAATGCTTGCTATGGTTAATGGATTAAAGCCAGCACAATTTGTTGAAGTATTAGAAACAATAGAACCTGGCGTTAAAACTGGATAAACTTTGATGTTAATCGTTTGACTTTGTGGTGATTGGCATTCTGAGGTTTGGCATTTTGCGGAAATACTAAAATTTGTATTAGCCGAAATTTCAATATTTGCACCTTTCATTCCATTGTTCCAAATTATATCACCCGAGCAGTTTGAGGCATTTAAAGTAATGATTTCTCCAAAGCAATAATTTAGTTTTGAAGTAGCAATGTTTGGAGCCTCAATTCCGGGAACCACCGTAATATTTACACTTTCAGATACCGCATCACATGAGTTTTTACAAGTGACAGTATAGGATGTATTTTCAGTAGGGGCAACATTTATTTGGGGAGAAGTTTGACCATTGGACCAAAGAATTTCTCCTTTACAGCCTGAACTTGAAATGTTTACATTCGCACCAGTACAAATTGTAGAATCTGAAAAAGGCACTGAAATACTTAATTGAGGATGAAAAACAGCCGAAACAACATTGGAAGTTGCGATATTGCATGAACTATTGATACAATCCACTCTTGCTCTAAAATAGAAAGTGCTATCATTCCCTAAATTATCGAAACTAAAAGCTAAAGCTTCTGAAACAGAAATATTTTTCCAAGCTGTAGAACTTTGAGAGGAACTAGTTTTATTTATTTGCCATTGAATATCACAAGTTCCTTCACCACCAATTAAGGTTTTTGTGAGATTTAGATTATTTCCAAAACAAACAGAATCCGTATCAGCCACAATGTTTATACTTGGGTCAGGATTGATGTTGAAAGTAGTAATATTGGAATAAACAGTATTGCAAGAATCAAAGGCCATCCTTCTGAAACAAGTCGAAACCAATAGGGCAGGAGGGTTGAAAGTATTTCCATTTTCTCCAGAAATATTCACCCAAGCAGGCTTTGCCGCTGAACAATCTTCCGCTTTTTGCCATTGAATAGTTCCACCTGATGGATTTTGAATGCTTGCGATGGTCAATGGATTGAAACCCGCACAATTTGTAGAAGTATTTGAAACAATAGAACCGGGCGTCAAAACTGGATAAACTTTGATATTAAGCGTTTGACTTTGTGGAGATTGGCATTTTTGATCGAAACAAGAAGCCGAAATGCTAAAGCTTTCATTTGCAGTAATTTCAATACTCGCACCTTTCATTCCATTGTTCCAAATTATATCACCCGAGCAGTTTGAGGCATTTAAAGTAATGATTTCTCCAAAACAATAATTTAGTTGTGAAGTAGCAATATTTGGAGCTTCAATTCCAGAAACCACCGTAATATTCACACTTTCAGATACCGCATCACATGAGTTTTTACAAGTGACTGTGTAAGTGGTATTTTCAATGGGAGCGACATTTATTTGGGCAGAAGTTTCTCCAGTAGACCATAGGATTTGGCTTTTACAACCTGAACTTGAAATACTTACATTCGCACCTGCACAAATTGTTGAATCTGTAAAAGGCACCGAAATACTTAAATCAGGATGAAAAACAATTGAAAGCACATTGGAAGTAGCGATATTGCAAGAACTATTAATGCAATCCACTCTTGCTCTAAAATAGAAAGTGCTATCGTTTCCTGGATTATCAAAACTAAAGGCTAAAGCGTCTGAAACAGAAGTATTTTTCCAAGCTGTAGAACTTTGAGAAGAACTAACTTTATTGATTTGCCATTGAATATTACAAATTCCCTCACCTCCAATTACTGTTTTTGTGATATTAAGCGTTTTTCCAAAACAAACCGAATCTGAGTCAGCCACGATGTTTATACTTGGATCTGGATTGATGTTGAAAGTCGTAATATTTGAATATACAGTATTGCAAGAATCAAAAGCCATCCTTCTGTAACAAGTCGATACCAAAAGAGAAGGAGGGTTGAAAGTTGCAGTATTTTCTCCCACTATATTTATCCAAGTAGGGTTTGCGGCGGAGCAATCTTCCGCTTTTTGCCATTGAATCGTTCCACCAGACGGATTTTGAATACTTGAAATTGTTGAGGGATTATAACCTGCACAATTTGTTGAAGTATTTTCTACAATTGAACCAGGTGTCAAAACTGGATATACTTTGATATTAAGCGTTTGACTTTGTGGTGATTGGCATTCTGAAGTTTTGCATTTTGCGGAAATGCTGAAATTCTCACTGGCTAAAACTGAAATTTCATTCCCAGTTTGACTATTAGACCAAAATATTTCTCCAACACAATTTGTAGCCGAGAGCATTATGTTTTCCCCAAAACAATAATTAAGCCTTGGAGTGCTAATAGTAGGAGCATTTGATTGGATTTCTAAAACTGTAATTGTTATTCCTGCATCGGAAGGAGTAATGCATTCGCCCACCTTGCAAGTTGCAGTATAGGTTGTGGTATTGTCTGGAGAAACGGAAAGTGAAAGTCCAGTATCTCCTGTTGACCAAGTAAGAATTCCCGTGCAATTACTGGCAGATATCGTGGTGCTAGCACCTTTACAAATGCTTGTTTCACCACTTAAAATCGGCTTTTGAGGCAAATCTACGGTTAGTTTTACGCCAGATGTGGAGGTATTTATTACGCATGTATTTCCTCCGCCGTTGTCAAAAGTTAGCTTGCATCTATAATATCCTTCTTCCGTTTTTTGAATATTTGATAAAATTAAGGAGTTGTTTACTTTCCCAGAAATATCTACAAATGAGCCTGAAGTCCCTGCTCGATATTGCCATTGGTATAAGGATACATTCCCAAATATAGTGTAATCAGAAATATCAATTGTTTTAGTCTGTCCTTCGCAAGTGGCCAAAGGACTGCCTGTTCCAGTTATAGAATTAACCGAAAGTGTAGCTTCATCGCTGAAAACTACGCAAGTGCCCTTGGTAAATTTTGCTCGGAATGCACTTAAGTGAGGATTGGTAGTATTCCCAATATTTGTGAGTGTTAAAGTTTGAGCTGTTGCTCCACTTATTTCACTAAAAACCGTTTCTCCAGGCAATTTTCTTTCCCAAATTATTTGGTCATAATTGTTAGCTGAAACACTAAAAATCGCTTGATTCCCTTTACATCTTGCAATATTTTGAGGTTGTGAACTGATGGTGGTTCCTTGAAGAGTTTCTATAACAAAACTTGAATCTCCTGTACAACCTTCGGCATCAATGACATGTATTGCGTACGTTTTAGCAGCTAAATTTTCGAAAATACCTGTTTGGTTTTCATTTAATCCATCTAAAGTGTATGTAAATGGTGAGGTACCTACTAAGGTGGATATTTGTAAATTACCATCTGATAAACCAAGGCAGCTTACAGAAGTTTTAATGGCTTCCATTTTCAATGGATTTTTCAGGGTAATATTTCCCTCAATTCTATCTGTTTCACAAAACACGCCATTGGATTCCTTTGAATAAGAAACAAAAAAGTTTTGTGCTGTTTGGATATTTGTAACTGTAAATTGTGCTCCTTCAGCTAATTGAAAAGGTAAGTTTTCGCCTTCCCACCAGATGTATTTTCCCCCAGTGAAACTTCCTGTTGCCTCTAAAATGGCATTGTTACCTTTACAAACTTCCTGAGCTATTACGTTTGGAATGGTGGCTAGTTCAGGAAAAAGATTTTCGATTATTATTTTTGCAGAACCTTCACAATAGGCTTTTTTAGCAATTACTTTATAAGAGCCACCAGTCGAAATGGTAAACTCGCCGGAGGTATTGGACTGTTGGAGGGTATTTGATTCGAAAAGGTCATAACTATCTGGCAAAAAGCCTGTTGGTGAGATAATAGTTGTTAGAATACCCTCTCTGTTAAAATTTCCTGATGAGCATAATGTTTCGATATCTGAAGTAATGTTTATTGTAAAAGGCTCACTAATGACAGCAGAAAAAGGTTTCAAAGAGCTTTCACAACCTTTGCTATCAATTTGACTTACATAAAAATTTTGGCTCCCAACATTGCTGATATCTATTTGATTTGATGGCAATAAGGTTTTAAAGTCGTCAAACCATTTCAATAAACTACTATCAGTGGCTTCGGCAATAAGATCTGCTGGATTATCGCTTTTACAAAAACCGATTTCATTGGCTATTGTTGGTTCGAAAGGCAATGGATTTACAATAATTTTGACGGTTTCAGATACAATATTTGGACCGCAGTCCGAACTTACCTCACATTTTATTTCTGCATTATCATCTGTTAGCTGGACATTTTCCAAATCTAAAGTATTTTGGTCTGAGCCTATTGTCGAACCATTTTTGTACCATTGATAATGAACAGTTCCGCTCCCAGATGCTTCAATAGAGAATGTTATGTTTCCATTTTCACAAACTTCTGTTTCAATAGGCTGGGTATTTATGACTGTTTTGGCTAAAATATTTAAAGTCGCAGCAGTCGAAGTTTCTGTTCCACATTGTCCAATAATTTGAAGTTTATAATCTCCAGCATTCGCTAAGGCAATATTTTTAAATTTCAAAGTTTCATTTGTAGAATCTGATAGAATTGAATTGTCTTTTAACCACTGGAACAAAACTGGAGCTTCAGCTTCCCAAATTGTATTTAATTCTATATTTGATCCTTCACAAAACGTGCTTCCGGTTGGATTTTGAGTGATCTGAGTTGGTTTTTTAATATAAAGGCTTATTTCTGTTGTATCTGAATAACAATAGGCGTTTTCTGTAAATATCAAGAAATTATAAGTGCCTGGATTTTTGCTATTTGGTAAGTCAACGTTGAAATTTGAAGAGTAAATAGCTTCTGAGATTTCCACAAAACTAGGTAAAGCGTTGGTGCCATTCAAAACATAAATTTGTAATGGGTCATTTTGAACATTCGTAAAAACTACATCGAAGCTATTTTCTGATGGGCAAATGCTAAAGTTTGCACTAAATTCCTGGCTAGGAATGGCTCTAACAATTCCTGAAAATTCTTTTCTGTAACTTTCACAAGTATTGGCATCTTTTAGACTATAAAAGAACTTGGTATTTTCTGAAATATTTGGACTTGTAAAGTTTGGAGAATTAGACACCTTTGGTGCTAAAAGGGTGTCAGTATACCAGTAGAAATTGCCCGGTTGTGAAATAGAAGTATTTATTTTTCCTTCTCCACACCTTTCCACATCAGGTATTTGGTTAGGTGCTGATGGGCGAGCATAAATTGTATAGGTAACAGGTGTGGAGTTTAAAACACAAGAACCTGTTTGTTCAAGACCATCGTCTCCTTGTGATATATTGGTAAAATTTGCAGAAATTCTAAAAGGAGATTCTCCTGGTTTAATATGGTTAATTTTTAAAGTATCAGTATTTATTCCAGAATAGTGAGAAGAGGGTAAAATGTCAACATAGGGAATTCCAGATTTATATTGCCATTGGTAGGTCAATACTTGTCCGACTTTGTTGGTCAAATATATTTTAGCGGTGTCTCCTTCACAATACTTTTTAGTAGCCGTTGGGTTAACCGAACTTACTTGGTTTACAAATAAATTACCCGAATTAGAATAATTTTCGCAGCCATTTTGGTCAGTTACTATACATTTGTACTGATAGTTGTGATTAGAATTAATTAGACTTTTTACAGAAAGTTGAGAAGTAGTTACGCCAGCATATTTTGTGGTATTCGACAAATTCAAGAAATTGCTCCCGCCATCTGTACTTTGTTGCCATTGATAGCTTAAGGTGCCACTTCCGGTGGCCGAGGTCTTAAAAACTGCCGTAAGTCCGTTACATTGGGTAATGTCAATCGGATGAAAATTAAAAACTGGTCTTTGGGGATCTATTGTTATTTCGTTACTATAAATTGAACCGTTGGCATTTGAAACCATCAACCTGAAAGTGATAGCTTCTTTAATGTTATAAAAGGTATAATTTATGATTCCAGACGTGGAACTAGGGTCGCCGCTTGCTCCAGTTATATTTTCCCAAGTATCGGTTGTAGAGTTTTTTTTCTCGAATTGATAAAAATTGGCATTGGATACGGTAGCTGTTGTACTTAATTGTCCATCATAACAAACTACGCTTGGTGTAGTGTTAAGGGCATTTGTAAAACTTGGGCTCTGGGAAAAGCCAGTGCCAAAAACAAATAGAAATACAAAAGTTAAAAGTATAGTTATGAATCTCATAGCGAAAGATTAAAGAATAAAAATAGTAAAATATTTTTTCTTCTAAAAAAAATCAGGCGGTTTTTAAACAATAATGCCGACTAAAAAGTCGGCACATTTGCATTTAACCCTAACCATTATGAATTATAACCTATGAATTTTTCAATATTTATTGTATTTCTTTGATCGTAACAAAGTAAAAATTTCGTAAAAACCTAGAATCAATAGCAATGGCAAAATGAAAATCAAGTCTAACCTGTAGAATGAAAATCCAAAATCGCCTAAATCAAATAAGTTTGTTAAGATTGTCATAGTTTTTACTTTTTGTGTTACAAATGTATAATCTAAAAAATGATATTTATAGCGTAAAAATACCTTATTTATTATACGGTAATTTTTGGTTTTTAGACCAAATAAAAATCAAGAAGTAACACTATTATTTTAAAAACTAAAAAATATAGCAAACAAAATCCTAAGAAGCATTGGCTAAGGTTTTGATAAAGAAAAGCTTAGGGTGTCATTTTTTATTCAAAAAAAATCAAAAATCTAAGGTGTTAGTTTTCCATCGACCAGTTTTGAAATACGCAATCGCCATCACAGCCAAAATAGATTCACTGATTACAATAGACCAAAACACGCCTGTTTGTTTCCAATCAAAATGTATGGCTAAAATATAGGAGAGTGGAATTTGGATGATCCAAAATCCGATAATATTCAACACTGTTGGTGTTTTTGTATCGCCAGAGCCATTGATTGCCTGTGACATTACCATTCCAAAACCAAAGAAAATATAACCCGCACACAAGATTTGAAGACATTCGACGCCAGTATTCAAAACAACTTCATGCTTGTCGAAAGCACCAACTAGGGGTTTTGCAAATATGAAAAAGAAAATGGCTACAATTCCTAAAAACACCATATTGAAAAATCCCGCCCTCCAAGCAGATTTCGCAGCTCTTTCTGGCTGCTTGGCTCCAAGGTTTTGCCCAACAAGTGTAGAGGCGGCATTCGCCAATCCCCAAGATGGCAAAATAGTAAACACGATAATTCTGATAGCGATGGTATAGCCTGCCACCACTTCTGAGCCAAAATCTGAGAGAATTCTTATCAAAAACACCCAACTTGCCGACTGGATAATAAACTGTCCAGCTCCACCAGCCGATATTTTTAAAATTTCAAAAATCAATTTCCAATCTGCAAACCACTTTTTGAAGTCCAGTTTTAGGTTTATACTTCCAACAAAAAACGCAGAGATTTGGATAATTACGCCTATACTTCTTCCAATTAAGGTAGCCATAGCCGCACCTTCTACGCCCATTCCCATGACGGGCACGAATATGAAGTCGAGAAACATGTTGATGATATTGCCAATTACCATAACTTTCATGGCAAGGGAGGCATTGCCCGCACCACGAAGTGCACCGCCTAATGAAAATAATAACATGATAATAGGTGCACTCAGGAATTGAATTTGGGTATAGCTCAAACCTTCTTGAATAAGTTCAGGCGAGCCGCCCATCAATCTTAGAATATCTTCTGAATAAAAATAGCCAAGGATACCTAATAATATTCCAATTCCCCCCGAAATGTTGATAATTTGCATCAAAGATTTCGAAGCATCTTTGGGGTTTTTCTCTCCTATTTTTCTTGCAATAATGGCTGTTGCTGCAGTACTTATTCCCCAAGCCAATGAATATATTATAGTAAGCACCGATTCTGTCAAACCGACGGTGGCCATTCCATTTATTCCTACATATTTGGCCACAAAAAAAGCATCAACTAAAGCAAATAACGATTCGAATGACATTTCGATAACCATCGGGATGGCCAGTAATATCAGTGCTTTGTTGATAGAAATGTTTGTATAATCTTGTTCCTCATCGCCTTTTAGGGCTTTAAGTATGAGTTTTATGTATTTCATTTAATATGTATCTTAACCAATCAATTGTTATGTTTTGTACTAAAGTAAAGCTTTAAATTCGTCTTCACTTATCATTTTTACACCGAGGTCTTCTGCTTTTTTTAATTTGGAAGGTCCAGCTCCATCGCCTACGATTAGGAAATCTAGTTTTTTAGAAACTCCGCTTACTAATTTCCCTCCGTTACTTTCTATTTTTTGTTCTAATTCTTCTCTCGAAAACGACGCAAAAGTGCCAGTATATAAGAATGTTTTACCTTCTAATGCATTGCTTTCATGTTCCGTTACAATATTGTCCGCCTCAAACTTTAAGCCTCCCGTTTTTAGGTTTTGGATTATCCTTAGATTTTTTTCTTCTTTCAAAAACTGCAAAAGACTCTGTGCAACTTTCTCGCCTACGTCTGGTACGGTTTTCAATTCCTCAAAACTTGCGGCCTCTAATGCCTCTTGGGTTTTAAAATAAGCAGCCAATTTTTGAGCAGTAGTTTCACCCACAAACCGAATGCCTAGTGCAAACAAAACTTTACTATAGGGCTGATTTTTAGAGTTTTCTATTCCATCAAGAATATTCTGCACGGTTTTGTCTTTGAAACTTACTTTTCGTTCTTTTCCGGTAGTTTCGTCCACATGCGTTTTTTCTATACCTATTAGTTTGTCATAAGTGAGGGTATAAAGGTCCGAAACATCTTGAATAATGCCCTGCTCCATCAAAATCTCAATTTTTCCTTCACCAAGACTATCTATATTCATGGCTTTTCTTTGGATAAAATGCTCAATTCGGCCTTTTATCTGTGGAGGGCAACCCATTTCGTTGGGGCAATAATAGGCAGCTTCGCCTTCGTTTCTATATAATTTTGAACCACAGGCAGGGCAATTTTCAGGAAACTGAACTTTGTTATCAGCTCTAGTTTCTTCATTTCGTAGTTTGGAAGTATCTACACCTGTCACTTTCGGGATAATCTCACCTGCTTTTTCTACTAAAACCTCATCGCCTATTGCCAAGCCTAATCTTTGAATCTCGTCTGCATTGTGCAAGGTAGCTCTTCGCACAGTGGTCATAGATAGCTCCACAGGTTTTAGTTCGGCCACAGGCGTAACAGCTCCAGTGCGACCAACTTGGAAAGTTACATCCAACAAAGTCGTTGATTTTGACTCAGCTTTATATTTGTAAGCTATCGCCCAACGTGGGCTTTTGGCCGTAAAACCCAAGTCTTCCCTTTGTGCATAATTGTTGATTTTTATCACAATTCCATCCGTAGCACATCTCAGACTATGTCGTTTTTCGCTCCACTCATTTATATAAGCTATCACACTTTCTATATCATTGACTTTGCGATAAGAATCCGAAACATTAAAGCCGGCCTTTTTCAATGCAATTAAACTCTCTTCATGGGTTTTGAAATTATCGTTTTCAGACATGTATTGATAAATAAAACAGTCCAAGTTTCTACTGGCCACTACACCAGAATCCTGCATTTTAAAAGTACCAGCAGCCGCATTTCTTGGGTTTGCAAGTCTGTCTTCACCAATATCTTCTCTTTCAGCGTTGATTCTTTCAAACACTTCGGTGGGCATAAATCCCTCTCCACGGATTTCAAAATCCAAGCCAATGTCGTCATTTCCAAATAAACCAATTTGTGGATTTGTGGTCTTTTTTGCGTTTATTTTTAAGGGTAAACTCCTTAATGTTTTAATATTTGTCGTAATATCATCGCCTTGTGTACCATCGCCACGGGTTACACCTCTAACCAAAATCCCATTTTCGTAAGTCAATGAAAGAGAAATGCCATCAAATTTTATCTCACATATATATTCATAAGTAGCACCGTTGAGGCCTTTTTTTACTCTTTCGTCCCATTCTCTGAGTTCGTCTTCGCTATAAGTATTTGATAGGGAGAGCATGGGATATTTGTGCGTAACCGTTTCAAAGTTTTTGGTTATGCCGCCGCCTACTCTATGACTTGGTGAGTCAGGGAGTTTTAGTTCAGGATGTTGGTTTTCAAGGGTTTCTAGTTCTTTAAGCAAAAAGTCAAACTCTTGATCCGAAATCTCCGATACGGCTTCTTGATAGTATTTGTTATTGTAATAATTGAGGAGGTTGGTTAACTCTTCTATACGTTCAGCGGCTGACATAGAGCAATGGTTTTTTTTACAAAAATACTGAAACTACTTAATTCTCCATTTAATTCTTCCCGAATCATTTTTATGTAAATTATTAAATGACATTAAAAGCATAATTATTTGATTTCGAAAAACATAAAGCTATTCAAAAATGTTAAGATAATAATACAAGTTTTAAGATGAAAGTAGGGAGTGCGGAATTGGACAATTTTAGGCTAAAAGGTGATAAAGCAGCTGATGATTTATTGGCTTTTTTGTTTGAAAAACATCAACACAATTTAGGTAAAATTTTGCTTCCTTTTTTAAGCGATTTTGATTCTCTCGATATTTCAAAACAAGATGAAGCTGTTCAGGATTTCTTTAAAAAACATGCAGATTTACCAGTTTTCTTCGATTTGAAATCATGCCTAAGAGCAACTGAATTTTACAAAAAAAACCAAATCTCAATAGGTATAGTGTTAGCTTGTTATTCGTTGCCATATTGTTATCTCGGCGAAGATGGAGCAAGGGTTTTGGGCTTTTCGGGCAGGATTCAAAGCCAAACCACCAGGCGGTTGCAGGAAACTGGAAAATATATTCTAAAAGTGATGCAAGCCAGTTCATGGGAAAATGGTAAAGCCATTCAGGTGATTCTTAAAGTTAGACTAATGCATGCTTTTTGGAGGTTAATGATTTTAAAATCAGGTAATTGGAATATGGATTGGGGAATTCCGATTAATCAAGAGGATATGTTGGGTACCAATTTGGCTTTTTCTTTGATTGTATTAAGAGGCCTTAAAAAATTGGGCAAAAGTGTTGATGTCACTTATGAACAAGCGTATCTCAATCATTGGGCTTTTATTGGCCATTTTATGGGAATTGAAACCGAGCTTTTGGTGTTTTCAATAAAAGATGCACAAAGACTCGACAAATTGATAGCTACTCGACAGTTTAGGTCTTCCGAAATCGGAAAGGAATTAACAGCGGCCTTGCAGGGTGCATTTTTGGATATATCTAAAAACGAAGCTGTTGCAGGTTTTTTTGAAGCCCAGTCAAGGTTTTTATTGGGTGCTGAAAATGCTGATAAATTGGGAATTGAATCAAAATACAATATCTCAGAAACTTTACTAAAAACAATAAATAATACAAGTTCATTTTTCTCTCAAATATTTGCTTAGACAGATGCGAAACAAAATAAAAGAACAATACATAAACTATATACTCGAAAACGGTCATGAGCCAGAGTCGATTTTTAAATTTTCGAAAAAAATCAAGATCAAAGAGGACGAATTCTACGAAAACTTCAATTCGTTCGTGCAAATAAATGCTGAGTTTTGGAAAGATCTGGTAGAGGAGACTTTGGCGGAAATTCAAACCGAAGGAGTATATGAAGGCTATTCGGTAAGGGAAAAATTGCTATCGTTTTTGTTTACTTTGATTGAAAACCTGAAAAGAAACAGAAGTTTTATCTTGAAAATCTATGAAAAAGCAGACAAGCCTTTGGCTTTTAAATCCAATGCGGAATTTATAAATGCCAAGGAAATTTTTGTGGAATTCATGAATGATTTGGTGGTTTCTGGTCAAGAATCTCGTGAAATAGAACCTCGTTCTATACCATTTCTAACGGCCAAATATCCAGATTTAATTTGGGTCTTAGTATTAGCCATTATCGAATTTTGGATAAAAGATGAAAGCAGGGTTTTCGAAAAAACAGATACATTAATAGAAAAATCGGTAAATACTGCCATGGATTGGATGGGTAGAACGCCTTTCGATAGTTTGTTTGATTTGGGTAAATTTTTATTTCAAAACCGTTAATCCAAACTCTTTTTTAAGAAAAAATAATATGAAAAATCAGGAACATATTCCTACTTCCAAAGTCGCCAGAGCCACACAATTTGTAAAAGCAACAGCTAAAGTGGGTGGAAATTACATAAAACACTATGGTAAAAAACTCATAGATCCATCTCTTACCAAAGAGCAACTTCACGCCGACAATGCCGAAGATGTATATGAGGCTTTGAGTAATCTTAAGGGTTCAGCCTTAAAAATGGCTCAAATGATGAGTATGGACAAAAGCCTATTGCCGAAGGCATATTCTGACAAATTTGCCATGTCTCAGTATTCCGCACCGCCACTTTCTGGGCCTTTGGTGGTTAAGACTTTTAAGAGCAGTTTGGGTAAGTCCCCCTTCGATATTTTTGATGAATTTAGCATGGATGCAGCAAACGCAGCCAGTATAGGTCAGGTGCATAAAGCCAAAAAAGACGGGAAGGATTTGGCTGTTAAAATTCAATATCCAGGTGTGGCCTCAAGTATAAGTTCAGACCTGAAAATGGCTCGTCCACTGGCTGTGCAATTATTAAATCTTAATGATGCTGAGATAGACAGGTACTTTGTGGAGGTAGAAACAAAGTTACAAGAAGAGGCCGATTATAGTTTAGAACTTAAACGTTCAATGGAAGTAACCGAATTGTGCAAAGCAATTCCAAATACTTTTTATCCAAAATATTACCCTGAATATTCTTCAGAAAGAATCATTACGATGGATTGGCTTGAAGGTTTGCATTTAAAAGAGTTTTTAGCAACCAATCCTTCTCAAAAACATAGAGATCAAATAGGTCAGGCACTTTGGGATTTTTATCATTTCCAAATGCATGAACTCAAGGCTGTACATGCAGATCCACATCCAGGTAATTTCCTTTTTACCCAAGATGGCCGTTTAGGCATACTGGATTTTGGTTGTATTAAAGTAATTCCTGAGGATTTTTATCAAAGTTATTTCGCACTAATAAATCCAAATTTATTGGATAAACCAGAGCGTATGATGGAGATTTTTAAAGAATTGGAATTCATTTTAGAGGAAGATTCTGAATATTTTCAGCAATTCTTTTTTGATCTTTTCTACAAAATGATAGAGATTTTAGGTAGACCTTTTACTAATAGTACATTTGACTTTGGAAATGACGATTATGTAAAAGAAGTATATGGATATTTTGAATATGTCGCAGGAATAAAAGAGTTAAAAAATGCCAAAGCTGCTCGTGGTTCGCAACATGGTTTATATGTAAATCGAACATTTTTCGGGCTTTATACTTTACTAAATGACCTCAAAGCTAAGGTGAATATTCAGATGCCTTAAGTAGATTTTTATAGATGTTTTAAACAAACCTTTTTGATTTTCAAAGAGGTTTTTTTTGTGTTTTTCAGAAAAAAAGTCGCATTGTTTTTTTTATTGATCGGTAGCGAAAAGCTTCATTGTTTATATAATCTTGATATTTTTTTGAATATTTATTTTAAATATTTTTCGGTTGATTTTAAGCCTTAATTTGCTGTAAATAAGAATGTTGTATTTTGGTTATTATGAAGGGGTCTTTTAGCTGGTTTTTCGGGTAGGTGTTTGGCACATTTTTTGAGATTGTAACCATTAGATAATTTTTTTTACTAAAAAGAATGGATTTTTTCAAGAAGTGCCCTAATAATACCTTTGAAGTTTCCAGCAAACTATTCCAAAAAATGAAAATAAATATCCTTAAAAATCCTGTATTAAAAGGAAATTTTCAAACGCTGTTTTTCCTAATTTTGACATTGTCTACTTTTAGAAGTTTTGCGGATGGAACCAAGCAGGTTTCACCTACTAGTGCCCAAATAACTTCTTTGGTTATTAGTTCAACGAGCGGCTCCAATTGGAATGCCCCTCAAGAAAGGAGAATTTATTTTACAATTACGGATCATACGGTCCAAAATTTGTATTTTGGTGCTAATACTTTTATGGATCAATCCGCAAATAATTATACAACATATTACCGCATTAAAGATGCAACTGGTACTGTGATTGGTTCTCCTGCAGTTTTATCGTCAACAATTTCCTATACACAGGCATTCAATGGCCCAAATATTGGTGGAACTAACCCTTCAGGCTATACTCCTAAAACCTTTGATCCATCTGCCAATGGAGATTACTATATAGAGATTTATACTTCTGCTACTGCAGGAGCATCTAGTAATTTGACTACTACTAATATTTGGAGTACATTTTGGGATTTTACAGTTGGTGAAGCTAGTGGAGTAACCCACCCAGGTAGAGTATTTTCTCAGAACTGGAATTTTAGAGCTACTGCACCGACAGATAGTCCAGCTTATTCAGGAGGGTTTGATACAAAAATTAGCCCTGCATTTTATTCTTACACCAATGACCAAACTGTAGTTAAAGTACAGTTTACAGACTTTCAGCCTTTAGGTTTTAATCCCGCATTCAATTCATATGGTGTAAATCCTTCTGAAACTAACTGGTTGGTTGGTAGAAAATCTTTTTCTCAAGGAACCACAATTCCTGCTTTAACCAATAGCTTTAAAACATTTTTATCTAGTCCAGACCCGGGTGTATTTCCGGTTGCAGCATTAGCCGCAGCTCCAACATTATCCGGAAATGTTCAAGGTTGTGCTCCAAATTATAATATTCCTTATAATACTTCTGTTTTGGGAGATGTAAGATTTTTATTAGATTTAAATGGAGTAGCTGGTTATCAGGCTAATTCAATGGATAGGGTTTTAGAGGCTTTAAATGTTCCTGCAGGAAGCAATTTAATGCCTTGGGACGGAAAAGATGGATTAGGTAATGTATTACCACCAAATACAAATGTTATTACCACTATAAGTGTTTTAAGAGGAAGGGTAAATATACCACTATATGATGCTGAATTAAATCAGCAAGGATTTACTGTAAGTTCTATAAGCCCTCAAAGTAGTACAGCCATAAAGTTGTTTTGGGATGATGCATCTACAACAACCATC
>NZ_RJUA01000112.1 GCF_024343575.1 Lacihabitans sp. LS3-19 | reverse complement strand
CCTTCAGAATATGAAGGAGATAAATTAGAATCCAAAGGTTTTTTTGACGAAGAAACTGTTCGGGATTTTCCACTTCGAGGGAAGCCCTGTTTCTTGAAAATCAAGAGACGTAAATGGTTAAATCACAACTCTGGGAAAATAGTTTATAGGAATTGGGAAATTGTAGCAAATGGAACGCGAATGACAACGGAATTCGCGACTTTTTTAAAAGGAGCTTTTAGATAATACACCAATTAGCTGTAAAACACTTGGGGAGATTTTTCATTTAGATGGAAAACGTTTTCAAGAACAATATGCAAGTCATCTTAGTGGATATACGAATTGGAGTCAATTGGATCATGCAGAAAAATGGATTTTATTTCCTGAAAACATAGGAGAATACCTATCATTGGACGAAACCTGCCTATCTAATGGCGACCTGTACACTATATTAACCAACAAAGCTGCGAAAGGCCAAAAAGGGGCTTTGGTAGCAATGATAAAAGGAACAGTTAGTGATACAGTAATAGAAATTTTAAATAAAATTCCAGAAGCAAAAAGGAAAAAAGTAAAAGAAGTGACACTAGACTTGGCTCCAACAATGGAGAGAATAGCAAAGCGTAGTTTTCCCAAAGCTAAACGAGTATCAGATAGGTTCCATGTTCAAAGATTAGCAAGTGATGCCGTACAGGAAATAAGGATAAATCACAGGTGGAAAGCAATAGAACAAGAGAATAAAGAAATAGAATTAGCCAAGAATGAAAAGAAGAAGTTTATCCCAGAAATACTGGAAAATGGAGACACTTTGAAACAATTATTAGTAAGAAGTAGGTATTTATTATATAAAAGAGAGGTCAAGTGGTCTCCATCACAGGTGCACAGAGCAGAAATATTATTTAAACTATATCCAGATTTAGAAGAGGCGTATAAATTAAGTATGGATCTTTCAAATATTTTTAGTCAATCAAAAAGTCGATTAATAGCATTTAAAAAACTAGCACTTTGGTACAATAAAGTAGAAAATTTAGAGCTGAAATCCTTTACAACAATCTCAAAAACAATCCAGAATAACTACGAGAACATCTTAAATTATTTTGATAACAGAAGCACAAATGCATCAGCAGAATCATTTAACGCAAAAGTAAAAGCACTAAGGAGCCAATTTAGAGGAGTTAGAGATGTAAGTTTTTTCTTATTTAGATTACAAAAAATCTATGCTTAATCACCCCCCAACTTTTTTGCTTGATCCGAGATGGGCAGGCCACCCTGCGGCAGGCGTCCATGTCAGGTCCCCGGTACCAGGAAGGTCTTAGATTAATTTCTAAGGCCTTTTTTGTTTTTTATTGAGTCTTATCGCTTGTGCGGGGAGATGGGCAGGCCACCCTGCGGCAGGCGTCCCTGTCCCATCCCCGGTACAATTAGGTCTTAAAGCTTCGGTTTTAAGGCCTTTTTTGTTTTTTTGCTGAGTCCTATCCCTCGTATGGGGGCGATGGGCTGGCCTTCCTGCGGCAGTCGTCCCTGTCCCTTTCCCGGTACTGAGAAGGCTAAAAAGAGCGAACCAAACGAAATAAAAGAGAGTATAAGTTGTTAATTTTAAGTAAATTACGATCTTTTTTTGTTTTAGGCTTTTCGTTTCGTTGGTTAGCTTTTTCTCTTAATCCGTCACAATTTCGTCACAATTTTTGGAAAAATATTTTTAGTGTTCTGAATAAAAACTTTGACTTAAAGTAACCTGCATATTCTAATGCGGATATTCCGGCTTAAAATGATTCACTGTATATTCCAGTATAACCTGTGCCACTTGATGTTTGATTTGATTAGAAACTTTGGGTAAAAAATATCGTGAGGGCTATTAAACTTTATCTATGAATTAGCTACGTTTAGTTTTATGATTGCTTAAAAAGGGTAAATCACGAAGATATCTCAGTCGAACCACTGAGATTATTGCTATACTTTGGATGAGCATGATCATATTTTCAATTCTTATCCCCATAATTTTCTAGAGAGCTATAAAATAATTTAAAACTCATATCTAAAAATTCAGAGAAGCCTTTGGTTTTCAGGTAGCTTTTGATTTATATCATTTCTAATAAATATGTATTGTATCCCTAATTATAAATACCAAGAAGCTATTCTCTCATAAGTGCAAAGGCATATAAAAGATCCATCAATTACACCCAGCCATTATTTTTGTTAAATAAACGGCATTACCCGAAACCACAAATCCAGGGTTCATAAGAATAAAATTTCCTGCTTGATAAGTTGTATTTCCCCCTGTTATTGCATTTTGTGCTGTTATTGATAGATTTGCTTTTTGTGTAGACGTTCCCGTGGTTATGTTATTTACAGGTGAAACAAACGTAAGTGATTGTGGGCAGGAACCCAATAAAATCTTTAGTGTTTTTGTATTTGCACTAAACAAAATGCAACCGCCTGTATTATATGCTTGATTAAGTGTTTGGTTCATAAATGTTGCTGGGTTTATAGCATTGGCATATTGTAGCCCATAAACGGTATAAGTTCCCGAAGCCAAAGAAGTAAAATTAGACGTTGCCGAAACTGCACTAATTTTACTTGTAGCTTGATTTACTGCAACATAAGTATAACTAAAACCTACGGGGTTTGTCAAAATTTCAAGCATATCGCCTGTACCTTGAACACTAAACGTGATACTTGTATTACTATTATTCAAATTGTATAACAAAGCGTAATAAGTTGTACACTCATTTAAGGTAATAGCTCGTGAAGAAAACCAACCAATTGCCTCATAAGAATTCCCTCCTACAAAATTATTACAATTGTACGTTTGTGCTGAAAAAATACTATAAACGGCATTGCCACCAATTCCCGTACTTGAAATTGTATAACTTCCTGTTTGTGAAACCCTAAAAGGCACTAAAACTGCTGCCGAATTCCCCCAACCAGACACTTGACAAGTAGAATAAGTATCATTGGTATTGTTGATTACTGGAAATGTGCCTGCACCACTTGTGCTAAAAGTTTTGCTATTGCCAACAACTTTACTTGCGGTAATAAAGCCTAAGCCTAAATTAAATACCGCATTTCCAGATTCATTCGTAACTGTAGTTGTTGGGCAAATAAGGGTCGTAGCTGCCAAACAAGAAGAAGTTATGGTAAAATTTCCGTCAGAAATATCAAAAAACTCAGCAGTGGAATTACTTGTACTTGCTATTTTTATTCTGCATGTTGTTGAACCTACCACATTCGCAGGGATAGTCAAAGTTGCAGAGCCGTCATTGGCTGTATTTGTGGCCAAGGTATAATTAAATGTATTTCCTCCATCAATTGAAAGCAAAATATTGATATTTGCACTCAAAGTATTCGTACCATTAACAGACCAAGTAATAGTTTGGCTGCTTCCTGCGGCGATTGTTCCGCCACCATTTGGAGAAGTTACTAAAAATGGTCCTTTTGTAGCATTAACATTTATAATCCTACTATCTGAATCTACACCTCCGCCGCCCATTCGGTTATCTCTAACAGTAAACCTAAAATTCATGGTGCGATTTACTTGTGGCAATGCTTCGCCGGCATTGGCAGCAGGAGCATTTGCATTGTTCAAAATATAAGCCAAATCTGGAAACATACGAGTTGGACTAGCCGAAATTCTACTACGAAATAATGGTGCCGAGGCTGTACTATTGACTGCTGTATAGCCACCAACACCATTTACAGTTGCACCAAAAGCCCCCTTATCATTAGCAGTGGCAACATCGTATTCGTCCCAAGAATAGCTCAAAACATCAGCAGTATTTGGGTCGGTTGCTGTTCCTGTCAGTGAAAATGGTGTGCCTTTCGGAATGGTAAAAGCTACTCCTGCAGTAGCTACAGGCGGCGTATTTCCCGTGGCAGTTGAGGTGAAACAATTGCTTACTGTATTTATTTTAATAAAAATCTGCTCTATACTTTTGGTATGAAAATAAGTTTCACTGTTTGGTGAAGCCAAAACATAATTGCTTGGTGTGGAGCAATTACCTCCATAACCCATTAAAGTTGAGCCGCTACCAGGTTCGATGGCTGTGTTTGCATCCCAACCGCCAGTACAAAAAGTTGCATTTCCTGGATTTCCTCCAACTGCATTAAAAGTATGCCAAGCATTAAATTGATGACCCACCTCATGGGCATATATACCAACAATTAGACCCAAAGAGGCACCAGTAGTGAACTCAGTCCAACCAGTGGCTTTGTTTGCATTAACGCAAGGAGACCCCCCTGCTTGTCCACTTGCACCAAACCCCGCACCTCCAAGCGTATTAAAGGTATGCCCAACATCATAAAGATTATAAGCCAGCCCATTTGGCAAGCCGCTATTGGCATTTAAAACATTAAATCCAGCTTGTGCATTACCTGCATTGGCGAAATTTGGATCAATCACAAAAGGGTCGGCAGGGTTAGAAGCACCTGTAAATATAAGCGACATAGAAGTTGAGGTTTGTGTAATTAACGAAAACCTTACTGAAACCTCCAGCTCATAAATTAAATTATTGGCATTTACAATCTCTATAATTTTATCACGAGCTTGTATTTGCCCACCTAATGCATTTGTCATGTTGGTTGTAGCTGCCGCTGCCATGCGGTAAGTACGAAGTTGGGTTCCATTTGGAAATGGAGCAATACTCAAAACTCGTCCATTTTTTGTGGGTTGTGTTGATGCTTGTCCATCTACATTACACTTGCCTTGCCCGCCTTCTACCATATTATAAATGCGATAAATGCCTGCTTTGGCATCAATAGGTTCGATAAAATAATAGGCATTGTCAAGATGAATAATTGCTGTAAATCTTGTGGAAGTAATTGTAAACCTTACTTGACCCCTTTTGTCAAACGTTTCTCCACTATATGTTTTCACATCAACAGGTTGATTTTCCATAATGGGAGATTCTTTTACTCGAAAATCCATTGTATTTCCATTATTAACAGGAAAACTGAGAATTGGAAGCAATTCCAAATTTGTAGAATTGGCTGTTTTAAGTTTATTTGTAAAATCTGAAAGGTTGATTTTTACTTCTCGGCCAATTGTTGAAATATTTGCTTCTTGGGCATTCGCAAAATAAAAAAGACATAAAAAGGGTAGAAGGTAAATTGTTTTTTTCATTGGGCTATTATTTATTAATATGAAGATAGATTCAAACTCAACCTAATACAAATTTACTACTGCATTTTTATTCAGAGGTTTGAGTTTTCTATATTTTAAGTTTCTTTGTATTCCAAAAAGGATTGCCTTTGCTAAATCTTATGGTTAGTTTTCAAATAATCGATTCATTTTTTTTCTTAAAAAAAATTTAAACCAACTTTTTGAACACAAATCGAATAAAAATTTCTTCTTAAAATCTTTTTGGTAGTTTTATTATATTCGTAAATTAATCTTCTATTTTAAAATACGTAAGAATGAAAAGAATTAGGGTTTTGTTATTGTCTTTATTGCTATTGAATTTTTCTTTCAAAGCTTCAAAAGAAAAATTAGATAAACCCAATATCCTATTCATTTTTACTGATGATTATACCTATAAGGCTGTCCATGCTTTGGGAAATAAGGTTGTGAGAACTCCAAATATTGACCAGCTAATAGCAGAAGGAACTACCTTAACACATGCCTATAATATGGGTTCGTGGAGTGGGGCAGTTTGTACGGCTTCAAGATCAATGCTTATTTCAGGTTTGAGCGTCTGGCGGGCGAATGAACATCGCAAAAGTTGGTTGAAAAACGATTCAGTTGCGAGGAAGAATACTTGGCCTAAACTTATGGAAAGTGCTGGATATGAAACATATATGAGTGGTAAATGGCATGTTGATATTCCTGCTGATAATGTTTTTATGCATACTGAGCATATTCGAAATGGCATGCCTAAAGATGCTTGGAGTCAGAATAAATTAGAAGCATATTATAAAAAGGGAGTTATAATTGACGTTGATTTTTTAGCCAAAACTATGCCCAATGGATACAATAGGCCGCTCACTGAAAATGATGAATCTTGGTCGCCTTATGATACAGGTAAAGGTGGATATTGGGAAGGCGGTAAGCATTGGAGTGAAGTTTTAAAAGATGATGCTCTTGGTTTTATTGAATCCGCTTCGCAAAAAAATAAGCCTTTTTTTATTTATTTGGCCTATAATGCTGCCCATGATCCAAGGCAATCTCCTCAAAAATATGTGGATATGTATCCTTTAAAAGATATTAAATTGCCTGAAAATTTTCAAGAAGATTATACCCTCCATTCTGAAATTGGCTTAGGTCCAACCCTTAGAGACGAAGCTTTGGCACCTTTTCCAAGAACTGAATTAGCCATTAAGACCCATTTGCAGGAATATTATGCCATAATTTCACACATGGATGAACAAATTGGATTGATTTTGAAAGAATTAGAAAAGAAAGGTCTTCGAGAAAATACAATGATTATTCTAACTTCAGACCATGGTTTGGCAATAGGTAGCCATGGATTGATGGGAAAACAAAATATGTATGATCATAGTATGCGAGTTCCATTAATACTTTCAGGCCCTGGGATTACTAAAGGGCAAAAAGTTGAGGAAGATGTTTTTATGCAAGATATTATGGCAACAGCATTGGATTTGGCTGGTGTGAAAAAACCGAATTTCGTGGAATTTAATAGTTTGCTGCCTTTGATAAATCAAAAATCTAAAAGGGGGAATTTAGAAAAAGGTGTTTACGGTGCATATTTAAACTTGCAAAGGATGATTAGAAAAGATGGTTACAAACTTATTCTTTATCCAAGGGCTAACAAGATTTTGTTGTTTGATATGAAAAATGACCCTAATGAAATGAGAAATTTAGCAGAAAACCTTAAGTATAAAGAAAAGGTTAAAAGTTTGTTTATAGACTTACAGAAATTACAAAGGGAATACGATGATAAGTTAGATTTAAGCAAGATTGAAATTTGAAGGAGATCAAACAAGCTTTTTTAAAATTCAATTTTAAAATGAAAACTACTAAAAATTAATTCAATCTTTCTTGCCCTTTTTTAAATTCTCCTCAAAAATCTTAGCATCAACCAAAAATCTAAACCAAAAACCTTGCAAGAAATGAAATATGAGGCCTTGTTTTCCATCTAAAAAACCTAGTTTGAAGAAATAACGGTATAAAAAGTAAGAAATTGAACGCCAGAAGATAGGCATGCTATAATATTTCAAACGCATGTAGCGGCGTTGCTCCATGGGATTGCCGTTTTTGTCAGGCTTTATGGTATTTGTGCCATCTTGCTGTGCTGTTAGATTGATGGCATCTATGGCTTCCAAAGTTGACCATTTGTTGTGCCTTTCTGTAAAATTCGTTAGAGTATCTGTTATTGTGTCTATTATGTCGCCTTTTAGGATGATGCTTTCGCCTTCTATTACAAAATGTTGGTCATAGAGTTTGTCTTCGCAATACCCAAAGCCTTTTTTGAAAATCACGCCATGGTAAATTGGGTAATGGCCACCACGTTTAACCCATTTCCCCAAAAACATAGTTTTTCTTGAGGCCATAAAACCTTTGATATTGTCAGAAAATCCTTTTGCAAAATGTGCCACAACTTCATCTTTCAAGGTCTGACTAACCTCATGATCAGCGTCGATGTTCATGATCCAATCATTGCTGATGGCTATGTTTTGCAAAGCCCAGTTGCGTTGAGCAGAGTAGTTTTCGAAAGGATGATTGTAAATGTTTTCAGTAAATTTTTTAGCAAGATTTACAGTGTTATCTGTCGACCCTGAATCTACAACGATTATTTCTGATGCCCAATCTTTTAAGCTTCCTAAGCAAGTCTCAATGTTTTTTTCTTCGTTGTAGGTTAATACGATTACGCTTAAAGGAATCTTGGGCATTTTTTTATTTTTTGTAAAACTTTCTCAAAGATAAGGGATTGCATTAAATTCTTTAAAATTTGAACTAATTATCCGTGTCTATTTCAGCTTTCTATATTGTTTTGGACTAATATTAAAGTGTATTCTAAACTGCCGGTTGAAATTTGAAAGGTTTTTATAGCCTGATTCATAGCATATTTCAATCACACTTTTGTCGGTCTCTCGCAAGAGTTTACAGGCATGATTTAGCCGAACGCCAATAAGGTATTCTACAAAAGTCTTTTGAGTTCGAGCCTTAAAATACCTGCAAAATGCAGCTTTGGATAAATTGACTTCGTCTGCTATTTTTTCAATAGATATGTCTTCTTTGAAATTTTGAATAATCTGATCAAAAACTATGCTCATTCGCTCGGAGTCTTTTGAGCTTATTCCCTCCATTCCGATGTCTGAAAGTGTTTTTATCTCATCTGCATCGGCCATTATCCTAAGAATCTCAAATAAGCCTAAAAATTTTTCTAATGCACTTTTTTCAAGGTTCTTTCTTATGCGTTCATTGAGAATGTCTCTTGTTTTTCCATAAAATGCCAAACCAAATCTAGCTTTTTCTAAAACCTTTTTGATGCTTGCAAATTCTGTTAATTCAAAAAAAAGTTCACCAAAACTATCTAAGCGGAATTGTAAAACTATAGAGGCTGGTTTAGGATTTGAATCTATTGAGTAATGAATATCATCGGCTCTAAACCAATGCGGAAGATTGCTTCCTAACAGCATAAGGTCATTTTCTTGATATTCTGAGGTATGGTTTCCCACTACTTTTTTGCCAAATCCCCCATCGCAAAGCACTATTTCGTATTCTTCATGATAGTGCCACGGGGTTTCGAAATATGGAGAAACGTATCGCTCGTAAACAAACGACGAATCTTTACTATTGGGAAGTCTTTGGAGTAAAGGTTTCATTAAATAGTCAATATAGTATCGTACTGATTTAAAATAATGGTGGTTTTTGGTAAAAAAGCTTAATAGTTTTGAATAATTTTAATACAAATAAATACTTTTTCAATAAAAGTAATATTTTTTTGCTAATGCTGAATGATAAAAAGATAGTAATAATAGGCGGAACTACTGGCTTGGGCTTTTCTGCTGCTAAAGCATTTGTGAAAAACGGTGCCAAGGTAATTGTAGTTGGTAGAAACCCAGAAAGTTGCCTTTCGGCAGAATTGGCTTTAGGTGAGTCAGTTAGAGCCATAAATGGAGATGCAACTGATCCGAAAACTGCTTCCGATGCAATTGAAACGTGCTTGACAGAGTTTGGGGGATTCGATGGTCTTTACCATGTGGCTGGTGGTAGCGGAAGGAAATATGGTGATGGTCCTTTACACGAACTCACTTTAGAAGGATGGCAAAAGACTTTCGATCTTAATCTAACCAGTTTGATGCTTTCAAACCAAGCTGCAGTTAGAAAGTTTTTAGAATTGGAAACGCCAGGCACAATTCTCAACATGAGTTCGGTTTTAGGTTTTTCACCTTCGCCTGAGTATTTCGTGACACATGCCTATGCTGCGGCGAAGTCGGCGGTTATAGGTTTTACGAAATCATTGGCAGCATATTATGCAAAAAACAATATCCGAATCAATATTTTAGCTCCAGCCTTGGTAGAAACACCTATGTCAGCCAGAGCCAGCACGAATGAAAAAATCATGAATTTCATAAAAACGAAACAACCATTGGATGGCGGAAGAAATGGAAAGCCAGAAGACTTGGATGGTGCAGCGGTATATTTTATGTCTGATGCATCCAAGTTTTCAACAGGACAAACCTTGTACGTTGACGGCGGTTGGGAGGTTTCGGAAGGACAGTATTAATTTGTTAATTGGCTAATTAATAATTTGTTAATGAATTTTGTGTTGTAAATAATATTATAAATAATTTTCCCATCTTCTATGGAGAAGGGTAAGGTGAGCCCGACGTTTCGAGGAGGTAAAAAATGAAAGCAGCAATTGGTGTAGACTTAGGCGGGACAAATGTGAAAGGGGTTTTGCTAGATGAAAATGGCGAAATACTTCAGAAACATTATATCCCTACCAGTGACGAGGGTGACGAAAAGTGGAAAGTGAATGTATTGGAAATGGTAAAATACCTTAAAGAGAAAAGCCAAAATCCAATCGAGATCATTGGTCTGTCAGCTCCGGGCTTGGCAGATGCTGAGAATTCGTGCATCGCTCATTTGCCCAATCGCCTGTCTGGATTAGAGAATTTTGTGTGGGCAGATTATTTCGGAACCCAAACTTTGGTATTAAACGACGCTCATGCCGCATTGATGGCCGAAGCAAAATTTGGTGCTGTAAAGGAATATAAAAATGCGATTTTGCTTACTTTGGGCACTGGTGTTGGTGGTGGAATTTTGATAAATGGAGAATTGTACCAAGGCTTAAGTCAGATGGCGGGGCATTTGGGACATATATCTATCAATACCTTAGATGATGAGCGAAGTATTTTGGGTATTCCTGGTAGTTTAGAATATGCTCTGGGTAATTATTCTATTGAAAAACGTTCCATGGGGAAATTTAAATCTACCCATGAATTGTTAAAAGCCTATGGTGAAAACGACAGTTTTGCAAGATGGCTTTGGCTGGATGCTGTCCGTAAATTGGCCATTACGATGGCTTCCTTAATCAATGTTTTTTCGCCTGAAATCATCGTTTTGAGTGGAGGAATTACTTTAGCTGGTAATTTGCTTTTTGAGCCTTTACAAACTTTTATTGACCTATACGAATTTCGACCTAAAGGCAAAAAAACTAAAATAGAAAAGGCACATTTTGATGATCTTTCAGGAGCGATAGGTGCCGCGGCTTTTGCCTTAAGCAAAGCTTAAATATTTAATCTAATTAACAATGACTTATACAAAACAGTATTTAGAAAAATGCCAGCAAATGATAGACACAGTTGCGGCTCAAGAAAACCAAATTTTGGCAGTAGCGAAAATCTTTGCTGAATCTATATTGGCGGGTAGAATGGTGCATGTGTTTGGAAGTGGGCATAGCCGCATTATGGTGGAAGAAATGTGGCCGAGGTACGGTTCTTTTCCAGGATTCAATCCAATAGTCGAACTTTCGCTAACTTTTCATAATTTGGTTGTAGGTGCCAACGGCCAACGTCAGGCCATGTTTCTTGAAAATGTTTCCGGATTGGCGGAGCAAATAATTAGGAATTTTGATGTTTCAGAAAAAGATAGTGCTTTGATTATTTCGTCATCTGGGTGTAATGTGGTACCTATAGAAATGGCAGAGATTTTCAAATCCAAAGGCTTAAAAGTGGTTGGATTAAACACCAAGTTACACTCCGAGGCAAGTACTTCAAAACGAAAAGATGGTAAAAAGCTGCAAGATTTTTGTGATATAGTATTGGATTCAGGAGCACCTCTCGGTGATGCCATGATAAAAATCGAGAACTTAGAAACGCCAGTGGCACCCGGTTCTACTGTTGGTTCTTGTATGTTGATCAATTCCGTCAAAGCCGAAGTAGCTAATCTGTTAACTCAGGCTGGCCGACCACCAAAAGTATTGACAGCAGGAGCAGTGGTGGGTGCTGAAAAAGCCGCAGGATTGTTCCAAAGTGCTTATGATGAGCATGCTCACCGGATTTCAAAAATGTACAAATCAGTTGGCGTCGAATCTTATGTGTCTGAAAATCAATAAAATAATATGCAACAAATTCCAATAAAAACCACTGTTGTAGGCTCTTGGCCATTCCCAAGTTGGCTAGAATTTGCCTCTCAAAGTCTTGATAAATTTGGCCCGGCAGATGTCAATGAAATGATTGAGGATGCAGTGGTAAACGCCATTCATGACCAAGTGACTGGCGGATTAGACGTAATCACAGACGGTGAACAAACCCGATTAGACTTTAATCTTTCGTTTTATGGTTTCATAAAAGGCTTACAGGCCAATCACGAAGAAACGCGTAAATATGGTCCACCTGCACATGACCAAAGGGGTAAACATACGGTAGTCGAAAAACTTACTGCTCCAAAAGGGCTTGGTGTGGTGGAAGAGTACAATCGTTTGAAACGTTTGGCTCCCGAAAGTAAAATTTTAAAAGCTTCTATTCCTGGCCCATATACATTATCAGGAAGAATGTTGCCAGGTGAAATTTACAAAGACCGTTGGGAAATTACGGAGGCTTTGATGCCTTTGGTGGCCTTGGAACTGGAAAAATTGGTAGAAGCTGGGGTACAAGAAATTTGTATTGACGAGCCATCGATGTCATGTTATGCTTACAAAGAAGACACCAAACGCTTTGTAGATATTTTTAATCGAACAGTTAAAGGAATCGTTGGCAAAACCAGAATTGGTACCCATTTGTGTTTTGGGAATTTCAAAGGTCGTTCGATAGGAAAGAAATCCATAGCACCTATGTTGCCAGATTTTCTGGATATGACTGTAGACGAATTACACACAGAAATGTGCGTTTTGAATTTTGCCGAAGTCCATCTTTTAGAACGTTTTGCAGAGAAAATGGATGTGGCTGTGGGTGTAATTGATGTGAAAAGCTATTATATCGAAACGGTGGAGGACGTAAAGGAACGGATTCAAAAATGTTTGAAACATGTATCTGCCGAAAAACTCGCCATTGCACCTGATTGTGGATTATCTCAAACAGCCAGATGGGCTTCAAAATTGAAGATTGCTAGCATGTGCCAAGCAGCAGATGAGATGAGAAAAAGATTGAAATAATTTAAGAGGTTTTATAGGCATTATAGAAGAATTATTAAAATGATAAAGGCATTTCAAAAAGGACGGGCTTTAATAGAAGATATTAAAAACTTTGAATCAAGCGAAGGTTTTAAAGTTTGGTGGTTGGGTCAAAGTGGATTTTTGCTGAAATTTAAAGGTGAAACTATTTTGTTTGATCCTTATTTATCGGATTCATTATCAGTAAAATATCAAAATACAGATAAGCCACATGTAAGAATGAGTGAGTTAGTTATTGGGCCGATTTTTTTGGAAAACATAAATATTGTAACCTCCAGCCATAACCATACTGACCATTTAGACGCAGACACTTTAAATCCTATTTTTGAAAATAATTCTGATATAAAATTTATTATTCCTGAGGCCAATCGTGCTTTTGTAGTTGATCGATTAAAATGTGCCGTAGACTATCCTATCGGAATGGATGATGGGAAAAATATTAAAATTGGAAATTTTGAAATAATTGGCCTTCCAGCTGCTCATAATAGTTTAGATAAAGACGTATCAGGTCAATGCAAATTCATGAGTTTTGTTGTGAAATTCGGAGATTTTGTGGTTTATCATTCTGGTGATACACTTTGGTATGATGGTTTGGAAGAAAGACTTAAAAGCTTCAATCTAGATTTAGCTTTTTTGCCTATAAATGGAAATAGACCAGAACGAAAAGTTGCAGGAAATTTAAGTTTTCAGGAAGCAGCCGAATTGGGAAAAATAGCCCAAATAAAATGTGTGGTTCCTCATCACTATCATTTGTTTGAGTTTAATACCGAAGACCCTAAAAACTTTGAAAATGCTTGTAAAAAAATAGGAACTCCTCACAAAATTTTGGAACTTGGTCAAGGATTTGAAGTAAATCCAATCAAGAATTAAATCTAAAGGGTTTTTAAAAATGAAAAGAAGAAATTTCCTTGCTGGGCTTCCGGCCTTTTCTTTATTACAAAAATTTGAAGGCTCTAAAATCCCATTTCCTATTAGTAGCAATTCCTACAATTGGGGAACTTTTTATGATAGAGAAGGCAAAAACTGGGGAGCTAACTTGGAAGCAGATATGGCTGAATATGCCAAAACAGGTCTTCAGGCTTATGAACCTAGTCTAAGCAATGCAAATGAAGCCAGAAAGCTTATTGAAGTTTTGAAAAAGTTTAAAATCAAAATGCCTTCTGTGTATATAGGGAGTGTGCTGCATGAAGAAAAAGAGATTCAAAAATCTGTTAAAAACATTCAAGAAATAGCTGAAGTAGTAAAAAGATACGGAACTAAAATAATTGTAACAAATCCTAATCCCATAAACTGGGGTAGCGACAAGTTAAAATCAGATGAGCAACTTATCCTCCAAGCTAAAACACTGGATAAAATAGGAAAATCGCTAAAACTTGACGGAATCAAACTTGCTTACCACACCCACGATGTCGAACTCAAAGCTGGTGCGAGAGAATTTCATCATATGTTACAGAATACTTCTCCCGAAAATCTGTTTTTCTGTATGGATGTTCATTGGATTTATCGAGGTTCGCAAAATTCACAATTGGCCGTGTTTGATGTAATAAAAATGTATGGTAATAGAATAGTTGAACTTCACATACGTCAATCAAGAGGTTACGTTTGGCAGGAAATATTTAGTCCAGATGCTGATATTAATTATAACCAAGTGGTGAGAGAATTGCTAAATAAAAAAGTGAAGCCACATTTGGTAATAGAGCAATGTTTAGAAAAAGGGTCACCCAATACTATGAATGCAGTGGCAGCTCATAAAATGGATTTAAAAGAAGTACAAAATACATTTAAACTATTATTACAACCTTAGATTATGTTAAAAGTTTGCATTTTAGGAGGCGGATTTATTGGTCGTTTTTATGCCGAATCGCTTATTGGCCGTCGTGGTAAAGACGAAGTGAAGGTGGTGTATGCAAGAAGAGAAGAAACCGCTCTTAGGTTTTCGAAAGATTATAATGTTCCCTATTATTTTACAGATATGGAAGCCGCTATTGCACATCCTGAAACGGAAGTGGTGGTGATTGGTTTACCCAACAATATCCATGAAGAGGCGGTAAATCTCTGTGTAAAACATAAAAAATCAGTATTATGTACCAAGCCTTTGGGAAGAAACGCAGAAGAGGCTCTCAGAATGACGAAAGCTTGTGAAGAAGCTGGCGTTTTTGCAGGATATTTGGAGGATTTATGCTATACCCCAAAGTTTTTGAAATCTTTAAAAAGCGTAAAAAGTGGTGCAATAGGACGTATACTTTGGGCAAAATCTCGTGAGACACACCCTGGTCCACATTCAGATTGGTTTTGGGATATAGAAAAAGCAGGCGGTGGTGCTGTCCTAGATTTGGGCTGCCATTGTATCGAAATCGCAAGGAATTTTATTGGAAAAGACATAAAGCCGGTGGAGGTTATGTGCTGGGCAGATACGCAGGTAAAACCCATCGACGCTGAGGATCACGCTATTGGATTGGTAAAATATGAGAATGGAGCCATTGGTCAATTTGAAGTTTCTTGGACATTCAGAGGAGGTATGGATTTACGAGATGAAGTGATGGGAACTGAAGGCACAATTTGGGTGAATTCTTTTCTAAGAACTGGCTTTGAGATGTTCACAACGGGTGCCGGTGAAGGTGGATATGTTGCCGAAAAAGCAGAGTCTTCAAGCGGTTGGCAGTTTCCTGTGGGCGACGAAGCACATGAACTTGGCTATCCTACAATGTTCAACGATATGTTTGATGCCATAGAGCAAAAACGTGAGCCTTTGGAGACATTTTATGATGGATATGTAGTTAATGCCATTATAGATGCAGCCTACAAATCAGCTAAAACAAAACTTTGGGAACCTGTTGAATTGCCTGAATGGCGTGGACAAACTGGCTTGACCAAACCTTCCGTTTATACCGAATACGATGCTGAACATTGGTTTATCAAAGATGAAATTTTGCCCAATGGTGATAAAAAAGTAATCCTGAAAAATAAAGAGACAAAGGAGATAGTTGAGAAGGTAAGCTTATCTTAAGACTGATTTAAGGAGTCTTTTGAAGCTGCTTTTATGGTTTTTTAGTGTAGAGTGAGCCTCTCAATCCTTAATATTCCTTTTCTTTGACAAAAAAAAGAGCCATTTCTGACTCTTTTTTTTAATTATTAAGAAGAAAGTTTATTTCTTTTTAATCGTAAATTCTAAGCTAAAATCTTTCGGGTTTTCACCTATTTTCTCTGAAAATGCTTTAACTGCAGCGGATTCTTCATCAAGTGCGAAAAGTGAGAAGAAAATTAATTCTTCGGCAATCGTTGCATTTTCAAAATCAAAATTGTCATCGAATGTAGAAGATTTTGTTTTTAATGTAAATACTCCGTTACTTGATTCTACATTCAAAACATCTGTGTATTCAACACCGTCATAAGTATCCTTAAATGTGATAGTTTTAGCTGCTCCATCGTAAGTGTAAGCTCCAGCAAAAAAGTCTAAATCATCAGGTGTAGAGAAAGAACCGTCTTCGTTGAAAACTAGGTCTTTGGTGCTAAGGTCAGCTGGTAATTCAATTTTGTTACCATCTACATTTAACTCAACTTTTTGGAATTCATAAGTACCTACAAAACTGTCTGGATTAACTGAATCGTCTTTTGAACATGATGTGAAAATAAGTGGAAGTGCTAAAAAAGCAATTGAGATTTTTTTGAACATTTTCTTGTGTTTTTTATTTTAAAAATTTATTTTTAGTGGCATCAAATTGTGTTTTAAATTGTGCCTTCACAAAAATAATGACAAGAAAATCAAATTGTGTTTTTCGAGGAAAATATCTTCAAAAAGTCAAATTTTGTATAAATATTTTTATATGTTAATATTAAAACTCAAACCCAACTTTTACCGAAAAACGCTTAAGATTACGAGTTTCTACAGTTGAAATATTGTAGTCATCCGAATAGTTTTGAGTAATTTCAATAAACTGATATTTGTATCCAAAGTTAACCAGCCATGAAGAACCGTTTTTTGTTGGAAACTTAAACCCGACGGCAGGGTTGAGCAATATTCCGCCTTTAGCATTTTCATTGCTGTTTGCATTATTTGCTATTCCAAAGCCTGCGTCTAGCCCAGTTTGTAGTTTGGCTCCTTTCTCGTTTTTTTCAAATAAAACATGTCTAAACCCTGCTGCAATCGGAACAATTAATACTGAATTATAGGCATCTAATCCTGTTGTAATTCCAATACTCGTTTTTTTTCTAACTTGAAAACCATTGAAAGTCTGCAAACTCAAACTTGCCACGTTTTGGATATTAAAACCGTTTGAACTAGGCGGATAGTATACGCTAGAATAATATGGATAGTAATAATAGGTCTCCTTATTTCGGCCAAATAATACCCCAAATTCTGTCTGATTTACAAAAGGATACTTAAATAATTTTTTGGTCTGAGCCTCAGTTTTTTGAAATGAAAAAATGCTCAAAATTAGTAATATTGGTATAATCTTTTTCATCTTTTTACTTCGATTTTGCTTAAAAGTTTCAAATTTTTAGGGTCTGAATTATCGTATTGATATAGTCCATCTTTGCCAATCATTAGCAAATGGCTAGCATCAAGCTGTATTACATCGAAGGCATTGATGTCTTTTATATGTTGTTGTAGCTTTATATCCATGGCGTCTTTTACATCATAGGTCTTCAGGCCAAACTCACCTTCGCAAAGGGTTAGTTTGCTATTCAAAACCGACAAACCGTGAGGGTTTTGCATTTGGTAAGATTTTATGAGAAAAGGGGAGGAGAGGTTATTTACATCTATGATATCCATTTGATTTGGAGAAGCACCACACCAACCCGATCTGAGCGTAACATAGGCCTTGTCATTTTCTACCACCACTGGGTCACACGCTCTTGCATGTTGAAAAATCGACAACCTTTCGGGTGAGGCAGGATTGCTATTATCAAAAATATACATACCAGTATTAGAGCCTACAAAAAGTTTGTCTTTGTAAGGGAAAATAGTTTCGATTCCCCAACCCATTTTTACTGTATTTACCGAATCTGGTTTTTGACCAACTTTAATATTAAAAACCATTAAATCACTCTGAGTCACAGCATATAAGTAATCTTCATGTATGGTAAATCTCGCCATAGAACCTCCTTTGCCACTAGTTCCTGTTGTTCCTGTTGGGCCTGAAGATGAATTATATGCTCTGTCTTCAAGCATCCCACCTCTGAATACTGGCCAAACAGTTCCATTTTGTCCACAATTGGTTTTTACAGTTTCAGTTACTGTTTTTAACTCATAATCAGTGATAATTTTAGAATAAGGGTCAAAATACCAGCTTATGCCATCAACCATGCCATTGTTAAACATGTTTTTTAGCCTTCCTACCTCAGTTATACTTTTTGGATTGCTAATGTCTAAGGCTACCAAATCTGTATAATTATCAACATATAGAATGTTGTCTTTTACAGCCATATCTATTACACCGGGAATATTTAGAAACGAGAGTTTAAGCGGACTCGAAGGATTCGAATTATCGATAATGTGCAATCCTTTTTTAGTTTCACAAATGATCAAGTAGTTTTCATAAGCATATATTTTCGAAGGATTTACCAAGTCTTGTGGCTCTTTGGTTGTTATGCTGTTTTTCAATTGCTCTTGACCTATCGATATAGGAATTGTGGTTCTGTAAGTTCTGGTTTGGGTGCAGTCATCTGTGCAGCTCCAGTTTAAAAATACAGTTGAAAATAATATTAAAAGCTTTTTCATAGATTAGATATTTTTCCAATAAATAATATCGTATTTGAGGTTTTTTCAGAAATCACAAAAGCAAATGGTTTGTTGCAAATGACTTCAGGATAAATTGGTACAGATGTTACTTCTATACCAATAGAAGTCACTGCGGCAGCCTCGGTGCCTTTTTCGTCAACCGATATAAAAGTATCTTGTTTTACAAAACCTACTTTTAGTTTGTCCGCTGGTTTGGCTATTTTTGAAAGGTCCGCATTGTCTTCAAAAGCTCTCACCATACCCATTTGATTGAGTATCGTATTTAGTTTTTTCGAATATTCCATCTCAAATTTCGGCAATCCTACAACCACTTTTGTTTTATTAAGAGCATTTTGAGCAGTTTGCCATGTATCTGTATTTATATTTTTAATGACACTTTCTATAGATTGGTCTTTGGGCAATAGCACGCTCATACTGTATTTCTCGTTGCCATACGGAAGTTTTAGTATTTTGTAGTTTTCCAAGTCGGCATATTCAAAAGTCTCTGTTTGGTTCATCATGTCTACAGTTTTTGTAGTTTTTGAGCCAATAAATTCTTCTTTTTGTGTATTTTCTTTTTTAAATTGTTTGGTCCAATCGCCTTTAAAATACAAAGCATTTATCAAAAACATAACCTGACTCGGCTCGATTTGATCCAATATTTGCTTGATTTTTGCATTGGTATTATCACTTGCCCATTGGTTTATTTTATTCACTGTATTTGGGTCTGCGAAGTCTTCACTGTATAATCGAGCATTAAAATTTTTGGTTAGATTATCCGTGAATTCTTTTTCACTGATGAAGGTTTTTTCCTGCCAGACCGAATTTGCTATTTTATTTACAACTTTGGCGTCAACCAGTGGTAGGTTATCAATAAGTTCTTTATATGTGGCATTTATTTCTACCATGCTTTGGTTTTCTAACCCCAAAACTTTCTGTATCTCGGTCTTAGTTTCTGTATCTGCACCATTTAAAAGCATGCCCAGTGCAATGTGGAGACTTAGCGGCGACACAAAATAGTTTTTTTCTGGCGATTCGTTTGCTTCGAGTTTTTTCCAAAAATCAAAAGCAAAGTTGGAGGTTTTAGCTGCAAAATTGGAGGAAATATTAACTGATTGTACTTCTGGAACCGTTTTGTCACAGTTGCTCATTGTCAATGTTATAAATACTAAAGTGAAACTTAATATTAGCTTTTTCATAATTAATTAGAGACTTTGAATATCATTTTTTGATTTTTTCCATTTAGTGTGAGCATTCCTTGGTCAATGCTAAAGGATTCGACTTCGGAGAGCCTTTTTATATAATCGTTTTCAAAACTTGTGGCCTTTGAGTCGCCTGCTATTTCGGTAGATAGGATATTAGAAATCGTAATTTTTTTATCATTCACCACAAATTCAGCCGAATAAAAATTTATGGAACTTTTACCATTCAGAATAAAATTTCCCTTTTCGTTTTTTTCGTTTTTCAAATCCAAAACTATTTCATAATTTATCTTGGCTTTACTTTCATTGCTATTCAAAATCCATTTGCTAAACAAGGGACTTTGGTAGGTAAAACTTGGTGTAGCCCCATTGGGTGCCATATCAGCATCTTTTTTGCATGAAATGGTAGAAACTGCGAAAAGTATGATTATTAAATATTTCATTTTGATTTTAAATTGAATGGCGGACTCATCAAAGCCCGCCTTCAAAACAATTATTACCCTTAAACCCTTTACAACAAAATAGACTCCATTCGAAAGAATTTGGTTGGAATACCTAAAATATTTCTAGAGAATTGAACTTTTTGAGCTTCGAAATTGATTATATGATTATATGTTCATATATTTGGATATCAATTTTATAATACTTTCTAAAGATGAAGGAGACAATAATGAATGGTTGGACGTTTATGAGGTGGTTGAGGTTGATTATGGGAACATATATCGTTTTCAATAGTTTTTCCGACAAAAACTATATGTTTGCGGTCATTGGAGGTTTGTTTATTTTTCAGGCAATTACAAATACAGGCTGTGCGGCATGTGCAAACGTTCCTAACAAAAACATTACGCAAACAGATACTGAAAACATTGAGTTTGAAGAAATCAAATCTGAAAAATAATGCAAAAGTATTTAGTACCAGTTTTGGGTGTAATTTTTGGCAGCGTGGCGGGGTATTTATATTGGCAGGAAGTGGGCTGTAGCTCAGGCACATGCATGATTACCTCAAAACCAGTTAATTCCACTATATATGGTGCAGTAATGGGATATTTGATTTTCGATTTGGTACATAATTTAATAAAAAAAAGATGAATAAATTAAAGCAAGTAGTTTTTGGATTGTTTTTCGGTTTGGCAATTATTAGTTGTTCTGATGCCAATTCGCAGGTAAATAATCTTAATTTGGATGGATTTGTTTCAAAAATTAATTCCACTCCAAAAGCTCAGTTAATTGATGTGAGGACCCCTGGCGAATGGGCACAAGGTAAAATTGGCTCCTCTAATCTGATTAGTATAGCTGACCCAAATTTTATTCAACAAGCTTCTAAATTAGACAAAAACAAGCCTGTGTTTGTGTATTGTGCAGTTGGCGGAAGAAGTGCAAGAGCTTCAAGTATGTTGCAACAGGCTGGTTTTAAACAAGTTTATAATCTAACTGGAGCTGGATATAGTGGTTTAGCTCAAAAAGGCATGAAATAATGGAAGAAAAATATAAATCGCTGCTAACCCCTTTGATGGCCTCATTAACACTTGGCTTGGCACCGTTTTTTCCAGAGCCACACGTTTGGGGTAAAATAAAATGGGTGATGGGAGGAGCAAATGGCATGGCTTTGATGGATTGGGGTGACCTGCTTATGCATGGTGCACCTTGGTTGTGGTTGATATATACGGCTGTCAATGTGTTTTTTATAAAAAAGAAATAGTTTTAGAGTTTAATAGATGTTTAAAAAGCTGGCTTTCTGAGCCAGCTTTTTTTTTTGAATTTTGGTGATTTTCTTCTTTCTGAAAAATATAACCTAGGCTATTTAAATAAATGGTAATTTTACGGCACCTATGATATAAAACTTAAACATTTCTACTTTTTGGATAATATTAATAAAGCAAAAATACCTGCTGTTTTTTACGAAATTTTTGTTCGCTCTTTTTGTGATTCTAATAGAGATGGCAAGGGAGATATAAATGGAATAACTTCCAAACTAGATTACCTGCAAGACCTCGGTGTGGAAGGTATTTGGCTTACACCTTTTTGTAAATCAAGCTCTTATCACAAATACGATGTGGTTGATTATAAATGCGTTGATCCTGAGTATGGCACTATGGAGGATTTGGAGCGACTAATAGCGGAGGCACATAAGCGAAACATTCAAGTGCTTTTTGACTTTGTAATAAACCACACCAGCAGCGAACATCATTGGTTTAAAGAGGCTAAAAAAGGCAAGGAAAACCCGTATAGAAACTATTATAATTGGTTAACTCCCGCCCAAATCAAGGCCAAAGGAATAGCTGAAAGAGAAAAAACAGCCGATAGCACTGAGACTCAGCCATGGCATTGGGCAGCAAAAGGAGAAGAGGAAAAATACTACGGGATGTTTTGGAGTGGTATGCCAGATTTAAATATGGACAACCCCAAAGTCAGGGAGGAAATATATAAAATTGGCCGTTTTTGGTTAGAAAAAGGCATCGATGGCTTCAGAATGGATGCTGCCAAGCATATTTATCCCGATTGGGAAGCCAACAAATGTCATGATTTTTGGCTAGAGTTTCGCCAAAAAATGGAAGCAATCAAATCCGATGTCTACATAGTGGGAGAAGTGTGGACGTCCGCCGAAAAAGTCGCACCTTTTTTTAGAGGTTTGAAAGCCAACTTTGATTTTGATTTGAGTTTTGCAATTCAAGATATTGTGAAATCAGGAAAGGATTCCGTAGATATTGTTTCTAAATTGATAAATAACTATAAGCTTTTTTCGAAAGAAAATCCCAACTTTATAGATGCTACCATGCTCACTAACCACGACCAAAACCGTATTGGAAGTATAGCCGAGGGCGATTTGCAGAAACTCAAAATGGCTGCAAATCTACTTTTTACATTTCCTGGTAATCCTTTTATATATTATGGGGAAGAGTTGGGCATGAAAGGAACAAAACCCGACGAAAACATAAGGGAAGCGTTTCAATGGGACAAAAGACATGAGGACAAAGAGCGAACAAACTGGCGAAAACCACATTTCAATTCCGACTCCAAAACTACGCCTTTAAGACAACAAAGAGAAGACGAAAACTCGCTTTTTAATCATTATAAAAAATTGATAGCATTGAGGAAATCCATTCCAGCTCTGGCCCAAATAAGTCCACCAAACCTTCAAAAATCTGGCATTTCTAACAAGAAAATTGTTTCTTTTATTCGTCCGCATCAAGACGGCAATGTACTTGTAATTCAGAATATTACGAATGAAAATGTGGAGGTTTTGGTGAAGGAAAAGGTTGGAGGTGTTATTTTCTCTAATAATGATTCAAAATTAGATGGGCAAAAAGTGAAGTTGGGTGCTTTTGGAATTCTAGTTTTAAACTAGGATTAGCAACATTAAACCAACACTTAATAATTAAACAACTCTGCAATCATTTTCTTTTTTTGAAGATATCTGTTGACATAATCTGACCTCTCTGAGGTCAAAAAGCAGATATTTTTTCTTTGGTTAACATAATCTGACCTCTCAGAGGTCAAAATTAAGAATGTAGCCTTGCCAGTATTAAAATAATGTTTAAGTGATTGTGGTGTCCTTTAAAATGACTTCAGCGGGGTCAAATTTTTTTAAGAAATGGACATTAAAAAAGGGGAAAATGACCCAATCGGGGTCAAAGTATATTAGCAAGGAAAATTCAGAAAAAGGGAAAAATGACCCCATCGGGGTCAGATTATATTAGCAAAGAATATTCAGAAAAAGGGAAAAATGACCCCGTCGGGGTCAGATTAAATTAGAAGATAAAAGAACGACCCTGAGCTGTCGAAATATATGAATCAAAATGATTTTAAGCACAATACGACCTCATTACGGCGGATTATTCTTTAATAATTCCCGTTTTTAAAAATATGGAAACCAATGTATATTTATTAATCAGTGAATATCTGTCTTATCAGTGTCATCAGTGTTCTATTTCAACACAGCCAAACTCACTTCTTCAATCTCAAATAAAAGAAATCGTCTTTTTTCCAAGCCACACGGTTTTTGTCTTGAGCAGCCATGTAACTGATGAGGAAATTCACCTGAGCATATTTTCTGCTAGCTGACCACACAAACCCATTTTCGATTTGGTCTGAAGGTTTGTGGTAATGTGTTGCTCGCCATTTTTTCACATCTTCAGCCAAGTTTTTGTTGGAGTTTATATGTCCAAACTTTACGTGCAAAGCCGGAATCCCAGCCTTTACAAAACTATATTGGTCGCTTCTCACAAATCGGCCTTCTGTAGGTTCTGGGTCGGATTCAACACTTAGGTTTAAAGTTTTTGCTGCTTTTTCGGCAATATTCATTAAAGTGCTATGCTCGGCTCCAAGAGGTGCAATTGATTCTAACTGTGCCAAAAATGTTGGCATATCTGTGTTTACATCCACTACAATATCCTTTTTATGAACAGTAGGATTATTTGCAAAATAAGCTGAACCCAAAAGGCCCATTTCTTCAGCTGTGCACATTAAAAACAACATACTTCTTTTTGGTTTTACGGGCAATTGGCTGTACGTTCTGGCAATTTCAAGTGCCGCTGCCACGCCAGAGGCATTGTCGTGAGCACCATTATATATTGAGTCTCCATCTATTGGTTTTCCTACACCTAAGTGGTCAAGATGTGCAGAATGAATGACGTATTCTTTTTTTAATTTTTTGTCTGAACCTTCAATTTTACCGATTACGTTATAACTTTCAATATCTTTATATGTAGACTCATAAGCTCCAACAGCCATTGTTTTTAGATTTTGGCTTACAAAACTTCCTTTTTCAAGGCTTTTCCAGATTTCCTCCAAATTTAAGTTATTGGCTATCATAAGGTCTTTCAAAACATCAACAGTTATATTGCCAGCTACCTGTATTTTGCCTCCTTGAAGCGAGGCCGAAGGCACTATTTTGCCATTTGGTTTTATAGATACATTGTTTCCTCCTTGTATTGAAAGGTTTGCCCCTACTTTAAATCTAGCTGTGTTGTTTTCATAATTACATAGCAAAACGCCAATCGCTCCATGTTTCATGGCATAGTCTTGATAAGTGCTTGGATATCTAAGGTGTAATTTTACGTTTGCTGGTACATTGTCAGGGGATTTTTGCAAAACCACGCATATTTTGCCTTTTACATCTATGCCTTTGTAGTCATTAAAACCCAATTCGGGAGCATCGATACCTGAACCAACAAAAACCAAAGGTGACTTAAAAATAACTGAAGGATTTTCAGGATTTGGGGCTATTAAATAATCTTCGCCTAGTACCAAGGCCTTTTTACTGCCATCAGCTTCAACAAAACTAAGACTGGTATTTTCTTTTATCAATTTGGAATTTCTTAAAACTACTTTTTGAGTATATTCGCGGTTTTCTCCTGCTGGTAAAATCCCCATGCTTTTGTATTCTTTCACCACATAATCCACGGCCATTTGGTAGCCGGGCTTTCCTGGTTTTCTACCTAAGAGTGCATCGCTCGCCAAATAAGTTACGTGTGCTTTTATTCGGTTTGTATCTATGTTTTCTGATAATTTGAGAACATCAGAAGGTATTTCTTGGGCGAATAAACTTCCCGAAAAAAGGATTAAGAACAAATAAAACTTTAAGGTTTTCATATTATATATTTAGGATTTTAAACATTCAGCCAATACGTCATTTTCAATACTAAAGCTCGGTTTTTAGGAGCCCAAGGATTTATCCCAAATCTCGGTATTTGTTGGGCAAAATAATTATCTGTATATACCAAAAACAGATCACTAACTGGTTTGAATCTCCACTGCAATCGACTGTTAATATTGGTGTTGTTAGACTGTGTATTGTATTGAAAATAGGTACTTAAATACACCGATTTAGAAAATGAAAGTTCCGCTTTTGGCCCAATAAGCCAATATTTAACAGAATTATAAGGTTTTTGCATTCTAATGTCTGTATAATAAACATCTACGGCTACAGTACCAATAGGTTGAATTCTGTAGGTAAAACTTGATTCTATTCCCAGTGTTTTACCTTGGTCTATCGTTTTACTTCTAAAATTATTGCCTCCATAAACCAGCATTTCTCCATAAAAACTCTTTCTACGCGTGGTTTTAACGTTTACAAAAAAGTTTCTAGTTTTATAAATATCAACTGGTAACTCCACCACGTCTTTATAAAAATCAGGATTGGGATTTACGGAGGCGTTTGTAATGTCAAATGGATACTGCAATCTGGTGTAAGCCATATAATACCCCGTCGAAAATTCACCATCTGCAGGCGTATTTATGAAGAAAAAAACTGGCGACTCAGTATCTAATCTTTTACCTTGCAAATCAAATACATCGCTACCATCCATTCCAATTCCGTACCTGTTTATTTTTTTAGCTATCTTTTCATTTTTTGGGTTAAAAATCAAATTGATAGGTCTGTAAACAGTGTAAATGCCTGTTCGTGGTGTATAACCCACTTCGGTATTATAATCTTTCCCAATTCTTGCTACGCCCAAGTTTACGTCAATGTGAGGATGATGATAACCAATGTATTGGTTTACACAGCTGGCATCTTTTCCAGCTCCTGGGCTAAAGGATTGGTGATAATAAGTTTCGGTTTCAAGTCTATTGTCGGGCGAATAATAATTAAACTCCAGACCCGCCATTCGATTATATTTATCAATTCCAGCCGTGCTTGCTTCTGGTAAATTTTTGAAACTATTTTCTTTGTTTACAAAAATTGCTCCTATGTATGACCTCTCAAATACTTTCCGCTGAACCACCCCAACAGAGAAATTTGTTGCCGGAAGGAATTGATTATCAGCATGATTTACTTTGCCAGTTTGCAAATTCATCAAGCCAATTCGCCAGTTTTCGTTGAGTTTGCCACTGAGTCTGGCTCCACCCAATATTGGCACTTGCTCCACCAATCCCGTGAAATTGTTTTTGGTAAGCCCTATTCTTCTCGAAAAAAACGGCCTGGAGCCGGGAAATCCAAAAGTCCCAAAGAGGTCTGAGTTTTCTATAAAAAATTGGCGTTTTTCTGGAAAAAACAACTCAAACCTGCTCAAGTTAGTCTGCTGAGCGTCAACTTCTACCTGAGAGAAGTCTGGGTTTATCGTCAGGTCTAGATTTAGAGAAGGGGTAATGGCTATTTTTGCATCCATACCAGCTCCCAATTTTGTATTTGCATCTGGTTTTAAGGCTTCAAGGTTTTCATTTCGAAGAAAATCTTTGGTGTAATTGGTTGACAAATAGGGAATCAATGAGATATTAGCACCTGGCTTTGGTGGTGCATCGTCCCAAATTAACACGCCAGTAAAAGCGAGATTTGATGGTTTAAAGTTTCTTGGAACAGGCGACCAAGTGGCCGATTCGTTGGTTTTCATACAAAACCTACCGAAGTTTATCCTCCACGAATTTTGATCTGCCGAAACCTTATACCTCAAAGTTGTAAAAGGAATTGCGTATTCTACTGTCCAATATTCGTCATAGTTTTTTACTTGTGAGTACCATTTATTGTCCCAAGAAAAATCTGCTGTAGCACCCAAAGATATCAAACCTTCTCGCTGGACATTAAGAGGCGAAATGGAAAACTGCATGCCATTGAGTTTGTCTTTGAAAGTATCTATATAGACAGAAAAAACGTCGCTCGAACCACTGGCAAAATCTCTTTTATAAGAGCTAACGGTATAAGAACTTTTAGGTTGATAGGCCTTCATGGCCACATATAAAAACTTATCGTCAAAGGTCAATCTTACCTCAGTTTGTTCTTTTGCAAATGCGGTATCGAAAGGTGTATTTAAGAAAAAATCTCCGGAAACATCCGCCAATTGCCATGCTTCCTCATCCAATTTACCATCTAAATTTATGGGTGTTTTTGCTTTTTTGATGTGGATTTCTTTCTCCGGATTTTGTGCAGATGCCAATGGACTTAAGAAAAGTATAAGGCTGAAAAATAAAAATAAACGTTTATACATGCAGCACAATTTATGGGTTTGAACAATGAATATTATTACAAATATGGTAGATTTATGTTTTTATGAGAAATAGATTAATGATAAATGGCAAAAAGAAAGAAAAAGTCGACGATTTTAGCCCAAAAAGAGCAGATTCACACGTTTTTTAAAGAAAATACGGACAGAAATTATACAAAGAACGACTTGTATAATTATCTCGACGTGTACGATAGCGACGAAAAAGTGTTTGTAAAACTAATGTTGGAAGACCTGCTAGACGAAGGCAAAATTAGCAAAGTTGGTGGTAGCAGATATGTGATAAATGAAGGTCCTGCAAAAAAACATATAACAGGAAAAGTAGATTTCGTAAATCCGAAATTTGCCTTTATCCGTTTTGACGAAAACGAGTCTGATATTTTTGTAAATGCCGAAGATCTCAATGGAGCTTTGGATGGAGATACAGTTTCGGTAAAAATAATAGGTCAAAGAAAAAACGGAAAAAATCCCGAAGGAAGAGTAATAGAAGTCTTGTCAAGAGGAAGAGACGAAGTGGTTGGGAAAATAAAGGTTTTTCCAAACTACGCCTTGGTAAGTCCAGACAACAAAGGGTTTCATGAAAATGTATTTGTTTCCAAAGAAAATATAAATGGTGCCGAAACGAATGATTTGGTAATTGTAAAAATCTTGAAATTTCCTGAGAACTATATTCAAGCCGCAGGAAAAGTCATTGATATTTTAGGTCAAGCCGGCGATAATGATGCCGAAATGCACGCTATAATGGCGGAGTTTGGTTTGCCTATAAAATTCCCAGATGATGTACATGACGAATCAGAAAAAATATCTGAGGTAATTACCGAAGCTGAAATCAAAAAACGTAGGGATTTTCGCCAAACGCTGACTTTCACGATAGACCCTGCTGACGCCAAAGATTTTGACGACGCCATCAGTTATAAAGTTTTAGAAAACGGCAACTACGAAATAGGCGTGCACATAGCCGATGTTTCGCACTATCTGCAACCCAATACCAAACTCGAAGAAGAGGCGTTTAGAAGAGCAACTTCTGTGTATTTGGTGGATAGAACCATCCCAATGTTGCCCGAAAAACTTTCAAACAACCTTTGTTCTCTCCGACCAAATGAGGATAAATTGGTGTTTTCGGCTGTTTTTGAGATGAATCATGCCGCACAGGTGGTGGGTGAATGGTTTGGCAGAGCAGTGATACATTCTGACCGAAGATTTGCTTATGAAGACGCCCAAGACATAATAGAAGACACCGAAGGCAAAGAACCTGTTTATGATCCGATTCTGAAAAACCTGAACCGTATGGCTTTGATTTTGAGGAAAGAACGCTTTAACAAAGGAGCTTTTAATTTCGAAACCAACGAGACCAAGTTTAATTTGGACGAAAAAGGAAGACCCGTAAGTGTTTACCAAAAAGTAAGAAAAGACGCACACAAACTGATTGAGGAATTTATGCTTTTGGCCAACAAACACGTGGCTCAGTTTGTATATAATATTGCTAAGAAAATTGATAAAGACGCCGAGGCTTATACAATGGTTTACCGTGTGCACGAGCCACCTAATCCAACTAAAATGGAGACATTTGCCAAGTTTGCGGGGAAGCTAGGTTTTACTGTAAAGACAGGTTCGACAGCTCAACTTTCAAAATCGCTAAATGGCTTAATGTCTGAAATAGAAGGCTCCCCAGTACAAAATGTGTTAGAATCGTTGGCTGTGAGGACCATGAGCAAGGCACGCTATTCTACCCAAAATCTGGGACACTTTGGTTTGGCGTTTGACCATTACAGTCACTTTACGTCGCCTATTCGGAGATATCCAGACGTGATGGCCCACCGTATGTTGCAGCACTATCTTGACGGCGGCAAATCTCTGCCCGCTGATGATTATGAAGTAAAATGTAAGCATTCGTCAGATCAAGAAAAATTGGCAGCAGAGGCCGAACGTGCTTCTATCAAATACAAACAGGTAGAGTATATGAGCTACCAATCTCGCTCTGATATTTTCAATGGCGTGGTGACAGGCGTGGCTGATTTTGGCATATTTGTGGTAATAGAAAACACAGGATGCGAAGGCATGGTGCGTTTGGCTGACCTTACAGACGATTTCTACGAATACGATGCGGATAATTTCAGAGTGGTAGGCCGCCGAAAAGGCAAAATTATAGGTTTTGGAAATACCGTAAGAGTAAAAATAAAAGCCACAGACCTCGAAAAACGCTCAATGGATTTAGAGTTAATTTCGGTAGAGGGCAGCAGTTTTAAAATTAAAGATTCTTCAAATACTATTCCTTTTCCAAAATCCAGAAAATCCAATCGATCTTCGGGTGGTAGAGCTGATGGGAAGAGGACTAAGCGGAGGTAGGGGTTTATTGGAACACTGATGGCACGGATTCAACTGATTTGCACAGAATTATTGGATCATTTTTTGGATATTAAAACTTAACACGATTTTTCAAATCGTGGTTATAAAAATTACAAATATTTCTTTGAGCGATTTGAAAAATCGTTTTGTTTATTTGATGTTGTTAACGAATTCGTTACCTTTGATAAATGAATAGGAAACTCACAACTTATGGTAACTATTTTATTGAATTCTATTCTGGATTGGATAAGAAAGTTCAGACTAAGATTGATTACGTTTTTGAGTTGGTAAAAAGCTTAGATTTAATTCCCAAAAGGTTTTTTAAGTATTTAGAAGGTACGGATGGAATTTTTGAAATACGGATCGAGTTTGAAAGTAATATTTATAGGATATTTTGTTTTTTTGATGAAGGTTATTTGGTGATTTTGATGAATGGATTTCAGAAGAAAAGTCAGAAAACACCAAAACAAGAAATTGAATTAGCTGAAAAACTAAAAAGACAGTACTTTATTGATAAAAAAATTGATATTGAAAATGGAAAAAGAGGTAAGGTCTAACAATGAAATAAAATCTTGGGATGCTCATTTAGATCAAAAGTATGGTGAAGTAGGAACTCCAAGTAGGACTGAGTTTGAGGTTAAGGCTCATACTTTCGTTTTGGCCGAATTGCTCAAGGATGAACGTGCAAAGGCCAAAATGACGCAAGCTCAGTTAGCTGAAAGAACAGGAACGAAGAAAAGTTATATCTCCCGAATTGAGAATGGACGTGCTGATATTCAGTTATCTACGCTCTATAGAATTATCGAACAAGGTTTCAATAGGAAGCTAGAATTTTCAATTCATTAAGTCAAGCGTACTTCGATTTTTCAAATCGCAGTCATTAAAATTACATATATTTCTTCGAGCGATTTGAAAAATCGCACTACCCATGAATTCATTTTACATAAAACTTCTCATTATGCCCACCGTTGTGGCATTTGTTACAATGGTTAGCAAAAAATGGGGAAATAGCATTGGCGGAATTTTGGCGGGTTTGCCTTGGGTAGCTGGGCCAATAATATTGTTTATAGCGATCGAACAAGGTGTTGATTTTGCCGTCAATTCTATACCTGGAGTAATGGTCGGTATTATTGGCTGGTCATTTTTTTGTATTGCCTACGTGCTTGTGGGTCGCAAAAACAATGCTCTTATAAGTGTGTTGGCTGGGTATGTGGCTTATGCAACTGTGGGTTTCGCATTAAATCCTTTTGTAGCGTATTTGAATGTTTATATATGGTTTGCTTTAAGTTTGCTTGTGCTTTTCTTGGGTTTGGTGTTTTTTCCTAAAGTTCAGGAACACAAAGCCTTTTCTATTAGAATTCTTCGATTCGAGATTCCACTAAGGATGATTATTATTACACTTTTTGTAATTACCATCACCTTTCTTGCCGAACGCTTGGGGCCTACTTGGAGCGGAATCCTAACACCTTTTCCTGTTATGACCACCGTTTTGGCTATTTTCACCCATTATACCCAAGGCATATACCAAGTTCGGAAAATCTACATGGGGCTCTTTACGGGTTCTTTGGGTTTTGCATTTTTCTTATTTTTGCAGGCTGTTCTTATGCCCATTTACGGCATCGCCATGGCTTTCGTTATAGGTATTTTGGTAGATATTGTGTTGACCATCGCCATGAAATTTGTATTTTCGAAGTATAAATTGATTTGATTGTTTCAATATCAATTTAGAAAATTTGACATATTAGATCAAAATAATCTTGCGTTTTTTAAACTGTAAAAAAATGAAAAAAAGTTTAGCTCTTATTTTATTTTTAACAAATCTCACTTTTGCCCAAACACTAAAAATTGACACAAGTATTTCTTACCAAACTATCCACAGTTTTGGTGCTTCTGACTGTTGGTCTATGCAGATGGTGGGTAAGTTTTATCCAGAAAATAAAAGAGAAAAAATAGCAGAACTTTTGTTTAGTAAAGAAGTCGACAAGTCTGGGAATCCAAAAGGAATTGGGCTGTCAATGTGGCGATTTAATATCGGAGCAGGGAGTACTGAACAAGGGGAGAAAAGCATGATTAGCAATGAATGGCGGAGGGCAGAATGTTTTCTTGAAAATGGAAAATATGATTGGAAAAAGCAAGCGGGCCAACAATGGTTTTTGGATGCCGCCAAACGTTATGGTGTTGATTATAAGCTAGGTTTTTTAAATTCTGCCCCAGTTTCAATGACCAAAAATGGCTTATCCATAGCCAGCGGAAAACTTGGGGACTGGAATTTTGATAAATCAAAAATAAATGCTTTTACAGATTTTCTTGCGGCAGTTTCTTCAAAATTAGAACTCGATTATCTAAGTCCTTTCAACGAACCACAATGGGACTGGGGACCAAAAAGCAAAACTGGGTTTGGGTCTCAAGAAGGTACGCCAATTGACAATGCCGATTTGGCTTGGGCTACAAGAAAAATAGACGAGAAGTTTTCTCAAATGAATCTTAAAACTAAAATTAACATAGCTGAGACTGCCCAAATTGACTATTTGTATAGCTCAAAAACCAACCGTTCTGAAACTCATCAAGACAATCAAATTGAAGCTTTTTTTGATAAAAATAGCAAAGACTATTTGGGAGATTTAAAGACATTGCAAAAGGCAATTTCAGGTCATAGCTATTTTACGACATCTCCAAAAAGCCAATTGGATAATAAAAGGAGAGAATTAGGCGAAAAAGTAATGCAAAACAATATCGATTATTGGCAATCTGAATATTGTGTTTTGGGAGATAATAGTGGTGAAATAAACGGTAGCAAAATGGACTTGGGTATGGAAACTGCCCTTTATGTTGCTAAAGTTATTCATGCGGATTTGACTTTGGCCAATGCCTCAGCCTGGTATTGGTGGCTTTCGGTAAGTGCCAACGACTATAAAGATGGTTTGATTTACATTTCGAACAATGGGCAAATGGGAGAAAACGACCAAAATAAATATGATGGCGAGGTTTTAGACTCAAAACTTCTGTGGACTTTAGGTAATTTTTCTCGTTTTGTGAGACCTGGAATGCAAAGAACTGAGGTGTCTTTGAATTTAGATAATTGTTTGATTTCAGCTTATAAATCAAAAAAAGAGGTCGTTGTTGTAATTATTAACGAAGATAAAACCCAAACTTTAGACTTACCAGTAATTTGGAAAAATCAAAAAACAGAAATGTATTTAACTTCAAAAAATTATAATTTGACTCTGCAAAATATTGATAATAAACGCATTGTTCTTTCAGAAAAATCTATATCTACTATTGTTTTAAAGAGATTTTAGTATTCATTCCTTAATCAATAAAAAAATCTAATATTAAATTTTTACAAAAAAATAATAAAATAATAACATTTTGATAATATTAGATTAAATTTGTACTATTCAAATAAAAAATAGTACTAATGAAAAATATATTAATATTAATTGCCACAACTTTCATTCTAGCTTCATGCCAAATGCGTCCATATCAAATGGTAAAATCTGATGCTTTGACCATTTCAACTGAATGGAAAGGGTATAATTTAATAATAGATAAGAACATAAAAGATGCTGAAAAAACGAAGACACAAATTCATGCCGAAATGAAAAAGCATCATTATTTTTATGATCCTCAAAATGCCGAATACGTGGTATTGGTTCAACTTTTTGAAAAGCCTGTCAAAATGAATATGCTAAGTTCGGATACTAAAAATAAAATATTTACTGTAAGAACGCTTAGAAACTCGATGCTAATACAATTGGTAGAAACCCAAAACTACAGCACCATTTGGAGGTCTGTATGTTCCATGAAAAATCAAGGGGCTTTACAAATGCATTCGGTATTATTATCTTCAAGGGCTTTGGAAGATATTTGAAAAAAGTAAGTTTTGTTATTAACCTGATATGCACAAAAGAGGCGATTTTTATGAAAATCGCCTCTTTTGCTTGCTTTTTATCAAAACTTTAATCCCTATCTCAAAGTTTCCATTCAAAAATTTCTCCATTCTCCACCCTCACTTTTTTCGAATCGCCTTTGTAGATTAGCTCGGTTTCACCTCCAGGTTTGCCTTGAATTTTTGCTGATTTTAGTTTGCCATTTTCCCATTCTATGTCCATTTCAAATCCACCTCGGGCTTTTAGACCTTTTATTGATCCACTTCCCCAAGCATCAGGTAAAGCCGGTAATAAATAGATTTTGTCTGGCGTGCTTTGCATTAGCATTTCTGCCACTGCGGCTGCCCCACCAAAGTTTCCATCGATTTGGAAAGGCGGATGAGCATCAAAAAGATTTGGATAAGTACCGCCACCATTTTGATAGTTAGGACGGATACCATCTGGCTCAACATATCTGAGTAATTCTCGGTACATTTTGTAAGCACGATTACCATCCCAAAGTCTCGCCCAAAGGTTTATTCTCCAGCCTTTAGACCAACCTGTTGTTTCGTCGCCCTTTATTTCCAATGTGGTTTTGGCTGCATTGGCCAAACCTGGTGTTTCCGTCATATTGATATGCGTACCTGGATACAATCCATATAGATGCGACTGATGGCGATGTTGAGGCTCGGCATCTTCCCAGTCGTAATACCACTCTTGCAGGTTTCCTTTTTTGCCAATTTGATAAGGATGCATATTGGCCAATACCTCTTCCAATTTGATTTTGAAGTCATAGTCGCCTTCCAAAATATTTGTAGCCTCTATCAAATCTATGAAAAGCTCCCTAATCATTGCTAAATCAGCCGTTGCACCATATAAAGTGGCTCCTTTGTAGCCTTTGTCTGTTATAAAAATATTCTCTGGCGAAGTGCCAGGCGAAGTAACGTATTGGTCGTTTTTATCTTTTACCAACATATCTAAACAAAACTCAGCCGCTCCACGCATGAGTGGATAAGCCTTATTTTTTAAAAACTCTTTGTCTTTGGTATAGAGATAATGCTCCCAGAGATGCGTTGAAGACCAAGTAGCTCCCATGGCCCAGTTTGCCCAAACGGGATCGCCCTTACCGAAATTTCCCACTGGATTGGTCATGGCCCAGATATCAGAATTGTGATGACAAACCCAGCCGTGGGCATTGTAAAAAGTTTTTGCTGTTATTCTTCCTGTCTTTTCTAGATTTTCTATAAAACCCAAAAAAGGCTGGTGCATTTCTGATAAATTGGTGTTTTCGGCTAGCCAATAATTCTCTTCTGCATTGATGTTCATGGTATAGTTGCTGCTCCAAGGCGGCCTAATGTGCGGATTCCAAAGACCTTGCAAATTTGCTGGTACGCCTTCAGTTCTTGAGCTACTTACCAACAAATATCTACCGTATTGGAAATAAAGCGTTTCTAAGTATTTGTCGTCTGTTCCAGTTGCGTATTTTCTAAGTCTTTCGTCAGTCGGGATGTTGGCAGACATGTCTGATTTTAAGTCTAATGTAACTCTATTAAAATACTTTTGATAGTCTTCTATGTGTCTATTTTTGAGATTGTTATATGTTTTTTGCATCAAAAGGGGAATTCTTTCATTTACGATGGCTTTTTCATTTTTACTCTCTCTTTCTGGGTCTTTATCGAAACCATTAAAACTCGTAGCCATACAAACAGCCAAAACCACCTCAGTTCCTCCTTTTACACTAATTGTGGAGTCAGTTTTAGAGAGTTTTCCGCTCATTTTTTTTATAAAAATGGTTCCATAGAATCTCGTTCCTTTTTCATCTAAATAAACCACTGGGTCAATGTCGTTTCTTACATAGCTTGGGTCAGCTTTTATTGGTGCCCTACCTGAAAACTGAACTTGGTTTGAAGCAATATTTACGGAATGTTTAAGCTGAGAATCAAACCTAATTGTAAAATTTAGCTTGCCAGACGCAGAACTTGTAAGTTTTATTATAAAGGCTTTGTCAGGAAATGAATAAAAATATTCTTTCGAGATAGTAGTATTTTGATTTTGATAAGAAACCTTTGCGGTTGCATCATTTAATGACAAATCTCTATAATATTTTGAGTATTTCTCGTCTCCAAAGTCTATATACATAGTGCCGAGGGGAGCATAAGATTCTGAAAATTTGCCTTGCATAAAATGCATTAAAGAGTCCGCTTTTTTGTAGTCCTCGTTTTTCAATGCCTCTCTTACCAAAGGCAAATATTTATGGGCATCAGGATTCATGTTAGGGTCAACTGGTTCACCAGACCATAGCGTAATATCGTTGAGATAGATTTTGTCAGATTTTGGCCCTCCGAAAATTGTTGCACCTTGGCTGCCATTTCCTACCACCATGGCTTCTTCAAAATGCTCTGCAGGTTGCTTGTACCAAAGTTTTAGAGGGGCTTGTTGTGCAAAAAGGTTTTGAGAAATTAATACTAATAGCAAGAATTTTGTTTTCATTTTTTATGCGTTGAATATTTTTCAAAAGTAATTTAAATGGCTCAGATAACACAAATTAAAAAAGTAAATACTTCGGTTTTATTGGTAGGTTTTAGTTCTTCTTAACTCAAAAACGATAAGTATTAAACCAATTAGAACAGCCAGACCAAAAGAAATTAGCAAAAAATAAAACGGATTGAATCCGCCAGTTTTTCCTAAATATTCAAATCCGATACGCATAAATAAAATCAAAAGAAAATAGAATAGACCCAGAAATGCCCAAGTGTTTAATTTTGAAAATGGTGGGTTGTCATCTCTATAATCGAAGTTATGGTTTGAAAATAATAATTTGAGCTTGTTCCAATCCCATATTAACAAATAAATATTAGCTAAGAGCATCAAAAATGTAATTACTGGCGTTCCAGCAAATTCGTAGGAAATGGTAATCACAAAAACATTGGCTATGATTGGCAAGAAAAGGATCGCTCCGATTGTACTCCATCTTTGGGTCATTAGAACAAAACCAGCAATTAATTGCCCCCAACCTAAGAATTTCCAATATAGTCCAGAGGCGTACATAGTTTCGAAAAAATGCCAAGCAGAGTTTATTGGACTATCTGCACCTGAGTCTGAAGTAAATCTCATGCCATGAATTTTTACAATACTCGCAAACACGAAAGCCGCTCCTATCAAATATCTCAAAAAAATGGTAAATATTTGAAGATTCTTAATTCTCTTCAAGCTTGATATGGTCATTTGGACGTTATTTTTTATAGAATAAGAAGAATTTGAATTTCAATAATGTAAGGTTGAATTATTTTCAAAAATAGTTAAAAAAGCTGTCTTTTTATACTTAGAATATTCAAGGGATTATTTTTGAATTTATTTTTTTGGATAAAATCATTTTGAAATATTACAAAATTTTGAAAAACTGAATAATTCTCGAGTAGTGTATCTTTCATTTTTGTAATTCTTTTGATTTTGGTTTTTTCTTACCTATATTTATTTAACATTACCTAAAAAAACTTCATGAAAAAACTATCCTTATTTCTAATTATTCTTTCAATGGCTTCTTGTAAAGTAAGCCAAAAAACGACCGATGATTACGCAAAAAAAGCTGACGAATATGCTCATAAGTATATTATGGTTGACGGTCATGTAGATTTGCCATATCGACTAAAAGTCAAAAACTTCCAAATGTCAAAGGAATTTACGGGCATACCATTAGAAACTAAAGAAGGCGATTTTGACTTTAAACGTGCCCGAAAAGGTGGATTAGACGCCCCTTTTATGTCTATTTATATACCTTCAACTTATGACACCAAAGGTGCTCAATTGTTGGCGGATTCATTGATAAATATGGTGAATTTCATAGCCAAAGAAAAAAGTGATTATTTTGAAACGGCGAAATCTCCAGCCGAAATTAAAGCCATATTTGCCAAAGGAAAAATAGCCCTGCCAATGGGAATGGAGAACGGTTCGCCCATAGGTGAGTTGTCTGATGTAGCCAAATATAGAGCAAAAGGCATCAGTTATATCACGCTTACACATGCCAAAGACAACCGGATATGCGACTCTAGCTACGATACCACAAAAACATGGAAAGGCTTGAGTCCGTTTGGCAAAGATGTTGTGAAGGTTATGGCAAATGAAGGTGTTTTGATTGATATTTCACATGTGTCTGACGATACTTTTTATCAGGTAATAGACATTGCTCCAGTGCCAATAATTGCCTCCCATTCTTCTTCTCGCAAGTTTACCCCTGATTTTCAGAGAAATATGTCTGACGATATGATTACCAAATTAGGCAAAAATGGCGGAGTAATTATGGTGAATTTCGGTTCGACTTTTCTTTCAAACGAGGTAGTAGAATATAGAAAAAGCCTTCAAAATGAAATAAAAGCATTATTTGAGAAAAAAGGAATTGATCGTAAAGACCCTTCTGCCGAAGCAGTAATGGATGATTTTTTCGCCAATCACCCTCTGGCATTTGCAGATGTTAAAAAAGTAGCTGACCATGTGGATAATATCGTAAAGTTAGCAGGAATAGATCATGTTGGCCTAGGTTCAGACTTTGACGGTGTTGGTAATAGCCTTCCTACTGGCCTTAAAGACGTGGCAGATTATCCAAACTTAATCACGGAATTGCTAAAAAGAGGCTATTCTGAATCCGACATTGAAAAATTATGTTCGGGTAATATTTTTAGAGTTTGGGAGAAAGTTTTGGCTTATGCAGGAAAATGAGAAATTCAATATTTCGATGATACCAAACAAAAAACACCTAGCGTTTCTAGGTGTTTTTTTATAAATCTTAAATTTAAATTAATCTTACTCAGCAGGCTTAATCATTTCCAACAACTCCTGTGATACACCCGTCATTGAGTAACCACCATCATGGAAAAGGTTTTGCATAGTCACCATTTTTGTAAGGTCTGAGAATAATGTCAACACATAGTCTGCACATTGTTCTGCGGATGCATTGCCCAATGGAGCCATTTTTTCTGCAAATTCGAAAAATGATTCAAACCCTGCTATACCACCACCCGCACGTGTTTTGGTTGGCGACTGCGAAACAGTATTTACTCTCACATTTTTTAGTTTTCCATAACGGAAACCGTAACTTCTAGCGATAGACTCCAACATAGCTTTGGCATCAGCCATGTCGCTGTAGAAAGAGAAAGTTCTCTGTGCAGCCATATAAGTCAGAGCTACCACAGATCCCCATTCGTTTATGGCGTCCATTTTTTCGGCAGTTTGTAAAAATCTATGAAAAGACATCGCCGAAATATCAATACTTTGTTTGTAAAAATCATAGTTCAAATCACCATAAGCTTTACCTTTTCTTACATTTGGTGACATACCGATAGAGTGGAGCACAAAATCAACCTTGCCACCAAGCACGTCCATAGATTTGCTGTAAAGGTTTTCGATGTCTGTTATGCTAGTAGCATCGGCAGGAATAATCTCGGCTTCACATGCATCAGCCAATTTGTTTATTTCGCCCATTCTCATGGCTATTGGAGCATTGGTCAATGTAAATATTGCCCCTTCTTCTTTCGCTTTCAACGCAACTTTCCAAGCTATAGAGTTCTCATCTAAAGCTCCTGATATGATACCTTTCTTACCTTTTAGTAATCCGTATGCCATAATGCTATTTCGATTTATTTAAATATATTAAGCTACAAAATTAAGATATTTTTTTGATTTGCTTACTAATTTTCATTCTAAGGCCAAATAAGCTTTATTGTGGATATGTTTATGCTCTTTTTTTTTGTCTTCCTAGGTCAATCAATTACATTTGATTCCCTTTTTTCAAAAAGATTAATGATTGTATCGCCATCAGAGCCATTTAAAATAATTTACAGCCTTTACCAGCACGAGTTCCTCGGATTTCTGTTGGAATCTTATGTGGTGCAACTTAATGCCCGTGGAGAGGTGACTTTTCAGACCCAGAATATTTCTTCTAAAAACATCTCTGATTTTGCAACAGGGCTTGAGCCAGATGATTTTGAGATTGTAAAACTCACAGATAGTATCCAGCAGGATGTTATTTTAAAAAAATTCAACACGAAAAAATTATCGGCAGAGGAATTTTTCAGAAAAGTATTTGATGCTGAAAAAGGTGATAAGCTTTTGAAAGAAAGCATTTTATCATACTTAGAAAATTATAAAAAGGAGATTTTCAGCCGTATAAAAAACAAGCATCTTTTTATAATGGGTACAGATGGTGTGGCTACTTGGAAGGAAATCGAGGTGATGAAAGAGCCAGCTAAAGCCTATTTTCATTTCGACCGTCAAGAAGACCAAACAGTGTATTATCCGATTATCAAATGTGGAGACGAGAAGGTAAAGTTCCAGTTTAAGAAGAATACTTTTATTATTAATGATATTCCTGCAAGTCTGTTGGTAGATACTAAATTGTATCTTTTTGACAAGTTTGCTGATGGCAGAAAAATTAAGCCTTTTCTAAATAAGCCAAACATAATTATCCCTAAAAAGCTGGAAGAAACCTATTATCAGAACTTTATTGTGCCTTTGGTCGCCAATTTTAATGTTTTTGCTAATGGATTTGAGATTATACAAGAAAAACAAAATGTTCTTCCTCAGCTACTTATAACAGAAGTAAAAGCTCAAAAAACTGGCCTGAGTTTGTTTGATAAAACTGTGAATAATCTGAGTGAAGAGGAAAGTAAATTGTTCCTTGAGCTATCGTTTCAGTATGGAAAGTATAATTTTAAATATGATAATTTTAGTGCTCCATCTTATGTCTTTTTAGAAAAAAAAGATGATTCTTGGGTTTTTCATAAGATCAAAAAAAATCTTGAAAAGGAAAGAGATGTTTTGCTTTATATAAGAGAAAATGGCCTCGATCTAAAAAGTGGAAGAATAGCGAAACCAAAAAGCGAGGCCATACATTGGTTACAAGAAAAATCAGAGATACTAGCAGAAAAAGAGATAGAAATAATCCAAAATAAGGAGAATTCTGTTAAATATTTCATAGGATATTCTAATCTCGAAATTCAAATAGAAGAGAACAGAGATTGGTTTGACATAAAAGCTTTGGTGCAGTTTGGCGAATACAAAATACCCTTCGTTAGGCTGCGAAATTATATCTTAAACAACATCAAAGAGTTTGAGCTGCCCAACGGTCAGATGGCTTTGATTCCTCCAGCATGGTTCAATAAATACTCAGAACTATTTGAAAATGTGGAGATTGATGATGAAGAGGCTGGCAAAATAAAAAAACACCATATTGGTATAATTAATTATTTGGAGCAAGATGGCTTGGCAGTAACCGTAATGAGCCGAAAACTGGAAGGCTTAAGGAATTTTGAAGAGATTGAAGAAATAGAAATGCCCAAAAACTTCAAAGGGCAGCTTCGTCCCTACCAAAAGGCAGGCTACGATTGGCTGAATTTTTTGAGGAGTTTTAACTTCGGCGGTTGTCTAGCTGATGATATGGGATTGGGTAAAACGGTAATCACTTTGGCTTTTTTGCAAAAAATAAAAGAAGAAAATCCTGACCATCCAAGTTTGTTGGTTATGCCGACTTCATTGATTTATAACTGGCAAAAAGAAGCCCATAAGTTTACGCCAAAGATGAAGATTTTGATTCATTTTGGCTCACATAGACACAAAGATGCCTCAGCATTTAAATTTTACGATTTAGTGATTTGCTCTTATGGGGTACTCAGACTTGATCTAGATTTTATTAAAAACTTTAGATTCTATTACGCTATTTTAGACGAATCTCAGGCTATTAAAAACCCAGGTTCTTTGATTTTCAAATCTGTAGTACAACTTAATACTGAAAATAGGCTGATACTAACTGGTACGCCTCTGGAAAACAGCACAATGGATCTCTGGGCTCAAATGAGTTTTATAAACCCAGGCTTATTGGGTTCAATGTCTTATTTCAAAGAAAATTTTCAGAATTTAATAGAAAAACAAAAAGATGAAACCGCTCTTCAAAGATTATTTTCAAAGATAAAACCTTTTATGTTGCGAAGACATAAGAAGCAGGTGGCCAAAGATTTACCTGAGAAAATTGAGTCTGTTCAATACTGCAATATGACCGAAGAACAGGAAAAGCTTTACGAAGAAACCAAGGCCTTTGTAAGAAACCAGCTCATGTCTGAAGTAGGATCGGGAGGACTAAAACGCTCAAGTATTTTGGTTTTACAAGGTTTAACAAAACTTCGTCAATTGGCCAATAATCCTTTGATGGTCAATGAAGACTATATTGGCGATTCTGGCAAAGACCGCGACGTAATGCATAAACTAATAGACGTTGTGAATGAAGGCTATAAAACACTGGTATTTAGTCAGTTTGTAAAACATTTGGGTTTGATTGCTAAAAAGCTGGATGCTGCTGGGATTCCGTATTTATATCTCGATGGTTCTACTAAAAACAGGATGGAATTGGTGGATAAGTTCCAAAACGAAGACACTGAAAAGGTGTTTTTAATATCGCTAAAAGCAGGTGGCGTAGGACTCAACCTTACAGCTGCCGAATATGTTTTTATGCTCGACCCATGGTGGAATCCAGCAATAGAAGCTCAAGCTGTGGACCGTGCACACAGAATCGGCCAAACCAATACGGTTTTTAGTTATAAGTTCATTACAAAAAACACGGTGGAGGAAAAAATCCTTGACCTACAAAACAAAAAGAAACAATTGTTTAATGACCTCATAACAGCAGAGGAAGGATTTATGAAATCTCTCTCAGAAAAGGATATTCTATCGCTTTTGGAGTAATCAATCAGCGAATATTTTTTCGGCAGGAAATTCCAAATCTTTGAAAACTTGGCTTTTAATAGTATCGGATGCTATAAATGGCCTATGCGTAATAAATCTGCCATTTTCTAAAACATAAATATTCACCCATTTCCCTTCAGGCTGTACTATCCAATATTCCTTTACGCCAGACTCTTCATATAGGTCAAACTTATCTTTCATTTCTCTATCACTATTACCTGGCGATAGGATTTCAATAACTAAATCTGGTGCACCTAAACAACCCTTGTCATCGAGTTTATTTAAATCACAAATCACACAAATATCCGGTTGGACTACAGTATATATTTTGTTTTCGGATTTTGAGGGTAATCTTACATCAAATGGTCCATGAAAAGCCTTACAAGGGTAGTTTTGAAAAAAATTACCCAGAATCAAAGTTAGATTCCAAGAAATATTTTGATGCTTCCTCGCTGGAGCAGGAGACATTTTAAATATTTTCCCTTTTATTAGCTCAACTTGCTCCTCAAATTTCCAAAGTAGGTAATCTGAATAAGAATATTTTTTGGCTAAATCTAGTTGGTCGAAACTTGTAATTACCATAATTCTAAATGTTATCGAAACAAATTTAATGAAAAATCAAGTTCAAATCAAAAACTCAAACAAATCTGGTTTGTCATTGATATAGGTAAACTGAACATTGGCTTTTTCCATTCGCTTTATTAATTCCGGGAATTCTTCTTTTTTCGAAAGCTCGATTCCTACCAAAGCAGGGCCACGCTCACGTGAAGTTTTCTTCGAATATTCGAAAAACACGATATCAACAGTTGGTCCTAAAACTTCCTCCAAAAACTCTTTGAATGCTCCCGAACGTTGTAAAAATCGTATAATAAAATAATGTTTGAGACCTTCGAAAAGCATAGAACGTTCTTTTATCTCTTCTGTCCGTGTGATATCATTGTTGCCTCCTCCAATGATACAAACCACATTTTTGCCTTTAATTTTGTCTTTAATAGCATCCAAAGCAGCAACACTTAAGGCTCCTGCGGGTTCGGCTACTATGGCTTCTTCGTTGTATAATTGAAGGATTGTTGTGCAAACTTTCCCTTCGGGAACAAGCAATATATCGTCTAATTTATCCTTCACTATTTCATACGTAAGAGTTCCAGCTTTTTTTACGGCGGCTCCATCTACAAACTTATCTATGTGCTCAAGAGGCGTCACTTTTTTGTTTTCAATAGACACTTTCATGGTTGGAGAACCCAATGGTTCTACGCCAATTAATTTGGACTTTGGACTAAGATTTTTAAAAACTGTGCTTACGCCAGCCGCCAGACCTCCGCCTCCAATTGCAAATAAAAGGTAATCTATTTTAAAATCGGCATCTTTGAAAATTTCTAAACCCACAGTTCCTTGCCCTTCCATCACTTGAATATCATCAAATGGATGTACAAATACCCCAGCATTTTCCTTTACATATATCTGTGCTGCATCAAACGAATCGTCGTAAGTATCGCCTGTCAAACGAACTTCAATCCACTCTTTTCCAAACATTTTGACTTGTTTAATTTTTTGGGCCGGCGTGGTAGTTGGCATAAATATTATCCCTTTTACACCCATTTTTCGGCAAGCATAAGCTACACCTTGGGCGTGATTTCCCGCACTTGCACAAACTACCCCGTTTTGTAATTCCTCAGGTGACAAAGACGCCATTTTATTATACGCACCTCTGATTTTATAAGATCTTACCACTTGAAGGTCCTCTCTTTTTAAATAAATATTAGCCTGAAACTTCTCTGATAAGTTCTGGTTTAACATCAAAGGCGTTTTTAAGGCTACATTTTTAAGTCTTGAAGCAGCCGAATAAATATTTTCAAGTTCGATACCATTGTTCATGGTTTGGGTAAGTTTTGATGATGAAATATTTAGCAAACGTACAAAATTTTGTGTTTATTGAAGTACGAAAAATCTAAAATGAATCAGCTTTATGCAACTAAAAGCCATAAAAAGCATCTATAAACTAAAAACTAAAATTATATGAAAAAGTATCACATTATTATTTTATTGAGTTTGGCCATAAGTTTTTGTATGGCACAAACAAAAGAGCCGTTTCAGACAAAAAAATTCTCTGGAGTTAGCATCAAGAATGTTAAAGTAAATACCTCTGGTGGGGGAATAAAAGTGGCTGGAAATAGCCAAAGCAACGCAGAAGTCAGAGTGTACGTAAAAATGAACAATTGGAAAGGTGATGCTTCAAAGGCAGAATTAGAGAAAGAATTGGAAAAGTATGTTTTGGAGATGAATTATGAGAATGGAAGTATAGTATGTTTAGCTAAACCGAAAGATCCGAATGGCAAAAACAATAAATTGTCCATAAGCTTTGAAGTGGATTGTCCTAAAAATGTTGATGTAAATCTGGTCACTTCTGGCGGGGGAATAAATCTTCAAAACTTGGAGGGTAATTTGGATTTTAAAACAAGTGGTGGTGGTTTGACAGTTTCTAATCTTAAAGGTAAAGTAAATGGTAAAACCTCGGGCGGCGGAATAAAACTGACAGACTGTGATGGAATGATAACCATGAAAACCAGTGGTGGAGGTATTAAGGCCAACAATGCTAAAGGAAATATTTATTTAGCTACATCAGGTGGTGGAATAGACATAGATCAACTAAAAGGCACAATAAAGGCCCACACAAGTGGCGGAAGTATTAACTCTTCTAATATTAAAGGAAGCTTGGATGCTGCTACCTCTGGCGGAAGTATCAATCTTGATAATATCAGTGGAAATCTTACGGCAAAAACATCAGGAGGTGGCATAAATGCTGATATTGTTAAATTGGGCGAAGTGTTGACCTTGAGTACAAGTGCTGGCAATATTCATGCAAATCTTCCTTTTTCTGAAGGTATGGATTTGGATATCAGAGGGAATAAAATCAAAAGTGACAAACTTTCGAAAGTATCTAGAAATCTAAACTCTGGAGTTGTTAAAGGTCAAGTAAATGGAGGAGGCACTGAAGTGAAAATCACAGCAGTTTCGGGTACTATTTATATAGATTGATCTATTTGCAAATATAATTTTACAAAAAAAGAGAAGGCTTCGGCCTTCTCTTTTTGTTTAATGATTTTAAACTTTTGTTATCTCATTTTATATTTGATACCGTAGTTTACCCCAAAAGTCTTAGGTTTAAAACTAAGGTTTTGCTCGCTAGAAATCCCTGAAAGCAAAGCTTGCTGATAGGTGGAACCTATATTTGCTTCCCATGTTTGATTGAAATTATAACTTACCCTCAGTCCACCCATTCCGCTGATATTAAACAAGTTGAAACTTGAATTCCCTGCGTTTAAATTTGAGCTTTCAGCATTTGCCGAATCAAAATTTCCAAACACAAACATATCGCCACTTACCCCGCTTATCGCCTCTACTCCAAGGTTCTTGTAAACCGGAATACTATAGTTTAGCAAGAGCGGAATGTTTAGATAATTATAGAGCTGCTTATTTATCGCATTCACCGAAATCACCGTTTGTGTTTTTGCATTATCTGCATTTGTGTTTAGATAATTTGCCTGAAAGAAAGAATTCACTTTTCCCGATGATTCATTGATACTATATACATTTGAGTTGAAAGACGAACTTGCCTGAGTAAATCTGAAACCGCTTTCTATTCCTAATCGTTTTTTAAATTTCTTTCCAAATGAAAACCCAAAATTTAAAGCACGGCCATTTTTAAAGCTGCTTTCGGGTATACTAGTGGTCAAACCAGCAGGTGATTTAGCTACTTCGTTTGTTGGGAAAAACATATCTGTTTGAGAATTTTTCGAAGAAAACGCCGCATCGTTTCTGGCAGAAGCTAAAGCATCGCCTGTAAAACCTGAATTGTTATAGTTAGGGTCGAAAGGTGCCAAGCCTGAATTTAACCCAAACCACAACTTGTTTTTTGATGATTTCGTTTCGGCAACAATATCTTCAATGTCGACCACTATGTAAGGTTTTAACGGTTTGAATCTATTGGCATAATATTTAGCTTTTTTACCTTCTAATAAATCTATCGATATTAGGCTCGGTTCTAAATCAACTTTTTCAACTTTAACGACATGTGTTTCTGAAGGTTCTGTATATAAGTTACTTATATATTCGTTGGTGCTTTTTAATTCTTGTGCTAGGTATTGATTTGTGTTTTTAATTCCAATATTTCTAATTGTTTTATTACCAGAAAAAGCCAAAGATGGATTATTTAATTTAGGAGAAATGGTCTTTGAGATTTCCATATTTCCCAAGGTAGAATTGTCATTTTTTTCTTCGATTTCGGATGAATTTGTTTTCTGAGAAGTTTCACCTTTTATAATCGATTTGTCTGTTTTTAAAACAGGCTTTTCAATTTCTTTATTTTCAGAAATTGAGTTTGTTTTTTCGGTTTTTGAAACAAAAATATAAGTTAGACCCAATACCAAAGCCGCTGCAATTCCCGAAAGAACGGCTGGGTTTTTCCACCAAAAGAAAACTCCTCTTTTCTTTTTCTCTTTGTCGAGTTCTTTTTCAATATTGTCCCAAACTATATCAGGAGGAGGTATGGCGGCCTTCTGTAAGGCAGCCTCCCACTGTTGTTCGAATGATTTAAATTCTGATTCCATATATCTTAATTGGCTTTTGCCAGCCTTATATTTTCTTTTTCTATTTTTTCAACTAATAATGACTTAGCCCTTGAAAACTGCGATTTTGATGTTCCGTCAGTAATATTCAACATATCGGCAATTTCATGGTGTTTATAACCTTCTAAAGCATACAAATTAAACACCATTCTACACCCTTCTGGCAATTCTTGTACCATGCCCATCAAAGTTTCCATTTTAAGGTTTTCAAGGCCCATATTACCAGAATTATGTTCAAATTCTCCATGGTATTCGTCGATATCAATGCTTGGCATTTGGCCTTTTTTCTGAATAGCTTTCAATGCAGTATTTATCACAATTCGTTTCATCCAAGCTTCAAGTGGACAATCAAACCTAAAAGATTCGAGGTTTTTGAATATTTTCACAAAAGAATCTTGCAAAACATCCTGGGCCTCATCTTTGTCTTTCATATATCGACAAGCAATAGCAAATAGCCTAGCTGCGAACTGCTCATACAGCTCTCGCTGAGCAACTCGCTCCTCTCGGATACAAGCTTCTACTAATTGTTTATCTTTTGACATATTGTAAAAAAGGCAGAATACCCATAAAAGTATTCAAAGGGTAAGACATAGACTCAAATAACGAAAAAATGGTTGGAATTATCTCCTAAAAATAAATATCTGGTCGTTTAATATTCTTTTGGTTTCAGTGAGCGGTATTCCACTTGAGACTTTTGGAGCATTAATTCCATCTTTTAACACCAAGTCACTTTTAATTTTTCGAATTTCGTCAAAGAGATTTTCTTCAAAAAAAGATTGGATTAGTTGTGGGCCACCTTCTACCAAAATGCTATTTACACCTTTTGACTTTAAGTCTTTCAAAATATTTATCAGAAAATCTTCCGGTGATATTTTAATAAATTCTAGATTTTCTAGTTTTTCGTTTTTGTGGAAATTATAAACCAACGTTTTCTGAGATTGGTCGAATACGTTAACGTTTCTGTCTAATTTTAAATCTTTGTCAATGATTATTCTAACAGGATTTCTGCCCTCTGGCCAAAGACGAACGTTTAATTTTGGGTTGTCTGTCTTTACAGTTTTTGTTCCCACCATTATTCCGTCTTCCTCTGCTCGCCATCTATGTACGTTTATATTGGTTGTGGAATTTGAGATAGCCAAAGGTTTTCCTTCTGGCAAAGCCACAAAGCCATCTGCAGTTTCCGCCCATTTTATGGTAATGTAAGGCAAACCCACGGTATGAGCTTTGAAAAACCTTCGGTTTAGAAACAATCCTTCCGATTCTAATAAGCCCTGTTTTACTTTAATTCCCGCGGCTTTTAGTTTTTCTATACCTTTTCCTGCTACTTCTGGAAACGGATCTTTGTTGCAAATAATTACTTCATTGACCTGATGTTGAATCAATAAATCGGCACAAGGAGGCGTCTTACCAAAGTGAGAGCACGGCTCAAGTGTGACATACACAGTAGCATTTCGCAAAAGAGATTTGTCTGAAACAGAATTTATGGCATTAACTTCAGCGTGTGCTTCGCCATATTTTTGATGAAAACCTTCCCCTATTATCAAGCCATCGTGGACAATTACGCAACCAACCATGGGGTTTGGACTTACCCATTCGCAGCCTAAAGCAGCCAATTGCAAGGCTCGCTCCATATATATATTATCCTTTTCTGTAAATTCCATTAAGACAGATCTGCTACTCTAATAGGTGTGATCGTATAACTTTCCCAAACATTTTCCAAAATATAAGGTTCATTCTTAAGATATTCTTCCAATCCTGATTCGTCATCAAACTGTAAAATTACCGCGGAACCTTTCATTTTTCCCTTATCTGTAAGTTGAGCTCCACCTACAAGTATTTTACCTTCTGCGAACATTTTTCGGGCATATTCAAAATGTCTAGGTCGAACTTCCATTCTTTTTTCGAGTGCATTTGGGGCGTCGCCATCATGAGCAACTAAGAGATATTGGTGCATGATTCTTATTCATTTTTGAATCAAAGTTAGGAATAGAAATTTATGATTCTTAAAAAAGAACACTAAGATTATTTGCCAGATAATAAATTAAAGTGATTTTTTGCCTGCGTTTAGGTTTTAAAGGCTACTTTGTATTTAAAAATATATATCATGAAATATTATCTTATAATAATATTTGCCTTAATTTCTATTACAACAAAATCGCAGTTAAGTCTCATTTCATTTCCAAAAGACAATCAACTTTATCCAAGAGAGGAAAATAATACAGCAAAGGTTTCAATACTTGGGAGTTATATAAATTCAGAAGCTGAAAAAGTAGTACTACAAATTTTTAGAAATGATTCATTAAAATACACTATCGATGGGCCAAATGAGAATTTTGATTTCAATATTTTTATTAATGCAGAGCTTTCGGAGTATTCTTTTAAACTTTATTATTCAAAGGGCAATAATTTGACTCTTTTAAAACAAGCGAATAAAATTTTATGTGGTGATGTGATAGTGTTATATGGACAATCTAATATGGTTGCTGGAAATGGAGTTGATGAATTTAATGCCACAAAATCGGATAAATTTATGCGAAACTTTGACATTGTTTACGGGTCTAATAATCAGATAATTGCCGAAAATTGGTATCCAGCCAAATCTCCATACTGGGGGGTAGGAACTATTGGCAATTACCTTATGCTTAATTTTATCGATTCACTTAAAATTCCATTTTGTGTAATTAATGGTTCTGTTGGTGGTACTGGAATTGACATACTATCTCAGAGAAATGATAGCAACCCAAAGGATCCCACTTTTTATTATGGCAAATTACTCAATAGATTATATCTAAGTGGTTTGTTAGATAAAGTGAAATATATGGCTTTTCTGCAGGGTGAAGCAGAGGCAGGCAATTGGTATTTAAGCTGTAATGAATATCCTGGATATTTTAATAATTTCATAGCAAATGTATTTGACGACATTCCCTCTTTAAAAAAGTTTTATGAATTTCAGATTAATATAATGAAGGTAGGCGATGGCAGCAATTATGTAGAAAGAGCGGGTTATTTAAGAGATTTTCAGAGAAAGACGGAAGAGATTTACCCTGACAAAATCACCACTTTAGCTACAGTTGGCACTATTCCTTATGATGGTGTCCATTTTTCGGATGTTGCATATCAAAAATTAGCTTTAGATCTTTCAAGGCTTATTTTGAGGGATCTTTATGGTTCTTTAAACATAAATGAAATTGAAAATCCGAAAGTCAAATATGCGTACTATAATCAAACCAAAACCCAGATAACATTGGTTTTTCAAGAAAATCAAAATGTTATTTACCCTGCCGATATAAATTATGGAGACTATACTAGAAGTATGCGAGATTTTATTTACCTAACTTCTGACAATACAAATGTCAATTATAACCAATATAATACACCAGTAATAAATGGTACGGCATTTGAAAACACTGTTACTTTAAATTTTGCTCAACCTCAAACTGACCTTTATATTACATATTTGCCAGCTAGCTTTTCAGATTTTCATAGTGTTACCTATAATGGGCCTCATATATCAAATGGTAAGGGCCAAAGGGCTTTGTCATTTTACTGCATGCCAATTCTTAATGCGAAACCTATGGAGAATTTAATACCTAATACTCCTTTGAATTTTGCGGCTAATGGTATTTCTCAAAATCAAATAAATATTTCTTGGAATTCAAACTCCTCAGATGATGAAAATTATTTAATAGAAATATCAGAAGATAGTTTGAATTTTTCACTTTTTACCCAAATTCCCAGCTATCAGTTTTCTGAGCAGGATATTAATAAACTTTCAAATAAAAAATATTTTTATAGGATTAAAGCATGCAATGAGAATGGATGTTCAGCTTTCTCACAAATTGTGAAAGCCCATACATTTAAAGCCACAAAGATTGATTGTCCAGAATTGTTAATCAAAGGAATATTAACTAAAATGAATGCTACTTTTAATTCGTTTTTCTTAAAATCATCAGCATTAATTGAAAATAGTAAAATTGATTTCAAGGCATTAAAATCAATTTTATTAGAGCCCAATTTTGAATTCAATCCTGGAAATGAAAATCCTGGAGTATTTACAGCCCAGATAAACGGATGTGAATAAAAAAGCCCAAACAGATATCCATTTGGGCTTTTAAAAAGATTTAAAAACGCTGATTTTTATACCAATGCAGCATTTGTTTCAGACATACGCTCCGAACGTTTACGCTCGTTTTCGTCTAAGTATATTTTTCTCATTCTCAATGACTTAGGTGTTACTTCCAAGTACTCATCTTTTTGTATGTATTCCATACATTCTTCCAAAGAGAAATTCAATTTTGGAGCTATTTTTACGTTGTCATCAGATCCTGATGCACGCATGTTAGTCAATTTTTTAGATGTTTGAAGGTTAACCACAATGTCATTCTGACGGTTATGCTCACCTACAACCATACCCATGTAGATATCCTCACCTGGATCGATAAAGAACACGCCTCTGTCTTGTAATTTGTCAATAGCATAAGGCACAGCAGGGCCATTAGCCATTGAAATCATCGATCCATTTGTACGACCAGGTATAACTCCTTTGTAGGGCTCATAAGACTTGAATCTGTGGTTCATGATTGCCTCACCTTGGGTGGCTGTAAGTACATTTGAACGTAAACCTATCAAACCTCTCGAAGGAATATTGAACTCTAAGTGTTGCAAATCACCTTTTGGTTCCATGATCAAAAGTTCTCCTTTTCTTTGAGTGGCTAATTCTATCACTTTACCAGCAGTTTCCTCAGGTACATCTACTACCAAAGTCTCTATTGGCTCCATTCTCTCTCCATTTGGCCCATCCATATATAATACTTGTGGTTGACCTACCTGGAATTCATATCCTTCACGACGCATAGTTTCTATCAAAACCGATAAGTGAAGTATACCTCTACCAAAAACTATAAATTTATCTTCAGACTCACCTTGTTTTACTCTCAATGCGAGGTTTTTTTCTGTCTCTTTCATCAAACGATCACGTACGTGACGAGAAGTAACAAATTTTCCTTCTTTACCAAAGAACGGAGAGTTGTTGATGGTAAACAACATGTTCATAGTAGGCTCATCAATCGAAATCCTTGTCAATGGCTCTGGATTTTCAGCATCTGCTACAGTATCGCCAATTTCGAAGTTTTCAAGACCAGTAATGGCACATATTTCTCCACAACCTACCGTTTCTACTTTCACTCGCCCAAGTCCTTCAAAAACCTGCAATTCTTTGATTCTCATCTTCTTTATCGAACCATCTGCCTTACAAAGCGAAACCGCCATGCCTTCTTTCAAAGTTCCTCTTGCTACTCTTCCAATGGCAATTCTACCTACGAAAGAATTGTAGTCCAATGAAGTAATTTGCATTTGGATTGTTCCTTCGTTCACTGGTGAAGCTGGAATGTTTTCGATAATCGAATCCAACAAAGGAGTGATATTGTCAGTTGGAACTTTCCAGTCTGTTGACATCCAGCCTTGTTTTGAAGAACCGTATAGACAAGGGAAGTCTAACTGATCTTCAGTAGCGTTCAAGTTAAACATCAAATCAAATACATGCTCGTGCACCTCATCAGGACGACAGTTTTCTTTATCAACTTTATTTACTATCACAATAGGCTTCAAACCTAAATCAATCGCTTTGCCCAATACAAATCTTGTTTGTGGCATTGGACCTTCAAAAGCATCTACTAAAAGTAAAACGCCGTCGGCAAGCTTCAATACACGCTCCACCTCACCACCAAAGTCGGCGTGACCTGGCGTGTCAATGATATTTATTTTAACACCTTTATATCTTACAGATACGTTTTTCGAAACGATGGTGATACCTCTCTCACGCTCTAAGTCGTTGTTGTCAAGTATCAAATCTCCAAACTCTTGGTTTTCTCTAAAGATTTTAGAGGCATGGATGATTTTGTCAACAAGGGTAGTTTTACCGTGGTCAACGTGAGCAATGATGGCGATATTTCTTATTTCTTGCATTTTGATTCCCTTTCAAAAAGGATTTTTAGATTGATTTTATTAGAGCTATAAACCCTAAAAAGTCCGCAAAGGTACGAAGATTATTTCAAATTAATATTATATCAAATATTAATTTAAAGTAAACTATTGATTGTCAAATAATTAATTGGAAGAGTACAATTTCGATATTAAAGAAAAGAAAAGATAAATTTTAAGGAAAATCTAAATTTCAAATTTCATTCATCAAAATTCGTTTAACAATTTTTTCTGCATGGACGCGAGAGTTTTCAATAAATAGACTTCGTGTATCCATTCCACCACATATTACTCCAGCTATAAACACATTCGGAAGGTTTGTTTCCATCGTTTCTTCATCAAATTCTGGCTTTTTTTGTGCATCATCAGAAAGTTGTATACCCAGTTTCTGTAAAAAAGGTAAATTTGGCTGGTAGCCCGTCATGGCCAAAACCCAATCGTTTTCTATTTCTACTTCACCGTTTGGGGTGTTTACAAAAACACTTTTTTCGGTAATTTTCGAAATTTCTGATTTAAAATACGCCTTTATCGAGCCTTCTATAATCCTATTTTCTATGTCAGGTCTTACCCAATATTTAACACTTTTGCCAATTTCTGGCTCTCGGATTACCATCGTTACTTCTGCACCTTTTCGCCATGTTTCTAAGGCCACATCAACAGCCGAATTGTTAGAGCCTACAACCAAAACTTTCTGAAAAGCATAAAAATGTGGGTCTTTGTAATAATGTGTCACCTTTTGTAATTCTTCACCTTCAACCCTCAATTTATTAGGTAAATCGTAAAAACCAGTGGAAAGTATTAGATATTTAGACGTATAAACGGTTTTGGATGAATTCGTTAGGTAAACACCATCTTTATTTTCAACACTCAAAACTTCTTCAAATAGCCTGATATTGAGTTTTTTAGATTGTACTACTCTTCTGTAATACTCCAAAGCCTCCGAACGGGTAGGTTTTGCAGAAATTGACACAAAAGGCACACCGCCTATCTCGAGTCTTTCTGAAGTGCTAAAAAAAGTCATTGTAGTAGGATAATTATAGAGCGAATTTACCAAGCAACCTTTTTCAAGAATCACATAATCTAAACCTGCATTTTGGCATTCAATGGCACAAGCCAAGCCAATCGGGCCTCCTCCTATTATTACTACGTCGAACTTTTCCATATCACAAAAATACACAAAAAGGCCTTGAAAAACGGAGTCCTCGAAGTTTTGATTTGAAAAAATAGGTATTTTTGGAAATCTAAAATTATCATTTAACCAATAATGACCATAATAGAAACCGATAGGCTAACCCTCAGAAAATTCAATCTAAACGATGCCGTTTTTATTTTGGAACTGCTCAATACACCTCTTTGGCTAAAGTTTATTGGAGACAAGGGCGTGAAAACTATTCAGGAGGCCGAAAATTATCTAAAAAACGGCTCACTTAAAAGCTATGAAGAAAAAGGCTTTGGGTTATATTTGGTCGAAGAAAAGACTACTAAATCACCTATTGGCATGTGTGGTTTTATAAAGCGAGATGAGCTCGAAAACCTAGACCTTGGCTTTGCTTTTTTGCCAGAATATATCGGAAAAGGCTACGGTTATGAAGCCGCAAATGCCTGCATAAAATTTGGTAAAGATGTCTTGGGTTTTGAAAAGATTGCTGCCATAGTAAATCCTGAAAATGAAGCATCTAATAGCCTTTTGGTAAAATTGGGTTTTGTACTTGAAAAACAAATAGCTTTTGGAGAGAATGCCACTTTGGTGAATTTATATGGGATTTGATTAGGCTGAAAATTTCAAATAAACAGTATTTAGTTCAAATAGATATTTTATATTTGTAAAGAATACTTCTAATTTTCAAAGTATATAATTTTATGAGGAACGATTTGATTAATTCTTTAAAAGAATTAACGTTAGAGGAAAAGCTTGAGATGGCCCAATTCTTATGGGAGGACGTTGCAGAAAATCAAAATTTGATTAAAATGCCAGTAGATCATGAATTGATTTTAAATGAACGTTTAGAACGAATCGCATTAGATAAAACTACTTTTAAAAATTGGGAAGATTTAAAAAACAAATATGTTTCATAGATGTATACTGTTTTAATTTCTTCTGAAGCCGAACAAGATTTGGACAATGTTTGGAGTTGGTACGAAAGTCAAAAAAAGGAATTAGGAATGGAATTTATTATGGCTTTCAATTCAACAATTTCTTCTATTTGTAATTTTCCTTTTTCAAAACCAAAATTTAAAAATAAAATCAGGAGATGTTTAATGTCTAAATATCCTTTTGGGGTATATTATTTAGTAAACAAAAAAGAATTGGAATTAAAAATAATTGCAGTATTGCATTTTAAAAGAGGAAGTAGATTTAAAAAAAGTATTTTGACTCAGAGGAAATAATAATTTTTTTTTGCTTTCTGCTTTCCTTACCACCCATCCTCCAAATATTACGCTGATAGAAAAATTAGATGTTAGCAGAAAATAAAATTTAACTTTGTTGCTTTCAATACTAAAACTAAAACCGATAGTATGGTTATTATCGAAACTAAAAACATAGCCAAACGCTATGTGATGGGATCAGAAATAATAGACGCTCTTAAGGACGTAACTATTACAATTAAAAAAGGCGAATATGTGGCATTTATGGGACCCTCTGGCTCTGGTAAATCTACGTTGATGAATATCATAGGTTGTTTAGACTCCCCAACTTCGGGTACCTATATCCTGAACAACAAAGACGTAAGTGGCATGTCGGAGAATGAATTGGCAGAAGTAAGAAACAAGGAGATTGGCTTTGTATTCCAAACTTTCAACTTATTGCCTCGTCAGTCTTCACTAGAGAATGTTGCTTTACCTCTAATATATGCTGGCTATGGCAAAACTGCCAGAACAGAAAAAGCTAAGGCGGTGTTGGCAAGTGTGGGTCTAGGAGAAAGATCTATGCACAAACCCAATGAGCTTTCGGGTGGGCAGAGGCAAAGAGTGGCCGTGGCAAGAGCGTTGGTGAATGATCCATCGATATTGCTCGCTGACGAACCTACAGGGAACTTAGATACCAAAACTTCCTACGAGATTATGCAACTTTTCCATGAAATACATGAAAAAGGCAATACCATAATAATGGTAACGCACGAAGAAGACATCGCCAACTATGCCCACAGAGTCATCAGGTTGCGAGATGGTTTGATTGAGTCAGATTTACACAATCCAAACCCAACGAATCCTTTGGAAATGGCAAAAAAATTAGCTGAGAAAACTAATTAATGCTTTACTTCGTTTATAGTTTTGAAATGATTTTTACAAACAATAATTTTTATACGAAATGAAAAAAAACCTATTCCTATTATTTACTTTAATTAGCACATTTGCTTTCGCTCAAAAACCTGCACAAAGTCCAGCAATGACGACTGAAAGCGATAATGTTAAAGTAACTTATGGTCAACCTTCTAAAAGAGATAGAGAAATATTTGGCAAATTGGTGCCTTATAATGAGATTTGGAGAACAGGTGCAAATGCTGCAACTGAAGTGACTTTCAAGAAAGACGTGAATTTTGGAGGAGCTAAAGTAAAAGCAGGAACTTACACTTTGTTTACAATACCTAACCAAAACGAATGGTCAGTTATCTTAAACTCTGAGCTGAAACAATGGGGAGCTTATGGGTATGATAAAATTAAAGATAAAAACATTGCTACTATTAAAGTGAGGCCAATGAATGGTGAAGGAACAATGGAAAAATTGATCATAACTGCCACGGATGCTCAAATAAGCATAGAATGGGACAATACAGTTGTAAGAATCCCTTTGACTTGGTAAGAAAAAACATTTTTCGATATTAAGGCTTTCCAAACGGAAAGCCTTTTTTTATAAAACATTCTCAGCCCTACCTTCCAAAAACGCCTTTAGATTTTGAAAAACAATCTCCACGAGTTTTTGTCTGGCCTCAAAACTCGCCCAAGCTATATGTGGACTTATTTTTAGGTTTTTTACATTTCTTAAAATATGGTTTTCGCTCGGTGGTTCTACAGCCAGTACATCAAGATAAGCTCCAGCTATTTTATCGGTTTCCAATGCAACTTTCAGATCACTTTCATTTATCAAACCACCTCTGGCAGTATTAATGAGTATAGCTGAAGGTTTCATTTTTGAAAAGGCTTCAGTATTCATAAATTGCTCATTTTCAGTCGTCAGTGGGCAGTGGAGGCTTAAGTAATCTGAATTGCTCAAAACTTTATCCAAATCCGCTATTTCTATTCCTTTTATAGGTTCCGCCAATGGACTCACTTTGTTTACCAATACTTTCATGTCGAATGCCAGAGCTATCTGAGCTACTTTTTGGGCAATATTTCCAAAACCAATCAAGCCGATTGTTTTACCTGAAAGTTCCGTAAGGTTATTGTCAAAATAGCAAAAATCTGGCTGCGATGCCCAACGATTAAAATCAGCGTGTTCTGAAAGGCGATTTGCAAAAGCTAGAATCATGGCAAATACCTGCTGTGCCACCGAATTGGAACTGTAGTTTCGGGCGTTGGTAACCACTATTCCTTTGCTTCGTGCAGCTTCTACATCTACAACATTATATCCAGTAGCGGTTACGCCTATATATTTTAGATTGGGTAAACTATCAATCGTAGTTTTGTTCAAAACCGTCTTGTTGGTCAGGATTATCTCAGCATCTTTTGCTCTTTCAATAAGTTCTTCAGGCTTTGTGCGGTCGTAAGTGATGAACTCGCCAAGACTTTCAAAAATACTCAAATCTATCTGCTCAGGATGTAGGGTGTAGGCGTCGAGGAAAACTATCTTCATGAAATTCGCTTGTATATTTGAATCCAAATATAAAGTAAAATCTCGCCGAAAATAGAATTTGATATATTTTTAAAAGAAATTCGAAAACAGAAAATGTGGATTTGTTTTACCAAAAACGTGTTCCTATTTGTAACAAAAACAGAGGTTTTGATCTGAAATCCTACAATTGATTCAAAATAATAGGATCCGTTTCAATAGTGTTGCTTTTGTTTCCAGCTCGGTCTTTGATATAGATCTCAAACTTGACAGTGTCTTTTTTTACTGGCCAAAAAGCCGTCAAAACCTCTATTCTGTAGCTGAGTTTTCCTTGAATTGGACCAATTTTATCCTCAGTTTTGAGGCGTGGATAGAAACCTGAATAAGTTTCGAAGGTTTCAAAAGGTGTGAAAACGCCTTTGATTTTCCTCATTGGTTTTACTACATAGTTATAATCGGTTTGGTCAACAACTCCACCAATTTCTTCCGAGTTAAAACCTAAATCTCCATCTCCATCTTTAAAATCCACCGTTACTATTATGGAGTCTTTCTTGGCTCCAGTGAACTGATCCAAGCGAATATCTTTCGTGATAGTGTTGAATTCTATCTCGGGAGTGAGAGAAAAATTTGGCTCTTTGTAGCATGAAGTTGACACAAAAGCTAACAGAACAAAAAATAATAAAACTTTAAAATGGTGCTTACTCATTTGAGAAAACTTATTTTTGTAAAATTAATAAAAACAAAGGACATTTCTAAAAAATGACCATCAGAGACGAACTAAAAGCGGCACTGGTCACGCTTGACCACAATCCTTATAATTTCGAAAAGCTTGCACTGGAAGTTTTCCGATTCCAATATGCCCAAAATCCGCTTTATAGAACATACGTAAACTTTCTGTATAAAGATATAAAAAAAATCGACCGAATAGAGAAAATTCCTTTTTTGCCTATCGAGTTTTTTAAAAATCATCAGATCGTTTCTGGCGAGGTAGAACCACAAATGGTGTTCGAAAGCAGCGGAACTACATCATTAAACACTAGCCGACATTTTGTTTCTGACTTACCCTATTATGAACTCCTCAGCCGCAAGACTTTCGAGCAGTTTTATGGTCCGCTGACAGACTACCACGTTTTTGCACTTTTACCTTCTTATATCGAACGTAATAATTCCTCGCTGGTGTATATGGTGCAGAATTTTATATTTCATTCGTTTAGCCAATTTGGCGGTTTTTATCTCGATAATTACACCGAAATGCTTCAAAATATGAAGGAAGCGACTCAAGACAATAGAAAAATATTGTTGATTGGCGTAACTTTTGGTTTGCTCGATTTGGCAGAAAACAAGCCTTTTGCTGAGAAACTAAAAGGCATTTCTGACAAACTAATAATAATGGAAACAGGCGGCATGAAAGGCCGAAGAAAAGAAATGGTACGCGAAGAATTGCACAGTGTTTTATGCAAAGCTTTTGGTGTAGAATCCATTCATTCTGAGTATGGTATGACCGAATTGTTGTCGCAAGGATATTCTTCAGGAGAGGGCGTTTTTAATTTGCCCAACAGCATGAAGATTCTTCTAAGAGAGATAAACGATCCATTTACTTATTTGCCAAGTTTTGCCTTAGGTGAGCCCGATCAAAAAGTAAAATACAGAGGAAGAACGGGCGGAATTAACGTGATAGATTTGGCCAATATAGACTCCTGCTCTTTCATAGAAACCAAAGACTTAGGAATGTTTACTGATGATTACGAGGGCTTTAAGGTTGTTGGCAGATTCGATAATTCAGATATTAGAGGTTGTAATTTGATGCTGACCTAATTCTTTTTTTTCAAAAAAAACACTACCAAACCAAACCTTTCTAATAAATTTTAAGTTTTAAAAACAATATAAACAAATACATTTATGACACTAAAGATTGGAGACGTAGCACCAGATTTCAAACTTTTTTCTTCTGAAAAAGAGGAATATATACTATCAAACTATAAAGGCAAAAAAGTTGTCGTTTTGTTTTTTCCTTTGGCTTTTACAGGCGTTTGTACAACAGAATTGTGTGCTTTAAGAGATGATATCGCTTCTTATAGTTCTATCGATGCACAAATTTTGGCCATTTCTGTAGATTCTCCTTTTGCTTTAGGAAAATTCAAAGAAGAGCAAAAGCTACCTTTTCCTTTGCTTTCAGATTTCAACAAAGAGGTTTGTGGTGCTTATGGTGCACAATACGATGAGTTTGTTTTAGGTATGAAAGGAGTTGCGAAAAGGTCAGCATTTGTAATAGACGAAGAAGGTAAAATAGCCTATGCAGAAGTATTAGAAAGTGCAGGAGATATTCCAAACTTCGACAACGTAAAAGCAGCATTAGCGTAAGCGTATTTTACATATTTTCCAAAAAAACGAGCCTTATTAAGCCTCGTTTTTTTGTATTCGAACCATTTAATCCATATTCAAGTTTTAATTAAAATCAATTGCATTAAATGAACAGGAGTATTGGCTTAGGTATAACGATAGTATTTTTTCTTCTAATAGATTTATATTTCTTTCAAGCACTTAAAGGAGCAATTCGCTCATTTTCGGTAGATAATCAACGCTGGATAAAAATCATCTACTGGGTAGTTCCTGTGGTTTCTCTTGTGGCCATTTTAGGTACTTTTGTGTTTTTTCCCGGTTATTTGAGTGCTAAAGCTAGAACATTTGTTGGCACTGCTGTTTTCTTGGTTTATATCTCCAAAGTCATCGGTTCTATATTTTTGTTGGTTGGCGATATCGTAAATGGTATCCGTTGGGCAGGCAAAAAAGCAATGGACCCAGAAGGAACTAAAAACGTGACTATCACGAGATCTGATTTTATTGCTAAAACAGCATTGGCAGTTGGTGGTACACAATTGGGACTTTTGGCTTATGGAATTATATCAGGGGCCTATGATTATCGTGTAAGAAAAGTAAAATTGCTCCTAAAAAACCTGCCGAAACAGTTTGAAGGCATGACCATTGCCCAATTGTCTGACATACACTCAGGGAGTTTTTATAACAAAACTGCTGTACAAGGAGGCGTAGATATGCTATTGGCCCAAAAACCCGACGTGGTGTTTTTTACGGGTGACTTGGTAAACAATGAGTCCAAAGAATTGAACGATTATTTCGATATATTCAAAAAAGTTAAGGCTCCTTTGGGTGTATTTTCCACACTAGGAAACCACGATTACGGCGATTATATCCAATGGGATTCGCCTGAGTTGAAACAAAAGAACTTGGAGACACTAATCCAAGGCCACAAAATGATGGGTTGGGATATATTGATGAACGAAAACCGCAGCATCAAACTTGGTGGCGAAGAACTGGGCATAATTGGCATAGAAAACTGGGGATTGGGTGGGTTTAAGAAAAATGGAGACCTCAAAAAAGCTTTAGAAAATACGGATCACTTTACCAATAAACTTCTGCTATCGCATGACCCTAGCCATTGGAGAGAGCAGGTTTTGGGCAAAACTAATATTGACGCCGCCTTTGCAGGACATACCCATGGTATGCAGTTTGGGGTAGAAATAGGAGACTTCAAATGGAGTCCGGTGCAATACAGATACAAAGAATGGGCGGGATTATACAAAGAAAATGAGCAACAACTCTACGTAAACCGCGGCTATGGATTTTTGGGATATCCTGGTAGAGTAGGTATTTTGCCAGAAATCACTATTTTCGAACTACAAAGAGCCTGATTTATTTATAAATATCATCTAAAACCTTCATCATCTGAGGGTTTTCGTTTATTTTCTTAAATCTTTGGCTCACATTTTCTTTTACTTTCGAAAGTATAATATCCTCGTTTTTGTAATCATAAACCATCAGGTATTCTTTCTCTTTTAGGTTGAGATAGTAGGCATCATACCTAAATGCCACGACTGCCGTCATATTCCGTCCATCATTAAAATATAACTTTACGCTATCTACAATATTGGTTTCAAAAACAAAGGCCGTGATTTCGGGAGAATAGTTTTTGTCTTTCTGAATATCGATTTTGTTTTCAGAAATATCGCTTGCAGCTACCCATGTGCCTTCGTAGTCGGCGAGTTTGGGTTGTTTGTTGCAACTAATCAGCAAAACCGCAAATAGTATTAGAATCCTAGGCAACATAATTTTTTTATTAGGGAATTAAAGTAAAAGTAAAAATCCTAAATTACGGCATAATTCAAAAGAATGTTACAAGAAAAATTCAAGAAAGAACTCAAACTATCTTTTAATCTGGCAGTTCCTATCATAATCGGACAGTTGGGCGTGGTCATGATGGCTGTTACAGATAATATTATGGTGGGTAGATTTCTCGGAAAAATAGACCTCGGGGCATCTGGTATAGCCAATTCTATCGCTTTTTTGATAGCCTCATTGGCGGTAGGAGGTATGTCGGTGGTGGCACCTATGGTGTCTAAACGTGCAGCGGAGAAAAACTGGCTGGGTCTACAAGAGTTGTTTGTAAATACGGTCATTGTATCCATTCTTTTTTGTGTGGTTTTAAGTGCAATCGGGTATTTTACGTATATAAACTTTGAGCTTTTCCAGCAAAGTGCTATCATTAACCAAAAAGCACCTGCATTTCTTTTGATTATTTTGGCATCTAACATTCCCCTGTTTTTGTTTTTTGCTTTGAAACAGTTTGCCGACGGCCTCTCCAAGCCCCAGGTAGTGATGACCATCACAGTAATTGGTCTTTTTGCCAACATCATCGGGAATTATACTTTGATAAACGGCCTAGGTTTTGTGCCAGAAATGGGTCTTCAAGGAGCAGCCATTGCCACATTTATTACCCGTGTTTTGATGCTTATGATGCTTTATTTTTATTTGATATACAATCGTCAGTTTACCGAATACTTCAAAAACCTTAGCTATAAACCCAACAAAAAGCTCATTCTTTTGATATTAGAAAGGAGCATTCCGGGTGGTTTTCAGGTGTTTTTTGAAATAGCCGCTTTCTCTATGGCCATCATCATGATGGGTTGGATATCAGAAACTGCTTTAGCAGCTCACCAAATCGCTATCAATATAGCCTCGCTTACGTTTATGATGGCCACGGGGTTTTCGTTTGCGGGAGGTATAAGAGTGGGCGAAGCTTGGGGCAACCGCAGCCCGAAAGGCATAAGAGTTGCGGGTTTTGCTGCTTATTTTTTGGTCTTCGGTTTTATGAGTATCTGTAGTTTCGTAATTGTCCTTTTTGATAGATTCCTTCTAGAACTCTATATCAACGATGCAGAAGTGATCAACCTCGCTCTTCCGCTATTGGGCATTGCGGCCATTTTTCAGTTGTCTGACGGTATACAGGTGGTTGGTTTGGGTGTATTGCGTGGACTGGCTGATATCAAAATTCCTACCATCATCACTTTTGTGGCGTATTGGGTAGTGGCCTTGCCGCTGGGCTATGTTTTAGGTTTTGTTTTTGGCCTAAAATCCATCGGCATTTGGCTCGGACTTTTATGTGGTTTGACGGTTTCGGCATTGTTTCTCTATTTCAGGTTTCGAAACCTCATAACTTATAAAAACCTCAAAAGCCGCTTCGCAAAAGCTTAATCTCCAGTTTTGCCAATCATCACCGTATCTGGGTAAGCAAATGGATATTGTTTTCGCTGAAAGTTTTTTTGAGGAATTGCTTAGCTTGTTAATATAAATTTACAAACCTTTTTTTTAATTGGTTTTACTTTTGGCAAACAAAAGTATTAATGACAAATGGGAATTAAGGTTTAAGTTATTTTTTTGGTTTCCTTCAATATTTTCGCATTGACTTTGCTCACTATTTTTTTACCAGTTTGTTCTTCAATTTCTTTTCTAGTGTTTCCTGCTATCTGGCCACCTTTTTTGGCAATTTTCATATTGTCAGAAAAAGTTTCAGGGTTGGTTTCTTTACTTATTTCGGTAGTTGTTGCTTCTGCTAACATATTCAAAACTAATTCCAGATTAGTCATGTTGTCTCTCAGGTTCTCTTTTTTAAGGTTTTTAAAATCCTTGTATTGTTTAACCGTCTTTCCACTCCAAGCTTGGGTAATGATGTCAGTCAAAGTAGCAAATTCTTGCCCTTGTTTTACACCTCGGTTCTCCCATTCGTCAGTAAGGTCTTTTCTGACTTCAATACTTTTTAGCCTTTGGTTTATCAAAGCAGTGCTATAACCTAGCTTTTGATAATTCTCCATAGCTCTATCTATACTTTTTTCAGGATCTTGGCTTTCTTCAATTCTTTCATAGCCCACTTTGGCCAGCCATTGCTTAAAAGGCTCCGCTTTGGGTGAAGGGATGGACTGAATCAAACGTAAAAGCTGCTCCGTATCGGCTACGTCGGTAAGATAATACTTTCCATCTGCCGATTGCATTTTCAGTTGGTTACAATCTGTAACCAACTGACTTCCTTCTTTGAGAAGTCTGTGCTTCAATACTTTCCAATAATTTCTAGGATTGGGAGAATCCGTTAAAGTATCTACAACATCTACAATAGAAAAATACCATTTTTCTTGCTCAGCATCCCAGCTAGAGCGTATTTTTTTGCTTTCGAATAGTTTTAAGTCTTTCATTTATTGTTTTTTGGTGTGATTTTAATGTGAATATATAATCAGATTAGTATTCTGCTTGCTAAATAATTTAGGAATTCTCAATTATAACTTAAAAGTATCCCTAAAGTAATCTTGACTTTCATACCCCATACGAAGTAGAAAAAACCAAACTTCGTTAATTCAAGTTTTAATTTGTTAGCGTGTAGCTGAATTTTTGGATACATTATTAATCTCCAATTTTGCCAATCATCACCGTATCTGGGTAGGCTACTTGGATATTGTTTTCGCTGAAAGCTTTTTTGAGTAGGGCGTTTATTTCGTAGAAAGCCTCCCAATATTCGTCCGGATTTACGTAAGGTTTCACGCCTATTTGAATATAATGGGCATCAAAAACTTCGATGCCGACCAAAGGTTCATATTGTTTTTTAATATAAACCGACTGCTCTATGGCTTTTTCTATAATGGCTTTTACTTTAGGAAAACTCTCCTCATAAGGCATGTTTATCATTAGTTCTAGACGTAGAATTCCTTTTTTGGAGTAATTGGTTACGATGTTTGATGTCACTTGACCGTTGGGGATTATCAGCGTTTTCAGGCCGGGAGTAGTCAGTATGGTATTGAAAATCTGGATTTCCTCCACTTTGCCAAACTTGCCGTCTAAGTCAATCCAGTCTGATACTTTGTATGGCTTAAAAATCAATATCAAAATACCCGATGCGAAGTTTGCCAAGCCACCTTGTAGAGCCAATCCAACAGCAAAACCTGCCGCGGCCAACATGCCCACCAAAGCCGAAGTATCAAAACCCGCAATGCCCGCCGCCACCAACAAAACGGCGATTTTGAGCGTAATGCCAAACATAGAGCCTATAAAAGACGTAATCTCGGGTGACAGCTGAGACCTTTTCAGCCTCTCGACCACCACACGCTCGAGTTTATTGGCTACCCAAAAACCAATAAGTAAAATAGCAATAGCACCAGCCAGCTTTGGCGTATAGGCTATGATATTGTCAAGGATGTTTTGGAGGTATTTTTCTAGGTTGGGCATTTTTGCTTATTGAATTTGTTGCAATTTATTGGTTTTTTTGTTGGTTACAGTTTGTAAGCAACTGAAATTTTGTGGTTTTGTAGATGTACGATTTATTCGTACCACTGAAAATTTTGATTTTTTTCTGTTGACTAAACTTTATTGTATACTGAATTTTTGAGATGGTTCATTTTTTTAGAAATAAGATTTGTTTTGTGTTGCAATTTAAAACAAAATGCATATCGATTTTATGATTGCAGCATTCAAGTTTTTTATGTTTTTCTGCAAGTATTTTTCTGGGATAAGCATTAAATATTGTAATTTTTCAATTTTCTGACGATACGTTTTTAAAGACTAAACTTAAAAACTATTCAATCTCTAAGTGAAAATAATATCATTCTTGGGCATACGCCTAACATAGCCCACAAAAAAATATCCTTGAAGTAGCCCCAAGGATATTTTTTAAAATTAAAACAAAACCAATTTATCTAATACCAGTGTCTATTTTCAAATCCATCGTTGTGGTTTTCCCATTTTCGATTTTTACGTCTTTAGGCAAACCACTGAACATATTGGCAGGTTTTACATCTATTTTATAATCGCCTACAGGTAACTCCGTTTGGTTTAAAATCCCCAAGGTGCCATTATACGATAAAGCTTTTTCTAAAGCAATTGTGCCTGTAGAGACGTTTGTGAACACCAAACTATAGGCTTCATATATTTGCTTTAACTCAGCATCTGTTTTTTTGCACGGCTCAACTGGGCACAAAGGACCGATGGTCACATTTACGATTAGAGATCCTTTCAATACTTCAGGTTCTACAGTACCACACGAAATAAAACCCATTACCAACAATAAACCAATTATGTTTTTCATGATGTTCTCCATTTATATATTTAAGACCCTAAATTTCACAAAATGGTTGCAATCCATTAATTTTAATATACGCAGCCGACTATCCTCGCAGTGAATACCGAGGTATTTGGTATGGTAATAGCCGCCCCAGGTGTTGGTGTAAGTGTAATAGACTTACCTGCTTTAAATTCCCTCGTGCCAGTTAGGTTTAATGTACCGCTATTGGTGATTTTTTCGGTGGCTTCATAAGGCGTAGTAGTGCCACTGCCTATTGCCCTGTTTTGCGGTATTATCGTTACATTGGCAGTACTTGTACTCGTAACAACCGGATTTGTAGAAACTATTCTTAATTTGTACCCGGTACCTCCAGGAGTGACCGAATTGGGTACCGTACTAGCAATATTACCTGCACTTACAGATGTCAAACTACCTATTTGAAGCGGACTACTAAATGAACCGCTCGCGTTAGAGATTTGGGTTTTAAACTGGTTTCCAGCATTAAAAGTGCCTGTTATTGAAAACGGCACAGCATAGCCTTTGTTTGCACATAGCGTAGAAGACGGCAAAGTGCCTAAAACTATCGAGGCAACCACAGGATTAGGCTGGATTTTCGCCCAATAAGTACCCCATTTGTCATATCCTCCGCCAGGAGCATCGGCGTATTCGCCAATCACCCAAAAATCCGTGCCATTGCTGGGGTCTACCATGGTCATGGTGTAGTCTCCCCATCTATTTGCCGAGCCACTATAGGTTTTAAAATATTTATTAGTTCCGTTTTTGTACTGATAAACTGAGCTAAAATTGGCATCTCCATTTTTACGTAAAACATAAGAAGCCGTACCATAAATAGTAGGCGAATGGTGCCCGAAGCCTATCATTACATCTTGATTATTATTTACCGCAATGCTCGGGTAAGAGTAGCTATTAGTAGGAACACTGTAAGAGCCCATATTTGTTATGCCAGTGTCTTCTATTTTTCCCCATTCATTTATGGCTGCTGTGGTGGGGTTTATTGATAACCAACGCACAACTCCTCTATATACACCTGAACTAATACTCCAAGTATTATGTACAGCCCATAATTTCCCTCCTTTCAGCACTGCGTTTGACATTCTATGGTCACCATCATCCATACCATTGGTTGCGGATGTCATGCCTAATTGTGGTGCTTGATTATAATTAGGCGTATATCCTGACCAACTATTGCCAGAGCCAACACTTGGCAGTCCCACATCAGAAAGCGTTGGTACTGCAGGTGGCACGCCGGATATTTTAAAAACTTTATATAGACCAGAAGAGCTACTCCAAGTACAAATTAAAGGAACGGTATTGGTTGTATTGTCTGCAACTACAGCCGGCGATATCGTAAAACCAGAAGTTACTGAAATCTCAGTGGGAGTGGTGCTTAATCCCGCTAAAATATCGCTCTTTTTTATAACGAAAAGCTTTACTTTACTAAAACTCCCAGCCATGGTAAACATATTTCCTGAAACCACTAACCAGTCTTTGTTGTAGCCCATGCTCGGAAAATCAAACCAAATACCTAATTCACCAGTGTTGGTTTTTATTTTGTATTGGTGCCATGCCCCAGTGGGATCGCTTGTGGCCGACACTGCCAACAGAATGTTCGAAGTGGCTGAATAGGCACCATCTAGGTCTACAAAATAATATCTTTGTGTAAATGGGTCAAAAAGTATTTTTGGGTCATATATATCGAAAGTTTCTTCTACTGTCCAAAAACCTTCATTCGAAAGACTACTCACAGCACCTCCAGTTTTGTTTTGAATTTTTATTTCGGTGTTGAGGGTGGTCATCACATGATTTGGCCCAACTGCACCGTTTACGTCTGGTGGTATGCTTGTGTTGTTGTCAATCAAACCCACAAAACCCACCGATGGAGCTGGAGGAGCCACGGCTATTTGTGGAAGTGACACCTTGGGCTGGCCTTGAAACAGCCTCACATTGTCTTTTGGGGCATCATACTCGGGCAATATCATTTTATCTTTTGGCCGTTTATTGTGAATTTTTAACTCGGGCGGCGAAAGTATTTCTTTGCTCACCTGCTCTTTAAAATCCGCAACGGCAGGAACAACTGTTTGGGTTTGAACAGACACATAGTTTTGAGCAAATGCTTGGCCGAGAGACAGTAAGCCTAAGGTTAAGAGTAGTTTAATAGTAGTTTTCATATTCATAATAGATTGAAAACCAAATTACTACTAAATAATTATTTTTCTATATTAATTTTTTGATTTTTATTATAAGGGAGATTTTGGGTGGGTGGGGGGGTGTTTTTATATTTTTGATTTATGAAATTTAATGGTTTATTGAGTGTTTACTGTTTATACCTACCTTAATCAATTATTACTTGGTTTTTTCTTTCATTAATTCTTTTAAGGATACTGCAAAGGGAATCCCTGCAGCCTTTCTAGGATTATTATTCGATTTGATTTCTTTGTATTTTTCTAAATCTTTGAAGTTAAAACTTGCCCCGTTAAAGTCCGAACTCTCTTCTTTTTCTATTTCAATTACTAAATAATAGTCTTTAAGATGACTAGTTTTGTAGCCAACCAAGCTCGTTCCCTTGTAAACTTTAGGGCCTTTGCTTTTTATTTTGAAAATTTTCTTTGCAGTTTCTTTTCCAGATTCTCTTAAAAGTAAGTATTTCGCATTAACTACTTCGTTTTCTAAACTTAAAGAACCCTTGTCATCATCCATTCTGAAATTGTACAAACCATGTTTTTTGTAAAAATCTTCAATGTTTTGTTTGTTTTTACAATACCCAACTAATATATAAGTTTCATCAGGAATTAATTTTTCTTTTTTAGCTATGTCCAAATATTCAGGCATTGGCTCATTTAGAACATTTGTATCGTCTTTTTCGTCTTTGTGAATATCGTAAATTTTAACAGCTGTATGTTCTCTTTGAGATGCTCTATCAATGAAATTAGCAATAACCTTTTTAATGAAGTTCTTTAAATGCTCTTTATCTTTATCGTCTTCATTGGGTTTGATTACAAAGGCACCAAGACCTGGGATTAATTCGTGAAAGCCTCTAAATGGCTCATTTTGGCCTTTTCCTGGATATAAAACATAAGCACCTCCAGTTCTTCTAATTGCGTCTTTATAAGCATGCATTTTAAGTAAGTCCTGATTTTTGAAAGTTCCTTTCTTACTTTCGTCTAATTCTTCTTCTATTAACTTGTTATTTTCTTCTTCAGATAATTCTTCGTTTTTCGATTTCGAAACTAATTCATAGAAGTTGTTAACTTTGTATTTAGCATCAAAGTGAATGTGAGTAATCAATTCTGTTCTTTCTGCATCCTTTGGTTCTTTAATTTCTTCAGGCCAAATAGATAAAGTGTAATCAGGACGAAGTGTGGTTGTGTAACTGCCTGAATTCGGGAAGGTTTTGCCGCCACCAAAAGAACGATTATAGGAGAATTGAATATTCAAATTCCTTGAAGGAGATTTATATACTCCTTTCATAGCAATGGCCTTTCCTTGCTTCAAGTTAAGCGACAATTGCCCTTTATCATATTGAATTAATTCTGCGATACTCTTAGGCTCAATCTCAAATACTTCTTTTAACAAGTCGAGTAGTGTAAAAAATAACCAATACTCGTACAGCGTAGCAATATCTTTTTTGCCAGCATCATAAACTTTGTCGCCACCGTGCCAAATCAATTTGGCTGCTAAGTCAAATTTTAGCCAAGCATTTAAAACTTCTCTATACCCGCTTTTCCTTTGAAGTACAGGGCTGTTTAGTTTTAGAGAGACAGGACGTGATATTTGCTTGAAAAATGATTGATTTAATAAAGTAGATATTTTTGTTGCTAGCAATCCTGATTCAAATTTTGCGGTCGAATATTTTTCAAATTTTAATTCGCAATTTTCACAGAAAAAAAGAAATTCTTCTAAGGCATGTTTAATAAATCGATTTTCGGCTGTGTCTATTGATTCTGCTTTCCTAGTACTATCAATTTTTGTTGGAATCGAGCTTAGCCCATAAGACTTATTCAAAAAATGATCACAATTTAGTTCAATGCGGTTACTTTTGGTAACTAGCTGTTTTATATTTTTTTGATTAAATCTTCGTATGCTTCGAATGTCTTTTTCCTCATGTTCCTCTTCCCATTTGGTAGTAGGGTTGGAAAAAATCTTTTGAATGGCTTCTTCAAATTCTAGTGAATCAATTAATGATTTTACAAATGAAAAGCGTTGATATAATGTTTGACTATCGGTATCAAAGTTTGTTTCAAAGTGCTGTGAAATAGGAGAGTCGATCTGCATGATTAAATCCGTACATTTTTCGGTAATGCTCTCCAGCATATAACGATAATCTGTTCTGTAATCACTCTTAACCGATTGTACTTCTAATTTAATTTTATAAAATTGCTCTGGTTTATCAGCATGGAAAATTTCAAAGCTTAAAGCTCCTACATAAATATTGGGCGATATGACACCGATGTGCTTATTTCTGCTATGTGGCTGAATGTAATCAGTATTTTTAAATACATAATTTGGTTTCGAAAATTCATAATCATAAAAATAGCCTTCTTTTAATTGATAACGACATTCACCTTCTTCTTCTGCATTATTAAAATCAAACAAAGAATCGGGTTTCTTAGCATCTATTATTAATGTTAAGTCTTTCTCAATAAAATCTAAATGAATGGTTACAGTAGGTAATGAATTCATATGCTTCTAAATGGTTTTATTTTCAATTAGTTGCTTCAATTCATTTTTGCTCGGGAGGATTAATTCATATTTGCTTGCAAATATTTGATTGTTGTTTTCAGGTAAGGTTATTTCAACTAACGTGTCTTTTTTGTCTTTACAAAGTATAATGCCGATAGTTTTATTCTCCTCTTCAAGTTTTACATATCTATCGTAATAGTTCACATACATCTGCATTTGTCCAAGGTCTTGATGCTTGAGCTTACCAATCTTTAAATCAATTAGCACGAAACATTTGAGAAGTCTATTGTAAAATACCAAATCAACTCTAAAATGTTCTTCGTCAAAAGTGAAGCGAACTTGACGACCCACAAATGTGAAACCCTTACCCAATTCTAATAAGAAATGTTCTAATTTATTGATTAATTCTTGTTCTAATTCGGTTTCGCTGTAGGTACTACTTTCTTCCAAATTTAAAAAATCCAATATGTAAGGATCTTTAATTAAATCGGATGCTTTTTCAATTATTTGACCTTTTTCTGCAAGTTTAAGTATACCTTTTTTATCTTTACTAAGTGATAATCTTTGATACAATGATGTATTAATTTGCCTATCAAGCTCCCTTACACTCCAATTGTTTTTTTCTGTTTCTATTTCATAAAAACTACGTTCGTCTTCATTTTCAATTCGCATTAAATGAAGGTAGTGGGTCCAACTTATACTTTGCGAAATCGGTGATTTCGCAATCTTATAGGTTATATAAAATTTACGAATAAGCTCAAGATTTCGTTTAGAATACCCTTTGCCAAATTCATTTGATAATTCACTTGAAAGTCTTTCTAATATATAGTCTCCATAGTTAGAATAATCGCTGCCCTCTTGTTCATGTTCTACAATTCTTTTACCCAATTCAAAATAGGTTTGCACCATAATTGAATTCACAGAACGAACCACACCTATCTGTGCTTCTTTTATGATCCTCTTTATGTGTTCTATAAACGAACTCGTCTTATGTTGAATTTCGTTATTCATGTTATTTTAGGCTTCAGCATAACTTGCAAAACCGTTTTCAACTGCATTTTTATACATTCTGCAAATTTTTTCGAATGATATTTTGTATTTGATATTTGTGTCATCTTTAAGTTCAACTTCGGTTAAACTATTGCTTAAGAATTTATCCAAATAATCTTCTTTAATTTTTGAATTGTCTGTCAAACAAAAACCACCTAAAATGGGAAGTACCTTAGACAACTTGTTTCGTGAACCATGTAATTTTGGTAGTAATTTCTGCATTATGGCTATATCTAGTAAGTTGTCACCCGATTCGCCAAGTTCTTTTAGCATATACAATAACCTTCCAATTTCACTTACAGTTCTAAAACCAAACTCGGCACCCGATTTTTTTAATTCTAAAAAGAATAGTATCAAATCTGCTTCGGAAGACTTTAAGATGTCTTTTTCTTCTTTCAATTTTACATCATCTTCCTCTTTTTTAGGAATAACCATTTGTATAAAGCTTTCCGACATATTAGAACCCTGAGTCTTTAATAAATTCATGTCGAGTTTGACATCACTCTTTATAAAGTCTGCTAAATCATTTTCAGTCAATCTAAATTCTATGGTATTAGCTCTATCTAAAACCTTAGGACTAAACATGTAAGTAGTTTCATCAATATTTACAGTTCCAATTATGAATAAATTTTTAGGAAGATTTATTGATTGTGGAATATATATTGGGTCTTTACCTTGTTCAGGTATAATTCTATGTAGCGGAATTTTATCACCAGATTCCATTGTACTTAAAAAATCAGCAAAATAACGTTCTACATGACTCAAATTCATTTCATCTAAAATCAAGAAATAAGGTTTTGTCGGCTCTTCGGTATTTTCAATATTTAGCTTTGCTCTAATCATTAAATCTAAAACGCCATTTTCAGGGCTTACATATTCTTCTTTATTTAATGCATTTGGATAACCTAAAAGAGGTTCACGGTTAGTCCAATCTGCACCAACAGGAACAATTACATATTGAGATTCATCAGATGTAATCCATTGAGCAAAAGCTTGTGCTAATTTTGTTTTACCAGAACCTGAAAGACCACTGCAAATTACAAATGGTTTGGTGCACAAAGAAGCTATTAAGCGTTGAATAAGTTGAGGAGAGAAGATCAAGCCCGCTTCTTTTGATTTTTCTAGGAAAGTTCTATAATCAAGATTCATTTTGCTAATTTTTGGAATAGCATCTTCCATTAAATTAAGTGAAATATAATAATTTAATATTTCATTAAGATCGTTATCAATCGTTGATGAAGTAGGCAGGTCATTAATGCTATATGTTTTAAAAATGAAGGAATTGCCATAGTTAAAAGGAGAGCCTAGATTATTCTCTATGAAATATTCAGAAATCGTTTTTGGATCTTTTAATTCCCATTTTTTATTTGGGATGTTTGTAACACTCACTCCATATGCTAGTATTAAAAGATTTTCAGCTTTGAAGTAAAGATATACAGGATAAATTCCATTACTAGTAGTCTGACCTTTACAAAGAAAGGAAATCCAAGGTATTTTTGCAGCTCCACCTTGTCCAAAGCTGATTTTAATTTCTAAGCCACGATATTTTTGTAGGTAATTATTTCTAATTGTTCCAAGGTCATCTGTTTTTGCTTGGCCGAGAAATTTGTTTAATTCTTCAAAATATCTCATTTCATTATTAGATTTAAATATTAATTTGATGTGTTCTTCATTGGAAAGCTTGTGAATAGTTCTGCCATAGCCACCAAGTGATAATTCTTTAAATATTGGTGCATTGATGAATTTAACATTAATAATATGTCCTAGTCCTTTTGGATCATATTCATATACTTTTCCGTTCTTTTCAATCACCTCTGCTATACCTACTATTGAAAGATAGCCTTCGGTACCTTTGGGACTGCCATCTCCTTTGATAGCAACTAAATCTCCAGGCCTTAATGTAAGAAAATGTTTAATGGCATTTATAGAATTACTTTCTTCGTTATGTAATTGTAAAAATTCTTTAATCTCAGAATGGCTTTCATTATAGAGTTCTGTTAAATCAATTTTTGAAGCAAATCCAGTCGCAACAACTGATTTTTTTAACATTTCCGGGAATACATCTTTATCCGCATTTTTACCATATTTGGACCCAATTAAATAATAGTCTCTTTTCGCAGTTTCTTTAAAAGTTTGCCATATTAAAGTGCCAACCTTTTCATAATGCCAATTTGAAAACTCCTTTGTTTCGTTAAGTTTTTTTCTACACAAGTAATTAATAAAAATTGAATTTTCATTTTTTAATTCAACTCCTTTAATGCCTATATTTTTAGCACATTCTATTATTACATCGGGATCACCTATTGTTAAAAATTTTTCTGGATAATAGAGACAAAATATTTTTAGCAATACTATATTCCAAATGGATGTTTGGATAGTGGTAATTTTTTCAATTTCATTTTTTCTAACGAAATCTAGTCCTTTAATAATAGCTTTTTTAAGCTCTAAGAACTTTGCATCAAGAATATTTGCTTGTAACGATGTTTTTTTTGTGCCATAACCTTCATAATAATTTCCATCTTTTGATTTATAGATTCCAAACTTAGATGCATTACCACCACCAATCCCGAATAGAATACCTTTAAATTCTAGCCAGTACGAGAAGCTTTTTTCTGAGGTGCCAAGACAATAGTCATTAATTTTAAAGTTCTGAATTGAAGCCAACGGAAATTTAGAAATAAATTCAAGTCTTCCTTTTTCTTTCAATTCAATTTTATCATCTGGCATTGAAAATCTTTCAGAAGCTTTAATCAGATCATTTATATTGTTAATCATTGTTTAAATTTATTTTAAATTGTAAACTTATTTTCATAAAGTTGCTTCTCGTGAAATTCTTGTATATTTATCCAATTTATTAGCAAATACACATTTTCCAATTGCCGAATACTTTGCTTAATGAAATCCCTTAGATACCAGTAGAATGGTCAATGAATTTATTTTAGGTATTTTCTTTTCTCATTTTTTCTTATTTGAAGTAATTAATTCAATAATATCTACATCTAGAATTTTTGCTATATCATTCAATACCTCAAGCCTTGGTTGTTGTCTGTTTTGCACATAACTATTTACCATGTTATAGCTTTTTCCTAATTGTTCAGCTAACCATGTTTGCTTAATTCCTTTTTTGTCTAGCACTTCTTTAATTCTATTCATAGCCAAAATAATATTGGTCTTCAAAAGTAAAAAAATAATGTAAATACATCTCAAAAATTGAGATAAAAAATAATCATAAAATCACTCATTAATTATTTTCGATATTCTTAAATGACATTTTGGGTTTTCCCGCAGCAGGGATAGTAACGGATACCCCACAGCTGGCGTAGCCGCGAGGAGTAGTAGTAGATAGCCCGGCACGCCTGACGTAGGCGGCGTGGCTGCCCTGATATTGAGGTTTCAGGAAATTGGTCACTTTTTTGGGTGCTTTCAAAACATTTTTTCATTTGGCTTGGTGGCGGCGGTTAGTTTTGGGGCATAATTATGAAAAAGCTATGCAGAATATGATGAAAGGTCGGAAGTTTGAGGTGGTTTTTGTTTTGGTCTGTGTGGCCATTTATGTGGTCAAGCGGTTGTTTGAGGAGGCTCGAGCGTTTGATAGATTTATTTTCGATATGTACAATTTGCCGCCTGAGCAAAGAGATATGGCTGCGGTGTGGCGGGGCTTGGTTGATTACTCCCATTTTGCGAATACCATGCTGCCAATAGTGGCTGGTGGTGCCTTGTTTTTTGCAGCTTGGTATGTTTTTCATATTTGGCTTTTTCCAAAACTTAAGGCCAAGGAGTTTACTGCCAGTACCTTGGTTTTAGGTGTGTTTACCTTGGTTTTGGTGTTTTCGAGTGTCTTTGTGCACAATTACTTTAAGCTGTATTACCGCGAAGTATTGGTACATGCGGTGGGGAATTCGGGCGAGGCATTTGATAAAATAAACGGTGCGGTGGTTTATTCTAAATTCCGGAAGATTTTTTGGCTTAATGATGCTGTGGCAGTACTGCTGATTTTGGTTTTGTATGAGGCTGCTGCTCAGGCGTTTTATTATGTTCAGGCGAAGCTGAGAGAAGAGGATAACAACGTTTTTATTGGGTATGTTTTGGAAGGTGGCGTTTGTGTTTTTCTCTTGGTTTTGGCATTTGTTGGGCATCTTCCGCAGAAAGACTATTGGATAGGACCTATCAGAGAATTGGCTCTTTTGGGACTCAGTGGCATAGTCGGTTTTTTGGCTCAGGACTATTTTTATCGGAAATGTATGCCCTATGTTTCTGATATTAAATCCAAAGCCTTTTCGGTGGGTTTTAAGGGATATTTGTTTATTCTGTTGGCCGGCAGCTTTTTGATTCATTTGTTTCAGGTTACTATATGGGCTATTTACAGCAGGTCGTATTTTAGGATTTCGCCACCTTATTTGCTGATGATTTTTACGGTGTTGTTGGTGATGTCGTTGGCGATGGCCTTTCTGAGGAGGGTTTTTTCGAAAGAAAAGAGGGCACTAAGGACTGAAATATCTAACAAAACGGCGGAGTTGGGCAATTTGCGGTCGCAAATAAACCCGCACTTTTTGTTTAATGCTCTGAATACGCTCTACTCGGTGTCGCTGAAAGAAAACGCCAATATGACGAGCGAGGGAATTCAAAAACTGGGGGATATGATGCGGTTTATGCTGGAGGAGAATCATCAGGATAGGATTTTGCTGTCGAAGGAGATTGAATATTTGGAGAATTTCATTGCTATTCAGCGAATGCGGGTTGACGAAAACCAAGACATTAAGCTGGAGATTAATATCCAAAAGACAGATAAGGAGGTTTTTGTAGCTCCCATGTTGTTGGTGCCTTTTGTGGAGAATGCCTTCAAACACGGCATAAGTTTTAGGTCGCCGTCTTGGATTTTTATTACGCTTACGCACGACGCTCAACATCTGTATTTTAAGGTGCACAATAGCATTCATACCAAGCAAGAACTTGGCCAGCCAAGCCACGGCATAGGCCTTGAAAACGTAAAAAAACGCTTAGAAATGATCTATCCCAATCGCCACAAGCTGGAGATACAAGAAACCGAGCATGATTTTTTTGTTAGCCTGGTTTTGGGGGTGTATTGATGGAGGGGGAGAGTCGATGGATATTAAGAAAATATTAGTGTATCTTGGGTGATTTGCTTATCATAAAATCTTAAAAAAAAGAGTATTTGCTTTGGAAAAGAATCAATTAGTTTTTATTTTTGTTCACTATGAGTAAACAAAATGTTTAATATTATAAATAGAAAAACGCTTTTGGCTTATTGTGATGAATATCCTAGGGCAAAAAACGCCCTATTAGAATGGTATCATGAACTTTTGAAAAGTGATTTTTCTTCCTTTCAAGATTTGAAAAATACCTACGGAAATGTAAGTTTAGTAGGTGATGACCGTGTGGTATTTAATGTTTTTGGCAACAAGTATAGATTGGTGGTTCGGGTTGTTTTTTTATATAAAACCATACAAATCAAATGGTTTGGTACGCATGCCGAATATGATAAAATAGATGTAAGTACTGTAAAAATGAAGAAGAAATGAAAAACTTAAAGCCAATAAAAACTGAAAGTGAGTATGAAGAGATGCTCGACTGGGTAGATAGTCAGTTTGATGCTGCTGTATTACCTAATACAGCTGAAGGCGATACTTTAGAAATGGCTCTTTTACTGATAAAAGACTACGAAGATAAAAATTACAGTGTTCCCTTTCCAGATCCGATAGAAGCCATCAAAAATAAAATGAAAGATGAAGGATTGAAGCATAAAGACTTTGTGGAGGCCATTGGAAGTAAGGCGTATGTTTCTGCTATATTGAATAATAAAAAACCTCTGACATTAAAAATAGCTAAGATGTTTCATAAAAGATTGGGTATTCCAGCAGAGGTATTGCTTTCTTGAAATGTCTTTTAAGGTAAATTGCCTTGTTTCTATGCCTATTCAATACCTAGTTTGATGTCATTTTAGATATGGGTAATACTCCTGAACCAACTCTTTCTCAAAAAATACACCAATGAACTTAAAAGCCATAGCGATAGACGACGAGCCACATGCTCTGGAAGTAGTAAAAATGCTTGCTGAAAAAGTCCCTTTTTTGAGCTTAGATGCTATGTTTACCAATTCGCTTGAGGCATTGGCTTATTTGCAAAATCATAAAATCGATCTTTTGTTTTTGGATATCAACATGCCGGATATTTCGGGGATAGAGTTGGTGAATATTTTGCCAAAAAATATTCCGATTGTATTTACTACAGCCTATTCTGAATATGCCGTGAAGGGATTTGAGTTGGATGCGGTAGATTATTTATTGAAGCCTTTTTCTTTGGCGAGGTTTACGAAAGCTTGTCAAAAAGCCTTGGAAATCAAAAAAAATCAAGCGGAAGAAGCTCCTAGTCATGTATTTATTAAAACTGGATATGAAGAAGAAAAGGTAGACTTAAACGACATCCATTATATAGAAGCCGATGGAAATTACATGACTTTTTACCTAAGCAATAAAAAACTGCTTTCCCGCCAAAGTATCTCTGACGTATTAGGAGTATTACCTACCGACGCTTTTATTCGGATTCATCGTTCTTATATTATTTCAAAGAGTAAAATCGAAAAAATAAGTAGAAATTCTGTTTGGCTTTTGGGAATTGAAATCCCCGTTGGTTCATCTTATGAAAGTAAACTCTTGGAAATCAGAGCCTCACTAGGTTTGTAGGCGATTTTTTATGAATGTTTTCCTAGTTTATTTTATCTTCTTTCTGGAAATGTCATCCAAAACAAAGTCTTAAGATATCTTAATTTCTCCCATCTACGAAAAAATTCGTAAATAAAATTTGGAAGTACGAATCTTTTCGTATTACATTTGTACGAAACAATTCGTAGATAGATGGAGACCTTCCAAAAACCAACAGAGTCAGAACTTGAAATCCTCAAAATATTGTGGCAAATGGGCCGTGCCACAGTGAAACAGGTAAATGAGGAAATCAACAAAACCAAAGAAGCTGGGTATACTACCACGCTGAAAATCATGCAGATAATGTTTGAAAAAGGTTTGGTGGCTAGAAACGCCGAAGGCAAACAGCATATTTTTGAGGCAAAAGTAGGGGAGGAAGATACACAGAAATCGTTATTGAATCGTTTTATTGATTCTACTTTTCAGGGCAATGCCATGAGCTTGGTGATGCAGGCTCTCGGCAATCATCACACATCTGAGGAGGAGTTGAGTCAACTCAAGCAACTGATTGCAACTTTAGAGAACCAAGCTCCCACAAAAGGGGATGATTTGGGAAACTAAAAAAATGATTCATTTCAATTGGGAAAAGAATCGAAAACAATTTATGAAAAAGCTATTTTAAAAAATTAAAAAAAGATCTTATGGAAAACGTAACAGAATTTTTTGCCAGTCCGCTCGCCAAGTCGCTTGGCTGGACATTGGTGCACGCTCTTTGGCAGATTTTGGTCATTACTTTGGTGTATTTTGTAGTGGTACTGTCTACCAAAAAAGCAAGTATTAGATATTGGTCAGGTATGGGTTTGTTGACGATACAATTTGCCGCGAGTGTTTTTACTTTCTTTTATATTCAGTTTCAAAATTCTACACAAAAGACCTTTGAAAGTCTGAATATGATGCCGAAAGCTTTGAGTAGTTTCCAAACTTTATTGGTTTTTCTGCAAAATAACCTCTCGCTTTTGGTAGGTGTTTGGATGCTTGGCTGTGTGATTTTGTTTGCAAAATTGGTTTTAGGCTATGTATGGGTAAATAAATTAAAAAACCATCCTCAAAACCATTTTGACGAAAAACTTACGGCGGTTTTGCTAAAGATGCAGCACAAGATGGGCATCAATAAAACGGTGGTAATAAAAACCTCAGAAATGGTTTCACTGCCTATGATTATGGGTTTTTTCAAACCTGTTATTTTGCTTCCCATGCAGGTAGTTACCGGATTTTCGAAGGAACAATTGGAGACGATTCTGGCACACGAACTTGCCCATCTTCAACGCCAAGATTTCCTTTTTAATGCTTTGCAGTCGGTCTTGGATGTAATCTACTTTTTTCATCCGGCCATGTGGCTTATTTCTGCCCTTATCAGAAAAGAAAGAGAAAACTGCTGTGATGATATGGCCCTAAAAATAAGTGGCGATAAGCTGCTTTTGGCTAAGACTTTGGTGCAACTTCAGGAGAAAGCTTACGCTCCTAGTCTTGCGATGGCTTTTGGAAAAAAACGCTATACTTTGCTTGAGCGGGTGCAAAGGATAGTTGGCATTAAACAAAATCAGAATTTCAGCAAAGAAAGTATCTGGATTGTATTTGGACTTTTTGTGACATTTTTTGCTTTTGCTCAAAAGACAGAAGATAAAGCTACGAATGTAAAAATAGAAAAAACAGAGGCTGTTGGAGTAGTTAAAACAGACACGACGATAGCTCCAAAGTCAAAAAATAGCAACAATATCACTATTCAAAATAACAAGCACGATTTCAGAATTACGGACAACAAAATCCTTTTTGATGGCGAAGAAGTTCAGCTTAGTCCTGAAGTAAAAGTGAAAGTTGATCAAAGACTTAAGGCCATAGAAATAAACCAGCAGAAACTTGAAAGCCAAAGTAAGCTGATGGAAGCTGAAGGCAAGAAAATGGAAGAAATTGGTAAGCGTATGGGGATGAATTCAAAACCTATGGAGGAAGTTGGCAAAAAGATGGAGGAAGTAGGTAAGAAAATGGAAATGGCTGCCAAAAAGTACGAAGAAGCCTACAAAGGAAAGGATTTGACAGAAAAACAAATTGAAGCTATCGAAAAGAAGTTTGAAAAACAAATGGCTGAATACGATGCTGAAATGGACCAATATGGTAAGCAAATGGATGAACTTTCAGCTCATTTAGAAGAACATTCGGCACCTATGGAAGCATTGTCGGCAAAAATGGATGAACTCTCAGCACCGATGGACGCCATGTCGGAGGACTTAGATAAAAATATAAATGAAATTATCGAAATGCTCCCTGGTGATATTAAGTCTAAAATCATAATTGATAGACCTAAAGCACCAAAGCCACCGAAACCCCCAAAGCCAGTAAAAGTATATAGAAATGGAAATATGCCTCCGCCGCCCCCAAAAGCACCGAAGGTACCCAAAGCACCAAAAGTTAAAGTGAAAAGTGTTTCGCCACCACCGCCACCAATAAAAGATTGATATTTAGCTCCCTAATAGAAATTTTAGGGAGTTTTTTTATTCAAAAATTACATTTTTTACAATACCTTTTCTGTGCAACCAATATTGCATAGAAGTTTGTAAGCAACCTATGCCGTATTTCAAACTTCTCGAAAAATTTATGGAAGAAGCTTCCTCAAAGTATTTTGTTGGGCAAGTTATTTCGGCTATTTCGTAGTTCTTGTTAAATATCTGGCAGAGCATTTGGTTGTCAAACACGAAGTCGTCAGAGTTGGCCATAAAGTTGATGTCTTTCACTACATCTGCCGAAAAAGCCCTGTAGCCAGTATGGTATTCAGAAAGTTTTTGGCCAATAATAAGATTTTGAGCGAAAGTCAAAAAACGGTTTGAAATATATTTATACATAGGCATTCCGCCTTTCAAGGCACCTTTTCCTAATATTCTCGAAGCTATCACCACAGGATAAAGTCCTTCAGATATTATGCTCACCATAGACCTAATAAGAAGTGGAGTGTATTGGTAATCAGGGTGTAGCATGATAATTATGTCGGCATTTAAATCTAAAGCTTTGTTATAACAGCTTTTCTGATTTCCGCCATAACCTTTGTTGCTTTGATGAGCTACTATGTGTTTAATGCCTATTTTTTTGGCAGTTTCTATCGTGCTATCTACTGAAGCATCATCTACTAACACCACCTCGTCTACAATGTCAAACGGAATCTCATCGTATGTTTTTTTGATGGTGGCCGAAGCATTATATGCCGGAAAAACAACTACTACCTTCTTGTTGTTGAACATCTAAATTAGGGTTAAATTGTAAATTTACAGAAAATAGTCTTTCATAAAATATGCCAATTATAAATTCTAGATACATTATTAGGTTAAAAATGCTATTTTATCTCAAACTTTAAGCCTAAATATGCCCTTCGGCCTTGCAATGAAGTATAAACATAAGTGGGGTCAAAATTTAAGGCATAAGGGTTGCTTTCGGTGCTGATAGGTAGCCCTGAATTGTCGTAAGTTACATTTTTGTCAAATGGGTCTTTGGCTCCTGCTATTATGAAAGGCAAGTTTTTGTACGGCAAGAAATTACCGAGATTTTTTACTCCTCCGTATAGTTTAGCGTTTTTTAGTATTTTCTTCGAAAACTGCACATTGTGAATCAAAGTCCAAGGCGAACTGCCCGGCCTCGGGTCTAGTTCATTTTGCAATGGCAAAAGCAATGGGCCAGTTATATTGCTTGTAAAGTCTATCGTGGTATTTAATTCTGGAATATCATAACTAGCAGAGATTTTTGCCGAATATTTCTCGGTAAAATAAGGTCTGGCGGTCTGCTTATTTTCATATTTTTTTACATCCAGTAAGGTCCCCGAAACCTGAACTTTTAGGCTATTTTCCAAATTTAAATCCAGACTTAGACTTAAGCCTTTTGAGGTTAAATAGCCATCTAGATTATTATAATATATTTTGTCGGGATGCCGGTCATAGTTTGGGAGTATTTTGTTAGAAAAATACGTATAGAAACCAGATACTTCTATACCAATAAATCCATTTTTTAAAGCAATTTTTTCATTCCAATTTAAGTTCGCATTCCAGCTTTCTTCGGGTTTTAGATTTTCCTCTATTATTATTTCTTTAGCCCCTGTCATGGCGGCATGTTCTTCCGCAAAAACGTTTACTATTCTATATCCTTTGCCAATGTTGAGCCGTAAAGAATTATCCCATTTTATAGCCAGTCTTGGCGTGAAAATCATACCATGGTTTTTTTGAATATCCAAACGAGCACCCATAGAAGTTTTTAGTTTTGTGGTAATTGCCGCCTCATTTTGCACAAACAAACCTGGCGTAAACTGAGAGATTGGTGCCGTTTTGGTTAAAATCGTATTGTCGTCATAATAATTGTACTTAAATGGTAAGCCCACTAACCAATCCTGCTTGTTTTTCTTTTTCGAATAAATTAACTGTGAGAAAGCTGTGGTTTGTTTTCCCAAAAGTGGCGTTTCTCCATAGTAAGAATCTTGTAAATGGTAAACCAATGAGTATCCGATTGAAAGATGTTCAGCTAGTTTTTGATTTCCAATCAATTCTGCTCTTTTTGTTATGATACTTTCGCCATAAACTTGGTCTGTTCCTCTGTATTTTTTGTCCCAATTGGTTTCACCTCCCCATCTGTTTTCACCCGAAAATCTTAGAAATACAGATCCTGAAGAATATTGGAATTTATTAAAAACGGAAAGCCTTTTCTGTAAACTCAAATCCGTAAAACCATCTGTGTTTTTGTCTTTAATGTTTTGGTAATTAAACATATTTATCCCTACCAAAGCTGAAAATTTTCCTATTTTGTATCGAAATCCCCAATCATTGTTTATCTCACCCCAAGACGTTGTGAAAGCATCAAAACTCAGTTTTGGACTTTTTAATGGGGTTTTTGTGATAATATTAATGAGTCCACCTACGGCCTCTGAGCCATAAAGTGTAGAGGCAGGGCCTTTTACAACTTCAACTCTTTCTATGAGGCTATTTGGGATGCCCATCAGGCCATACACTGAGCTCAAAGACGACACTATCGGCATGCCATCTATCAATATCAAAGTGTAAGGCCCTTCCATTCCGTTGATATGGATATCGCCCGTATTACAAATATTACAGTTTACTTGTGGGCGGAGACCATTTACGCCTTGAAGGGCTTCGAAAATATTGGCACTCGGATTTTTTGCAAAAAAGGCAGGTTTGTAAATTTCTATCGCAATCGGACTCTCTGATTTGCTCATTTCTTTCAAGTTTCCACTGATTACAACTTCGTCTAGCGTTTGATTGTCTTCTTCTAAATCTATTTCTATGTACTTGTTTCCTATAATTTCTAATTTAAGTTTCTTTGTTTTCATTGAAATATAAGACACTGTCAGTTCAATTTTTCCTTTGGGTACTGTTTTAAAACTAAAATAGCCTTCTTCATCTGACATTTTTAAGAAATCTGATTTTTCTATTTTTATAATCGCACCAGGTAAAACTTGATTTTTGTTTTTGATTTTTCCGCTTAATTCAAATTGGGCAATGCAGCTCAATGGCATCAAAAAGGCAAATATATATTTTTTCATGTCAATTATTTTATGGATAAAACTAAAAAGTTAGATTAGTCTAACAAAAATAATAGATTCTATTTTATATTCTCAAATAAAAATGAGATAAATTTGTAAATGATGACACTTACCGAGGAAAATTACCTAAAAGCTATGTTTCACTTAAGTGCTGAAAGTGTAGAGGTTTCGGTACTAGATTTAAGTAAAAATTTATCCATAAAAATGCCGACTGTAAACAGTATGGCTAAAAAGCTTGCAGCAAAAGGTTTGGTGATTTATGAAAAATATAAACCGCTAACGCTTACAAAAGAAGGAAAAAAAGCTGCTGGTTTAATCATCCGAAAACATAGACTCGTAGAAATGTTTTTGGTACAAAAGATGGGTTTTGCTTGGGATCAAGTGCACGAAATAGCCGAGCAAGTAGAGCACATAAAATCTCAAATCTTTTTTGATAGAATTGATGAACTTTTGGATTTTCCAAAAGTCGACCCGCACGGCTCGCCAATTCCAGATAAGTTTGGGGCCGTTTTACACCAAAACTATGTGAAACTAGAACAATGTATACTCAATCAGAAAGTGGTTTTTAAGGCCGTTGATTCTTCTCAAGATAGTTTTTTGAAACTTATAGATAAACTCAACCTCAAATTGGGCGACAATATTCAAGTTTTGGATATTCAAGAATATGACAAGTCCATGAAAGTTTCAGTAAATGATACTTTTGAAATAGTACTGAGTCAAATGGTGACTTCAAACATTTTGGTACAAAGCTGAGCTATTTTTTTAGCCCTTTAAATGTAGTAGTGAGTTCTTCTATCACTACAGTCATTTCAATATTTTGTCCAAACACTACTGCAAGTTCTTCCCCGTTTTCCATTAGACCAATGCCAGAATCTTCTTTTCTGATCAATTTTAAGTTTGGATGATCCTCGGTTTCGGTAGACAAAACCCCGTTTGACTTTTCTGTAAATATCAATTGAAGATTGGCTGTTAACTCAGTGGATTTTGTAACTGTAAAATCAAGATTGAGATAATTTGTTCCACTTTCAAGCGGAAGTGGGATTTCTGTACCTCCCAATATTATCGAGGTTCCTTTGTATTCACCGGCTACCATATCGCCTAGTGACTTCTCGATTTCTGTTTTTTTGCATGAATGGAATAGCAATAATAATAACAAGTAAATCAGTAATTTACGATTGTTCATTGTCTTTGAATTTTAAATTTGGCACGTTTTTAGACAATACTTTTTCAAGTATTTCTAATAAAAGTTCAAGAAACGTACCATAAAGACTCCAAATGTCTTTTTTTTTCGAGAAAACTTTCAGAATATTTTGAAAATTCAAAAAGACTATTTTAATTTGGAACTTATTATACGTGCTATTGAAAATAATAAAACTGTTTTATGGAATTAAAAGAAGCGAAGGATCGGTTTATCCATACGTGGGGAACCCTCGCCACACAGTGGGGGATAAACAGAACTATGTCGCAAATTCACGCATTGTTATTGCTCTCTCCCAAATCGCTCAATGCCGATGAAATCATGGACGAACTTCAGATATCTAGAGGAAATGTAAACATGAACCTCCGAGATTTGATGAGTTGGGGATTGATTTACAAGCAACTTCTTCCGGGTGAAAGGAAAGAGTATTTTCAAGCAGAAAAAGATATTTGGAAAGCTGCAAGGCAAATTGGCCGCGAACGTAGAAGACGTGAGCTTTCGCCGATATTAGAAACCATGGAAGATATTAAGAAACAAGTAAAGGACACTTCACCAGAGAGTGCAGAGTTTCTAAAAGTTGTAAATGATATTTATGCTGTGGCGGGCTTTGCTGACAATACATTAGATTTGGTAACAAAAGCCGAAGAAAGCTGGCTGACATCCACTTTCATGAAGTTGTTTAAATAATTTTTTTGGGGTTTTAAATCAGACTGTATTCTTGATTTTCAGGAATACAGTCTTTTTTTTGCTAAAAATTGAAGGCTTTAGCTATTTCTGGATTGCTCTCTCGAGCTGTTTCTTTTTGTTCCATGGAGCAGTAGTTTGTCTCGCCATGTCTATTAAAACGATTATCACGGCAACTACAAACAAAACGAAAATGATTTTGAAAAGTTTATTGTTCTTCATAATTAACTTAACTCTTTTACATCTGTTCTTTTGACTAAACTTCCTGATTTCTGAGAGATTTCTGCCCAAGCTAAGTCTTCAAACTTCAAATAGATTGCTGTAGCTTTGCTCATACTGCCACCGCAGTCATCACTCGAAAGGTAATCCGCAAAAAAAGAAATGTCTGGGTTGTGACCTACAATAATGACAGTATTGTTATCTTCTGAAAGTTCATTTAGTAGAGCTAAATATCCTCTCGGTCCACTACCGTATAGTTTGTCAGAATTTTCGACATTGTCAGTGTCAAATTTTAGTTGTTCAGCTATCAGGTTTGCAGTCGCATTGGTTCTTGCAGCTGGACTACAATAAATAGCATCTACTACAATTCCGGCTTCACGTAAATGTTTCCCCATTCTCGCAGATTCCATTATACCTCGCGAGGTTAGTTCTCTGTCAAAGTCTCTAACCATTGAAGAGTTGGTTACGTCTTCGGCAGTAGCGTGTCTGATTAAAAGTAGATTTTTTTCCATTGATTTAATTTCTTATCGTGTTTACTTTGGTGCTTGTTTTAATACAATTTTTTCTAATATTTTAGGAAAAAAACGTTTCAAATATACACCTAATACTTCTTTTCCACCAATATAAATTTCGCTTTTATTATTTCTTATTCCTGCCACTATTTTTTGAGCACAAATGTCTGCTGGCACGCCGTTTTGTTGGTTAGTGTCCATCTTTCCATGTTTCGAACCGTCTGATGACAAGGCATTTAAAGAAATGTTGGTGTTGATATAACCAGGGCACACCAAGGTAACTTGGATGTTGTTTCTATAAACTTCAGCTCGTAAAGAATCAAAAAAGCCATGCAAAGCATGTTTGGTGGCACTGTATCCTGAGCGTAGAGGAGTGCCAAGTTTACCTGAAACACTACTTGTTACTACTATATGTCCGCTGTTTTGATTAATCATATAAGGCAAAACAGCTTTTGTTAAAGCTATAACTCCCAAGAAGTTAATATTGATAATCCTTTGATAAACCTCCATGCTTGTGGTTAAAACATCGCCCCTTTGTGATATTCCGGCATTGTTAAATAACAAATCTATTTTGCCGAATTTTGCTATTACAGATTGCGTCGCTTCTTTAATCTTTTCAAAATCTTCTACATCTAGCGGTAACACCAAAACATCACCATCTGGCAAACCACAATTTTGTTTTACTTTTTCGAGTTCGTCTTTTCTCCTGGCCGAAAGAACTAGCTTTGAGCCCTCTTTTGCCATTACGTAGGCTGTTGCTTCTCCTATACCCGATGAGGCTCCTGTTATCCAAACTATTTTATTCTTTAGCTCACTCATTTTTAATTTAGATAAATTTGGTGCAAAGGTAGAATTTTATGAAATCAATCTTAATCAATTCAACAAAAAAAAAGACGCTTTTGTTATTCTAAAGCGTCTTTCAAAGTCTTAAATTTTACTGAATATCAACCGTATCCACCTCTGAATTTGTACGAACTAGAAACTTTGTCGATTGCCAATATATATGCAGCTAATCTCATCGGTACATTGTATTTCTGAGAAATAGCAAACACATTATTGAATGCATCTTTCATGGCTCTGTCGCTTCTTCTATTAATTCTGTCAAGGGTCCATTTGTAGCCTATTCGGTTTTGAACCCATTCAAAGTAAGAAACTGTTACACCACCTGCATTGGCCAAAATATCTGGCACTACCATTATGCCTTTTTCATTTATTATATCATCCGCTTTAGCAGAAGTAGGTCCATTTGCACCTTCCACTATCATTTTTGCCTGAATTTTGGCGGCGTTATTTTTAGTTATAACATCCTCTTTGGCTGCAGGAACCAATAAGTCAACTGGCAAAAACAACAATTCCTCTGCATCTATTTTTTCTGCTCCATCAAATCCTTCTAAGGTTCCATTGTTTGCATTTCTATATTCTACAGCCTTAGCAATGTCTATGCCTTTATCATTATAATATGCTCCACTGATATCACTGATACCATTTATAGAAACCCCTTTTTCATGTAATAATATTGCAGCATGCGAACCCACATTTCCAAAACCCTGAACAGCTGCTGTAGCTCTGTATGGATTGAGTTTGAGTTTTTCCATGCCTGACAATGCAGAAACCATTACGCCTCTACCTGTAGCTTCTGTTCTGCCAAGTGAACCACCTAATACCAATGGTTTTCCAGTTACAACCGCCTGGGTTGTCATTCCTTTTGCTTTAGAGTATTCGTCCATTAGCCAAGCCATTTCTCGTGGACCTGTGCCCATGTCTGGTGCTGGTATGTCTTTGTCTGGTCCAAAGATATCTAACATTGAAATTGTGTAAGCACGAATCAATCTTTCGATTTCGCCAGCTGACATTGTGCGAGGATTACAAGCAATGCCTCCTTTGGCTCCACCATAAGGTATGTCTACTACTGCACATTTCCAAGTCATCCAAGCGGCAAGTGCTCTTACTTCGTCAAGTGTAACATCTGGATCTAGTCTGATTCCACCTTTTCCTGGGCCGAGAATGTTGGAGTGTAGTACTCTGTAGCCTTCAAAAACTTCGATTTTGCCATTATCCATCGTAACTGGTAGTCCCACTATAACTTGGCGGGCAGGTACTTTAAGTATGTTGTACATTTCGTCACTAATGCCAAGGATTTTTACTGCGGCGTCAAACCTAGACATCATGGACTCTAAAGGATTCTCTTTGTCCTTTATAGGAGCCGGCTCTAAATAGGTCATATTTTTATATAAAATTTATATTTTGGTGCAAACTTAGACAAAATACTTTGATTCTGTTAAATGTCATATTTTTCCTAAATATTTTCCTATTGATAAATGCTGAAATTTACTTATTTTAAAAGGTGTTTCGCCGATTTTTCAGATGAAAATATTGGATAAAGTTCAAAAAAGAATTGAAAATTTTTTTCAAATTAAAGCGATTGAAATTTCTTGGATTTGTTTTTTCTTGGCTCAATTTCATAAAATGATACCTTTTGATAAATTAAATATACCTGTTTGAATATGAACAACTTCAGGAATGTTTAAAAAAAATATTGCTAGTTTTTTTAAATAACTTATATTTGCGGGAAATTTAACTGTCTACTTATTAACAACCCAAAAAATTATTTTTAATTATGGCTAATTCAACAGAAGAAAGAACAAGATATTCGGAAACCGAATTGGCAGAGTTTGAAGAAATCATCAACAAAAAGTTGGCTGCTACTTACAACGAAGTGAATTTTATTAAAGAAACGTTGAGTAGGAAAAACGATAATGGTACTGATAACACAGCAGTTGGTTCTAAAACTTTGGAAGACGGAGCGGATGTTCGAGAAAAAGAACAATTGAGTCAATCTGCGGCAAGATTACAGAAATTCGCGTCTCAACTTGAGGCAGCTTTAATAAGGTTGAAAAACGGAACTTATGGAATTTGTAAAGATTCTGGTAAGTTAATACCTAAGGAAAGATTGAGAGCTGTGCCTCATACACAGCAGACCATAGAAGCTAAAATGAAAGCATCTTAAAGCTTGCCTAGGCAAGCTTTTTTTTTGAATGAATGTTGTTGAAATAATAAATTGCTTGATTAATTATTCCAAATGAATTACAATTTAAAAAATGCATTTCATAGTTTCTTCCAATAAAAAGAGCCTTTTATTTGTGATTCTCTAAAAAAAATACAAAAAAGACTCGATTCAAATTTGTTTTATCATGCAGAATTTATAATTTTGCAGTCCAAAAATCAGTAGATTAATTTTAAATATTTCATAAATGGCAAATATTGGTAAAATCTCACAAATCATCGGACCTGTTGTGGACGTTAGTTTTGAGGGGGAAGCCGCTTCTCTACCTGCAATATTAGACGCATTGTCTGTTACAAAGTCAAACGGTCAAAAAGTAATTCTTGAATGTCAACAACACCTTGGTGAAGACAGAATTCGTACCATCGCAATGGATAGTACTGACGGTCTTCAAAGAGGACAAGAAGTAACTCACCTTGGTCAACCTATCACGATGCCAACTGGCGAGGAGATCAAAGGTAGACTTTTCAACGTAGTTGGTGAGGCTATTGACGGTTTAGGCCCAGTAAATACGCCTGGTCTTTCTATACACAGAAGTGCACCGAAGTTTGAAGATCTTGCAACTGCCACTGAGATATTATTTACAGGTATTAAAGTTATTGACTTATTAGCTCCTTATGTAAAAGGTGGTAAAATTGGTTTGTTTGGTGGTGCTGGTGTGGGTAAAACCGTATTGATCCAAGAACTTATCAATAATATTGCTAAAGCTTATGCAGGTCTTTCGGTATTTGCCGGTGTGGGTGAGCGTACACGTGAGGGAAATGACTTGCTTCGTGAGATGATCGAATCAGGTATCGTAAAATACGGTGAAGCTTTCAAACATTCAATGGAAGAAGGTGGATGGGATCTTGATTCAGTAGATAGAGAAGCCTTGAAAGAATCACAAGCAACATTTATTTTTGGACAAATGAACGAGCCTCCAGGTGCTCGTGCTAGAGTTGCCCTTTCAGGTCTAACAGTTGCGGAACACTTCCGTGATGGTGATGGCGAAGGAAAAGGACGTGATATATTATTTTTTATCGATAACATCTTCCGTTTTACACAAGCAGGTTCTGAGGTTTCTGCCCTATTGGGTCGTATGCCTTCAGCTGTGGGTTACCAACCTACTTTGGCTACTGAAATGGGTGTGATGCAAGAGCGTATTGCTTCTACAAAAAGAGGATCTATCACTTCGGTACAGGCTGTTTACGTACCTGCCGATGACTTGACTGACCCTGCTCCAGCTACAACATTTGCTCACTTAGATGCCACTACGGTATTAAGTCGTAAAATTGCTGAGTTAGGTATCTATCCTGCTGTGGATCCACTAGATTCATCATCTAGAATTCTTTCTGCTGAGGTGTTGGGAGATGCTCATTACGACTGTGCTCAAAACGTTAAAAATATACTTCAGAGATACAAAGAATTACAAGATATCATCGCAATCCTTGGTCTTGAAGAACTTTCTGAAGAAGATAAATTGGTAGTTTCTCGTGCTCGTCGTGTGCAAAGATTCCTTTCTCAACCATTCTTTGTGGCTGAGCAATTTACAGGTCTTAAAGGAGTTTTAGTTGATATCAATGATACTATTAAAGGCTTTAACCAGATTATGGCAGGTGAATTTGATCACTTACCTGAGGCGGCGTTTAACCTTGTAGGTACTATTGAAGATGCTAAAGCAAAAGGAGAGAAGTTGATAGAAGAAGCTTCTAAGTAATATGTTAATTAGCTAATTGATTAATTTGTTAATTTTTAGTTTTGAAATAAAAATTTAAAAATTATGAACAATCCAATTGTAGACAAAACATTTCAATTTTCTCTTGACGTTATTACTTTTTGTGAAATTTTAGAAGGAAGCAAAAAATTTGTAGTAGCAAATCAACTATTAAAATCTGGAACTAGTATTGGTGCCAATGTGGTTGAAGCTCAAAATGCAGAAAGTAAGGCTGATTTTATTCATAAAATGAAGATAGCAGCAAAAGAAGCAAACGAAACAAATTATTGGTTAAGAATTTGTAAATTCGCTCCTAGTTATCCGGAATCAGACAAATTGTTAGAATTAATAAATGAAATAGGTAAGATTTTAACAAAAATAATTGCCACAAGTAAATCAAAATAGTTTAAGTGTTTTAGTTAAATTAACTAATCAACACATTAGAAATTAACTAATTAACGAAATGAATTTAGAAATAATAACTCCTGAGAAAAACGTTTTTAATGGCGAAGTTGATGCAGTCATTTTACCTGGTAAAAATGGGCAATTTCAAGTTTTAAAAGATCACGCTCCCATGGTTTCAACTTTGAAAACTGGAGACTTGGTTTATGAAATTGGAAACAAAAAAGAAACTATCAAAGTTGACGGTGGAGTTTTACAAGTATTGAATAACAAGGTTTTAGTATTAGCTGAAGCTGTTATTTAAAACAGATTAAATATATTTAAAGACCGAAGTTTCATAGCTTCGGTCTTTTTTTTGTTCATTTTTTAATATTTAATTACTGGTATCCGATTAAAAATAAATAAATGTGGTTCATTATATCAGCCAGCACTGTTTGAACGCAATCAAAATTCTCTTTCGAAAAAATTACTAACATAAACTACTGATTAAGAGAATTTTGAGTGCGTGAGTTTGCTGGGTGCTGTTTTTTTTGCTTCGTTTTTTTTTGAAAAAAAATGAAGGCCCAGGCGGCAGCCGACACAAAGTAAATAGGGGGTCATTTTCACCCAAGATAAAAAAGTATCTTGAATGGCCATTCAAGACCGATTTGTTTATAAAATATATTTTAGTCGGATGCCAGTAAATATTTAATAAAATATTTTAAAAAACATCTGTTACTCCGAAGTCCATGCCTTATTTTTGTTGCAATATTTAAACTCATTGATTTCTATGAAAAAAATAATTCTCGTTTTGGTTTTATCCCAAAATATAATTTTTGGTCAATCACCTATTCCTTTAAATGACCTCTCTGAATTTGTAATAAAATCAAGCAATTGGAAAATTGTTGGTGATGTATATGCAGATATTGACAAAAAAAACACCATGAGCTTTTCGCCAGGTAAAAGCATTTTATTGTGCGAGCATGAGCAAGGAAAATATGGGATGGACTATGAGCTTTTTACAAAGTTAGAACATGGCGATGTGGACCTTGAATTTGATTTTATGTTGGCCAAAGGGTCCAATTCTGGTGTTTATCTACAAGGCAGATATGAAATTCAATTGTTTGATTCTTGGGGAGTGAAAACACCGAAATATAATGATTGTGGAGGGATTTACGAGCGTTGGAATGATAGCAAACCTGAAGGACAAAAAGGTTACGAAGGTTATGCTCCCAGAGCCAATACCTACAAAGCTCCAGGACTTTGGAATAATATGAAAATATCCTTTCAAGCTCCTAAGTTTGATGCCTCAGGTGCTAAAATATCCAATGCTAAAATAATTTATATAAAATTAAACGGCTTGATCATACACGAGAATGTGGAGATGTCTGGAGTGACAAGGGGAAGTATTTCTCAAGAAGAAGCCAAGTCTGGACCCATCAGAATTCAAGGAGATCATGGTTCGGTTGCCTTTAAAAACATTATTATTAACAAATTTGATAAGGTTGCTGGCAAAGTTTCTAATTTGAGCTACAAAGTTTACTATGGAAGTTTTATGCATGATGCTGACCTATCTAAACTCAAAATAGATGAAAGTGGAAAAACGGATGATTTAACTTGGGAAGTTACTAAAAATCAAAACGACTATGTTTTTGTCATCAACGGTAAATACACAGCTCCGTTTTCAGGAAAATATACTTTTTATACACAATTGGGAGGTAACAGTACTTTGAAAATTGACGGTAAAGAGATTTTAGGCAATAACTGGACAGTGGCCTCTCAACAACGTAATGCCAGTATTGACTTGACTGCAGGAGAACATACATTTGAGATTTTTAATAATAAACGCGATGGTTGGATAAAACCAACATTAGGTTTTTGGTCTGAAGGGCCTGGATTTAGGTCTACTCCTCACCATGTGGTAGGTTCTATGATAGCTTCAAAACCCAGCGATCCTATAATAATTTTAGCAGACAACAACACCAACTTGAGAAGTTTTATAGATTTTAAAAAGAACCCAGAAGATAAAAACTTTAGAATTGTGCATGCTATTTCTGTAGGTTCACCCGAAAATATGCATTATACCTATGACCTCGACAAAGGGGCAATTGTGCAAGCTTGGAAAGGGAAGTTTTTGGATGCTACGCCTATGTGGGAAGACCGCGGCGATGGATCTTCAAAGCCTTTAGGTAGTCTTACTAAATTCAATCATAGCTTGCTATTGTCAAAAAATGGTACTCCAACTTGGCCGTCCGATACGGTTGGGTCAGGATTTAGACCTTTAGGTTATGATTTAGACGAAAATGATTTACCTACTTTCAAATACCTTTTAAAGGGAACTAAAGTAGAAGATAAGATCAGAATAGCTGATAATAAAATGCTTTCAAGAGAAATTTCGATTTCAAATCCTGAAAATTTGATTGCAAGAGTAGCGGAAGGAGAAAACATAGAGAAAGTTGCAGATGGTTTGTATGCAGTAGACAATAAAAGCTATTTTATAAAAATAGAAAATGCCTCAGAAGTAAATATTAGAGGAGGGAAAGAGTTGGTAGTAAGTCCAAAAGATTCCAAAATTATCTATTCAATTATTTTCTAAAATATTAAAATGATGAAATTTAAAATAAATATAATTGCTTTATTATTTCTAGCATTTGGAAATATAAACGCACAAGAGTCACCCAAAGAAGAGGATTTTTATAAAATTGTTACTTTGCCTGTTCCAGAAGGTGTTTTGCTTGAGGTTGGTGGAGTTACCATGATACCTAATGGATCGCTGGCATTGGCGACACGTAGAGGAGATATTTGGATCATTGAGAACCCAAGTTCAAGAAGTCCTTATTTTAGAAAATTCGCGTCTGGACTACATGAAGTTCTTGGTTTACTTTACAAAGACGGTTCTTTTTATTGTGCTCAGCGTGGCGAATTGACCAAGCTAACAGACAAAAACGGCGACGGCAAAGCGGACAGTTATGAGACTGTGCATGCTTGGGAGGTTTCTGGTCATTATCATGAATATTCTTTTGGACCAAAACTCGCTCCTGACGGTGGTTTTTTTGTAAGTGGCAATGTGGCCTTTGGTGATGAGGAATGGTGGAGAGGCGAGGCTAGAGCAAAAACTAGAGGCTCTGTTTTCAAAATATATGAAGACGGTCGTTATGAGCCCTGGGCAGCAGGAATGCGTTCACCAGCTGGTTTGGGCATGCTAGATGGAGAGCTGTTTTATACTGACAATCAGGGAGATTGGATGGGTTCTGGTGGTATGTGGCATTTAAAACAAGGTGTATTTACTGGTCATCCAGCTAGTTTGAAATGGGTCAAAGAGAATAATTCTCCTGTGAAACTGACTGAAGACCAGTTTTATGCTGAAAGAGACAATAGAAAAGTTAGAGGTACAAATGGCCAATATATAAAGCCAGAGAATGTTGTTGATGAAAAATTCAAGATGCTATATGAGTTAAAAGAAAAATATCCAATGGTACAAACTCCTGTGGTTTGGTTGCCTCATGGTATTTTGGGTATATCTAACTCGGAGTTAATTAGAGATGATACCAAAGGTGACTTTGGACCTTTTGCAGGCCAGGTTTTCATTGGTGACCAAGGACAGTCTAAGATTATGCGTGTGTTTATGGAAAAAGTGAACGGAGAGTTTCAGGGTGCAACTTGGGATTTTAGGTCTGGTTTTCAGTCTGGTGTTATGCGTATGGTGTTTTCACCAGATGGATCTATGTTTGTGGGCGAAACAAACAGAGGTTGGGGATCGGCCGGAGATGCCAATCAAGGACTTCAGCGATTGGTTTGGAATGGTAAAGTACCTTTCGAAATGTTGAACTGCAAGGCAATGCCTGACGGGTTTGAGATAAACTTTACGATGCCTGTAGATAGAAAATCGGCAGAGGATTTGGCTAGTTTAACTGCCAGTAGTTTCTTGTATAAACACCACCCTGTGTATGGTTCGCCACCTGTAAACAAAGAAGATTTGAAAATAAAAGGTGTGAAACTAAGTGCAGATGGTAAATCTCTTAGGATTGTTTTGGATGGATTAAGGCCGTATTATATTCATGAGCTAAACTTGGCAGGTATTCGTTCGGCTTCAAATTCGTACTCATTGATTCATCCGACAGTGTATTATACCTTAAACGCGATTCCTAGTGGAGATAAACTTGGAACTTCGGAATTAAAAACTTTTAATTCTGGAAAAGCGAAAGCTGCTGCTCCTTCCAAAACTGCAAAGGAAGTTGTATCACCCGATGGTAAAGGCAAGCCAGCGACTACTGCTACTGCTAAAGTTGCTGAAATAAGTTTTGAAACTGTGAAACCACTACTTCTAAAACATACTTGTCTGGCATGTCATTCACAAGATAAAAAAGTGGTTGGGCCTGCTTTTAAAGATATCGCAAAAAGAAAATATAGCAATGAGAAAATAGTTTCATTGATTTATAATCCAAAACCTGAGACCTGGCCAGATTTTGCAACGCCGATGGCTCCCATGCCTCAGGTGCCTAAAAAAGATGCTCTGACTATTGCGGCTTATATTAATTCACTCCGATAGTCTAAAGCTTCGAAATTTATTTAGATATTAGAATTAACCTTAGTGCTTTTATTTGCAAAGCCTAAGGTTTTTTTTAGTTATTAGATTCTAGCCTTTGAAAATTTCTGCAGAATAAATGGCTAATTGTATTTGATACAATATTAGGTTTCATTTTTCCATTTTTTGTAATCCAAATGCATACAATGCCCACAAGGTCGATAACCATTTTCTAAAGCCTCAGTTTCTGACAAAAAGAAAACCCGATTCTCTTTTTTCATTCGTTTACCTGATTTACAATTTAGTTTTCCATAAATTTTTAGTTTTTTATTTCCTCCAAAGAATATTTGTTTCTGTTTGATTTTGCTTCTTAAATCAATATCTAATATTTCAACGTGATGTATCATTTTCAGCTTAAGGCATCATGGAAGATAATCCCTAAAGTATGTCTTTCTCCACTTTCTATTTCGCTTACACCATGTTTCATGTTTACGCGATAATAGCCTTTGCTGCCTTTGATGGGTCTAAAATTTGTGGTAAATATTAACATATCTCCTTTTTTGGGATTTAAAACTATTGCTTTGGATTGTGCTCTTGGGGTTTGTTGGGTAAGTACAAATTCACCTCCAATATAATCTTTCCCTGGTTCGTTTAGAAATAGTACACATTGAATAGGAAAAAAAATATCTCCATAAAGATCTTGATGAAGCGTATTATGGCCACCTTTCCCGTATTTTAGTATTAAAACTGTAGCTTTATTTTGATTTTTTTCTAAACATCTATTTAAAAACTCTTCATGATTTTCTGGATAAACAGTATCAATTTTTAAACACTTCATCCAAGTATTAGCAATTGGGACTAGTCTTGGATAGACATTTTCTCTAATAATTTGTATGAGACTTGGTAGGGGATATTTGAAATATTTATATTCTCCCAATCCAAACCTGTAGCGTTCCATAGTCACAGTTTTTCGGTATAGATTTGTGTGGATATAACCCTCAATTAAATCTTTGCAATGCTCGCTAGCCAAGATTTCCGGAATAATTGCATAACCTTTTTCATGCATATCCTCTGCAATTTTTGACCAATTTATTGCCTCTAGTTTTTGTTTTACTTCATTAGTCTGCATACTATTATTTTGATGCTATTTCGTTTAGAATTTCTGAAAGTTCGTTGGGTTGACTAAAAAATGGAGAATGACTCGTTCGCATTTTATATACTTTTTAGCATGGTGTTTCGGTATACATTTTCTGTTGTATATATGGGGTAACAGCCTTGTCAATTGTACATTCGATGTAAAATCTAGGTACACTTCCATAGTTTTCTTCTGTCAATTCTAAAGGTGTAATGCCTGTAGCTACACTTTCGTGGCTTAGAATTAGTTTTGCCATTTCAAATATTTCGTCTTCGCAGTCATGATATAGTCCTTCTTTATAAATCGCAGGATCTAGGGTATGGGAATTGGATGCTGGGAATTTTATTACAAAAGGCTTCAAGGCCCCATTTATATCTTTTACTGAATATTCAGCTTGGGTTTTCCCATTTGGGATTAAATAGGCAGCGATATATATTAATTTTTCAATTTTTTCGGACCTATATTCAGCTGCTTGCGAAATCATTATGCCGTTTTTACTATGACCAACCAAAATTACTTTGTCTTCGATGTCATCTATGATTTTACAGATGTACTCTACTGTTGATTTTAAAGTAACTTCTTTAATAGGTGTTTTGTCTTTACCCATTCCAGGTAAATCAATGGCTAAAACTTTATGCCCAAGTTTTTCTAAAATAGGAACAACTTTGTGCCAGTTCCACGAACTATGCCACGAGCCGTGAATCAAAATAAATGTTTTCATTTTTTATGCATTTAAATATTACTGCAAAGATGCAATGCATTAAAAAATGGCAAAACCCGAATCTTGCTATGCTATCTCGGCGTGGGTTTTTGTTCCTTCCCAACCTATTATTATAGTTTTTCTAGTACTTCCCCACATATATTCCCCAAAAACTCCTGAAGATTGAATAACGCGATGACAAGGAATCAAAAATGCTACAGGATTGCTTCCAATAGCTGTTCCCACTGCCCTCGAGGCATTTGGATTCTCTATTTTATGAGCTATAGTGCCGTATGTTGTTAATTGACCTACCGGAATTTTTAATAAAGCTTCCCATACTTTTAATTGAAAATCAGTGCCTTTTAAATGCAGCTTTATTTGTTTGAGCTTTGTCCAGTCTTTCGTAAAAATGCCTACTGCATTTTCTTGAATTATATCTGAACATTTGCTAATCTGAGCATTTGGAAATTGATTTGTTATTGTTTGTAAAGCTATGATTTCATTATCTGCAAATGCCAAATGGCAAATGCCTTTTTCAGTGGAGGCAACTATAATTTTCCCAAAAGGACTTTCTGCAAAATTGTATTTTATTTGTAAGTCTATACCGCCATTTTTATATTCAGCAGGTGTCATTCCTTCTATATTTACAAATAAGTCGTGTAAACGACCTGTGCCAGAAAGGCCTGTTTCAAGGGCAGTTTCAAATAGCGTTGCTTGGTTTTCTTTTAAAATGGTTTTGGCATATTCTAGCGAGGTGTATTGTAAAAACTTCTTTGGGCTAGTGCCTGCAAACTCACTAAATAACCTTTGGAAATGAAAAGGACTTAGATTTATTTTTTCTGCTACTTGATCGAGGTTTGGTTGGTCTTTAAAGTTGGTTTTTATATATTCTATGGCATTTGCAATTCTTGTATAATTGAGTGTTTGTTGATCAGTCATTTCTTTTCAAATGTTTAATAAGGCAAAGATTGGTATAAGTTTTTTAGGACAAAACCCGAAACTTGCTAATTTCCTTAATCAGCTTTTTGGTTTTTTTTGCTCAATATTTAAATTGCAATAAAAACTTTTAAAATTACCAACTTATTTTTTAAAAAAGGTTTTGAAAGGTTCAATTGTTAAAATCTTAACATAATCTGTTTGGCTTAATTTGAAAGAAAAGGTGTCGCTAGATGGGCAATTACATGCCGTACAATTCACATTGTCGTCTTTTGTGTTTTTGAATTCTAATAAGTTTACTATGCCATTGTTTTTCAGATATAATTTAAATCGTTCCTCTCTAGAAAGGTTAGGATTTGCAAAATACTCCGTTTCGTCCCATGGTTCGGAGCATTGTGTAGGTTTGTAACTGATAGTTTCTGTCTTATCGGACATGACTTCAACATTATTACATGCGGTAAATCCAAAGGAAAAGAATATTAATAGTTTTATGAAATTCATATTGACTAAAGGTTTTTGATATAAATTTAAGAATATAAGTTGTCTATAATGATTTCATTTTGAACTCGACTTAGTTTGTATTCATTTTCGACGAGTCCAAAAACAGTTATTAAAGTAACAAATATTGATTTTCTCGTTTTGGTTTTTTCTCTGAAAATCTGCACTTTTTTAGCCAATTCTTCAAAGTATTTTTTGTCAATCGTGAATTTGCCATCGTAAAATTTCATTTCAGAAATAATCGAAAGCACTCAGAAATCCTGATTTGTGAGAGTCAATCCAGGGAAATTCATCAAAGAAAATTACAGCTTTCTTCTTTTTTAAAATCTGTAATAAATAGGCTTGTAAGCGAACAAAAGCCTCCTGCCAAGTCGCTGGTGGAATGATTTCGGCTTTGTATTTTTGTCGTTCAGATAGTTTCGCATTAAAGTTTGATAGCTGATCTTCAATTAAGCCATTTATTTGCCCTGAAAAACTGAAAACGAGTTCGTTTTTGAAATATTCTCAGATAAGGTAGGTTTTGCCTACTCTTCTACGACCATAAACAGCAACAAGTTCTGCTTCAGATGATAGGAGTATTTCTCTGAGAAGAATTTTCTCTGTTTTACGACCAATTATTATTTGTTCCTCCATTTATTGCCAGCCAAAATCTATACAAATAGATACATTTTGGCTGTGAATAAAAAAACTATTGCTAGCCAAAATGCATAAAAAATATCTAAAAATGGCTGCGAATAAAAAATTAATGCCAGCCATTATATGCAATATTTTATATATTTTGGCTGCAAATAAATATATTAAATAATTTATAATTAGGTAATTGTGTATTTTTTTTGTTTAGAAAATATTTGAAAAAGGGACATTTATTTGAATGTGAAATTGTATATATCAATCCAAAAATTGCTTCACATAATTTCTTGATGTTCTGATAGCTGCCATTACATCTTCTGGACTTCCTTCGTAGGCTTTGTCTTCTACTTCTATCACAACTGGGCCGCGATATCTTACATCTGTAAGAGCAGCAAAAAATGCCCGCCAGTTTACATCGCCAAGGCCAGGAAGTTTGGGTGAGTGATATTCTAATGGATTTGCTAAAATGCCTACTTTATCAAGTTTTTCTTTATATACTTTTACGTCTTTAATATGTACATGATGGAGGCGGTCTTTGTATTGGTAGATGGGTTTTATCTCGTCCATCATCTGAAATATCATGTGCGATGGGTCATAGTTTAAGCCAAATAATGGTGTTGGGAAGATTTCAAACATTCTATCCCAAACGGCAGGCGATATTGCTAAGTTTTTACCACCTGGCCATTCGTCGTTGGTGAAAAACATTGGGCAGTTTTCTATGCCTATTTTTATTCCTTCTTGTTCGGCTGTTTCTATGATTGGCTTCCAAAGTTTTTTGAACAAATCAAGATTGTCTTGCATGTTTAATACCTGATTTCTACCAATAAAGGTATTCATTACTGGTACTCCCAATTTATTACATGCTCTTATTATTTTCTTGATATGCTCAATATAAAACTCAGATTTCTTAGGGTCAGCATCAAGAGGATTTGGATAATAACCAAGGCCTGAAATGCTAACATTCCGGTCTCCCATATATTTTTGAATATATGCCACATCCATATTTTCTACATCAATATGCGTAACACCTGCATATCTACGAGCATCGCCGCTATTGCCAGGCCAACACATCATTTCCACACATTTGAACTCATTCTGAGCCGCAAAATCGATAACATCTTTAAATCCAAAATCAGCCAAGATTGCTGATACGAAACCTAGTTTAAGCATTTTGTATATTAGTTTTTAAACATTCTTTTTCAAAAAATGAATTCAATAAAATATCAGATGTTATGAATAATTCGGAATGTTTTTTTAGTGAAACAGCTGTAGATAATTGTATAGCGTCTAGTGTTCTCAATCCTGATTTTCCATAAATTGAAAATAATAATTTTGCTTTTTCTAAGATTTTATTTTCAATTGAGATAAACGAAAATTTATTAAAGTCGTTTTCAAAAAAATCAATAGAGATTTTTGCAATATTTTCAGTTAACTCTTTAGTTCTTACTTTCTTCCAGATTGTTGAGGTAAATTCAATTTTGGATATTTCTGAGAGGTATATCGCCGTTAATTTAAAGTTAGAAAAAAGATTTTCTAACTCGTCAGTGCCAGATTCCTGATGATATAATTTGATGAGTGAAGATGTGTCTAGAAATATTTTCATATTCCATCTCTTTCTTCTATTAATGCTTCACTTAGTGAAGTCTTTAATCCTCTAAGATTTTCCTTGCTTTTAGAAAAAGAAAAATCATTTAGTTGTATTCCACTAGTTTTTTCAACATTAGTATCCTCTAAAAAAGTAACTATTACCTTCAATGGTTTTTTAGATGGATATTCTTTATCCAATTTTACTTTTCCATTTAAATATGTACCTTCAAGTGCGACCATAAAATGAATATTTTATTCAAATTTAACTTAATTCATTTAATATCAAATATAGATTTTAAAAAGAAATCTTCAGAAATATATGGGTTTGAGAATCTTATTATTTCTTAATTTATCAATTTTTCCAAACTTCTCAAAGCTTTTCCACTTACTAAAGATTCATTCGCCTGAGCTATTCCTTCTTCAATACTTATTTTTCGAGCGATGCTCAATGCAATACCCGCATTAGTCAAAACGGCTGATGTTTGAGCTTTTGTGCCCTCATTTTTTAAAATATCGACCATTATTTTACCTGACTCTTCTAAAGTTTCGCCGCCAGAGAGATCCTTAGCTCTAACTTTCTCCATTTTTAGGTCATCTGGTTTAATAATTTTATCGGAAGAATTATTTGCCAACCTAAAATCTCCAGTTAGCGAGACTTCATCATATCCATCCAAGGCGTGTATTACGCCAAATTGTGTTTGAGATGCCAAAAATAAATCTTTGAATAACTCAAAGGTTTTCAAATCAAAAACACCAGTAAGCTGTTTGTTTACTTTGGCTGGGTTCATCAAAGGTCCTAGGATATTAAAAAAAGTCTTGATGCCTAATTCTTTCCGTACTGGTCCAACAAACCGCATGGCAGGATGAAATAGCGGTGCATGCAAATAACAAATACCTGCAGTATCAATTTTCTTTTTTAAATAATCTTCATCGTTTGTAAATTTTATGCCTAGATACTCCAAAACTGTGCTGCTACCTACTGCAGAACTCACACCATGATTACCATGTTTGGCTACTTTTTGACCAGCACCGGCTACTACAAATGCCGAAGTAGTAGAAATATTAAAGGTGTCTTTGCCGTCACCGCCAGTACCACAAACATCCATTGCATCAAACTCACTCAAGTCAACTCCAATTGCCAATTCTAGCATCCCTTCACGAAATCCTTTAAGTTCGTCCACCGTAATTCCTTTTTGTTGGATACCCATTAAGAAAGCAGCGATTTGAGAAGGGTTTATTTCGCCAGAACCAATTTTTATGATGGCTTCGTAAGCTTCTGGACTAGATAAATTTTGCGAAGAAATAAGGTTTCCGAGGAGTTTTTTCATTAAGAAAGTATTTGAATCTTAAAATAACTATATCGGTCAGGATATATCAAGAGATTATGCTATTATTTGATTTTTTAGAAAAAAAAAGAGTACCTCCGCGGCACTCTCTTAACGTTGTATTTGACAAATTTAGTGAAATTACATTCTCTGGGTAAAACCTTCAAACGAGACTATTGTCAACATTTTTTGTTTTCTATTAAGCATAGTTTCAATTTCTGTGCCATAATTTATAAATTTGCTAATTATGGAAAAAAACTGGAATTATAAACCCGCACCTTTGCTACAAGAAGAGCTCGAATTGGTTAGCAATTTGGCTCAAGAACTCAACATATCCATCGCTATGGCTACGATGCTTTGGCAGCGTGGTGTTTTTCAGTTTGACCAAGCCAAACATTTCTTTAGGCCTTTACTTGAGGATCTCCACGATCCTTTTTTGATGGCGGATATGGACAAAGCTTTAGGAAGGTTGTTGCTAGCGATTGAAAAAAATGAAAAAATACTAATTTTTGGGGATTATGATGTTGATGGTACCACTGCGGTGGCATTGTTTTATGGATTTCTGAAAAATTATTATTCAAATATTGAATATTATAATCCTGATAGATACAAAGAAGGCTATGGGATTTCTACCATAGGGATTGATTTTGCCGCTGAAATAGGGGCAAAGTTGATGATAAGTTTGGATTGTGGTATTAAATCTTTAGACAAGGTTGAATACGCCCAATCAAAATATGGCATCGATTTTATTATTTGTGACCACCACGAACCTGGGGATGAATTGCCTGCTGCGGTGGCAGTTTTAGATCCAAAACGAACAGATTGCCCATATCCTTTTAAAGAACTCACAGGGAATGGTGTTGGATTTAAATTACTTTCCGCATTTTGCATTCGTCAAAATATTCCTATTCAAGAGCTTTTTGAATATCTTGATTTAGCAATGGTAAGTATCGCCTCTGATATTGTACCTATAGTTGGTGAAAACAGGATTTTGGCTTATTATGGCCTGAAGAAAATAAACGAGAATCCGAGAACTGGCCTGAAAGCTCTGAAACAAGTAGCTGGGTTTTCTGGTGAAATGAGTATTGAAAACGTAGTATTTGTTTTGGGGCCTAGAATAAATGCCGCTGGTAGAATAAAGCATGCAAAAGCGGCGGTGCAATTGCTTTTAGCTGATGACTTTGAGGATGCCTTGGCATTTGCATATGAAATTCAAAATAACAATACCGAAAGAAAAGGGCACGATTCAAGAATAACTGAAGAAGCTCTTGAAATGATAAAAAAGGACGATTGGTTGTACAATACCGCCAAAAGTACGGTGCTTTTTAGTCAAAATTGGCATAAAGGTGTGATAGGAATAGTAGCTTCGAGATGCATTGAGAATTTCCATAGACCAACGATAATCTTTACAAAATCAGGTGATAATGTGGCAGCTGGTTCTGCTCGTTCAGTGCCTGGATTTGATTTGTACCAAGCTATTGATAGATGTGCCCATTTGCTGATTCAGTTTGGCGGACACATGCATGCTGCCGGTATGACCATAGAAATAGATAAAATAGATGAATTTCGGGCATATTTTGATATGATTGTCAACGAAATGATTCTGGAGGAGCAGTTGATTCCAAAAATCAACATTGACATAAAAATAGATTTGTCAGAAATAAGTCCGAAGTTCTATAGAATCATGAAACAGATGGCACCTTTTGGGCCAAAAAACATGCAGCCTATTTTTGTTTCAGAAAATCTTTCTTTGGCATCAGACCCAAGAATTTTAAAAGAAAAACACTTGAAACTGGAGATTTTAGATGAAGATACGGGTTCGATATTTTCTGCAATAGGTTTCGGGATGGTAGATGACTTTTATCAAAAGCTAAAAGACGGGAACAAATTCAAAATGGCGTATTCTATTGAGGAGAATACTTTTCGAGATAAAACAACTTTACAGCTGTTTATTAGGGATATTAAGTTTTAAACCTAACATTTTTTAACTACCTCAATTAAAGAATAAATTGGTAATTTTACAGCCAAAATATTGAAAGATGATTTTACGCACCGAAAACCTCGTTAAGAAATACGGACAAAGATTCGTGAACAATCAAGTGAGTTATCAAGTAGCTCAGGGTGAGATTGTTGGACTTTTGGGGCCTAATGGTGCTGGAAAAACTACTTCATTTTATATGGCAGTGGGTTTGGTAAAGCCCAATGAGGGTAAAATTTGGCTAGATGATTTAGATATTACTAGTCTACCTATGTATAAAAGAGCAAAACTAGGAATAGGTTATTTGGCTCAAGAAGCTTCTGTTTTTCGCGATTTAACTGTTGAAGAAAACATTATAGGCGTGATGGAATTGGCTTTGCCGAAGATGACCAAACAAGAAAGAAAAGAAAAAACTGAGTCGCTGCTTGAAGAGTTTAGTTTAACTCACGTTAGAAAAAACAAAGGTATTGTGTTGTCAGGAGGGGAAAGACGCAGAACAGAAATAGCCAGGGCTCTTGCCGTAGATCCTAAATTTATATTGTTAGATGAGCCCTTTGCCGGTGTTGACCCAATTGCTGTTGAAGAGATACAAAGTATTGTGGCCAAACTAAAACACCGGAATATTGGAATTTTGATAACAGACCACAACGTAAACGAGACTTTGTCAATTACCGACCGTGCATATTTACTTTTTGAAGGTAAGATTCTTCGCCAAGGCACTGCGGAAGAATTAGCGGCTGATGAGTTAGTAAGAAAAGTATATCTCGGTATGAACTTCGAGTTGAAACGTAAGTTTTAAACATAAAAAAAGACGAGAATTTGATCTCGTCTTTCTTCTACATATACTTTATAGATATTATTTCTTAGCGGTAGAATCAACTGCGGCTGGTTTTTTACTAGAACTTTTATACTCTTCATTTAAGCCTTTCAACACATCTTGCGTAATGTCTAAGTCCTCTTTTGCATACAAAACACCACCACCTTTTGAGTATCCAATAACCATGTCGTATTTGTCGCTGCTATTGTATTTTTTCAAATAATCATGAATATTGCTTAACAAAGCGTCTGTCTTTTTAGCTTGCTCTTCTTGTAGGTTTCCAGCTGCATTGTCTCTGAAAAGCATGATGTCTTGCTCTTTTTGTTGCAATGCCAACTGTGTTGTTTTAGCTTGCTCTTCTGTCATTCCACCTGCCTGAGCACGTCTTTGAAATAATGCCACCTCGTTTTGGAACGATTGAGATCTTTTTGCTAAATCATTCTCTAAAGCAAATCTTTTATTGTCAAACTCTTTTACAACATCTTTGTAATATTCGTAATTGTTAAGAAGTGTATCAGTATTTACGTACACAATTCTACCCGAAGGTTGGCCTCCAGTTTTAGTGTCTCCAGCTGATTTGCTACAGCTAAGAATGGCCATCGAAAGACCTAAGAATAGTAAGCTTATTTTTTTCATTTATATTGTTAATTTCTGAATAAGGCTGCAAATATAATTATTTTAATGATTAATCTAAATATATGATGATGTCCTTTTGGTTTGAATGGTGCTTTTTTGCTGTTTTTATCTGGCATAAGAAGCTCTTGGAGCGTTTTTTGCTGTTGAAAAAACGTTTAAAATTAATAATTCAAACTACTTTTGTCATGCTTGGTATATTTCTTATCTATTGGATTGGCAAAAAATACTATGTTTTAGCTGAAAACAATAATCGTTCTCCTTGGGGATTCGCTATTTTGGGTATTATTATTTATTATAGTTCTCAGTTTGCTATGGGTATTGGCTTAGCAATTCTGATGCCTGAAATGTTTATTGGCAACAATAACGATATTATGCTAAATGTTTTAGGAATTGGAATTGGCCTTTTGGTTTGGTATCTAATCTTTCAATATCTTGAAAGTAAGTGGGAAAATGAAGAAGAATTTGTAGAAATCGATGAGATTAGTGAGATTGGGAAAGATTTGGAAGGTTAATTTTTAGCAGGTTGTATTTCATTAAAATTTAAATTATACGGCTTTGAACTTATTAGTTTTGTTTTGGATTGCAAAGAGATATTACAAATTAGCTATATCAAATAATCGTTCGGGCATAGCATTGGCTTTTCGTGGAATTGTTATTTATACGGTAGCAAATATTGGGTCGGTATTATTTTTTTATTTTGGTTTTCCTAAATTTCTCCATCAAATAGAAAACACTAAATCTCAAATTTTTGATTATTTCTGTTCATCTATTGGTATTGTTTTTTGGAACTATGGTTATTTGTTTTACAAAAGGAAATTTAGGAAAGAACAAATGAAAGTGAATGAAGATATTGTTTTAATAGGAAAATAAAAAAACGGATGCCCAAGGCGTGGGACATCCGTTTAGGAATTTCAAATCGTAATTTATTTAAAATATCTACGCATTTGTACACCAGACATCCCAGCAAAGCCGCCAATAGCTGTTGCAATCAATGTCATTATTGTAAATACAAAAGCTATTTTTGGAACTTTAGCCAAAAAGCCAACCCCGCCCGTAAATAATTCGGCAATTTTATCAATCAAATTTACGTCTGCTGTAGCATTTAGAAATGTTGCGTAACCAATCCAAAGGGTAACAGTTGCCGCAGATGCGGTTAGATAAGCCTCTTTTGGAGTCTTAGCTTTCCACCAACACAGTGCCAATGCCACAGGTGCAATAATCCACCAAGGTCCGAAATATGAGGCAATGCCTCCAATTATTAATATCATTAAATATAGCATGTCTTTATTTGTTTTTAGGTTTAATTGTCATCGTTCTTGTCAATTTTGCAGACTTTTCATCTACGGTTTTCATGAAGACCAAAGTGTCTAGTTTTCCAGCTGCCCACTTGTCAACCATGTTATCATAGTATTTGCTTCCTACATTGCCTGACTGCCCGCCTGGGTATAGGCCATAGCCTCTTGGCCATTCTTTGTCTAGCTCCACCACCATTCTCCACGATGGCCCTGTACTTGCCGTTGTTGCATTTACGATGCCTTTTCCTCCACCGTTCATGATTCCAGTTCTAGAGAAACTGCCTATTTTTCCTAAATGTCCTATACTCGTATTTTTTATTTTTGCCCAAGCCCATGTTTCAGGATTCATTGGTCCATTATGAAGGGTTAAGCTGTCGATTGTTGCTTTGAAACTTCCATTTATTATTTCAGAAATTGTTTCTACTTTATCTTTTGTATTTGTATTGTCAAACCATTTTGCAGTGCTTTCTTTTTTTATCATTTCAAAAGTTCTATCTTCTGATGGATGCAACAAAAATTGTTTAGAAGGAAATTCGTCGTCCCATATCCAATTTCCAAGTTCAGTTGTCCAAGCTTCATAAATTGTTGCTCCAACAGCATCGGGTCCGTTTACCAAATCCCATTTTTTCATGATATCTATTGCAGGGGCTAAGCTTGCCTCTTTTGAGCTTTCAAGATAAGTTAAAAGCGTTGGTAAAATTCTCCTTGCGGACACATTGAAATTGTCATTTTGTAAGGACCTCAAACTATCTGCATTAGCGTTGGTCATAGCTGTTAATCTTTCATTTATCCTGATTCCACGACTAGATGGAGCAAATTTCCACCCTAAATAATATGGGTAAGTTGGGTCAGTAGAGAATTGATTGGCTGAGCTCACAAATCCCCTTGGAGGATTTTTTACGGTAGGATTTTGTTCCATCGGAATCCAACCTTGCCAATCGTGTTCTGGCATAGATCCATCAAGTATATATTTACCCTGTTCTTTCCATTTTAAAGGAAACTTGCCATTAGGCGTAATAGCTATGTCATTTTGATTCGATGCAAATATGAAATTTTGGGCAGGAGCTGTATAGTGTGTCAATGCCTCTCTGTAGTCATCGTAGTTTTTAGCTCTATTCAACAAATGAAAAATCATTAAATCTGACCCCGTAGTTTCAAGGGCAATCCATCGCATGGCATGTCCAGCTGGAGTGTTTTTGTTAAAATTTGTGGTTTTTGATTCATTGTAAACAACTGGTCCATGGTGCGTATATATCAAAGTGTCTTTGATGACCAAACCAGACTTTAATCTATATTGCTCAATATATTTTGTGGTTGGAATCCATTTATCGTTGTGCATATAATGCGTTTTTTCGGCGTTGTTGAATCTTATTTTATAAAAATCCATTACGTCGCTTCCTACATTGGTAACGCCCCAAGCTATATCTTTATTAAAACCGATAACTATACCAGGGCAACCAGGTAGAGCCACTCCATATACATTAACTGTTGGGCAGCTTAGCTGCATCTGATACCATATCGAAGGTAATGTTAGACCAAGGTGTGGGTCATTTGAAAGTATAGGTAAGCCCGTTGAAGACTTCGAACCGCCAATGGCCCAGTTATTTGAGCCGATTTCTGGTGCGGGACTTGGTATTTTTACTATCAATTTGTCATCATCAGCTCCTGACATTATTTTGGTAGGAGTTTTTACTGGTAATGGGCTAAAATCCCATTTGGTACCAACTGGAATAATCGGAGATTCTTCTACAGGATAATCAGGGAATAAGTCTTTAACAGTTTCAAAACCAAATTGATCCACCACATTGGTGATTCTGAAATCGTCGCTGCCACCGTTTAGGGTGCTACGCATGTTCATGAGCATCAAAATTGTTTTGTAGGGTGTCCATTCAGCTGGTTTATAGCCTAAAAGCTTGTATTCTACTGGTAAGTTTTTGTAGTCAATTTGTGAAATATAAGTATTTACACCTTTAGCATAAGCTGTAAGAATTCTCGAAGAAATAGAATCAGTTTTCAAATTTTCAGCAATTTTGGCCGCTGCTCTTGCCATTCCCAATCGTCTGTTGTATCTGTCAAATTCTAAGGCTTTTTCTCCAACCACTTCAGTTAGTCTTCCCGAAGCCACCAAAGTATAAAACTCCATTTGCCAAATTCTGTCTTTGGCCATTACATATCCCTGTGTGAAATATAAATCATCTTCATTTTTTGCAAAAATATGGGGGACCTGATTTTCGTCAAAGATTACTTTTACTTCGTCTTTTACACCTTCAAGGTTAAGTTCAGAGTCTGTAAGTGTCGATTTATTGGTTGTATTTTGCAAAAAACCTTCGAAAGGGCTAAATAGCCTGCCTAATGGAGGAAGTGGACCTATGGGATTGTGAAGCAAAAAAATCAAGCCCACCATTACCAGATAACTCCAAAAGTGTTTAATTATTTTCATTGTTTGTCAATTTGGTTATTTTTCGAAATTTATGAAATTTTATTGATTTTATTTTGTTTTAATAAGGACTTAAATTATAAAATGAAAAAAATAATCTTAATCGTTTTGGCTCTAATCTCCTCGCTTATTTCAACTGCCCAGTCCAAATCATTTGATTTATTGTTGAAAAAAATGATAAAGCAAACTGTCCCAATCATTAAAGTCGATGAATTGAAAAATAGAACCAAGGATTATGTGCTTTTGGATACCAGAGAATATGAAGAATTTAAAGTTAGTCATATAAAAAATGCTAGGTATGTTGGGTTTAATGATTTCAAAATAGAAAGCGTAAAAGATATTCCGAAGAATACGCCAATTGTAGTTTATTGCTCAATTGGTGTCAGAAGCGAGCAAATAGGCGAGAAGCTTTTAGCTGCGGGCTATACGAATGTTAAAAACTGCTACGGAAGTATTTTTGAATGGGTAAATGAAGGAAATCAGGTCGTGGATATGGACAACAAAGTTACCCCAAAAGTACATGCCTACAATAAAAAATGGGGTGTTTGGGTGAAAAAAGGGGAGAAGGTATATTAAAAAAAGAGAGACTTGCTTAATCTCTCTTTTATAAATAAATATTAATATTTGCCTGATTTTAAGCAGGTTGGTGCTCTTTTCTTAATAAATCATTTACTGTTTTTACAGGGTTAAAGGTTATCAATGGTACCTCTACAAACAAAGTATTCCAATCTGACATTGCTCCATTCCAAAGACCAGGTAGCTCTTGGGCTTTAAGCGTTTTGCCACTTTGCGATTTTTCAGTTATAAATCCAGTTTTTGGATCTCTAAATTTCAAAAGATCGTATTTCTCTTTCTTGATATTCTTAGTGGCACATATCAAATCTACTGGATTAAAATGCGTAGCATTCTCAAAAATCTCCTTTTGCTTTTTGTTTTTCATGTCAAACTGAGCGGACTCTACTATCTGAAGCGAAATAGATTCATCGCTGTTTTTCGCCCAAAAAGGTCCACCGCCAGGTTCTCCTACATTTTTAACCATTCCACAAACTCGCAATGGTCTATCTAGTTTAGAAAGTGCAAACTGGAGTTTTTGCTCAGGTATCCAAAGTCTGAATCCTTTCGGGGTTTCTACATTCAGTGTTTCTCTAATAAACTTAACCGCCTTATTAACCATATAGGTGGTAGGTTTAGGCTTTTGAAGTCTTTTTAAGAAATAAAATATTTGTTTTTGATAATCTAACAAAAGACCAGCCAAAGCTTTTTTGTAGGTTATTGTTTCGTTTTTTAAATGGTCAGGAACCACATTGTCTACATTTTTTATAAAAATTACGTCGGCGTCTATATCATTGAGATTTTCTAAAAGTGCTCCGTGTCCAGCTGGACGAAAAAGCATTTTGCCTTGATTGTCTAAAAATGGTTCATTGTTTAAATCAACTGCTACTGTATCTGTAGAAGCTTTTTGCTCAGAAAAAGTTATGTCGTATTTTACATTGTAAGTTTGCTCATATTGACTTTTTACAGTGTTTATCAAAGCCCTAAATTTCTTTTTGTGCTCTGGCGAAACTGTAAAGTGTAATCTTACTTTGCCCTTGTTGTTGGCATATAAGGCACCTTCTACCAAGTGCTCCTCTATTGCAGTTCTAGTGGTATTGCCATAGCTATGAAACTCTAAAAGGCCCTTTGGTAAATTGCCATAGTCTAATCCATTGGCACCTAGCAAAGCTTCTAAACTGGCTTGTTTTTCGCCATTTCCTAAATATTTCGAGAGACTATTATAAAATGCAAAGCTCTTTAGGTTTTCGTGAAATTGCTCCACCGATTTGTCCGATTTTCCCTCGTCTTTGGCAGCGTAAAGCGATTTGAACATTCTGCTCGCAGCACCAGATGCTGGCACAAACTTCAATAGTTTTTTCTTAGTAGATTGGTTTTCAAATACTTCAAGGTATTCTTTGAGTTTTGTATCATCCAATTTAATCATGCCATCCCCTATGGTTGCCGCTCTTCTGGCAGTCATAAATGGAAACCCAGACTTAAAGTTTTCTATTTGTTGTTCTATAGTTTTTACGTCGCTGCCTCTCTCGGCTATCTGTTTAAGGTCTTTTTCAGAAAATTGCATATTTTAAAAGGGGTAAAATTTGGAATTCAATTAGGCAAAAAGTTTTAGGATTAGCAAGTGTTTGAAGATAAAAAGGGTAGAAAAACAAAAAAGTCGCTCGAAAGCGACTTTTTCTGTTGGCTTACCAGGGCTCGAACCTGGAATAACGGCACCAAAAACCGCTGTGTTACCATTACACCATAAGCCAATCCTGTAATGTGGGTGCAAAAGTAACTGAGCAATTGAATTCTTCCAAGTAGTTTTCCAAAAATATTTCAAAGTATTTTTTGGAAAACCATTTTTGAAAGAATGTTTTTTGGTTTAGACTATTATAAATACTTGAAGGACAAAGGGTCAGGATATTGAAAAGAGTAATTGCTCAATTCTAAAAACTTTTCAACACTAACGATTTTGTTGGTGGTTACTTTCGAAAGATTTACCATTTTGGTATTTTCGGCATTACAAGTTTTCCAAATTTCGGCTCTTTGAGGATGTTCTGGGCTGACAATATTAAATGTTTCGTTCCAAATATTATTTTCTAATAAATATAAAATAACTCCAACAGCATCATCTTGATGAATGTAGTTTACCCTTGAAGTGTCGTTTTCTGCTTCTTTTTTAAGGTATTTGCATGGATTTCTGTCATACCCCATCAAGCCGCCAAACCTTAATATTAGGTATTTTTGATCTCTGTTTTTTGCAGAATCAATAATTTGATTTTCGGCTTTTACAAGAAAATGAGAAATATCAGCGTCTTCCTCTATCATTTTTTTACCCAAATTTGGGTAAACTGAAGTAGAGCTTATAAATATTATTTTTTTTACTTTTTGAGAATTTTCAGTTATAGTTTTTATTTGAGATAAAAAAAAGTCCTCTCCATTAGTTTTTACTTTTGGTGGAATGGCAATTATTAATATTTCACTTTCAAAAAAATCAATTTCTCCTTTTAACTCAGGATTTAGAATAATTTGGCTTGATTTGATTCCAAGCGAAGCTAAATGTTGGGCCTTTTCGATAGAAGTTGCACTTCCTTTTACAGCATAATTATAATTTTGCAAAGCCAAGGCTAAAGGTTTTCCAAGCCAACCACAGCCCAATATTGAGATTTCATTCATAATCCTTCAACGAGTGTTTTTACGTTTTGGTTTAAAAATAGAATAGATTGATTTTAAGTAAAATGAAGTTTGGATACGAGTTTTTATTATTTTTGCATCCGAAAAAATATTCTTGTTAAAATTTTATTAAAATCTAGTGAATTTGAATGCTAAGCCTTACATAATCGGAATAACAGGAGGCAGTGCTTCAGGTAAAACTTATTTTTTGCATAGTCTTTTAAGTCATTTTACTGCTGATGAAGTTTGTTTGATTTCGCAAGATAACTATTATAAAAAAATAGATTTAGTACCAAAAGACGAAAACAAAGTTGAGAATTTTGATTTGCCAGAATCAATTGATTTTGAAGAATTTGCACAACATATTGAAGACTTAAAGAACGGAAAAGTCGTCCTTAAAAAAGAATATACTTTCGAAAAAGCCGATGCAATTGCAAAAACTCTGGAGTTTAAACCTGCACCAATTATAGTAGTAGAAGGTATTTTTGTTTTTCATGATCCATATATTTCCAAACTCCTCGACTTAAAGGTTTTTATTGATGCCCTTGAGCATATCAAAATCCGAAGAAGGATAATCAGAGACAATAACGAACGGGGTTATGATCTTGATTCGGTGCTATATAGATGGGAAAATCATGTAGCTCCCACTTATGAGAGATTCATAAAACCAACTAAACAGGACGCAGATATAATTATCAACAACAATAAACATTTTGAAAATGGCTTGAAAATTCTGACTTCATTTATGCGAAATTTATTATCCAAATAACTTTCTTCAAGGTAAAAATCCATTTCAATAGGTAATATTACGCTTTTTATATTCAAGAAAAACTACGCTAAAATCATTCAATGGTTAGATATAATTTTGATTAACAAAATTTATTGCCATGAAAAATCAAAAATTAGAAATTGTTTTAGAAGGATTTGATCTATCCAGCACCCAGCTGAAAGGTTTAGAGAAAGAGGTGAACTCTTTAGTAGCCAAACATTTGGTAGATGCCCAAATCAGTAAATCTATCGGTACAAAACTGAGGATAAACCCGGAGTGGTTAGGCATTTGGCTTAAAAAATTCAAAAATGAAGGATTGCTTAATAAAGCAAAAACTTATAAGCAATTCTAAAATGAAAAAACAAAAGTATGCATGCCCTTCCGCTACCAACAGCGAAGGGGCATCGCTTTTCGGTATTGTTGGCAATGACGGCCTTGTGAAATTTCTACCACATACTGTCGCACTTGACCAAGAATTGATTTCTCTCGGAAATTCTCATTCTAATCCTGAGGCTAAGTTTAGATATACTCAAACTTGTGCTGAAAAAGGCTGCAAACAATGGACTGGTGAAAAATGTGGAGTAATAGATAAGGTTTATGGGATGAAACTGGAAGCTATAGATCATCGAGGGCTTAAATGTCCTATTATGAATGATTGTAGATGGTACGCACAAGAAGGCCCAAAGGCTTGCGGAGTTTGTCCTTTGGTAGTTGCAGATTTAATTTGATATTCATAGGGTTTGTTTAGGTTAATAGTAAAACATAAAAAACCTCGCTTTCTGGGCGAGGTTTTTATTATTTTTAAGAATAGTTTTTTCTTAAAAGTCTTCGTCTAAAGAGAATGACATCTTTTCTCTGTCAGATGTCACACCCGCTTTTTGATATTCTCCAACACGTTTCTCGAAGAAATTTGTCTTGCCTTGCAATGAAATCAAATCCATGAAATCAAATGGATTGGTAGCATTATAAACCTTTTTCAATTGCAATTGCTCCAAAAGGTGGTCGGCCACAAACTCTATATATTGACACATTTGAGCTGAGTTCATGCCTATTAAAGATACCGGAAGTGAATCAGAAACAAATTCTTTTTCTATTTCCACAGCGTCAGTGATGATTTTTATAACATCTGCTTCAGGCATTTTGTTTTTGATATACTCCGTATATAGCATACATGCAAAATCTCTGTGGAGGCCTTCGTCTCTAGAAATCAACTCATTTGAGAAAGTTAAGCCTGGCATTAAACCTCTCTTTTTTAACCAGAAAATTGAACAAAACGAGCCAGAGAAAAATATGCCTTCAACAGCTGCAAAAGCAATTAAACGCTCAATAAAATTGCCGTTTTCTATCCAACGCATAGCCCATTCAGCCTTTTTGGCAACACAGGGTATATGGTCTATCGCATGCAAAAGTCTGTCTCTTTCTTTTTGGTCTTTGATGTAGGTATCAATCAAAAGGGAATAAACTTCAGCATGAATGTTTTCTATCATAATCTGAAAACCGTAGAAACATTTGGCTTCTGGAAATTGTACATTTGATAAAAAACCAACTGCAAGGTTTTCGTTAACTATACCATCTGAAGCAGCAAAAAATGCCAAAACATGAGATATAAAATGGCGTTCTCCGTCATTCATGTTATCCCAATCTTTGGTGTCTTGCGATAAATCTAACTCTTCAGCCGTCCAAAAAGAGGCTTCGGCGTTTTTATAGAAATCCCATATATCTATATGCTTTATAGGAAAAATTACAAATCTGTTGGGGTCTTCAATTAGTAAAGGTTCAGAGAGTCTAAGGTCTGCGTCAGTCATATTTTATAAGTAGTATATTTGTATATCTATGCTCAAATCGTTATTTCAAAATTACATTAAAAAGTCTGTAACAAAAATATTTTTTTTCTTTTTTTGGAACATTCAAATTTAAAACCACAAAGAGTTTTTTTTGTTTCTAAAAAATTCTATTTTTATGAATTAAACCAATCCGAACATTTTTATTTCTACCTTATGAATAACAGTAGTGGCTTAAAATTGAGATTAGTTATCGGCCTTGTAATGGCTGGAATGGCTCTTCTTAGTTATTACGGTAAAACACAAGAAAATCCATTAACGGGTGAAAAACAGCAAGTTAGCTTATCTCCTGCAGAAGAAGTTGCTATGGGTTTACAGTCTGCACCAGGTATGGCTGCTGAATACGGTGGCTTGTATCCTGACGACAAAGTACAGGAGCAAGTGAAAAGAATTGGCAATCATATTGTGAAAACATTTAGCCAATATGTACAGTCTCAAGGCCATGGAAATCCTTACAGGTTTGATTTTCATGTATTGAGAGATCCCCAAACAGTAAATGCTTTTGCTCTACCAGGAGGACAGGTTTTCATTACTGTAGGCTTGTTGAGTAAACTCAAATCTGAAGATCAAGTTGCGGGAGTATTAGGTCATGAAGTTGGGCATGTTGTTTACAGGCATTCATCAGAGCAAATGGCTAAATCTGAGTTTTATCAGGGATTGGCAGGTGCCGCAACGGCTGCTGCTGGTGATATGGGAGCTTCGCAAATTGCCAATTATGTGGCACAAGTGAAACTGATGAAGTTTGGAAGAGATGATGAACTGGAGTCTGACGAATTTGGCATTCAATATATGATTAAAGCAGGTTATGATCCAGAAGCTATGATAGAAGTAATGGAAATATTAGCTCAAGCGTCAGGAGGAAAAAGTAGGGACGAGTTTATGAGCTCGCATCCAAGTCCTGAAAACAGAATAGGTAAAATCAAGGCACATATAGCAAAATATAAGAATCAATAAAATTCCGAATTTCTAATTTAGAGCTACGGGATTTCATAATCTCGTAGCTTTTTTGTTTTTATTAAACTATATTTAATAAAACTTCATTTTCAGTTCATTTAAACCTAATTTTGCGGCAATTATTGAAATTCTATTTTATATAAAAATGAAAAAAGTAGTTTTAGCATATAGCGGTGGTTTGGATACTTCGTTTTGTGTAAAGTTTTTGGGTGAAGAAAAAGGCATGGAAGTGCATTCTGTATTGGTTGATACGGGTGGTTTTACAGATGCAGAGATTCAAGATATTGAAAAGAAAGCTTATGAGTTGGGTGTGAAATCTCATTTTACAGCTCGCGTCGCAGATAAATATTATAAGGAATGTATAAAGTACTTAGTTTTTGGAAATATACTAAAAAATAATACTTATCCTCTTTCTGTAAGTGCTGAGCGTATTTTTCAGGCAGTAGCAGTAGCAGAATATGCAAAGTCTATCGGTGCTAGTGCTATAGCTCATGGTTCTACTGGTGCAGGAAACGATCAAGTGAGGTTTGATATGGCTTTTAGGACTATTGTGCCAGATGCGGAAATCATTACGCCTATCAGAGATTTGAAACTTTCGAGAGAAGAAGAAATTGAGTTTTTGATAGCCAAAGGCGTTGTTAGAGAATGGCACAAATCTGCCTATTCTATCAATCAAGGACTATGGGGAACATCTGTTGGAGGCAAAGAAACGCTTAATTCATGGGATAACTTACCCGAAAGTGCTTGGCCGACACAATTGACAAAGAAAAAACCATCGGAAATAACCCTTGGGTTTGTAAAAGGTGAGTTAAAAGCAGTAAACAATCGTCGTTTCAAAAATCCAGTAGATGCTATCAGAAAAGTGCACGAATTAGCCGCTCCTTATGCTATTGGAAGAGATACGCACGTTGGTGATACCATTATTGGTATAAAAGGTAGAGTTGGTTTTGAAGCAGCTGCTCCTTTGATTATCATCAAATCTCACCATCTTTTAGAGAAACACGTGCTCACCAAATGGCAGCAATATTGGAAACAAAACTTAGCGGAATGGTACGGAATGTTACTGCATGAAGGCCAATTTAATGAGCCAGTTTTACGTGATATTGAAGCATATTTTGATCATTCTCAAAGCAACGTAAGTGGAATTGTAAGAGTGCAATTGGCTCCTTATAATTTCAATGTGTTAGGTATAAAGTCAGATTATGATTTAATGTCTCCTGTATTTGGTTCTTATGGAGAAATGAACAACGCATGGTCAGGCGACGACGTAAGAGGTTTCTCAAAAATAGCCTCCAACCAAGTAATGATCCATCAAAAAATACAGGAATTGGCGGAGAAGAAGTGAGGTTTTTGGTTTTTAAGATATTAATATGGCCGGTTTCTTTAAGGAATCGGCTTTTTTTGTGGGTATAGTGATTTTGTCAACTGTTTTTTTTGACTATTCATTTTAGAAATTATAAATTGATTATAATATAAATTGGGAAAAACTACCTCCATTCAATAGAGACAAAAAAAGAGTTTTGGAGAACCTTGTTGACTAATTCTTAAGGGAAATGATTTTTTGCAAAATTTCCTGATAAGTTTCTTTTAGTAAATAATTCTAAGGTAAATGCTTTCCAATAATATTTTCCATAAAGAAAAGGAATTTTAAAATTTTAAGCCTTCTTAAAACTGATTTTTGCCGCTTTGGCATAAATATTCGCTACTATTTTGGTCAAAAAAAGAAAAATGAGGTGTTTGATATGTTTAATATCGGCTCTGACTTGCCAAAATAATTGTATTTTTCTAAGGCGAAAATTTCATTTAACCACCAGATTACTAATCCAATCTATCTAATTCAAGATTTTTCTTGGATTTTACTTTTTAAATTTTTTGATTTGTAGAGTTGAAATAGTAGATATAGCGAATTTTCGCTAAAAACAAAATATTTTATTATACAAATGTCACAAGACCTCAATAAGTTTAGCAGAACCCTTACGCAAGAAATTACAAATCCAGCTGCCAAAGCCATGCTTTATGGTATCGGTTTGACTTCTGATGATATGCAAAAACCTCAAATTGGTATCGCAAGTACTGGTTATGAGGGGAATACCTGTAATATGCACCTGAACGGACTTTCTGTGCATGTTAAAAAAGGAATTCAAGCGAACGACATGGTGGGCTTGATTTTTAACACTATCGGTGTGTCTGACGGAATGACAAATGGCAACGACGGTATGAGTTATTCATTGCCAAGTCGTGACATAATCGCAGATTCTATCGAAGATGTGGTGGCAGCTCAATGGTATGATGGTGTTATTGCAGTAGTTGGTTGTGACAAAAACATGCCAGGAGCTATGATGGCGATTGCTAGACTAAACCGCCCAGCAATGTTGGTTTATGGAGGCACAATTCGTTCTGGATTATACAAAGGTCAAAAATTAGATATCGTTTCAGCTTTTGAGGCTTTGGGACAAAAGTTTGCAGGAAATATCTCAGATGAAGATTATGAAGGTGTTATAAAAAATGCAATCCCGGGTGCAGGTGCTTGTGGAGGTATGTATACTGCCAATACTATGGCCTCTTCTATGGAAGCAATGGGCTTGACTTTACCAAATTCTTCTAGTTTTCCAGCAACACACGAAGGCAAAACTGCTGAGTGTATAGCAATTGGGGTAGCTATGAAAAACATGTTAGCCTTAAATATCCTTCCAAAAGATATCATGACACGTAAAGCATTTGAAAATGCAATGACGATAGTTATGGCACTTGGAGGCTCTACCAATGCTGTTTTACATTATTTGGCAATTGCTCATGCGGCAGATGTAGATTTTACATTAAAAGACATTCAAGAAATATCCGACCGCGTACCTTTCTTGGCTGACTTAAAACCTTCGGGCAAATATTACATGGAAGATATGTTGGCTATAGGAGGTTTGCCAGCATTGATGAAGTATTTGTTGAACAATAACTTATTACACGGTGACTGTATGACAATTTCTGGCAAAACTATTGCAGAAAATCTTGCAGATGTGCCTGAGTTAGAATTTGAAAATCAGAAAATCATTCATCCGCTTTCTGATCCTATCAAACCTAGTGGGCATTTACAGATTTTATATGGCAATTTGGCAACAGATGGAGCAGTGGCAAAAATCACTGGAAAAGAAGGTGAGAAGTTTGAAGGTATCGCCAAAGTATGTGAATGCGAAGAAGAAGTGATAGAATATTTGCAAAAAGGTGAAATTAAGCCTGGAAATGTAATCGTAATCAGAAACGAAGGTCCAAAAGGCGGCCCTGGTATGCCAGAGATGCTTAAACCAACTTCGGCTGTAATGGGAGCAGGTCTTGGAAACACTGTGGCAATGATTACTGATGGCCGCTTTTCGGGTGGTACACACGGCTTTGTGGTGGGTCATGTTACGCCAGAGGCTTTTGATGGTGGTAATATTGCTCTTGTAAAAGACGGCGATAAAATCACAATTGATGCTGTTGATAATAAACTTACCCTGCATGTTTCAGATGAAGAATTGGCGAGCAGAAGGGCGGAATGGAAACAGATTCCTTCTAAGTTTACAAAAGGAATTTTGAGGAAATATATCAAAAATGTAAGTTCTGCCAGCCAAGGTTGTGTTACAGACTTATAAGATTTGGAAAAATAAGAAATACAAACAAAACTAAATATACCATGAGTAAAGAAATCGCTTTCATGGAAGAGGAAATCAAAATCGAAGAGGTGAAGTTTTTGTCAGGTGGACAGGCCTTGATGGAGTGCTTTGTTGCTGAAAACGTAGATACCATCTTTGGTTATCCTGGTGGTGCCATTATGCCTATTTATGATGCCCTCTATGATTATACTGATAGAATAAATCATATTTTGGTTCGTCACGAACAGGGTGCCTCACATGCAGCAGAAGGCTATGCTCGCTCAAGTGGAAGAGTTGGTGTTTGTATGGCTACATCAGGACCTGGAGCCACCAATTTGGTTACTGGTATAGCCGATGCGATAATAGATTGTACACCGATGGTGGCTATCACAGGTCAAGTTGCTTCAAACCTTTTGGGAACGGATGCTTTCCAAGAGACAGACGTAATTGGTATAACCACGCCTATATGCAAATGGAATTATCAAATTACAGATCCTGACGAAATTCCAATGATTTTGGCCAAGGCATTTTATATTGCAAAAGCAGGAAAGCCAGGGCCAGTACTTATAGATATTACAAAAGATGCCCAAGTAAAAAGTCTGACCAAACCTTTTGAATATAAGAAAATAGAAGGTCTTCCTGGATATCATCCAAGGAGAGTTCCGAAAATAGATCAGGTAGAAAAAGCAGCAGAAATGATCAATAAGGCCAAAAGACCTTATATACTTTTTGGTCATGGCGTTATTATTTCAGAAGCAATGGAGGAATTTCAAGCTTTTGTTGAAAAAACGGATATTCCGTGTGCGAGTACGCTTTTGGGTATTTCAGGAATTTCGATAGATCATCCAAACTACATGGGTTGGTTGGGTATGCACGGTATGTATGCTCCTAATGTAATGACTGACCAATGTGATGTATTGATAGCTATCGGTATGCGTTTTGATGATAGAGTGACCGGTGACGCAAAGCTTTTTGCCAAACAAGCTACAATTGTACATATTGAAATTGACCCTGCTGAAATTGATAAAATCAAAAAAGCAGAAGGGCCGGTAGTGGGAGACGTAAAAGAAACGTTGAAGCTATTAATGCCTTTAGTAAAAAAGAAAGATTTTACGGCATGGAAGAATGAATTCAGGAAACTAGAGCCTGAAGAAAAAGCAAAAGTTTCTGATAGAGATTTTAGAGAAGAAGGTAAAATCAAAATGGCTGAAGTGGTGAAAATGGTCTCGGATAAAACCAAAGGAGAAGCCTGTGTAGTAGTGGATGTTGGTCAACATCAGATGGTTACGGCTAGGTATTTTGAGTTTAAAAGACATAATTCTTACATAGCCTCTGGAGGATTAGGTACCATGGGTTTTGCTATTCCAGCCGCTTTGGGAGCAAAAATGGGAGCACCAGACCGTGATGTTATCGCATTCATTGGTGATGGCTGTTTCCAAATGACTATTCAAGAATTGGGTACCATTGCTCAAAGCAAATTGCCTGTAAAACTTATTATTTTGAATAATAATTATTTGGGGATGGTTCGTCAATGGCAGCAATTGTTTTTTGAAAAAAGATATTCTTTCGTAGAACTACAAAATCCAGATTTTATTATGATAGCCAAAGGTTTTGGTTTGGACGGTGCAAAAATCGAAGAAAGAGAGGGTTTAAGTGATGCTATCGATAAAATGTTGAATCATGACGGCGGGTATGTTTTAGAAGTTGTGGTTGAAAAAGAAGAGAATGTATTTCCGATGGTTCCCGCTGGCAGAAGTGTGAGCGAGATCAGATTGGAGTAATACAAAATTTTTATTTTCGAAAAATATAATAAAATAATAGCTCTCAATTGAACATATTGTTTGCTTAAAAATATCAAAAAGACTCGGTTTATGAAGCAATATACAATTTGTGTTTTTACAGAAAACTCAATAGGCTTACTAAATAAAATCACGGTTATTTTTACCAGAAGAAGGATAAATATAGACAGTCTGACTGTTTCTGAAACAGTTAGAAAAGGCGTGTCTAGGTTTACGATTGTTATCAAACACGAAAAACGTGAGGAGGTAGAGAAACTCGTTCGACAAATAAGGAAAATAGTTGAAGTATTGGCAGTGTTTGGATATTTAAACGACGAAATAGTTTACAACGAAATCGCTCTATTTAAAGTTTCTACACCATTAGGTGGAAAACCATTAGATATAGAAACTATCAATAGAATCCATAAAGCATGGGTAGTATATTGGGGATTGGATTATGTTATAATCGAAAAGACAGGTATTGAAGAAGAAATTTTTGAGTTTTTCAAATACCTTAAACCACATGGAATTATAGAATTTGTAAGATCAGGAAGAGTAGCCGTAGGTAAAACTACACAAGGCTTAGTAGAATATCTACCTGAAGAGCAAGAGTGGGAATATTATCTTTGATAATTTGAATTTCGCCGAAATTATTCGGAAATTTGCAGCGTTTTTGAGGTTTTTAATATATATAACGTAGAACATATTGTTCGATTTTCTAAAACAAAATAGTATATAAATGGCAAAGTTAAATTTTGGTGGTGTTGAGGAGGAAGTAGTAACAAGAGAAGAATTTCCCCTTGAAAAAGCAAGAGAAGTATTAAGTAACGAGGTTATCGCAGTGATTGGATATGGTGTACAAGGTCCTGGTCAAGCTTTGAACATGCGTGACAATGGTCTTCCAGTTATAGTAGGACAACGTAAAGGCAAAACTTACGACAAAGCAGTTGCTGACGGTTTTGTACCAGGCGAAACACTTTTCGAAATCGAAGAAGCTCTTGAAAAAGGAACAATCATTTGTTATTTGCTTTCAGATGCCGCTCAAATCGAGCTTTGGCCAACTGTAAAAAAATACCTTACACCTGGAAAATCATTGTATTTTTCTCATGGATTTGGTATTACTTACAAAGAAAAAACGGGCATTGTGCCTCCTGCTGATGTTGATGTATTTTTGGCTGCTCCAAAAGGTTCAGGTACTTCACTTCGTCGTTTGTTCGTAGAAGGTAAAGGTTTAAACTCATCTTTTGCAGTTTACCAAGATGCCACTGGAAAAGCTCGTGAGAAATGTATCGCAATGGCTATCGGTGTAGGATCAGGATATTTGTTCGAAACAGATTTCTACAAAGAAGTATCTTCTGACCTTACAGGTGAGAGAGGAACCTTGATGGGAGCTATCCAAGGAATTTTTGCTGCTCAATACGAAGTATTGCGTGCAAATGGTCACTCACCATCAGAGGCTTTCAACGAAACAGTTGAAGAATTGACACAATCGTTAATGCCATTGGTAGCTGAAAATGGAATGGACTGGATGTATGCCAACTGTTCTACTACTGCTCAAAGAGGTGCTTTGGACTGGTGGAAGCCTTTCCGTGATGCAACTAAGCCTGTTTTTGAGAAATTGTATAACTCTGTAGTTACTCAAAACGAAGCTTCTATTTCTATCGAGCGTAATTCTCAACCAGATTACCGTGAGAAATTGGAAGTTGAATTGGCAGAACTTCGTGACTCAGAAATGTGGAGAGCTGGTAAGACTGTTAGAAGCCTTAGACCAGAAAATAACTAAGAACTCTCCAATGTTTGTGTCCCCACAAACATTTCAAATATTCAAAAATCCTCGAAGCGATTCGAGGATTTTTGGTTTTATATTCGCCTATTTGATTGTTGGAACACAAACGAAGGGGGAGTTAAATAAGGTTCGTTTATAATGGTATTAACCGAAGGGTCGAAAAATAACTTTTCATTTGTGAGGAAACAAACGAAAGCGTGTAAAAGCTTGTTACAAGATTTTTTTTGATATTGCCGCAATTTTATCTCTCCCTCATACCAAATTCTAACTTACCAACTTGCCAACTTACCAACATACAAACTTTTTAATTAATTTTGCACCATAAACAAAACCTCTGATAAGATGACAGCATACGTATTTCCGGGACAAGGTGCACAGTTTAGTGGCATGGGAAAAGAGCTTTATGAAACCAACGAAAAGGCTAAGGCCCTTTTTGATAAAGCCAATGAGGTTTTAGGATTTGATATTACCAAAATAATGTTTGAAGGTACCGATGAAGAACTCAAGCAAACCAATGTAACACAGCCAGCAGTGTTTTTGCACTCGGTTATTTTAGCCACAACTATCGAAGATTTCAAACCTGGTATGGTAGCGGGTCATTCTTTGGGTGAGTTTTCGGCATTGGTTGCTGCTGGAGCTTTGAGTTTTGAGGATGGATTAAGGTTAGTTGCCAAAAGAGCCGATGCTATGCAAAAAGCTTGTGAATTAAACCCTTCAACAATGGCTGCTGTTTTGAATCTTTCTGATGAAAAAGTGGAAGAAGTTTGTGCTGCAGTGCATGCAGAAACAAAAGAAGTAGTCGTTGCTGCAAATTATAACTGTCCTGGTCAATTGGTGATTTCGGGAAGTATAGAAGGAATAAATATTGCATGTGAAAAGATGAAAGAAGCTGGTGCTAAACGTGCTTTGGTGCTTCAGGTTGGTGGAGCGTTTCATTCACCTTTGATGGAGCCAGCACGTGAAGAATTAGCGGAAGCAATAAAAAATACAGAGTTTAAAACTCCTATTTGCCCTATATACCAAAACGTAAGTGCCAAGCCATTTACTGATGTTGAACATATCAAAATGAATTTGATTCATCAGTTGACAGCTCCAGTTCGTTGGACACAAAGTGTGCAGCACATGGTAGCTGATGGAGCCACAAAATTTGTAGAATGTGGACCAGGAAAAGTATTGCAGGGTTTAGTTAAAAAGATTTCTCCTGAAGTAGAAACTGCTGGGATTTAAGTTCTTACATTAAATTTGTTTTTATAGAACCAATGAAAATGTAATTATACCCGTTTAATAATTTTTTATTAATTAATTTCACTAATTCTCCTAGATTTTGTATGTTTGATATTTCTAAATCTAAAATATAATAATAATGAGAAAACAATCCCCCCCCCCCCCCAATTTGTTTTGAATTTTAAATCATTTTTAATTTTTTTAATTTTTTCCTTTTTTATTAGTTGTTCCAAACCTGAAGTGATTGAAAAGCAAAATGATAATAATAGTATATTGTCAAGTTCTAGAATCAATTCATCTAAAAAAAATGAAATAATTAAGGAAAACTTGATTGATAAAAATCAAAAAGAAGATATTGAAATAGAAGATGGAATTTTCCACTTTAAATCTCATGATGTTTTTTTGAAATTTTCAAATGATAGTTTAAACAAAAAAATCATTAAAAAGAATTTTGGTTTACATTTCACCCAAAAAAATAATTCTAGAGAAATTCTTATAAAAAGTTTAGACAATTGTAAAAATTTGGATGAAGTATTATCAATTGTTGATAAAAACCCTAAACTCTTAAGAATTGAAAACAACGAAATTATTTTCAATTCTTTGAATAATCCATTTGATTATTTATTTACAGACGATTCAAAAAATTATTTTTATATCGGAAAAATGATTTATTTAATCGAGCCCAATAATCAATATATTATTTTAGATGGTAATTTAGAGAAAATAAAGAAAATTAGGGATGGATTAAAAAATTTAGAATTAGTAGTTTATAATTACAACACTAATGGAAATAAAAATCTAAAAAAGGGTAGAATAAGTTCCTATACTTTAGGTAATACTGGTTATAATAATTCAGGAAACAGAAGAGGAACTGTATCTGTTTATGGCAATAGATTAGTTTATGCTACAAATTCTCAAAATGGAAATGGGCAAAATTTATTTGGAGTTCAATACGATTGTATAACTGCAGCAGGTGTTGATAGGAAAATTTTCGGTCTTTGGGTTGGAATGCAAAGTAATAATACCATAATTGTGAATTATACTGCGAGTTTATATTTCAATGGAAGTTATATAGGTGAAACTATTAATCCATATACTTCCGTTTCAGAATATGGTTATGAATTATATGATTCTAAAACTCTTTATCCTCCATGGAATGTATTTTTTACTGAGAATGAAATTCCTAATACTTACGTTGAATTTCAAACTGGGAATGGTTATTATTATACTCCTCAATTAGATGGTCACTTAGTTTGGTATTGATTTAAATTTATATGAAAAATGAGAAATAAAATACTGATATTTATGTTTTTGGGCTTTTTTTCTGTCAAAGGACAAAATAAAACCATTTCATTAAATTCTGGGTATGTTTTTGGTACATCTAGGGTAACAGAAAATTTTTATAATTTTAGAAACACTATTAATCAAAAAAATAGCAATAAGGGTTTTTTTATTGGAATTTCTAAAAATTTTAAAAAGAATTCAATTTCTGTAAATTATATCAATCAGAATTTGAATACAGGCTCTATTGAAATGAATAATGATTTTTATTCAAAGGCGAATTATATTAATCTCCGAGGAATTAGAAATTTTCAAATAATTAAAAATTTGAATTTTATTGCTGGATCTTCAATTAATTTTATGATAAATAGCACTTCTTATTTTAAGGTTTACAATTTGAAAGGAGATTTTCATTCAAAAATTAGATTTAACAGTATTTACTTAGAAGGGTTTCCTGATAAAATTCAAGAAATAAATACTAAAGCTCAAAAAATTGCAATAAATTTTAATTATGGTTTAAAATATGAGTTGGGAGATTTTGAAATTAGTGTTATGAATAATATTCCAATAACAAAAACCTCAAGCGGATTTAATCAATTAGATCAAAAATTTTATTTATCGGGAGTGAATTTTGGACTTTCATATTTAATTCTATAGTATAAACATTAAACTAGGCCAATTTAATAATTTATTGGCTTAGTTTTTTAATTTAATAGTTAATAGTCAAAACCTTCAATTTACCCCAACATAAGTAAATGGTGAAATTTGCTTTAATTCGTATTTGGTTTTTTCAGAAACATCCAATGTTTCTATGAATTCCTTGATGGCTTTTTCTGTGATTTTTTCATTTTTACGTGTTAAATCCTTCAAAGCCTCATAAGGTTTTGGAAAACCTTCTCTTCGTAAAATCGTCTGTATAGCTTCGGCCACCACAGCCCAGTTTTCGTCAAGATCAGCCTTTATCGCATTTTCGTTTAATTCCAATTTTCCTATTCCTTTCAGAAGTGATTTTAAGGCTATCAAAGTATGCGATAATGGAATACCCAAATTACGTAAAACAGTTGAATCTGTTAAATCTCTTTGCAACCTAGAGATGGGTAATTTTGCAGAAAAATGTTCAAAAAGTGCATTGGCTATTCCTAAGTTCCCTTCTGCATTTTCAAAATCTATCGGATTTACTTTATGTGGCATGGCAGATGAACCTATTTCGCCAGCTTTTATTTTTTGTTTGAAATAATTCATGGATACATATTGCCAAACGTCTTTCGAAAAGTCCATCAAAATCGTGTTGATTCTTTTCAGATTATCACAATATGCTCCCAAATTATCATAGTGTTCTATTTGGGTGGTTGTTTGGCTACGTGTAAGGCCGAGTATATCGTTCACGAATAAATTTCCAAAACCAACCCAATTTATTTGCGGATAGGCTGCATGGTGAGCATTAAAATTCCCAGTAGCTCCTCCGAATTTGGCAGAATAAGGTATGCTCGCTAAAAGCCCGATTTGATTTATCAATCTTTCTACAAAAACCTGCAATTCTTTTCCTAATCGAGTAGGAGAGGCAGGCTGTCCGTGAGTTTTTGCCAACATCGGAATATCTGCCCAATCGTCAGCCAAAGTTTTGATATTTTTAACTACATCAAGAAGTGCTGGATATAAAACCGCCTCGTGGGCTTCTTTAAGTGACAATGGAATTGAAGTATTATTAATATCCTGAGAAGTCAATCCAAAATGGATGAATTCAGACTGAGCACCGATTCCTAGATTGTCAAATTTGTCTTTGATAAAATATTCTACAGCCTTTACATCGTGGTTGGTTGTTTTTTCAATCTCTTTGATTGATAGAGCGTCAGCTTCAGTAAAGTTTTGATAGATAGCCCTTAAGCTTGGAAATAATGATTCGCTAAAGCCTTCCAGCTGGGGAAGTGGCATTTCGCACAAAGCAATGAAATACTCTATTTCGACCCTAACTCTGTACTTGATTAATCCAAATTCGGAAAAGTAATTGGCGAAGTCTTCAACTTGACGACGGTACCTTCCGTCGATGGGGGAAATAGCATTTAAAGAATTTAAAGACATAATTTGTTTATTAAGGTGCAAAATTACTAAATTGCTTTGAAAATCAACCTTAAAACTATTATTCATTTATGGAACCTTCTCCTTTTCTTGGCGAATTGCTCGGTACTTTTATTTTGATATTTTTGGGCGAAAGTGTCGTAGCCAACGTGCTTCTGAAAGGCACAAAGGGTAATGATTCTGGATTGATTGTTATCACAACTGCCTGGGGTTTAGCGGTTATGATGGGAGTTTTTGTGTCTCAAAAATTCGGTAGTCAAGATGCCCATCTCAATCCTGCACTTACCATTGCTTTTGCATTAAAATCAGGAAATTGGTCTAATGTTCTACCTTTTATAACGGCTCAAATGATCGGAGCATTCCTAGGTGCACTATGCACTTGGTTGTTTTATTATCCACATTGGTCGGTCACAGAAGATAAAGGTGCCAAATTAGCAGTATTTTCAACTGGCCCAGCCATTCGCCATACTCCATCAAATCTTTTTGCTGAGTTTGCAGGTGCTTTTGTTTTGTTTGTAGGCGTTTCCTCTATCTATGCTTCGGATGGTTCAGGTTTATCGCCATATTTGGTCGGTATGCTGGTTTGGGTTATTGGCAATGCACTTGGCGGTACAACTGGCTACGCAATTAATCCTGCCAGAGACTTAGCACCTCGTATTGCTCATGCTATATTGCCCATTGCGGGAAAAGGTTCGAGTGATTGGTCTTACGCTTGGATACCTGTTGTTGGGCCTGTTTTAGGAGCAATTGCTGGTACTTTCTTATTCTGATTTTTTAAATATTCAACCATAATAAACATGAAAAAAGTAGGTTTTCTTTTCCTTTTAATTTTTGTTTTACAGCAAAGTAATGCTCAGAAATTAAAAAAGATTTTTAATAACAAAAACCTTGAGGGATGGGTAGTTCCGCAGCCAAATAATGACAACTGGGTGGTAAAAGACAAAATGCTGCTGGTTACAAGCAGTGCCGAAAAAAAAGGTAGTATTCTATGGACAGAAAAGTCTTATAAAGATTTTGTGGTGGAGGTTGAGTATAAAGATGTAAGTGGAGTTGTTGACTCAGGAATATTTTTGAGGGGAGAAAATGACCAAGTGCAAATCGGTATTTCGGGTTCATTAAAAAGAGATTTGACTGCTTCGCCATATATTCCTGGATTGAGATACCCTGTGGAGGCCAAAGTGGATGGAATTTTAAAACCAGGTGAATGGAATACTTTAAAAGTAAAAGTGGTTGGGAAAACTTATACGGCTTGGTTAAATGGAAAGGAAGTAATGACTTATACTTCTGAAAAAATTCCTGCTACAGGGCCTGTTGGTATTCAACTGCACCCAGGCAATGTAATGAGTATTCAATACAAAAAAATTAAACTTGCAGAAATTTGATCGAATTCTTCTTTTTGTAAAAATATAGAATTTAAACACCAGTTTTTTAGCTGGTGTTTTTTAGTTTTGAAGATATTGTTTATATATGTACTTTATTATATGATGTATGCAAAAACCTCTTTGGATCCCAAGTCAAGAATTTATTAATAAGTCGGAAATGAAACGTTTTGAAAATTTCGTTTCAGAAAAATATGCCCAAAGTTTCAATTCTTATCATGATTTTTGGCTCTGGTCTATTGATAATCTTTCTGATTTTTGGGAAGCAATTTTTCAGTTTTTTCAAGTCATTAATCACAGTTCGTATTCTCAGGTTTTAGCCTTGCCTCAAGAAGGGTTTTTTAAAGCCAAATGGTTTGTCGGTGCAGAAATAAGTTATACTGAGCATATTTTTCGAAATGAAAATGCAGATAGGCCCGCAATCGTGTTTCAGGCTGAGAGCCAGTTGTTAAGAGAAGTTTCTTGGCTAGAATTAAAGATCCAAGTGCTGGCTATTCAGAAATTTTTAATAGAAAATGGTATAACTAAAGGTGATAGAGTGGTTGGCTATTTAACAAATTCTCCTGAAACTATCGCCATTTTCTTGGCAGTGAATTCATTGGGTGCCATTTGGTCTTGCTGTTCGCCAGACTTTGGTACTGAGAGTATTATTGATCGGTTTTCACAGGTTTCGCCAAAAGTTCTTTTTGCGAATGATGTCTATCAATACAATGGAAAGACTTTTGATAAATCAAAAGCTATAGACGAAATAAGTGCAGGTATAAATTCATTGGAAGATGTCGTCATTGTCGATTCTTTGCGATGGAAATCCTTGTTGGCAATTCCTTTAGATATTGAAGAGTTGCAGTTTATTTCTGTTGCCTTTAACGATCCTATTTGGGTTTTGTATTCGTCTGGTACAACAGGCAAGCCCAAAGCTATTACACACAGTACAGGTGGAATACTTTTGGAGCATTTTAAGGCTTTGGCTTTGCACCAAAACGTAATAGTAGGAGATCGCTTTTTTTGGTACTCTACCACTGGCTGGATGATGTGGAATTATGCTATTTCATCGCTTTTGTGTGGAGCTACGCTTTGTCTTTATGAAGGTTCCCCAGCTTTTCCTAATGAAACCGCCCTTTGGGATTTTTCGGAGAAAGTTGGAGTAGATCATTTCGGCGGAGGAGCAGCCTATTATATTCATTCTATGAAATCTGGGCTTAATTTAAGAGCTAAATCCTTAAATTTCAAAACCATAGGTTCCACTGGTTCGCCTTTGCCTATTGAGGCTTTTTATTGGTTAAATGGACAATTTCCCAATGCCCAAATAGTATCCTTGTCGGGAGGAACTGATGTTTGTAGTGCGTTTGTGGCTGGTTGTCCATACTTGCCAGTAAATGCTGGAGAAATCCAATGTCGAACCCTAGGTTCGGCGGTTTTTGCCTATAATGACCTTGGTGAAGTAGTAACAGATGAGGTTGGTGAGTTGGTTATTAAAAAACCAATGCCTTCAATGCCCGTATTTTTTTGGAACGATAATCAAACAGATCAGAAATATTTTGAAAGCTATTTTAACAATTTCAAAAATCTTTGGAGTCATGGAGATTGGATAAAAATAGGCAAGAATGATGGTGTAACAATCTTCGGTAGATCTGACGCTACGCTAAATAGGGGTGGAGTTCGTATTGGAACTGCAGAGATTTATCAGGTTTTGGATGGAATTGAGGAAATAAAAGATAGTTTGGTGATATGTTTAGATAAAGAGGATGGTACTGCCGAAATGCCATTGTTTGTGCAGTTTACAGAAGGTTTTTCGTTGACGGAGGAGTTTGTCAAGAAAATCAAAACCGAACTTCGCACGCAGTTTAGTCCAAGGCATGTTCCTGATAGAATTTATGCTGTTCCTGAGATTCCTTATACACTTTCGGGGAAAAAAATGGAGATTCCTGTAAAACGCTTGATGATGGGTTATGAGCTTGAAAAAGCCGTAACTTTAGATGCGATGAGAAATCCTGAATCTATAAAATGGTGGTTGGAGTTTAGAGAAAAGTAACTTAATCTTCATCCTCCAATTCAAATATTTCTTCTACTGGTTTCTGAAAAAGACGCCCAATTTTCAAAGCCAAAACCGTAGACGGAACATACTTGTTGCTTTCCATGGCGTTGATGGTCTGCCTACTTACCCCTATTTTCTCTGCCAAATCTGCCTGTGTAATATCTAAAATTGCCCTTTCTATTCTTATTCTATTCTTCATATCTTAGATTTTATTGGTTTTAAAAATTGGTGTTTTCAAACCTTGGTTTTAGAAACAAAATAAAGAAGAATCTAAAAATAAAGAAAACCAATGGCGTAAACATATTAAAAATTAGGACATTGAAATAGGCCATATCATGAACAAATATCGTTGCTAAAATCAAAAGACCGAAGTTAAAATATATTGCCCATTGTAGCGATTCGAGTCTAACTTTTGAGACAAATTCGTCTTCTACCTTTAATTTTGAAAAAGCTATAAAAATTAAGCCTATTATACTTCCAATTGTTGCTATTTCATCTGTTAGATTTAATTGAGTCGTTTCACGAATCAAGTTTCCTTTAAGGGCTTCTTTTATAAAAGTATCTGAGAAATAATATTTGAAAGGCAATTCTATGGTTAAAAAATCAAAACTTAAATCCTTGAAAATCACAAAAAGCCCGAGTATGATAGACGGAATAGCTATGACTAAGCCAATAAAAAAGTACCGATGAGGAAATAAAAATCTTGATTTCATTTCTGTAAATTTTATTAATTGTAAAGAATAATTTACCAAATGTAAAATAAACTTTACTAAATATCAAAATATTTTTACTTATTTTTTTTAGATATACTTTTATTTTTTTGTTTAAAACCTCCGAAACAAAATTTGAAATCAAAAAAACACGCCTAATTTTCGGATTATAATCAAAAAAACAGGCCTAAAATTTAGATTAAGTTCTAAACTTTAGGCCAATTTTGGAATTTCACAAAACGAAAAGGGGATTTTACTACATTTCATCTGCACTTGGGCCATAAGGACCAGGTACGGGTATGTCCAATAATCTAAGGTAAACTTGTAATTGAGCACGGTGATGAGCATTTTGTCCCATAGCATGGCGGAAGGTCTCCCATTTTTCTAAAGTCAACCAAACTTGGTCTCCAGAACACATTTCCCATTTGTCTTGTAAAATGTCATCTGTTGATTCGTCCAAAGCGATGCGAACTTCAACAATGCTTTCTTCAAGTCTGGCTAACAAGTCCTGGGTGTTGTTGCATTCTTTGCTTGGGTATGGAGAATTGGCAAAATCCCATTTGTCATGTTTTAGCCCCATAACTATCATCAACGGCAATTCCGCTAAATGTGTAGCCAAGGTTTTGATATCCATACTTTTTGGATGCGGTCTCCAGTCGAATTTGTCGTTTGGAACTATTTCTAACATTCTACGCGTTTGAATAGCCTCTGCTTCAAACTCCTTTTTGAAAGCTTCAATAAATGTGATCATGATTTGATTTTAACGATTAACGATTGATTTGATTTATGATTTTAGATTGACGATTTTGACCATTTACAATTGGTTTGATTTTCAATAGTACAAATTAAGTTTTAGGTAATGACAACCCTATGTCAGCAGTGTTGAGAATTTTTAATTTTGGTTGAAATAAGTGGGATTCAAATTCAAATTCAAGTTCAAGTTCAAAATCAAGTCCAAAATCAAGTTCAAGTTTAAAAACAAATTCAATAAATCAAAAGCGGATTTCTGTCTTCAATAAAATGAAATATATTGTGCTTATGGAAAGTGCTTTTTGTGTGTAATAAACCTGTTAATTGGCAGTCTAAAAACTCTCAAAAACACCAAAAAATTCAAAACTCAAAACTCAAGACTCAAAACTCACAACTCAAATATCATACATCCGTTTCCCCTCAAGTAGCCTATCAATCATTTTGTTAATTCTATTGACCTTTGTGTCTATGTTTTTGGCTTCTGCTACCCAATCGATATAGTATTTTTTGTTACTTTCTGTCATTTTTTCAAAAAAAGCTAAGGCTTCAGGAAAATCTTCCAAGCATTCGAGGATTTCTTCAGGTACTATTAAGTGGCTTTCATCCAGATATAAACAAATGTCTACGGTATCGCCTTCTTTAATATTTTGTTTTTTGCGGAGTTCGGCTTTTAAAGGAAGCATAAAGAGGCCGTTTTTCATCGATGCTATCTTGTATTGTTCTATTTCAGCACCGTTTACTTTGCCTTTTACTTTTACCCAAGGCGAATTTGGCTTTGCGTCGCAGGCTATTACCACATAAGTCCAGCCGCCTTTTCCAGGGTATTTCTGGACTTTTACTTTTTTGTTAAATATTGGTTTTTCCATTGATTCGGCATTTAACTTCTTCTAGTTTTTCCAAAACCAGATGTTTTAAGTATTCGGGTTCTATAATATCAGCATCGTGTCCCAAAAGCATAAACCAATGGGCAAAACCAGAAAGCGAAGCGGAAAGAAATGACATTTCGACTTGTTCGCCAAGATCTTTTTGGTCTATAAAACCCATGTAAAAGTGTTGATTGCCAAGGTATTTGTAGCCGGATTTTTCAATTCTTATTACTACTTTGGTTAAGGCTTTTTCTTCAGCCGTAGTTTTCAGAAAAGACTCCAAACTCGGATGTTTAGTTGTGAATTTATCTTTGCATATTTCTATCTCATTGATTTTGTCAAACCTAAAAACTCTGTAGTCATTCCGCAGTCTGCACCAAGCTATCAAATACCAATAGGCATTTTGGCTATAAATGCCCACAGGTTCTATCGCCCTTTCATTTTCCTCAAATGAACTTGAATTGAAATATTTTATTCTAATGACCTTTTTGTGTAAAATACTTTGTAGGATTTCAGGTACGTTTAGTGTAGAATTATCGGGTAAATATTGACTTTCTTTGAATGAAATATAATCTTTGGCCTCATCCAAAAGCTCTTTTTCTTGATGATTTAATACCGCTTTTATTTTAAAAAGCCCAGAAGCGTAGTTGTTCAGTGTTTTTGGATCAGATAGTTTTGAAAGTATTTTTTCTGCCGTAAAAAAAGCCAAGGCTTCGTCAGCAGTAAATTGAATTGGCGGAAGGCGATACTCTTTCATTAGTGAATACCCAATTCCTGCTTCGCTTAAGATAGGAACTCCTGCCAATTCCAAAGTTCTAATGTCTCTATAAACCGTTCGCAAACTTATCTCAAACCGCTCAGCTATTTCCTGTGCTTTTACAATCCTCTTTGATTGCAGCTGTATCAATATTGCAGTTAATCGATCTAAACGGTTCATAGTTTTGGTTTCTAAGTCTTTTTGTTTGAAAAACTATTCGACTTTAGGTGAAATTCGAAATTAAAACAAAAAGAATTGACTTTAATTTAAATGAAGAAATTAATAATATATTTAGCATTCTAGAGGTCGAAATTTCGAATTGAAAAGGCTTGTTTAATTTAGAATCTAAGCTTTTGCCTAAAATATAGTTTGCATTTTATCGTTTTACAACTCAAACTATTACACCCTATTGATTAAATTTTTCCTCAAGAATTGTCTAACATTTCTACTACTTTATGGTGGTTTTTCTGCACATTCTCAAAACTATTTCAGTTTAAAAGGTTTTGTTTATACTGAGCAAAATGAGCCTTTAGTCGGTGCTACTATTCGTGTGGTTAATTTAAATCTGGGTACAAGTACAGACGCTGAAGGTAAGTACGAAATGCGAATTGCTGAGGGATTGAATAGGATATCTGTAAGTTATACGGCCTATCAAACAGAGATATTTGAAGTTGTTTTGGATGCAGATAAAACTCAGAATATCTTGATGAAAGTTGATCAAAAATTGCTTGACGAATTGGTGGTCAAAGTCAAGAAAAGAGATTTTTCTTATGATGTTATCAAAAATGTCATTGCCAATAAACAGGCTATGTTGACACAATATGAAAACTACGAAAGTGATGTTTATATTTTGAGCACAGAGCGAACAAATTCTAAGGTAAAATTATCCAAAAAAGAAGATGAGCCTGATGCGAAAGTTTCCTATAAAGATACCCTTAAAATTAACCTTTTTGAGGCAAAATTAAAAAGAAACGAAGACCAAAGGGGACATCAAAAAGAAGTGAAATCTGCTGTGAAAATAGTTGGCGACCAATCGTCTTTGTTTTATAAGTCTATTACAGACGGAGAATATAATCTTTACAAAAACACAGAAAAGATTAAGAAAATAGGCGATAATGCTATCCTTTCACCATTCAGCGACTTGGCCATTTTAAGTTATAAGTTTGAGTTGCTATCTTTTTTTTATGATGGAGCAGATAAAATTTATAAAATTAAAGTCAGTCCGAAGAAGCTCGGAAACGCACTTTATGAAGGTGAAGTAGAAATAATTGACGGTATTTGGGTTGTGCGAAGTTGCAATTTAAGCTTAACCAAAAAAGCACTTCTGCTTTATGATTCTTTTAGATTTGAACAAAAACATGAAAAAATAGCTGATAGATGGATGCCCACCGAAACTAAATATTTCTGGACCTTAAAAGAAGGAAAAAGTAAAAAAGAAGGTAAAGCTGAGGTAATTCAATCCAATTTTTTGTTTGATCAAATTTTGCCAAAACGTTTTTTTGGTCTGGAAGTGGGGCTGACTGAGGAGGAGGCTTATAAAAAAGATAGTACATTTTGGGAAGCCATAAGACCCAAACCATTGGATACTCTTGAGCAGGCGGCTGTTGTGAATAATGAAAAAATGCTGCTGCTAAAGACGTCAAAAGTTTATCTTGACTCTATAGATAAAATTTATAATAAGCTAACTTTTCCTAAGCTCGTGTTTCTTGGGTGGGGACACATAAATAGATATGCAAAAAAGGATTGGTTTTTTAATCCAATTATTAGTGTAGCTAACCCATTCTCATTTGGTGGTTGGAGAATAAACTATGGTTTGTTTTATAAAAAAGTATACGAAAATCGAAAATCAATCCAACTTTCGCCAAATCTTAATTTCGGATTGCTGAATAAGGATCTTCGGGGCAATGTTTTTGCTAATTTTTATTACAATCCTAAAAGAGTTTCGAGCGTAAGTCTGCGTTTGGCTTCGAGTTTTAATGCAATTAACAATACAGCAACCATTCGAGATATTGCCAGGCGGTCTAATTTCTACGAATCCAAAATTATAGCATTTAGCCATAGAACCGAGCTTTTCAATGGGTTTTATTTGAATTCTTTCGGACAAATTGAAGATAGAAATGACCTTTCAGATTTTAAATTTGGGCCTCTGGGCGACAAACTTTTTAATGGCAATAAGCCTGAGGTTTTTCCAGAAAGTAGAATATATAAAACGGGGATTGGTTTTACTTATACGCCAAAACAGCTGTTTTTAAGAGAGCCGAACGAAAAAAAAATATTGGGATCGAAGTTTCCCACTTTCGGCATGAACATAGAAAAAGCCTGGCCAAACAAAAACGCGAGTAGCTTTACTTATTTGTCTGCCCAAATTTACCAAAGTGTTGGTTTAGGTATATTTGGCGTATCAGAATATAGAATAAATGCGGGTAAATTTCTAGATACTACCCGCTTGGCTATTATGGATTACAAATACCAAAGAGGTGGAGATTCTTATTTTTTCTCGCCTGCCATGAGTACTTTTCAGCTTATTCCACAAACTTTTGCCACTTTCGACTGGTTCTTTGAGTCGCATTACCAGCATCAGTTTAATGGATTTTTTACATCTAAAATACCTTTATTAAACAAAACAAAAATAAGAGAAGTAGCTGGTGCGGGTTTCTTGTATGTTCCCGAACGTAAATACCAGTATTCGGAACTGTATTTTGGATTTAATAGAGTGTTTAATATTGCCAGATTCTATTTTCGCGTGGGCGGATATTATGTCGTAGGTCAATCTAACGATTTTGGCCTTAGAAATATGTTCAAATTCAGCTTTGAACCTTACAATAGAAACAATAATTCATGGAGTTTTTAAATTTTCTCTAAAAATATTTTGAATAAATTATTTTTAATTGTAAGTTTGACACTTAATAAGAAATAGTTCAAAAAAAACTTCAAAAAATAACAATCAATGAGTAAGTTGAATATTACGCTAGGAGAGAAGGAATATTTTCCATTCATAAAAGAAGCCATTAAGTTTGAAGGACGTGAGTCTGACAATCCTTTGGCGTTCAAATTTTATGATGCTGACCGTGTGGTGGCTGGCAAAACTATGAAAGAGCACCTTCGTTTTGCTATTTCATATTGGCATACATTCTGCGGTACTGGCGGTGATCCTTTTGGCCCAGGAACGAAAGTATTCCCATGGGATGCCAACGCCAATGCTCTTCAGGCTGCTCATGACAAAATGGACGCCGCTTTTGAATTTTTCACGAAATTAGGAACAGAATTCTGGTGTTTTCACGATGTGGATATGTCGCCAGAAGGGTCTTCTTTGGCTGAATATGAAAGCAATCTATCTAAAATAGTAGACTACGCAAAAGCAAAACAAACAGCATCTGGAGCTCAATTGCTTTGGGGAACGGCGAACTTGTTCTCAAATCCACGTTATATGAACGGTGCCTCAACTAACCCAAACTTTGAGGTTGTTGCTCACGCTGGATTGCAGGTTAAAAACTGTATTGACGCCACTATTGCTTTGGGTGGTATGGGTTATACATTTTGGGGAGGAAGAGAAGGTTATATGTCGCTTTTGAATACCAAAACCAAGAAAGAATTAGATCACATGGGTCAGTTTTTGAGAACCGCTCGTGACTATGCTCGCAAAAACGGATTTACAGGTACATTCTATATCGAGCCAAAGCCAGCAGAGCCGTCTAAACACCAATATGATTTTGATGCTCAGACAGTTATCGGGTTTTTGCATGCTCAAGGTTTGGAGAAAGACTTCGGCTTGAACCTTGAAGTAAATCACGCTACTTTGGCAGGCCATACGTTTGCTCATGAGCTTCAAATGGCTGCAGATGCTGGTATGTTGTCTTCTATAGATGCCAACCGTGGCGATTACCAAAATGGTTGGGATACTGACCAATTTCCTATAGACGTTTTTGAATTAACTGAAGCGATGTTAATTATATTGGAAAACGGCGGATTCAAAACCGGTGGTATCAATTTTGATGCTAAAACTCGTAGAAACTCTACAGATTTAGAGGATATTTTCATTGCTCACATAGGGGGAATGGACGTTTTTGCTCGTGCTTTGTTAGTAGCAAATGATATCCTTACAAAATCAAAATACAATGCTATCAGAGACCAAAGATATGCTTCGTTTAACTCAGGCAACGGTGCCAGATATGAGAAAGGCGAGCTTACGCTTGAAGACTTGGCTAAAATAGCCAAAGAAGTTGGTGAGCCAGCACAAATCAGCGGAAAGCAAGAGTTAATGGAAATGATAATCAATCAATATATCTAAGATTTTTTAATTGTTTATTCAGCTTAGAAGGCGGCCTAAGTAAATTTTTACTGGCCGCTTTTTTTTATGAGAGATGAAAGGTTTATATTGTTTTGAATTAGTTTGGGGTGATAATAAAAATGTATAAATTATGGAAATTATAACAACAATCAAAACAGAAGAACAATATAGAGCGGCATTAAAAAGGATTGATTCACTAATTGATGCTGAGCCTAAAACACCGGAATTTGACCTTTTAGAGGTTTTATCAATTTTGGTAGATGATTATGAAAATAAACATTATGCTATCGAACCACTTGACCCAATCGAAGCCATAAAATATGAGATGGAAGAGAAAGGATTAAAACAAAAAGATCTCATCCAATATTTTGGGAGTAAAGAGATGGTGTCGCAGGTATTAAAAGACCCTTAACACTTAGAATGATTAAAAGCCTTTATAAAAACTTTGGCATGTCAGCTGAAGCATTGTAGGCTAGTTGAAACGGATATTTTTTCTTTTGGTATTATCTATTTATAAGTAATTTCTCCAAAACTTTGGTTACTACCTTTCTACAATAACAAATCATTTTTTCCAGTTTATAAAAAAATAGGCTATTTGGAACGAAAATACGTTAGATAACAAGGACTAAGGCTTATTTTTGTTTAGGAATTTGAAATCCATATATGACCCGGACGGTTTTAAAACGTATTTTTAAAATTTTCGCAATAATTCTCCTCTTATTGTTAGTCATTTCTGTGGGTTTAGTTTTGTATTTAAATTCAAAGCCTGGCCAGAAAAAATTAAGTGATTTTGTTTTAACTACCCTTTCGGATCAATTAAAAACTGAGGTGGCTGGCAGTATTTCCTATGGATTTCCTGACTGGGTTTTGATAGAAAATCTACTTTTAAAAGATCAAAAAAAAGACACGCTGCTTGCTGCTAAAAGCTTGAAGCTAGATATGGACATGTGGGCTTTGTTAAATAATAAGCTTACAGTCAATAACTTGAAAGTCGAGAACGCTGACATAAATGTTTATTATCAAGAAAAAGCCTTCAATTACCAGTTTGCAATTGATGCATTTTCGAGTCCATCAGCACCAAAGGATACGACTTCTACGCCTTTATCTTTTCAGTTGGATAATATGGATCTGAAATCCATAAACTTAAAATATGCAGATAAACGAGTAGGGCACGCTATTCAGGCGAAAATTGGCAAATTTAATTCGGGCTTTAAAACGTTCAATCCTTCAGAAGACCTCTACGATTTTAAGAAACTGGATTTAGCAGATATTTCAATTTTTGGAAAAATCGGCAAAGGCTCGACAGATACATCAGAGACTAACAGTGTTTTGCCAAGTGTAAAATTCAATGATCTGGATATCAGTAATTTGAATTGGGATTTGAATTTTGACGGAAATCAAACTTCTGGGGAAAATATTGATTTGAAACTTACTATGGAGGATTTGAACTTGCCCAAAGGGGAGTTTTATTTGCAAAATATCCAAACAAAGGCCAAAAATTTTACTTACCAAAAAGCCAATTCCGCTAAAACACCAGAGCATCAAATCAATTTTGAAAATATTGGTATTAATGACTTGGTGCTTAATGCCAAAGATATAAAATACGCAGATGGCGGATTTTCAATGATCCTGCAAAATTTGCAAGCCAAAGAACAGTCAGGCTTTGAAATAAAGAAAATTTATACCCTCGCAACTTTCAAAGACAATAGACTGGAGCTTTCGGAACTCAACATCAAAACGAATAATTCTGAGATAATGTCAAAGCTTGCCGTTGAGGTAAATTCGAAAGATTTGGGAAAAAGCACTTACGATTTCAATCTTACTTCTGGCAATTTTTCACCTTCAGACGCCTTGTTTTTTGACGCTAGTTTAAAACAAAATGAATATTTTAAAAACTTGGCAAATAAGCCTCTGAAGCTTAGTGGAAGATTCCAAGGAGACGCTGATAAAGTGATTATTGAAAACATGAATTTGGTGGCATTGCAAAATTCAAACTTGCAAGTTTCGGGTTCTGTTAAGCGTTTTTCTGAGCCAATTTTTGATTTAAATATTCAGAAATTAAGTTCGAGCAAAAAAGAAATTTTGAGTATAGTACCTGCTGAGCAATTTCCTGAAGCCATAAACATTCCTGAGAATTTTATAGCCAGTGGAACAATCAAAGGCTCTTTGGCGGATTTTGATACACAGTTGAATCTCAGTTCGGAGCAAGGCAAAGCTTCTTTGGTAAGTAATATTAAAAACTTAAACAGCAACTTTGCTTATTCTGGAAAGCTTAACGTTCTAGGGTACGATTTGGGTGTTTTGATTAAAAACCTAAGTATCGGAAAAGTGAGTTCGGCCCTTAGTTTTAATGGCTCAAGCACAGATTTGAAATCCATGAAGATGAGCCTTAATGGAACAGTTTCGGAGGCGTATTATGAAGGTAAAAAGTATGAAAATATTAGTTTTGATGGAAACCTAAAAAATCAAATATTTGACACAAAACTTGCAATTGACGACCCTTCCGCTAAATTAAGTTGGGAAGGAAAAATTGATTTATCAAAAGAGAATTTGCAAATAGATGGCGACTCGAAAATTAATTTTGTAAATCTGAAAAGTTTAGGACTATCAACAGAGGACATTACCATTAAAGGCGACATTGCTCTTAATAATTTTGTCCTTGACCCAAAATCGCCAGTCATAGATTTTGAGGGGAAAAACGTTGAATTTACTATAGATGGTAATAATTACCCAATCGGAGAATTAAAAGTAAAAACGAGCACACAGGCAGAAATAAAGAAAGTTCAAGTAAATTCTGACTTTCTAAATGCATCTATTGAAGGCAAGTTTGATTATGACCAACTACAGAATATTTTACTTGCAGAGATTAATAATTACTTCAAGCTATTGGATTATAAACCAGTGATTCAAAAGGAAAGTTATTCGTTTAAATTAAATGGAAATATTTCCTATGACTCAGTATTTACAGCTTTTTTGCCAGCAATAAAATCCTTTGAAAATATCAATATAGATGCCAGTTTGCAAAGTGCAGGAGACATCCCGATTTCTGGAAATATAAATGTACCTTTTCTACAATACGATTCTATAAAAGTCTACAATACCACCTTGAGTTATAATGGCAATCGACAAGTGTTTACGTATGATTTAAAGAGCGATAGAGTTTCTAATCCGAGTTTTAGATTGCGAAATGCTAGTCTAGACGGTAAACTAGAAAACAATGTGGGAAGTTTTAATCTCGCCGTAAAAGACTCACTTGATAAAACCATTCATGCATTGGCTGGTTTTGTGCAAAGCGTTGATAATCAGTTACAAATATCATTTAACGATGACGGCACCATGCTATATTATGAGCCTTGGTCTGGTAATCCTTACGGAAGTATAACCTATTCGAATAAAGGCATACTAATAAATGACGTGATATTTACATCTAAAAGTCAGATACTTAGAGTAAATAGTTTAGACGAAACGCCCAATGGTCCGCTGAGTGTTTTTTCAAAAAATATAGATTTGAATTTTTTATCTCAGGCCTTCCTTCAGGATTCAAGTTTTGTGGCAGGGTTTGCAGATTTGGACTTGGAAGTGTTGAATTATATGTCAGATGCTCCGGCTTTTACAGGTGATTTTCTGATACGTGATTTTGAATTTAACCAAGTCAAATTAGGAAAGCTTGATGGAAAAGCTCAAAGCAATTCATTGGACGACATTAAAATAAATGCAAGCCTTATAGGAGCAAGTACAGATGTTTCGCTTGTTGGTGTTTTTTATCCTAAAAAAGAAGAAGCCCTTGACTTTAAGGCCAAAATCAAAAAGATAGACCTTTTGGTGGCCCAATCTTATGTCAAAGATATTCTTGCAGACTTAAAAGGAAATCTTTCAGGCGATTTTGACATAACTGGTTCCTCTTCTAGTCCAATAATTAGCGGCGAAGCGATTTTTCAAAAGTTTGACTTTAAATTGGTTGAAACAGGAGCAAAGCTAATTCTTGACAACCAAAAGTTGATTTTTAGAGATCAGAAAGTCATCTTAAATAAGACAGAAATAAAAGATGAAAATGGCAAAGTGATGCTTGTAGATGGCAAGGTGGATTTGAAGAATTTGCCTAATTATAGTTATGATTTTAAGATAAATTCGGAAGATTTCAAATTGGTAAATGCAAAGAAAGGACAAAATGAGCTCTTTTATGGAGAAGGATATTTTGGAGCTGATTTAAGTCTGAAAGGAGAAAATCTAGAATTTAAACTTACAGGAGATGTTTTTGTAAAAGACAATTCGGATCTTACACTTTTGCTGCCAGACGATGCCAGTGCAGCGAATGAAATGGCAAATGTGGTGAAATTTGTGAATATTAATAAATCCGAAACTAAAAAAGAAAGTGAAAGCTCTAATGCATTATCGTTTGCAAATGCCGTAAATATCAATGTAGATGTACCAGAAAAGGCGACTTTAAAAATCCTCATGGATGCTGTGACTGGCGACTTGATGACTGTAAATGGAAAAGGCAAACTAAATGTTGGTTTTGACAATAAAGGCGATCTTTTTATGATAGGTCAATACGATATTGAAAGCGGAAGCTACGAGCTGACCTACCAGACCATCAAAAGACTGTTTAAAATCAATTCTTCAAGCGAAAGTCATATTGTTTGGTCTGGTGATCCAATGGAAGCTGAACTTGATATTACGGCCGAATATAATATAGGAAAAAAGGCCATTTCAACTTATCCTTTTGATAATAAAACAATATTAGATAAATATAAGGAAATTAAACTCAACGTCCCATTAAGAGTGGATTTAAGAGTGACAGAAGTGCTTTCTGCTCCAATTGTAAAATTTGAATTGGTTTTAAAAGAGTCTGATATTGGACAATATAAAGATGATTATGCAAGCGAAGGATTTAAGATAATTGGTGAAAATGGAAAGAAAATTGAAAATGATGTAGCTTATAAAAAATATCAAGACAAGATAAATTCGAATGCCATTATGGTGCTGGTTGGTGGTGGTTTTAATTCCAGCGAAATTGTAGGCAATATTACCAATTATGAAAACTTAGCTCGCCAAAAGGTAAGTGACCTGATTAGCTCTCAATTAGACAAATATGCTTCAGGAATTATCAAAGGTATTGACCTTAATTTGGGCTTGGAGTCTAACAGTATAAACGATACCCGAAATACAAATTTGAATTTCGGTGTAAGTAAAAAACTTGCCAATGACAGACTCTCAATATCTGTCGGAAAAAACTTTGAACTCGAAAACAAAGACTTGAAATCAGATGAGATATTTGACAATATTCAGGCCAATTGGCTGATAACCAAAGACGGACGATATAGATTAAAGGTATTTAGAAAAAACTTAAACCAGATGGTAATAGAAGGCTCTGTGATAGAAACTGGTCTTGGATTTATTATTGCGATAGACTACGACACCTGGAAGGAATTGATGAAAAAGAAATGAAGTTTATAAAATACATATTGTTTTTAATTGGTTTTGCAGGAGTGCTTTCTTCTTGTAAAGTTGCGAGCAAATTGCCTGCAGGAGAAAAACTGTATAACGGTGCTACAATAAATATCATAAAAAATGATAGTTTAAAATCGGAGAATTTAGTAGAATTGAAAACTACGCTTTTAGACTTAACTCGACCTTTACCCAATACCAAACTTTTTGGATATCCCTATAAAGTTGGCTTTCATTATTTTATAGGAAATCCTAAATCTGACAAAGGTATTAGGGCTTGGTTTAAAAAGAAATTAGCGGAAGATCCGATTTTTATTAATCCAATTTTGGTTGAAAAAAACGCTTTGAATTTAGAAAACGTACTGAAATCAAAAGGGTATTTTAATGCAAAAGTAGTTGGTGGATTAAACTCCAAAAAGTCTTTAGCTTTGGCTGAATATACCGCTACGCTTAACCGTAGATTTGCTATCGATACTGTGATTTTGGTAAAAGGTGAAGGTCAATTTGAAGAAGATTTTGAGATTGCGGCCAAGGGTTTTGAGCCTGGAGAGTATTTTGATTTGACTCAAATAAAGCAAGAACGCTTGAAAATTGACAAAGAACTGAGAAACAAAGGCTATTTTTATTTTAAACCAGAATATGTAGGTATAGAGGCAGATACAACGATAAAGCCACAAAAGGTGATTTTGAAAATTGGCTCAAAAGAAGATATTTTGCCCATAGCCAAACGTCAGTATCAAATCAATGACATATTTGTAAACATTGACTCCAAGACCGAAATTGTAACAAATGCCAACGAAAATTCCCTTGATTTTTTTAGAGGTTTAATATTAGATGATCCGCAAAAAAAATACAAAGAAGATATTTTTTCAGATGCAATAGCCTTTCGTCCTGGTACTTTCTTTAATAGCGAACTCCAAACAATCACCAATAATCGTTTGGTCGGATTGTCAAATTTTAAGTTTATCAAAAGCTATTATGAAGTCGTAAACAGATTAGATTCTACGCTTATAGATGTGTATTATAATCTCCAAACCAACAAAAAGAAGTCTGTAAGAATTGAAGCCAATGCTATTTCAAGGTCAAGCGGGTTAGCCGGATCTCAACTTAGCCTTAATTGGCAGAATATCAATACTTTTAGAGGTGGGGAATTTTTTAAGATTTCGGCAAGTGGTAACTTTGAGGTGCAAGTTGGAGGCAACAAAAGCAGCGAGTATCGAGACAACTATCGTTTGGGGGTAGACGCTTCTTTAAACATTCCACGGTTTTTTGCTCCATTTATCAAAATAGACCCTGAGGTTAGCAAAGTATTACCTAAAACCCAAATAAAGGCTGGCTATGAAAGTTTTATTAAAACAGGCCTTTACAATCTAAATTCTGCTCGTGCTTCACTAAATTATGCTTGGACCCGAGGCCGAGGAATAGAACATTCACTTAAACCCATCGGTGTAAATTTGGTAAAATCCAGCAATATCAGTACGGTTTTTATAGATGAAATATTCGCCGATCCGCGTCTATTAGTAATCCTGGAAAACCAGTTTATAGCTGGTGGTGCTTATGAAATTACCGTAAGTCAAAAGCAGGTCAAAAAGAGTAATTTTGCTTACCGTGGGAGTTTTGATTTTGCTGGAAATCTTTTTGGACTGGCCGATAAAATCCGTAATAATCCAGAGAAAACTGGGCGATTTTTTGGAGAATATTATTCACAATATATAAGGCTTGAGAATGATTTTAGGTACAAATACGACTTTAATCCCAAACTTACTTGGGCAAACAGGAGCATAGTGGGCATTGGTGTACCTTACGGAAATTCTCTCCAATTGCCGTTTGTAAGCCAGTTTTTTGTGGGTGGCAACAACTCGCTACGTGCTTTTAGGGCGAGAGGTGTTGGGCCAGGTACTTATGCAAGAACAGGCTCGTTGGCAGAGCAGTTTTTGGGAAACAATACAGGCGACATAAAACTTGAATTGAATACTGAGCTAAGGTACAAAGTCAGTAATTTTATAGGAACTGCGGTATTTGTAGATGCTGGTAACGTCTGGATGTACAAAGACGAATACATCTACGGAAGCGGGGCATTGTTTAGCAAAAACTTTTATAAAGAATTGGCCGTAGGTACAGGTATTGGCCTTCGTTTAGATTTTTCTTTTATTATTTTCAGGATAGATTTGGCCACCCCAGTTGTTAAACCTTGGCTAGAAACTGGTCAAAAATGGGTATTGAAAGACATTAAACCTTTCAACAAAACTTGGAGACAAGATAACATGATCTGGAATTTTGCGGTGGGATTGCCGTTTTAAAATATTTCAAAATTTCTATCGTTCTATTACCAAACTATATACACATTATGAAATTAATTTTTACTTCCTTAATTTTTTTATTTTTTGGAAATTACGCTTTTGGTCAGAAAATACAATACTCTGGAAAACAGGTATACAGAATTCCAAATAATACTTATCCTCATAAAACAATAAAGAAATCTGAAGAGCATCAGATGGATGTAAAATCGCCAATGAATGCTACTGGAAAAAAGACCTCAAAAGATTTGATAAAAGAAGGAAAAATTTCTTACAATATGCCGATTGTTGATTTTGGAGGCTATGAAAGCTTTATGCCTATTGCCAAGCCAGATTCTGCTATAGTTTATACGATTTTAAATAAACCTTGAAGACTTTTGATTACATATCTTTAAACTCTACCAAAAATTTTGTGAATTGATCATCAGTAAGTACACCTTTCATTTCTGATTGATACTTTTCTTTTGTGCTTGGTAATTTACTTGTATCGTTGGTTTCTCTAAGCCTTTTTACCACTTTTTTGTTCACAACATTTATCATCAAAACCTTCTCTTCTTGAGCAGCATCCAGGTTCAAAACAGACTTCATTTTTGAAGTTAAAACCTTTGCTTCGGCTTCGGGGCTTGTGGTAGCGATGGCTTGTGTGCCTTGACTTGGTGTTGTACCTGGTACACATGCCCAAAGGCTTAATAATAAGAATACTGCAATGCTATTTTTCATGATATTTTGTATTTTATAAATTACCGAAATTTTCTAAAAACTTGCTAAATTGACTTGAGTCTAGGACTTGCTTTACCTCATTTTTATATTTTTCTTTTGTGGTCGCTATTTCTTGCGTTTGATTGTTGTCTCTGAGTTTTTTAAGAATAGCAAAATTAACCACATTTATCACCAATATTTTCTCTTCTTGCGTGTTGTCTAAATTCAAAACCGCTTTCATTTCGTTTGTAACTCTTCTAGCTTCCATTTCAGTACTAGATTTTACGCTACTCGTTGTTGAAGTAGGTGCTGTAACACAAGCTTGTGCTAAAAAGAGAAGGATAATGATAAAAAATTGCAGTTTCATATTTGTGTTTTTCTATTTGATAGCAATGTAGGCTAAAATTTTGTTATTCAAGTGTTAATGTCACTTCTTAATGCTACAGGTCTTCCGATTTCGTCAAATAGTTGATTTGTTAGTCTACCAATATTTATTGTTTCAGATTGAGATAAATCCAAATGCTGGATAACCTGAATTACTTCATCTGCTCTAACTCTTCTAAAAATTGGTCGCATAGTTCCGCCATAAGCTCCAGGTTCAGCGAGTGGATTCCATTGATATTCAGCATCCACAATAGTACCTCTTGGTGCCATTATAGGAGGCATTCCCGTAAATCTATAGTCTAATTGCTCAGGATGTGGCAAGCCCAACGCATGCCCAAACTCATGAGCGGCAGTTGTACTATCGCCCAGTTGGTCAGTGATAAGCCAATGGCCAGAGTTATCTCCCAAACCAAAGCCCATCATGGAGCGTTCGGCTATGTTTTTTTCTTCTATACGTATAAAATTATTCTCGAAGTTGTTATTTGTCAGTACTTTATTAAGAATGTCTTCCTGACTTAAGCATTCAAAATCAACCTCAACCAAAACCTCATATCCCAGTTCATTTAGCATTATTTTTGTTTTGGGTTCATTCCACATTCTGTTTATTTCATCCACTATTCTTTGCCCAAGTTCATCCGAAGCGAAAGTCCCGTATAGCAACAAATGTGCCTTGATAGTAATCGAAGTTTTTTCGTGTGAAATATTAATAGTTGCAGCCATATTTAAAAAGGAAGATAAACTACTTTTTTGGTTTCAAAAAACTCTTCTTCGAAGTAATTCGGAAGATCGTAGATGGTATATTTCCTTTTTGCCTCTGCCAGTTCTTCTGTTAAATCTCCCCCTTTCAAATATAAAATGCCATTGTCTAATGCATTGAAATGATTTCGTTTGAATTTATGCTTTATCCATTCTACGAAAGGCTCCATCCTTGTCACCGCTCTGCTGATTACAAAATCATACTTTCCTTCTATATTTTCGGCTCTTTGGTGTTCGGCTTTTACATTTGTTAGGCCAAGTCCAGCCGCTACTTCATTTACTACTTTTATTTTTTTGCCTATCGAATCCACCAAATGAAAGTTGACTTCAGGAAACAAAATAGCCAATGGAATGCCAGGAAACCCGCCTCCAGTTCCAACATCCAAAATTTCAGTTCCAGCCACAAAAGCACAGACTTTGGCAATTCCGAGAGAATGAAGTACGTGTTTTTCATACAAATGCTCCATATCTTTTCTAGATATCACATTGATCTGGGCGTTCCACAATTCATAAAGTTCTCTAAGTTTGCCAAAATGCTCCTTTTGAGTTTCTGTTAAGCTAGAGAAGTATTTTAAGATGAGTTCTATGTTGTCCACAAAATTACTTTTTTTACAAAGGTAATTTTTTTGAATTTAGTGACATTAATTTAGCCTTTTTATTTGATTCATTTTTACCCTAATTTTGTATTTCAATAATAATTTCAAAAATGTCAGTAGTCATAAGCCCAATTGCGGATAGTCTTTCACAGTTTTTTGCTCAAAATACATATTCAAAAGTGATGGTTTTGGTAGATAATAATACTAAAAAACATTGCTATCCTTTGGTAAAAAGCAGTTTGCCTGCTCACAAGCTTATAGTTATAAAAAGTGGTGAACAACATAAAACATTAGATACCTGTCAGCAGATTTGGGAAGAAATGACAATGAATAGTTTGGACAGACACGCACTTATAGTCAATCTAGGTGGTGGTGTAATTGGTGATATGGGCGGTTTTTGTGCAGCAACCTACAAGCGAGGAATCGATTTTATTCAGATCCCCACTACGCTTCTTTCGCAAGTTGACGCCAGCGTTGGTGGAAAATTAGGGGTTGATTTTCAGGGATATAAAAATCATATTGGAGTTTTTACTTTGCCCAAAACGGTTTTTATTGATGAACAATTTTTGAAAACGCTACCAGCAAATGAGCTTCGTTCTGGTTTTGCTGAAATCATAAAACACTGTCTCATCAGAGATAAAGCTAAATGGAACGAGATTAAAGTAAAAGATTTAGAAAATCAAGATTTGGCGGATTTGATAAGTCATTCGGTAGAGATAAAGAAACAAATAGTGGCCGAAGATCCAACTGAAAAAGGTTTAAGAAAAATATTAAATTTTGGACATACCATTGGTCATGCGATAGAAACTTTTTATTTGGATAAAGGTAAACAAAGACTTTTGCATGGTGAGGCCATAGCAGCTGGAATGATAGCTGAGGCTTATATTTCGTTTACCAAAAAAATGATTAGTGAAGCTACGCTGCTTGAAATCGAAGAATTTATTTTTGCTGTATATGGCAATGTGTATATAGATGAATTAGATTTTGTGAAAATTGTAAACCTTACCCTCCAAGATAAAAAAAATAAAGGCAATTTGGTGAGAGCCTCATTATTAGATGGAATAGGCACTTGTCAATACGATATAAGCATCACAAAAGGCGAAATGATAAAGGCTTTGAATTATTATTGCGGATTTTAAAACCTTTTTTTGGTTTATTAGTTTGATTCTTGAAAAACTTTTGCTAAAATTCGTAAAAATAAGCAACTGAAAGCTAAAGTTTTACGTAGTTATTGGAATCTAAAAAAAATAACCAAATGAAAAGAATCTTTATTTTCTCCTTCCTTGCGATTTTTGGCCTAGTTGGCTGCAACTCCATGAAACTTTTGGTAGATAACGACTATAGTTATGATACCGATTTTACAGTTTATAAAAGCTACAATTTTTTAAATTGTGAAATAGATACTTCCAACATTTGCTCCGAGATTCAAGATGCCATCAGAAGGCAAATGAAAGCCAGAGGATATAAAATAACCGACGAAAATCCTGGGCTTTTGGTTAGTTATAGTATTATCAAAGACAGGGTAGGATATAAAGGATATTTCCAACCTTCTATGGAGCGATGGGTGAACCGCTATGAAAGCGACGAAACCTACAAAGTTCAAACTTTCAACTTCGGCGGGGGGATGATTTTGGTGTCGCTTCTAGATGCCGAGAGCAGCCGTTTGATTTGGAGAGGATATGCCTCTGGGGTGTTTAATAAACAAGTAAACAAGCCCGTAAACTACTACAGGTCAGTGGTTAGAAGTATTTTTGACCAATACCCACTTTTTGCCGCTGGAGAAAAACCTAGGAAGATTACCGAAATGTAATCATGAGAAAATTCTTGGTTTTAATATTCTCCATCCCGTTATTGTGTGGATGTTTTAGCAACCGTGTGTTTATAGAGCACGATTATAAATATTCTTTGGGGTTTAATGACTACAAGACTTATACTTTTGTAGAATGTCAACGTGACACCAATTATATTTGTGAAGACGTACAGCAGGCTATACTTCAGCAAATGAGTGCGAGAGGATATGTCTATTCTGCAAATAAGCCGGATTTGTTCGTGAATTTTTATGTGTATTACGATCCCATAAAATACACTGGATATGATCAACCCAATATCAACTATTGGCTAAATAATAATTCTGAGGAGGATACTTACAAATCTGTAAAATATAGCTTGAAAGAAGGTACTTTGATGATTTCTTTGATAGAAGGATCTACTTCTGAGATAGTTTGGCGAGGATATGCCAATGGGATTTTTAACAAAAATTCCCAAAAGCGGAGTTATTTTAAGAATATTGTTGCCAATATTTTTACGGAATATCCGCTTTTTGCTACAGATGTCGCTTTTAAAAGATCTAAAATCAATAAATCAATTTAGGAAAATAGGCTTTTCAATTTTTTTCAACTTTCTTCGTTTTAGCATTATCTTCCCAGAAAATATAACGCGATGTTAAGGCCTTTTTCTCAAACACTTAGTACTGCAGATGCACTTCATTTATTGAGGAGAACTACCTTTGCTACTTCTTGGCCAACCTTAAAAAATTTTGCAGGTAAAACAGCTGATGATGCGGTGGATTTTTTACTGGATAATGCCTTAAAAAATCCGAAGCCTCAAAGTCCATCTTGGATAAACTCAGGTTTCCCTTCCTGGTGGAAACTCCCACAAGCTGACCAGCAGAAAGCTATAGACGGTGTTTACAAACGAGTATATGAGGAAAACTATGAACTCAAACGTTGGTGGGCCGCCGAAATGGGAAAAGATTTGACTAGCATAAGGGAGAAAATGACACTTTTTTGGCATGGACATTTTACCACGAAATTTGCCATTGACGACCCGATGCATGCAGGTTTGATGTATCGACAAAATGTATTGTTTAGGGAATTACACCAAGGTAATTTTCGAGAATTGGTAGAAAAAATAGCTATTGATGGAGCAATGTTGTTTTTTTTGAATGGAAAAGACAGCACGAAAACTGCTCCCAACGAAAATTTTTCAAGGGAACTTTTGGAGTTATATACGGTTGGCATCGGGAATTATTCTGAGCAAGACGTTAAAGAAGGAGCAAGGGTTTTTACAGGTTGGAAAGTGAATGTTTTTTCAGAGGAATGGAAGCAATTTCCTATTTTTCAAGCATTTATTGCACCTAATGAGCATGATTTTGAGGCAAAAAGTTATCTAGGTGAAACCATACATGTACCCTTTACTGCGAGCTACGAAGCTGGTGTAAAACAAGAAATCAAAGACTTAGTCAATATAATTTTAAGCAAAAAGTCCGTAGAGGTTTCAGAATTTATCTGCGAAAAGTTATTTCGATATTTTGTCTACAGCAAGCCCGAGGCCCCAGATGGAGAGCTAATTAAATCATTAGCCAAGACTTTTAGAGATAATAATTGGGAAATTAGGCCAGTTTTGAGTCAGCTTCTCAAATCGGAATTTTTCTTTAGCGAAGCTGCTAGGGGAGTTCAGATAAAAACACCAGCTGAAACAGTTGTCGGTTTCTCAAAACATTTTGATGTTAAAGAAGACTGGAAAGAATGGGTAATGGTAACGATGGGGCAAGAATTGCTCAATCCTCCAAACGTAGCAGGTTGGGCTGGTTATAGAAAATGGACGGATACCCGAACCTTCCCTTTTGCGGTGCAACAGCTTTCCTATTTTGTTTGGAACCAAACAAATGCACAAATGATTACTTGGATAGCTCAGTTTGATCAAAAAGAAAATGCCGATAAACTGGTGGAACAGATTTTGACTTTGTTTTTGGCAAAAAGTCCTACTACTTCACAATTAGAAAAATATAAAAAAGAGCTTTTAGGCGGAACGCCAGATTATGAATGGCCCAATATGATTGCAAATATAGAGCAAGGTGGATTTAGACTGAAACTTATGCTTTTGGCATTGTTAAAAACGCCAGATTTTCATTTATGTTAAAGCAATGAACAGAAGAAAGTTTATAAAATATTCCTCAGCTTCAGCGGCGTTTTCTTCGGCTTTTAGTCTTGGGAAAATTCCCGTTTGGGTAAAAAATCTTGATTTAGACCATCCAGACGATAATATTTTGGTAATCATCCAAATGTTTGGAGGAAACGATGCATTGAATACTGTGATTCCTGCAGAAAATGATAAATATTATTCCACTTTCAGAAAAACACTCAATATACCGAAGAACAAAGCTTTAAAATTAGGAAGCACCCTTTCGTATCTAAATCCTGCCTTAAGGTCTGGCAAAAACGATGGCTTATACGGCTTGTTTAATAATGGAAATCTGGCTGTAATTCAAGGAGTCGGCTATCCAAACCCCAATCTTTCACATTTTAGATCTACAGATATTTGGTTGAGTGGAATTAATCCCCAAAACGATGCAGAAAGACTTGAATCAGGCTGGATTGGGAGATATTTTGAAAAGATTAATAATGCCAGCGACCATCCCAATTGTATGAATATCGGCAATTCTTCTTCTTTGCTTTTTCAGTCTGGTTCTCAAGACTTGGGAATTTCTGTTGAGAATCCCAATGACTTTTATGAAAGAGGAAAAGATTTGTTATCAGGCGAAAGTTTTTTGAGTGAAAAAGGAGCTTACGAAGCCGAGCATAATTTCCTTTTAGACCTAAGTATTCAATCCAACAAATATTCAAAGGTTGTAAAAGATGCTTTTGATACTGGTAAAAACACTTTAGAGTATTCCAAAGAGAAACTCACGGAAGAGTTGAAATTAGTAGCGAGGTTAATTTCAGGTGGATTAAAAACTAAAGTTTATTTGCTGAGTATTGATGGTTTTGATACTCATGCCGGACAAGGTACTACCGATGGAAAACATGCTGCTTTATTGGCCGAAATTAGCAGTGCTATTTCGTATTTTATGGCGGATTTAAAGGCTCAAAATTTGTCTAAAAACGTGGTGGGTATGACTGTATCGGAGTTTGGCCGAAGACCAAATCAAAATGACAGCAACGGAACAGACCACGGTGCTGCAGGTGTCATGTTTGTATTTGGCGAAGACGTAAATGGAAATGTTTACGGTAAACCTTTTGATTTTAATACATTAGATATAAACAAGGACTTTGTATTTCAATACGATTACAGAAGTGTGTACGACGAAGTTCTCACCAAATGGCTCGGAAGTTCCGAAACAATCACTACTCAGATACTTACCAATAGGTTTGATGCAATTGAAGGGGGTATTTTAGCAAGAAGATCGTCGGTTTTGCTAGCTACTGAAAAACCATTAGAACCCACAGTTTTTCCAAATCCCACAACTGATGGAAGTATAAATATCAAAATCCAAGCTATCCAAAATTCTAGCCTAACTATCAACCAAATTGATACGCAAGGCAGGAAATATCCAATACTACAAAGTATCCCTATTTTTTCTGGTACTCATGAATTCCCACTTCAACTTATTGGTCGTCCTGGCTTTCATTTTATTGAGTTAAACTATGATGAAGAAAAGAAGGTTTGTCGGGTGGTTTGGGTTTAAATCCCAAACCCTTCATCCTGCAAAAATCCCAACTTATCTAATAATATTACTGATACATCTAATAATTGGAGGGTTTCCGTTTATTGGTGGTATTTTTAATTTTTCAACCTTAAATTATCTTATCAATGATAAAGATTCTCTTTACTTTTTTTCTAAGTATACTTGCTTGGTTTGGCTTTATGGCTGACAAACCAACCCCTCCAGATTGGAATAGATTCACAAAAGTAGTATTGGCAGAAGGCCTTGATGAGCCTATGGAAATGGCTTTTTTGCCTGGTAATAAGGTAATTATTGTAGAGCGTAAAGGTGGTGTGAAAATCGTAAATGAAAAAACGAAAGAAGTTTCTGATGCGGGCTTTATTACTGTAAATACTAAATATACCAACAAACAAGGTCAAACACGTGAGGCTGAAGAAGGCCTTATGGGTATAAGTCTTGACCCTAAATTCGCCATAAATCATTGGGTATATTTGTATTATGCTCATCCAACTGAATCAAAGCACATTTTGACAAGATTTGTCCTTAAAAATGATGAGCTGGTGATGGAATCTGAAAAAGTGATTCTTGAAGTTAAAACCCAACGCGAAGAATGCTGCCATACTGGTGGAGGAATGACCTGGGACAAAGCCGGCAACTTGTTTTTAACAGTTGGAAATAACACAGTAAATCCTCGTCAAGGATCTTCGAATTTGGTAGAAACGCCTGGCCATGAAAACGAGGACGACCAAAGAGCACCGGGTAATTCGAATGATTTAAGAGGCAAGATTCTTAGAATTCACCCTGAGGCAAACGGAACTTATACCATTCCAAAAGGTAATTTGTTTCCAAAAGGAACTGAAAAGACCAGACCCGAAATTTATACTATGGGTCACAGAAACCCATGGAGAGTAAATTTAGATTCAAAGACGGGTTATTTGTATTGGGGAGAAGTGGGACCTGATGCCTCCAAAGATTCTACATGGGGACCTAAAGGCTATGACGAATTTAATCAAGCCAAAGCTCCTGGGTTTTTCGGTTGGCCATATTTTATTGCAAACAATAGACCTTACAAAAAATACAATTCTGCTGATGGAACCTATGGTGAGCCCTTTGATGTAAATCACCCGCAAAATAATTCAGTTAATAATACAGGTATTCGGGATCTTCCGAACCCAGTTCCAGCTTTTATTTATTATCCTTACGGACCTTCTCCGGAGTTTCCTCTGGTTGGTACATCAGGTAGAAGTGCTACAGGTGGGCCAGTTTTTAGAAAAGCAGATTTTGCTACTGCACCACGACCTTGGCCGGCATATTATGAGGGTAAATGGCTCATTACGGAGTTTATGCGTGGCTGGATTATGGCCGTAACAATGGACGAAAATGGCGACTATGTCTCTATGGAACGTGTCTTACCAGATATGAACTTCAGTTCAGCTATAGACATGGACTTTGGCCCAAGTGGTGATATGTATGTGTTAGAATACGGTTCTGCATGGTTTAGAGGAAACGATAACTCTAAACTGGTGAAAATAGAATACAATGCAGGCAACAGAAAACCTAATGTAGTGGCAAATGCCGACAAAACCTCTGGAGCTTTGCCTTTGGCAGTTAAATTTTCTGCAGAGGGTTCAAACGATTATGATGCCTATGACGAGGGCAAGTTGACTTATAAGTGGAAAATAGTAGACCAAAAGAAAGCTCTAGTCGCAAGTCTTTTAGGAAAAGAACCTAGTTTTACTTTTAAAAATGCGGGTAATTTTAATGCAATATTGGAAGTAACAGATACCAAAGGTGCCAAAAACAGCCAGTCAATTCCGATAACGGCTGGTAATACTGCTCCAGAAGTTGATATTGTATTGGCATCAAGCAACCAAACTTTTTATTTTGGAAATACTCCTTTAAACTATAATGTTAAGGTAAAAGACCACGAAGACGGCGATAAAATAAAGCCTGATGAAGTGGCAGTTACGTTTGATTATTTGCCTCAAGGATTTGATCCTATCGAGATTGCCGCCAAGCAAAAAAGTGCGGACGATATGGCCTCATTTGCCGTTGGAAGAAACTTAATAGAAGCTGCTGACTGTAAGTCGTGTCATCAATATACCACCAAGTCTATCGGGCCAAGTTACCAAGCTGTGGCTGACAAGTACAGCAATACGCCAGAAAATATGGTTTATTTGGTTAAGAAAATCAAAGAAGGTGGAAGCGGTGTTTGGGGAGAGCATGGTATGAGTGCCCACCCTGATTTGAGTGAAATCAATGCCAAACGTATGGTGGATTATATCTTTAGTCTTGGTACCAATCAATTAAACGTGGCCAAATTAGGACTTAGCGGTGAGGTGAAACCTGAAACGCCTAGCTACGAAAGTGCAGCTGGCAGTTTTGTATTAAGAGCGGCTTACAAAGACAAAGGTTCTGCTAAAACCAAGCCATTGACTAAAGAAACGCTTTTAGTCTTAAAACCAAATTACCTTCGTCCGCAAGATTTGGATAATTCTTTCAGCACGCAAGTTATTAGCACTGCTGGTTATTCATTTTCGTTTATTGGAGATAAATCTTATGGAGTTTATAAAAACATAGATTTGAGTTCAATAAAAGAGATAGTAGCCTTTGTGCAAGCCAACATGAGAAATGGGGCAATGGGAGGAAGTGTAGAGCTAAGATTAGATAAGCCAGACGGCAAGTTATTAGCAACTTCAGACTTTGTAGGCCTGAAAGAATTGCCATTTGGAAGGCCACCAGCAGGAGCCAATTTGGCTGAGTGGAACAGATCTCGCTCAAGCACGGCAGTTTTGAAACTAAACCAAGACGTTAAAGGAAAGCATGATGTATATTTAGTTTTTAGAAATGAAAAAGCAGCAAGCACAGATGTGATTCTTCAGCTGACTGAAGTTGGATTTTTTTAGTAATGTTAAGATAGATTGATAAAAAAGCACCTCTTGGGGTGCTTTTTTATTTTAATTGAGTTCAGTCGAAGATGGCATATACTGCAAAAGAAGCAAGCCAGTGATCTCCTCCATAATTTCCAGAAGTTACATTAGGGAGAGTTTTTTCTAAAAACTCTTTTGATGTTTTTTCAAATTTGGTTTTTAAAGGATTCTTTGGAGAAAAGGTTGACGCTATGCCTTTCATACACCAAGCTCGACTAAGACTCAATCCGTCGAGGTGCACAATTTGGAAATCAGTTCTGTCACTTACTACTGGCATTTTTAATAAATTATCTATAGAGGTTTTATATAAAAATTTCGCAAACCAAGCCTCAAATTCTTTTGGCGACATAATTCTTCGCATCAAGTCGGCAATTTCGAGATTAGGAGATAGGAAATCCGAGCCATCTGGTTCTAGATAGGCTGGGGCGTCTTTTTGGTAATAGTAAAATTGATTTGCTCTACCTATTATTGCCATTTCAAAAGCTTCATTTTTGGTTGTTGCAGCCCAATCTAACGCAAAACAAAGACCGAAAGCTGTATTTGGGTGTACGCCAGTTCTGTTGGGATAGGTTTGTTTGGGCAAATAATCCGACCATAGTCTTACCACTTCATTGGTTAGCGGTTGCAGATTTTTATGCCATTTTTGTGCCATAGGGTCATCCCAAGTTAGCAGTTCTTGGTCTAGTTTTAGAATCCAAGCCCAACCATAAGTGCGTTCGAAAGTTTTGGTAGTTTTATATTTGGTGAAATATTCAGCTTCGGTCTTTAGTTTTTCAGCTTCAAAGCTATTTTCTAATGTTCTGATAATCTTCTCTCTGTCTTTGATTTCTGGAAATTGCTTTAGCAGTTTTACCAACATCCAATGCCCATGCACACTCGAGTGCCAGTCTAGGCAACCATAAAAACTTGGGTGTAGTTGAGAAGGTAAAAGTTTGTGATCTTCGGCTCCGTCCGAACTATGCCCCGTTTTGTTTGGAAACTCTTGGCTTATGCAGTGCATGGGAAGTTCGGCGAGTTTTTCGGCAATTTCTTGGGTGAAGAGACTCTCTTGAGCGAATGAATTAATTCTTAAGATAAAAAAGAACAGTATTAAAATAGTTTTTAAGTTTTTCATTTAAGAATCTTTAATTTTAAATAGAATAATTTACTTTTAGAGCTTAGGTTCTAACCAAAGCATTGCTAATATAATGAATATAATAAAGAATAAAACCCAAGGTGAAATGGGCTCTTTTAGGGAAATGTTCGTATTACTTATGCCATTTTTTTGATAAATGTTGATTGCGGATTTTGAAAAATTATAAGCCAAATAAGATTCAAGATCCTCATCTATAAATACTTCATTTTCAGGATCTATGGCTTGCCATCCTGATTTTCTGAAAGCATAGTTTCCAAAATAAGAATTTGGATTTGAGGCTAGTTTTTTCGTAAAAATGCTATCGTTTGGCGTTTTGAAAATGGCATCCAAGTTTTCAAAATTGTTGAAAATAATTTCGGTGTTTAAGTCTTTTTGAATAGGTGCTTGAATTGCAATATTGTTTTTTTGAACAATATTCAATTTTTGCAAAACCTCAGCCCAAATTTTTCGATAGGTAATACTGTCTCCAGATAATAACAAGGGATAAGTTTCGCTCAGCAGTGAAGTTCCAATTCGTTTACTATTGACTGCAATTGGCCAATCTTGGTTTATTTGGTAATGCGTTTCTGGTAAAAATTTAAAAGGCAATGCAAAAAGACCTTCCTTTAGTTGAATTTCTTTTTCGTTTCCAATCTTTTGAAATTTGAATCCAGTTCCATAAGTTTTATTTAATACTTCAATTGCACTTTCTTCTGCATTATACATAAATATTGCACCTCCGTTTGCGATAGTTTTTTTACAAATGGATTGAGAAATATTAGCCGGCGTGGCAAAAACAATATCGTACTTTTCGTTTTCAGTTTTATTGATATCGGTATTGTTTTGTGTATTTTTTGCCACCAAAGTTTGGACTTTTACCTGATGTCCATTTTTTCCTAGCCAATCAGAAAGCGTTTTAGTTTCGAAGTCAGGGTTTTCGGACAAAATCAAGATATTCAATTTGTCAGCTTTTCTTGAAAAATAATGAATAGAACTAAGCACTTTGTCGTCTAAGAATATGTCAACGGCAGTTTTACCTAAAGAAAAGGATGGAAAACTCAAAATAAAAGATTGTTGCCCTTTTTCTAAAATTATGCTATCTAGTGTTGCAGAACCATATTTTACCTTAATGGTCGCCTTGTTTTCTAACTCTATTTTCCCAAATATCTGCTGATTTTCGTTTTGCCTAAGTATCGATTGATAACTTAAATCTTGAATTTCATTTTTGCTAAAATAAGGATGTAAATGCATGTTTTTTTCTGCCAATTCACTCAAAAATTCTGCTGTGAAGCTTTGCCCAAACAGATGAATTTCAGGGTTTTTGTCAATGAATTTTGATAGGTAGTCTTTTGGTGTAATCACCAATTCTATGTCCAAACTATCCTGTAGCTTTTTTATTTCAGAAGCTGGAATTCTTTCATCTTTTATTCCGATTTTATTATTTGTGATGTTTTTTTGAAACTTTGGTGGAAATATCAACAGAACAATAGAAATCAATAGCAAAACATTCAAAATGACTTTTATCGGCCACCTTTTCTGTGATTTTACTTTGTATAATCCATAAGCTTGAAGACCAAACAGACCTGCCAAGAGTATATTCAATACGATATTTAAGGTTTTTTCTTCCAATTCTTATTTCATGTTTTTTCTAAATACCGCCTCTAAATCTTTATTGTTTTTCGTAGAATTTCCATTTCTGCTTTTTGCCAAATTTATATCCAACAAGGTCAGCAATTTTGTTTTCAAGGCTGCTTTTTGAGCCTCTGAAATACTTTTGCTATTTATCAAAGTTTGTAAATCTTTTAAAATCGAGCTTTTTAAATTCGGTATTTCTGACAAAGCTTGACTCAGATTCACTAACCTTTGCTTATCATTTTTGTCTAGGGTTTCTTTTTCTAAAATATCGGTAAGATTAGCCAATAAAGCCAAAGTTTCGTTTTCATAGAATGTCTTTGCAAAGCTTTGATTTAGATTAAACTTCGTTAATTCTCCTGTCAATCTCTTCTCTTTTTCCTTAATTGGAGGCGGGTCAAATCCTGTTTTCTTTACATAAACTCTTGCTTTTTGTTGAGCTTCTTTCAAATACGCCAAAGCTTTGTTCTCAAATGGAAGTGCTTTTTCAGGTTCATAAAGTCTAAGATGCAATTCTGACTGCCACATTTGTTCTAAGGCCATTTTGAGTAAACTTCTCGTGGATTGCTCATAGAAAGTATTCGCGTCGGCATCGTCGTGCGAATGCACATATTCGGCCATCATAGCAGCTAAAGGGTCTTGGTCGGCATTTGGGTTAGTAATGCCATGATCGTGATGTTCCGCTTCCACATGATTGTCTTCCTGCTCCTCTGAATCGTGGGCATGCACAAAACCTTTCATGAAATCGCCGTCTTCATCGTCATGCCCCCCTGGACCGATGCTTGTCTCAAATTCTTCACCTAAATATTGACCATAGCGTAAACGCAAAATCTTTTGGTCGTACCCAATTTCGTTGGATTCACTATTAAATTCCTGCTTTTTGATCTTGTTTTTTTTCTTAATCAATTTTTCGGTATCAATGATTATTTGCCTTTGGCTTCTGAAATATTCTGGCAAAATATTCATGGCCATGGTGGCTAAATCCGTCTCAGCATTTGCAGCGGTATCTTTGAATACCACAAAATAGGTGTCGGATTTTGAGAAGTTTGGCTCTGGTGATTTATTGTCAAAAGCGGCCCAATAATAATAGAGTTCGTCACCAGGAGCAAATCCTAAGGATTTTAAATCAATCGTTTTGGAGATATTTTCTGATTTGAAATTTTTAGAACCCACTGGCCATTTAACTTCTCTGAATTTCACATTTTCGCCAGATCCTCTCGCCACTGTGGCCACAATATAGGATTCCTTAACTCTAAAATCGTCTGATATTTTAGCACTTACATTGATTTTTGTTGGGTCCGAAATTTTATGAAATTGGTACAGTTCTTTCGATACTGGTTCTATTTTTGGCGGAGCGTCTGGTATGGCCTCTATTCTGTAAAATTCAGATTGATAAACTGTTGAATCTCCTTTTTGGGCTTTTATGCTGTAAAAGCTAGAACTTACTAATAGGTCAGAAAAACGATAAGTGTTTGTGTCAATTTTGCTAAAAACTAAGTTTTTGCCCTTTGCATTTTCGATATATACTTCTAGATCTTTCGCATTTTCAAAAATCACCGTCCACTCTAATTTTGAACCAATTATAGCTTCGGCATTTAGATTTTCGCTTGTATTCGTAGGTAAAGCTGTGTAGCTAGGTGGAACGATTTTTAGTTTCGAAGAAATGAATTTTGGATTAGGTTTTTGTTTAGATTTTCCCGTTAAAATACTTTCTCTTATGGAAGCAGATTTTTTTTGCTGGGAGTTGAATTTTAGATTTTTTGAAAAAAAACTTAATCCTAAAAATGCCAAAAGCAACCAAAAAATCTTGTCTAATTTGAACGGAATTTTTAAGGATTTCTCATTGATTCTTTCTGCCTGTAAAGTTTCTGCTGCATTTAGATTATCCTTAAAAAGCAAAGACAAACTGTATTCTATTTGTGGATTATTTTTATGTAAAACCGTTTGAGCTAATTTTGTTTTATCCTTGAAAAGTTTAGTAAAAATGGCGGTTGCAATAAACCCAAAAAGAAAGGAGATTGCAGAAATTTTATATGAATTAAATAATGCAAATGATATGAAATAGAGAGAGAAAGACACGAATAGACACTTCAACAAGTCTAAAATGACTTGTTGGAAGATAAATAAGCGTATTTTATTTTTTAATTCCTTCATTTATTCTGTTTTAAAGACAAATACCGCTCTGCCATTATTATTCCTAAAAATAGGAATAGCAAATATTTGTCAATTGCCATTTTTTTCGTTTTGTTTTCTGATTGTTTTGTTTTAAAAATGCTGGCTAATTGTTGATTGCTTATAAGAGTATTTTTGTCACTAATTTGATAGTGGTTTAAGAGTATCTCCAATATTATTTCTGGTAATTTTCCATTAAAAATTATATTGGATGTTTCTGGATTGAGGTCTAAGATGATTTCTTGAGTTTCTAAGTTTCCATCAGTTTTAAATTCTATGGTGTGATAAACGCTGTTTTGGTTGAAAATTATTTCCGCAGCTTCCTTTTTTTGAACATATTCGAATGGAAAACCGAAAACTTCTTTAATAGCTTCAAAAGCTGCTTTTAAGGTTTTGTTATCATCAATAAATACTTTAATATCACCTTTGTCTATAACTTTTTTTTCTGGTTTTTCATTGGTGCGAACGAGTGCATTTTTTTTATTTACATAAACATATTGACCAAAAAATAAAGCTTTAGTATTGTTTTCAGATTCAGTTTTGAGTGGATGTAATTTTAGATTTTCTGTTAAATAGATATTCGGATATAAATTGAGATCCACTGGGTGATTTGTGTAAATATGAATCTCTTTTTCTGGATACTTTTTTTGTAAAATATTTATATTTGTTTGAATATAAGCAATTTGTATATTATTGTTATTTAGGTTTTCTTCTGTCTTTTTTATCGTATTTTCTAAATCATTTAACCAAAATACCTTTTCTTTTTTTTGAATAGCATCTGAAAACTCAAATTTGAAGTTTTCAAAAAGCGTTTTGTTTTTCTGAAAAAAATGGATTTTTTCTAGGTTTTTCTTTTTAGGTAAAAGCTTATTTATCAACGGTTTAGAAAGAATAAGTACCAAAAGTATCATTGCTAAAATTCTTAATAATAGCAAAAGTAAATCATCCAATCTTAAACCTTTGGCTTTTAGTTTTTGACTTTCTATGAGCCATTTCATAGCTGCCCAATCTATGGTAACTGCTTTTTTTTGATTCCAAAAATGAATCAGAATGGGAGCGGAGATTGCTAATAATCCCCAGAGTATGTTTGGGTTTATTAACTCCATTTTAGTTTTTTTAGAGCGTTTTTAAGTACTTCAGATATTGGATCGCTGAGTTTGCACCTGTAAATATGTACATTTTTAAGATTCAATTCATTGTCTAATTCATTTAAGAAAAAATTGAAGTTTTTTTCATAATCTTTTTTGATTTCTGAGGCTGACAATTCCCTCGTTTGGTTAGTTTCTAAATCTTTAAATTTGATAATTCCTTCTAAGTTTAGGTCAATTTCTCTTTCTCCTAAAATTTGAAAAATCAATATCTCTTTACCTGGTCTTTCCCAAGTTTTTATTAATGAAAAAAACTCTGAATCTGTTTGGAACAAATCAGAAGCAAAAATCAACAATTCTTTAGCTTTTGATTGAAAATCCTGGAAATTCACTTTTTCAAATGTCCAATTTCCTGCTGCTTTTGCATTTTCTAACTGATATAGTATTTTTTGAAAACTTTGTTTTCCTTCAGTCACTACCCTTTCTAGTTGACCATCTTTCAAAAAATAAAGATTCATGTGGTCGCTTTGTCTAAAACCTAGGTATGATAAGGATGCCAAAAGAATTTTTGCATAATTAAGCCTTGAAACACCATTTTCACTATAGTTCATTGATCCAGAAAGGTCCAAAATGAAATTTATGCATAGGGTACTTTCCGTTGAAGATTCTCTTATTTGGTGCTTTTGTGTTCTCGCAAATAACTTCCAGTCTATTCGTTTTGGGTCGTCGCCAGGTATATAATGTCGGTACTGTTCAAACTCAGCTCCCATGCCAGACCTCTTACTGGCATGCATGCCCATTACGAGTTGATCACTTACCAGTTTGGCGGCAAGCTGCAGGTTGTTGACTTTTATGAGTTCTTTGGTTAGCGACATTAGGTTTTGTTATATGCCTATTTTTTACTTTATGAGCATTTTTACCACATCGTCTGTACTTATTCCTTCTGCTTCTGCTCTGAAATTCAGAGAAATTCTGTGACGTAAAACTGGAAATGCCAGTGTTTCTATGTCTTCTGGAATAACCGCAAATCTTCCTTGGAGTATTGCTCTAGCTTTCGAGCAAAGTATTAACGCTTGTCCAGCTCTTGGTCCTGCTCCCCACTCGCACCATTTTTTTACATATTCCGATGTGCTGGTTTGAGGTCGAGTATTTCTTACCAATGCATTTACTTTTTCTATCAAAGCATCATCTATATGTACTTGTCTTGTAAGGTTTTGTAATTCAAGGATTTCTGCTGCCGAAAAAACATTTTCAATGTTTACTTTTCTATCCGTAGTAGTACTTTTTAGCACTTCTAATTCTTCTGATTCCGACGGATAATAAAGTTTAATAAACAACAAAAATCTATCGAGTTGAGCTTCAGGCAAGGGATAAGTCCCGGATTGCTCTATCGGATTTTGAGTTGCAATTATCAAAAAAGGTTTGTCCAAATCATAGTTTACACCAGCATAAGTCACTTTATATTCTTGCATAGCCTCCAAAAGTGCCGCTTGGGTTTTTGGTGGCGTACGGTTTATTTCATCTGCCAAAACTATGTTAGCAAACAAAGGCCCTTTATTGAATTTGAAAAATTTCTTTCCAGTTTCGTGGTCTTCCTCTAATATCTCAGTACCTATAATATCACCGGGCATTAGGTCAGGTGTGAACTGTAACCTCTTGAATTGCATATCAAGAGCATCCGCTAGTGTTTTTACCATCAGTGTTTTAGCTAGTCCTGGGACGCCTTCCAAAAGACAATGCCCTCCTGCCAAAAATGATATCAAAATTTCATCAATAACTTGGCTTTGGCCAACTATCACTTTCCCTATTTCGGTTTTTAGCTTTGGTAGTTTGTTTACGAGTGTTTTTAGATTTTCCAAAATTTTATATTGTTAATGCATAATTGATGATGTTTACGGCAAACTTGGTATTGTCTTCGGCCAACCACCGTTTATTTCTGAAGTCATAGTCCCATTCGCAGCCGTAGTCTTTATTGGAATACAAAACGCATATTCGACCATTAATAGTTATGGCTTTTAGGTAATCATGAACGAGATCGTCTCCCCAACCATTGAGTTCAAAACTAGTAGTAGGTGGGCCTTCAAATTTAAAAAAACTGTTATATATCTCGTGTGTATTTGGGATTTTCTGTAAAGCTTTTTGACCGAATATTTGACCCATTTCTTGTTCGAATGATTTAGCGAAAAGTCCATCGATGTCATGGTTACAATCATCTACAAACAGAAAACCTCCGTTTTGAATATATCGATGCAAATTGTCCCGCTCAAGTGAAGTGAATTCTACTAATTTATGCCCTGAAAGATAACAAATTGGACTTCGGAATAAATTTTTGTCCGTTAGGTAAATAATCCTTTCTTTTTCGTCAATCGGTATGGTGGTGTATTCTACGAGTGAGTTCAAAACATTGCTAGGCATACGTTGGTCAGTGTCCCAGTCGCCAGAATTATATTGAATACGGGTAAATACGAAAGGTTTCAATTAGCTTTTTCTTTTAAATATAAGCTTTAAAGATAATATATTGTAATGAAATGGTCAAACGGGGAAATTGAGTAGATGTTATTGTTGATATTTATCTCAAATAGGTTTTTTGTTAAAAAGTATGGGTTGCCCCGCTATCATAATAGTGGTAGTTGTCTTTTAAATTCACCTTATAATGTAGGCTATCAATTGTGTTTATGGGAGGAATTCCAGTGATTAATTCTAGTGTCTTTTTCAGAAGTGTCTCGTTAGGGTTTCCCAATGGATAATAGGGCATAATATCGTCAATAACGGAATAGTCTGGTGTAAAGCCGTCTTTGGTTCCATAGTTTGATTCTCCTTTTACGTTAAGGATAGTTGTATATGCTGGCATAAGACCATAAGGTAAGGAATTTGTTTCGTCTGTCAGAATTACCGAAATCACATTTTTCCCATAGGTATTGTTCCCAACAATTATTACATCCATAAATGGCCTCAAGCAGTTGATAATCAGCTCTGAAGACGAGGAAGTGGTTTTCGAAGTTAAAACATAAAGCCTTTGGAGTTTATCAAGATTGTTTACTTCCGAAGTCCATGTTCTTACTCCAGCATCCAGGCCACTGGTTTTTATTTTTTCTTCGGTTATGCTTTTGTTCCAAACATTATGGTACATTTCAGTACCAGGGTTTAGATTTTTTACCAGAAGAGAACCCATGATTTCGGTATTGGGTGTAAATCCACCTGGATTAAACCTTAAGTCTAAAATAAATTCGTTCACATTTTGATTTTTGAAATCTCCAAAAATTTTTCTTAATTCATTCTCTACATTTGGAAGGAATTGTGCATAAGTTAGATAGCCAATTTTTTTGGAACCTATTTCAAAAACTTCAGTAGTTTGAAAAGGGTTTACTTGAAACTTCTTTTTTATGATTGTTTCTTTGAAATTATCTTGGTTTGTGTTTGTCCATTCAAATTCAGCTTGGTCACTTTCTAACAATTGAGCAAGGTTTGTTGCTGTGATTTTGCTACTATTAATTTTGGTGATAATATCGCCTCTCCACATACCTGCTTTTTCTGCAGGACTATCTTTAAGGACCAATGAGATGGCCAGATTCAAATTATTTGTTCCATCTTCTTTTTTAATTATTGCATATCTTATTCCATAAGATTTTAGATTTCCATTCCAAAAATCCAGCATGTCCTCTTTTTGGATTTTCATATATGACACCCAGTCCTTGTTTGGGCTAAGCAAAGACTCAAAATACGCTTTTGGTTCTAGATTTTTATCTGTTTTTTCTTCAACAAGCATGTCAGATTCCCATAGATAGTTTTGTTTCATCTGGGCATAAATCCAAGTGTTTTCTTTAAGATATTTTGGAGGAATTACTACAACTGTTGTGTCTTTGGGGGTTTCTTTAACAGGTTCTACAACAGGGATTACATCTATTGGCGATTTTTTGCACGCCAATATTTGAAGGAATATAACTATTGAAAAAGCACAAGTCCTGATGAATTTCATTATGGTTTTTTAGTTTTTCATTATCTTGAAAAAATGTATATTTTTCTCTTTTTTCAATTTCAAAAAATAAGTCCCAGGGTTCAAATTGGGCAATTTTATTTTTTCAATATTTTGGCTTTCAAGCTTTTTCTCAAAAACCTTTTTGTTTGAAATGTCAAAAATAGCCATTTCTTCATAAGTATTTAGGCTGTCGATGCTTATTCCGTTTTAGAAAGGTTTTTCGGCAATACTTTTAATATGTTTTATTTATTAAAAACGGAAGCAGATTGTCTAAATTATAAAATCTAAATAATTGTCTTTGTTTACTGTAGAAAACGATGATTCGGGATAAGCATGTGCAAATCCACCTGGAGTTTTTGCTATTTTACTGGAATATTTAAATTCATAAGCCTCAATTTCTCCGTTTTTTACTTCAATACAATCTATTTCTTGTTGGTCATATGTTCTCCAAAAATACGTTTCTACATTGTTTTTTTCGTAGCCATTTTTTTTGAGTCGCTCCATCATAAGATAGTTTTCCCATAGTTCGCCAGTGTCGTTTCTAAACGCCAAGCTTTTGAAATCGTTAATTACAGCATTTCTGATGCCATTGTCCCAGAAAAACCACCTCGAACTTTTCGTGACTTCCTTTCTTAGGTTTTTACTAAAACCTGGTATTTTTTTCAAAACGAATACTTTTTCCAGAAGGTCAAGGTATTTTTCTATCGTATTTTTACTCATTCCGAGCTGCGTTCCCAATTCGTTTAACGACACTTCTTTGCCCAGTTGAAAGGCAATAAGTTTGAGTAAATCATAGATTTTTGAAGAATTCCGGACGCCGTCTAAGATCAAAATGTCTTTTAAAAGATAAGAATTTACTAGATCTCTTAGGTATTCTTCCTTTTGCTCAAAACCCTCTAATGTATAAATTTCAGGGTAACTTCCATAGATTAATCGCTCTTCTTTTCTTCTCGCTGTTTCGAAAAAATTCTCACTGTTTGCTATTTCTAATTGTGCCAATGGGTACATTTCGTGCCAAAAAGCTCTGCCGACCAAGGGTTCCCCAAGATTGTTTGCCAAGTCAAATGCTGACGAGCCGCTTGCAATGATTTTTAAATGTGGCAACTCGTCTACTACTATTTTTAAGATTTTACCAATATCATTTATCGCTTGAGCTTCGTCAATTATTATTATTTCGAATCCCGCAAAAATATTTCTATATTCGTTTAAGTTTTTCTTTTCTAAAATCTCCTGGGTTTCTGGCAACTCTCCATTTAGCCATAAATAATTTACGTTGAGTTCGTCTGCTATTTGTTTGATCAAAAAAGTTTTGCCTACTCGCCTAGCTCCATAAACTACGTTTACTTTTCCAGGTATTAGATTTTTTAATAACCTTGCCTTTATTTTTCTTTCTACTACCATAATTATAAAAAAATAGTACTAGCAAAAGTAACGCTTTTTTTCTTAGTAATATTAATATTTTGACTAAATTTATGTTAATTTGGTCATTATAATGACTGAATTAACGTTAATTTAGTCAATGTATTGACTGAATTTTCATTAAATAGGTCAATTGTATTTGCTTGAAACATAAAAAATGGCAAGAATTTTAAACTTGCCATTTCATATTTTGCCTAAAAATTAAACTGCATCACTTAAACTCGAGAAGGTAAATTCTCGGATTTTCATAGGTGGAATCATATAGTTTTGATTCGATTCAGTGCTCACTACTCGTTCTGAAATTCCCAGTGTCTCGAGATTGTTCAGCATAATTATTGGACTTTCGTTAAACCTTAAATTTTTTATGGGATGTTTTATTTTTCCGTCTTCAATATAAAAAGTTCCGTCTCTGGTTAGTCCAGTCAAGAGTAATGTTTGAGGATCAACAGGCCTTATATACCAAAGTTTAGTTACCAAAATTCCCCTTTTTGTGCTTTTTATCATTTCCTCAAGGCTAGATTTTCCTCCTTCCATAATCATGTTATTTGGAAAAGGTACAGGTTTAATACCTTTCTTTTTAGCCCAGAAAATAGAATAAGCTAGGTTTTTAACTACGCCTTTATCAATCCATTTTAGTTTTTCTTGAGGCAAACCTTCACCTGACCACGGCGAAGATGGCAATTCTGGATGTGCTGGGTCTGAGTAGAAAGTCACTGCTTCGTCTACTATTTTTTCGCCCAATTTTGTTTTGCCACCAGGTTTACTGAAAAACGAGCGACCTTCATCTGCACTGCGGGCATCCATACCAAAGAAAATGTTTTCTAATAAAACAGTGGCAGCCGTTGCTTCTAATATTACAGTATATTTTCCAGGCTCTATTGCTTGAGCACTGGCGGAGGCTTTTGCTTTTTGAAGAGCAGTTTTTGTGGCCGAAACCGTATTTAGTTTATCAAAATCACTATACCCTTTGGCTACATAACCCGAGCCTTTGCCGTCTTCGGTGCGAACCGTCAAAGAAAAGTTGACATTAGATGAAGCATAATAGGCAAATAAGCCTTTGGAGTTCATGATAGCGGTATAGCCATATTGATCTTCAAGAAAACCCGCTCCTACAAGCTTCTCATCGCGACAAAGTTCCAAACTTTGGGCTACTTTTTCGGCTCTTTTGTCTGGGTTAATTCCAGCTGTAGAATCAAAAAAACCATTGGCTTTCATGTATTTTTGAGGTTCTACCAATCCTTCGTATTCTGGATTTTCGGGTGCCAGCCTAGCCAGTTCTTCAGCCCTTCTTACAACTTTTTCTAAAGATGCATCATCAAATTCGTCGATGGTGGCAGTTCCGACTTTGTTGCCAAAAGCTGAAGTAACCGCTATGTTTTTGTTGGTTAAGGCTCCGCTAGTTGAAACTTCGTTTCTAGCATAACGGATATTTCCTCTACGTTCGCCAACTATATTCACTATGCATTCGTCTGCCTTCGAAAACCCTATTATTTTCGTTAGCAATGCCTTAGCTTCTGTTTCTGTTAATATTATACTCATTTTTTTTAAATTCTTTTTTTAAATTGAAAAAAATAATGCTAGGTTCAAAAAGGTTGGTAATGATTTTTGGGACAGTCCTAAAGTTTCGATGATTTGGAACTTATAGCTATCAAACTCATTTTACCAATAACCAATAACCAATAACCAATAACCAATAACCAATAACCAATTATATTTTCCTTGCAGTATTTATCACGTTTACACCATCAAACCTTGCAGTAGAACTACCGTGAGACACCGCACTAGACTGCGAAGGTTGACCTTTTCCATCGAAAAACGAACCTCCTAATCTATAGTCTCTGTCGTCACAAACTTTGGTGCATGAGTTCCAGAATTCTTGCGTATTAGATTGATAGGCGACATCTTTGAGCATTTCTCCTATTTTTCCATCCTTTATTTCATAGTACAGTTGACCCCCAAATTGGAAATTGTACCGCTGCTGATCTATAGAAAACGAACCGTCGCCGATGATATAGATTCCTTTTTTTACATCTTTTATCATTTCTTCTACAGAAAGAGGAGTTTTTCCTGGAGCAAGTGAAACATTGGCCATGCGTTGGAATTGCACCGAAGACCAGCTATCAGCGTAGCAACATCCATGTGATTCTTTTTCTCCAATGATATGGGCTTGGTCACGGATGGCTTGATAATTTACCAAAGTGCCATCTTTTACCAAATCCCACTTTTTAGTGTTAACGCCTTCATCGTCCCAGCCAACTGCTCCTAGTGAACCTACTTGGGTTTTGTCTGCGAAAAGTGTAACTTCTTTGCTTCCGTAGTTGAAGTTTTTAGATTCCCATTTGTCGAGTGTAGCAAAGGATGTGCCCGCAAAGTTGGCCTCATAACCTAAAACACGGTCAAGTTCGAGCGGATGACCTACCGACTCATGAATAGTCAACCAAAGATGAGATGGATCTAAAACCAAATCATACTTACCAGCTTCAACTGACTTGGCTGAAAGTTTGGCTTTGGCTTGTTGTGCCGCCGAAATAGCGTCTTCAAGCATATCATAGCCTTTGTTGTATCTGGTAGTGATGCCCGATATTTTGTCTTTAGGATTGGTCTGAAGATATTCATAACCCATGCCCATAGGAGCACTCAAGGCATTTCTGGTTTCAAATTTTCCTGATTTTGGGTCAATACATGTTACGTTAAAAATAGGCCAAGTGCGATGAATATCTTGATCAATGTATGAACCATCAGAAGAAGCAAAGTATTTTTGTTCGTTTACCAAAAACAAAACAGAATTCATATAGTTTGCTCCGTTTTTCATGGCGGCATCATTTACGCCCAAAAGCAAATCAACTTTCTCTTGAATAGGCACCTCGAAGGCGTTCTTAACAATTGGTGTTTTCCAGCTAACTTCACCAAAACCTTTTTGAGGAGCTAAAACAACTGGCTCTTTTAACAACCTTGCGTTGGCTTTAGCTATGGCTACGGCTTCTTCAGCTGCTCGAGCTGTGTCAGCCTCAGACTTGGCATCTACTACTGCGGCAAATCCCCAACAGCCGTCGGCAATAACTCTAACTCCGACGCCATAAGATTCAGTATTGACGATATTTTGAACTTTGTCCTCTCGAGTTACCACAAATTGGTTGAGATATCGGCCAATTCTGATGTCAGTATAGCTTGCTCCTTTGGATTTTGCAGCATTTAAGGCAGCATCAGCCAAACGTTTTTTTACGGCAACGTCCATGGAGCCATTGAGTAGAGCTTCGTAAGATACGGTGTTTCCCATAATAGGAATATTAGGCAACATAGCTGCTCCCAATCCCATACCTGATAATTGAAGGAAATTTCTTCTTTTCAAGGTAAATAGCTTTTAGTTTAGATTTGAAATATTAGTAAATATAGTTTTTAGAAAAGATGAAAACAATAGACAAAGCGTTGCAAAAGGATAAATGGAATTATTTAAGGGGTGAAAGGGAGAGGTTTAAGTTTTTTTAAGAGAATTTAAAAGCTGATTTATTTTTATTAAATTGAACTTGGGTTTTAAATCTCTTTAAATTTGATAATAACGCAACAAAAAATATGGAATTGTCTAAGCTTTCAACACGCATAGTTGAGAATTATGAGAAACTAAAATATGAGCTGCTTAAAGCACAAACTTTTAATCCCGATCACTTTGGTTTTCCTGAATTATACTATAAAATAATGGAAACGGATGCTCAACGAGTTGGAGCTTTTGCAAAAGCATTTGGGCTGAATAATTTTTTTAGAGATAAGGTAGTTTGTGAAATAGGCGTTGGAAATATGCCTTTGTCGAGCTTGTACTTGCCTTTTGTAAAAAAAGCATATTTGATAGAGAGCAATCCTGAGGTAAAAGCAAATATTGAGCAAATAATAAAAAATAATGGTTGGGAAAACAAAGTAGAGTTTTTTTCGAAAAGTGTTTTTGAAGTAGAACTGCCCGAAAAAGTGGACGCTGTGATAGGAGAGTTGATGAGTATTTTTTGTGCCAATGAATTGCAAGTCCAGATTTTTGATTATGCTCGAAAATTTCTAAAAACCGAGGGCAGTTTTTTCCCAAATAAAATACTGAATTTCTGTAGGCTTTGTTTTAATAGTTTTGATAACGGAATTGATCATTTTCCAATTCAATTTACACGGCATCAGCCAACTTTTTATTCAGGTCAGTTTTTGGTAAATCAAATAGATTTTAATCAACAAAATGATTTAAATGTTGAGTTGATATTAAAAACTGAAGCTTGTCTATCAGGCGAAATTAATGGTCTGTTTTTAGAGTCTTATGTTGAAGTTTGTCCTGGAGCTAACTTTACTGGAACTGATAGCTTAATGCCTCCGACGATTGTACGAGCTCAAAATTCAAAAACGGTACTTGCTGGAGATAAAGTAGAAATAGCTTTAAAGTTCAGCTATGGAACAGATCTAAACCAAATGAAAATAACTTTTCTGTAAGTCAAGCTTCTGTTTCTTCCTCTTGGTTTTGTAAAAAGTACAAGAATTTCTCTACAGTTTGGTTGACTGGAGGTATGTCAGGTTCTTCGATTTTTATCAATAATTCTTTGGTTATCGGGCTGATTTTTATGATTCTACTCGATTGATTTTCAATTACTTTTTCGAAAAGATTCCTGACTACTCTCGCATTCCCGAAGCCTTTGTGTTTTTTTTCGTAGAGTTTTTCGAAGATAAAAAATAGCTTTTCCCTAGCGTCTTCACTAAGTTCGAAGTCATTTTTTTTGCAATACAATTCAAAAATACCTAAAAGTTCTTCAGGATGATAATGGTCAAAAATAAAGTGCCTATTGAATCTGGATTGAAGGCCTGGATTAGAGTTTATGAAAGTTTTCATTTCGTCATTATAGCCAGCGGCTATTACCACAAAATTGTCTCTTTTATCCTCCATTCTCTTCAAAAGCACTTCAATGGCTTCATTGCCAAAGTCTTTTTTATCGTCTCCATCTCTAGAAAGTGAATAGGCTTCGTCAATAAAAAGTACACCTTCTTGGGCTTTGGTGACTATTTCGTCAACTTTTATGGCAGTTTGTCCTATGTATCCCGCCACCATTCCTGTTCGGTCGGTTTCTACCAAATGTCCTTTTTCTAAATATCCCAAATGCTTGTAAATCCTTCCTAAAATACGTGCAACAGTAGTTTTTCCTGTACCCGGAGGGCCTAAAAATAAAGTATGCAATGAATTATTAACGGGTTTCAATCCTGAAGTTTCTCTGATTTTTTGCACTTTAAGAAAATCCGCAAACTCCCGGATACTTTTCTTGATTTCAGCCAATCCAATCAATTCATCCAGCTCTTTCATCACATCTTCAAAACTTTCTCCTTCGGGCACTTCGCTTACTTCTACACCTTTTATTTTTATTTTTGGATGAAAAAGTCTTTCTTTTATTTTTTCTAAAACCTCTTTCTCACCTTCGGATATTTCATCGTCAATTTTTATCAAAATCTGTACTAACCTTAGCAAAAGTGTTATTGAGGAAGTCTTAAGCGGATGCTCCAATCTGGTAAGAATGGCTGAAAGCAAAAACTCATCTTTGTATTCGTCAGGAAGTGTAAAAATGGAGCTATCTACAATCGTTTGAATGTTTTTTTCAAATTGGTCTTTGCTAACCATTTGATTTATTCGTTCTATAGTGAGCGATTTTGAAATATCATTTCCTTGGATTTTTTCAAAGAAATAGGCCAAGAAAAACTTGATTTTTATGAGATCATCATCTGTTTTTTTAGAAAGAACTGGAGATAGGATATTATAAATTTTTATAAGGTCATGCATCAAAACATGCGTCACCGTAAAGTTTTCGGCGGCGTCTGATGTCTGCACCAAAAGATTTAAAGCATCTTGAACATCTTTTGATTGGGCTAAATCCTCACTCAATTTTTGGAGTTCTTCCCCTTCTTTGGCCAATAAGTCTAGATATGCTTTATTTATTACAAAATTCTCGGTCTTGTCTTTTTCGATATTAAACAAATCTTTGAGCTTATTGGTAAGGAATGCCGTGTCTTTCAGGTAATTAGTTTCTTCGGTTTTTTGCGTTTTTATTTTTTCTAAAAAACTTTCCAAAACTTCAGCGTGCGTTTTGTCTAAGCCTTTAAAAACTTCTGAATTAGACAAAAAATGACTTATATTGATAGGGGATTCCTGCTGAAAATGAATTTTTAAATCACTTATTATGATATCTGGATTTTCAAGCGTTTGGACTTTGGAATACACCAAAGCTATGTCTTCTTTCTGAAGATTCAGATTTTTGAATTTTTCAGAAATGGACCAAATAAGATTTAACTTTAAATCATCTTTAGCAAAAAAAAATCCCTTCAAATCTTCAGGAAGTTTATTCTTAAAATCTACAGCAATATCTAAAGTTTTGGATTTCATTTCTTCTCCGTTATTCTCATCATGCTATCTTCTACATGTTGAACTATTTCCGTAAACTTTCGGTCTTTTTTAATCAATCTATTTCTTTGAAAAGGCAGATCTACCACTATATGCTCCACAATATTTGATGGAGCATAATTCATAATATATATATCATCTCCAAGATATACGGCTTCGTCAATATCGTGTGTTACAAATACAATAGTGCTGTGGAATTTCTCCCAAACGTTTAAAAGCAAATCTTGCATTTGTAGTCTGGTTCTAATATCCAACGCACCGAATGGTTCATCCATTAAGATGATTTCAGGGTTTGAAATTAGACTTCTGGCTATAGCTACTCTTTGTAACTGACCTCCAGAAAGAGACGGAGATAGAGCGTATTTGTTTTCTTGTCCATCTAGTCCAACCAGCTTAATCATCTCCATTGCCTTTTCTTTTCGCTCAGCGGAGCCAACGCCTTTGAACTTTAGCGGTAGAGCTACATTGTCTAAAACTGAAAGCCAAGGAAATGAAGAATACTGCTGAAAAACCATTCCGACTCTATTTTCATCGTTTACTTCTTTTCCTTTTATAAGCACTGTGCCTTCAGTTGGCTTTTGCAAGCCAGCGATATATCTTAGAATAGTGGACTTTCCACAGCCCGACATTCCTAACAAAATCACGAACTGACCCTGCATAGGTTTATCTTCTACCAATAAATCAAGGTCTTTGATGATATAAGATTGCTTTTCATCATAAGATTGGGAGATACCTCTCAAATCAATTAGATTGGCCAGATTTGGATCGTCTTTGAAAATAATTTTACTCATTTCTTATCTGTTTTTAGCGGCTACGTATTTGTGAGGAAATAATATTTTATCTAAAAAAACAAATAGGCGATCTTGAATAATACCGATTAAAACAATTACAATTAATATTGCAAAAGCTTTATCTATTCTACTTTGCCTTTTTGCCATCCAAATCAATTCTCCTATTCCACCACCTTTGTTCAGCATTTCCGTTATGGTTATATACGTCCAAGAAATAGCCGTAAGTACTCTGATGTCGTCTATTAGCTTTGAAAAAGTAAACGGAACAAAAACCGATTTTATGGTTTGCCAATAACTGGCTCCAATGGTAAAGGCAGTTTGGAGATAAACTTCGTTAACGTCGTCTATTCTTTGTACCACAACTGGAATTAGATACACCATAATACCAAAAGCCAAAAAACTGATTTTCATTTCAGAACCAAGCCCAAACCACATAATGAAAATACCCGTAACTGCCGTTAAAGGAATAAACCTAAATGAATCGAATATTTTGCTAAATAATCCTCTGAAAAGTGGCACCAAACCAAGAATAAACCCGATAATGACTGACAGTATTATAGCAACTACATAACCGAAAAAATTGAGTCTTATTGAGAAAAATGTATTGCCTATCAAATCATCTTCCGAAATAAGTTCACTATATGATTTTACAACGCTGATAGGCGAGGGTAAAAGTGGATATACTTTTTCTCTAGCGTAACCTATTTTAGATAATTCTTCGTCGGTTTTTAGACTTAAATCTTTACCTAGATCCGACTCATGGTCTATGCTGTTTTCGATTTTATCATTACCGAAATCGGTTTGGGTAATGATGGTTTTTGATAATATTTCAGATAAGGCAAACCAAAAAAGTATAACCAAAACTGCTCCAGAAATCATCAGGATCAAGCTTTGCTTTGAATCTAATTTACCTCTTAATGCAAACAATTCCATTTTAAGATTTTTTAATTTGAAACCAATTCGAAATCAGTTCTTCTGTTTTTGGCTTTGCATCTTTCGTTGTCATTTGCCTCGCAACCTTTCGATGGCTTGTCTGGGCCATTGCCCACCACTATAAATCTTTCGGCTTGCATGCCGTATTCTGTCACCATGTAGTTTACTACAGCTTGAGCTCTTCTTTTCGACAGTGCAACATTGCTTTCTCTCAAGCCTACATTATCTGTATTTCCCTCTATTCTAATTCTCGCATTTGAGAAAGATTTGGCAATAGGCACACACTGCAAGTCAATCAACTGTTTTGCGTTTTCATCTAAAGTATACTGGCCAGTATTGAAAGTTATCGAAACATTTTTAGTAGAAATTGCCTCTTTTTTTGCGTCAGTTGAAGATGCTACGTTGAAGGTAGCCCCTTCTTCTGCATCATTTTCTGATCCTGAAAGCGAAGTGTTTGTAACCAAGTCGCTATTCGAAACCAATCTCCAGCTTTTAACATTTGCTGTTTTATAGCCCAATTCATCATATTTCATTTTCATGGTATTGTAAAGCTCTTCTCCAGTAACGCCTTTATAATCGGAGTTTAATTGGAAAAAGTTCTTGTTGTCTCCATGCGTTGCAAGCCTTACGTTATTGATTGCATTATAACAAAAGTCTTCAGGCATTTTCAGACCCGTGGCTAATATACCAGCCGCTTTCTTTTTGTTTTCGTCTGACTGATTTAGCTCTGCTGCTCCTATCATCCAACCTTCGTAAAGTTGTTGAAGTCTCTTTTTGTTTTTGTCTACAAATTCTTTTTTTGCAATGAATACGTCGGCTATAATATGAGAAGCGTTTTTAGTGTTTTCCAAGATTTTAGCACCAGCCACTTTTTTAACACAGTCTTGATCGTCCGGACTCCAAACCACCGCGGCATCTACATTTCCGCTTTTAAAAGCATCAGCAGCATCAATAGCACTTGGTACTTCGACTAATTTTATGTCTGACATTTTTAAGTCGCCGGCGTTTAACAACCAAATTAGAAATGAATGAGACGGCGTCATGGGTGCTACTGCAACCTTTTTGCCTTTCAAATCCGCAACATTTTTAATGTTTCTATTTACTACTATTGCATCACCGCCACGAGACCAGTCTGCTTGGAATACAACTTGTGGTTCGAACTGTGCAAGACCTGCCACTTCAGTAGGAAATGCATCCACTGTAGCCCACATCAAGTCAATGTCGCCGCTTTTAAATGCATCTCTAGACGCATCAAAATCGTCAATAACCTTGAAGTTTACATTAAAACCATAGTCTTTAAGAAATCTCGATTTGCTATTTGCTTCAAACCCTTCGTTGAAATATTGACCACCAGCGTATCCGCCCCAAGTAACCACGCCTACGTTTATTACATCTTTTGATTTTGCATCTGTTGTGGTACTACTATCTCCAAAAACCGAATCTTTTGTAGCCAAAGAACTACCGCGGAGTTGGTATAAACCATATCCTATAGCCCCAACTATACCAAATACAATCAATATTTTTGCGAAAGGTGTAAGTCTAGTTTTTTCCATTTTTTTATATTTTTAAAAATTAAAAAGTTCGTTATAATTATTGTTGTGGTTGCCAGACCTTTGGTTTTTTTCTGGAAGTGGAGCATCTAAATCTACTTTGTTTCCGCTGCCTTTCACCAAAATATTTTTTTCATTTCCAAGTAACAGCGAAACGCCTTCTTTTTCCCATTTATCCAATAGCTCAAGTCCTTCTTCTTCAAAAACACCGTTTTGAAGGTCAATAGAATCCATAAAGTTCGATGACATTTCCATAAAACGCTCCATTTCACCAACTTTCAAGCTTACATCGTCTGCAATTGCTTCCAAGGCTCTGTCAAACATATCTCTTTTGTCATTATTTCCTGAAATGATATTCATAGCAGATTTCATAGCAGAGTGACTCGTTCTTATGGCTTTTCTTTCTTGCTCTTTTACCTGCACTTGGTCTTGAATATCTTCTAACAAAATCTCAGAGTTTTCGTACATTTTAAACAATACTTTATATAAAACCTCCATTTTTTTATAAAGCTCGTCCAGTCGCATATTTGACTCTTGTAGTCTGCCAGCTTTTCTCGATTTCAAAACCATAATCGCCTGTTTGTCAGTTTCTTTGGCTTTGCTTGCTAGTTTTAGGTTTTCGTTTATGTTTTGCTCATTTTGGGTAATGATTTGCTTAAGCTTAATCATTTGACCTTTGAGAATAGCAATCTGTTTGTTCATTTTTACCAGATTGTTTCTAAGATCACCAATGTAAGATTTAAGGATTCCTATCGGGTCAATTTGTATAAAAAGTCCCGTAATCCATCTCATAAAAGATTTGTAAATATAAAATACGAGGTTGCGGACTTTTGGATCCAAAACCAAGTAAATCAAGGCTCCCAAAGCCAAAAGCAAAAACGAGAGATAAAGAAGGTTGGAAGTGAGTGAAATTAGAAAAGGAAGAGCCTTATATAAAAGATATCCAGCTCCAAGGCCGATTCCGGCTAGGGTAAATATTCCAGTTTTTCCTTCTGGCTTCTCCCAAAAAGTCTTAGGTTCGATAAGATTGCTCATTATTTTAAATATTCTTTGATTTTATTAATGTCGGTTTTTATTTCATTTTTTAGGTATTCCATTGTAGTTGTGAAACTATTTTTGGTTTGCTCAATTTTCTGGCTGTTTTCGTCTAATTTCTGATTTATAGAACCAATTTCGGTTTGAAAAACTTGAATTTCATCAGTGAATTTTTTAATCATTTCTGACTTTTCAGAAATCATTTTTTCCAAATCTACAATTCTCGATTTATTACCTTCTATTTTTTCGGTTACTTGATTCTCAATCGCTTCTGAAAACTTCTTCTCTTCGTTGACCAAAATGTCTATATAATAACTTCCTGTTTCTGAAAGTTTGTCGACTGTTAGCCCAATCGGTGACAAAGAAGCAAAAGCTGACCTGAACTTTGTGGGTTCGTCAAGGTTTAGTTTGGCCATATTAATCAAAGCCGCCCTAAATTCGAAATAGTCGTATCCTTCAAGGTTGTTTTGCTCGATATTGCTCAATAATTTTTCAAGGATTCCATTGTCAACTTTGTTAGAATAGGTATTTACTTTTGGCAGATTTTCTGTTTTTTCACCTTCAGTATTTACGTTATTTTCTTCTGATTTTTTCTCTGAAGTCTCAGTTTTAGCTTCTTCGGTTATAATAAAAAGCGATTTAAGCTGTTTAAGCATGTATTTTCTTTTTTTACAAACTTACATATTTTTTTAAATTTTCCTATTCAAAAAATGATGGTTGTTAAAAAGTCTTTTCTAATGGTTATTTTTGACCAAAATCTGGTAAAAAATAAGGATGTGTTTACGCAAATTGTCTAACGATATGCTTTATTGTATCAGAATCATACGATTTTGATTTCCAATTTTGAAGCCTAGGGTTCATTATTTTAAACCAAAGAGGAGGACAAAGCGACATCAAAATCATTACTGGATATCCGAAAGGCAGTTGTGGGCTTTCGTCAAAATGTCTTAAAACCTGATAAGGTCTTGAAGCATAAGCGTGGTGGTCAGAGTGTCTTTGAAGATGGAACAATAACAGATTGCTAAAGAAATGGTTGGCGTTCCAAGAGTGCAAAGGATTTACTTTTTCGTACTTTCCTGGAATTATTTCTTGTCTTAAAATACCATAATGTTCAATGTAATTCACACATTCTAAAGATAATACAGCGACTATACTTTGGCCAAAGAAAAATATTATAGGCAGCCAAGTAAATTCATTTATTAAATAAAATGAAAATCCAGTCAAGAGGGTTAACAATAGTATACTTCCAAAAATACCTTGTAATACTTCATTTTTAAAGCTTAAAACTGCGATGTTTTTCTTTTCTAACAGTGATTTTTCAATGTGCCAAGCACTTTTGAAGCTTCCGATTAAGGTTTGTTTCCAAAACGAAAAAACAGTTTGGTTGAATTTTGAAGTGGCTGGGTCTTTTGGTGTGGCTACATTTACATGATGGCCTCTGTTGTGTTCAACCGTAAAATGAGCATAACAAACTGAAATTAAGCCAATTTTGGCATGTAATTGTGCCAAAGGATGTTTTCTGTGGCCTAATTCGTGTGCAACATTTATGATAGAAGAAGCATAAACGCCTTGACTTAAGATATATCCAAAAACTTGGAGGTCTGTAAGACTTTGCGTAGCAAACTGATAAGTAATAAAAAACAATAGGCCGATTTGTATCCAAATATGAGAATAAACTAAAAAGTCGAAATATTTTTCTTGAAGCAAATCCTCAAATTCCTCTTTTTGGACATTTTGAGCATCATTGCCTATAATTTCATCTAATAATGGAACAAAAACATAAGCATACAAAGCCGGAAGAAATGGCCAAATAATTCCGACAAAATAATATGATAGAATTATCAAAAATGGTAACGAGTATGCTGTTAAAAAGCCTATTTTTTTTGAAATTGACATAGCTTTAAGGTTGTTATGTCAAATTTAATTAATTTAGATTAAAAAAATAAATTGTTGGTATTTAAGTTTTTAGGTTTGAAGATTTCAATTCACAATTGCATATCTATACTCATTCCAAAATCCATCATTTTTTATTAAAGCCTTTTTAGAAATTCCTTCCATTTGAAAACCACATTTTGTTAAAACCCGCATGGAGGCTTTGTTGTATTCAAATATTCCTGCAAATATTCTCTTTAGTTTTAATTCTTGAAATGCATATTCTACCATTTGTTTCACAGCATTAGTGGCTATTCCTTTTCCCCAAAAAGGTTCTCCAATCCAGTAACCAATTTCAGCAGAATGTTTATATATGTCTTTTTGTAAAACCAGCCCGATTACTCCGCAAGTCTTATGCTTATATTCAATAGCAAAAGTGACCTGAGGCTTTTCTTTTTTACATAAATCAATAAAAAAATCCGCATCCTCTTTGCTATAAGGATGCGGAAAATAATCACGGACGTTGTTCCAAATGTTTATATTATTGGCCAAAAAAGCTAAATCGGAAGCATCATTTTCATCTAAAACACGCAACGAAACCATAAAGTATTATTAATAGTTTGAACTAAGTTTTAGTGATTTGACTTCATTCCAACTTACCAAATACCAATCAACTAACCACCAAAATCAAACAGCGTCACTCAAACTAGAAAACGTAAAGTCTCTAATTTTTAGTGGAGGCACAAGATTTCCGCTGATTCTAACTGGCTTGCCCATTTCCTCAAGATTATTAAGCATTATCACTGGACTTTCGTTGAATCGGAAGTTTTTAACTGGGAACTTAATCTTTCCGTTTTCGATATAAAAAGTTCCGTCTCTTGTCAAACCAGTATAAAGTAAGGTTTGAGGATCTACTGCCCTGATATACCACAAACGAGTAACCAAAATGCCTTTGTCAGTTCCTTTGATTAAATCCGCCAATGATTTGCTTCCTCCTGCCATAATGAAAGCGTTGGGTGGTGGAACTGCTTTTACGCCTTTTTTATCAGCCCAAAATCTCGAATAGGTCATGTTTTTAACTACGCCGTTTTCTATCCAAGAGATTTTTTCTTGCGGACGACCATCTCCTGAAAACGGCGAACCTGGAATTTCGGCATTCATGGGGTCAGAATAAATGTTTACAGCCTCATCAAAAAGCTTTTCGCCAAGTTTAGTTTCCCCGCCTTTTTTACTTAAAAAACTTCTTCCTTCGTCGGCATTTCTTGCGTCCATATTTCGCATCATGTTTTGAAGTAAATCTACGGCTGCAGCTGGCTCTAAAATTACAGTATATTTACCAGGTTCTATGGCCTGAGCACTCGCAGAAGCTTTAGCTTTTTGCATTGCAACTTCGGTTACTTTTTTAGTATTCAGTAGTTTGATGTCATTGAAATCCTGAATGCCATAGCCAGATCCTAGGCCGTCATCGGTTCTTACAGTGATAGTGAAATCCACAGACGTGGCCTTGTTATAGGCAAAAAGCCCTTTGGAGTTTCCCATCGCCGAAAATCCAGCCGAATCTTCCATATAACCAGCAGCAGTAAGTTTGTTTTCTCTGCATGGCATTATACTATCCATGGCTGCTTGAGCTCTTATGGTTGGGTCTATTTTTGCTGTATTTTCTGAAAAAGTATTGGTTTCCAGATAGGTTTGCGGCCCAAGCATGGGCATATATTCCGAGTTTTCAGGTGCTAACCTTGCTATTTCTTCTGCTCTTCTTACAGTTTTTTCTAAAGAAGCATCATCGAATTCGTTTATAGTTGCAGTTCCTGATTTTTTGCCATACACTGCGGTAACAGCCAAAGCGATGTTTTCAGATTCCCCACTAGTAGAAACCGTGTTTCTTGCATATCGTATATTACCAGTGCGTCCACCATTTAGGTTGACACTCATTTCGTCTGCTTTTGAAAACGCCAAAACTTTGTCTATGATTTTTTTGGCCTCTTCTCTTGTTAATATTTTCATATTTTAGAATCTATAATTTTGAAAATGATTGTATTTTATATCTGACCTTTTGTCCAGACACATTTTATATTTTTCTTCCAGTGTTTATAACATTTACGCCATTGAATCTCGTGGTAGAACTACCATGCGAAACCGCTGATATTTGAGAAGGTTGCCCTTTCCCATCAAAAAACGACCCGAAAGTTCTGTAATCGTCTTTGTCGCAAATCTGAACGCAAGAGTTCCAAAACTCCTGAGTATTAGACTGATAAGCCACATCATCGAGCATGCCTACTACTTCTCCGTTTTTGATTTCGTAGAAAACCTGTCCCCCAAACTGGAAGTTATAACGTTGTTGGTCAATCGAATAAGAACCGCGACCAACTATATAAATGCCTTTTTCTACACCTTTAATCATATCCAAAACACTGAGTTTATCTTTGCCTGGTTTAAGCGAAATATTGGCCATTCTTTGAAACTGTACAGAATCCCAGTTGTCTGCATAGCAACACCCATGTGATTCACTTTCACCAATTATATTCACCTGATCTCTTATGGCCTGGTAGTTTACCAAAATACCGGCTTTTATCAAATCCCACTCTTTGCAAGGTACACCTTCATCGTCATAACCTACTGTACCAAGGGCGTGGGCTTGGGTTTTGTCAGCAACAATATTTACTTCTTTTGATCCATAATTAAATGTGCCCGTTTTCCATTTGTCCAAAGTCGCAAAGCTCGTACCAGCGTAATTTGCCTCATATCCTAGTACTCTGTCCAGCTCCAAAGGATGCCCAACAGACTCGTGAATAGTTAAGCCAAGATGGTTGGGGTCAAGAACTAAATCGTATTTGCCAGCTGCCACAGACTTGGCCGTCATTTTTTCTTTGGCTTGTTTAGCAGCAGTTACAGCATCTTCAACCATATCATACGATGCTTTGTAGCCAATTAGGCCATTTGGCCCTGCAATTTTTTCAGAAGCCAAACCATCCAAATACTCATAACCCATGCCCATAGGAGAGCTGATGGCGTCACGGGTTTTAAATTTTCCAGCGGCTTTGTCTACTGCCGTAACTGTAAAGGTCGGCCAGATTCTGTGAATATCTTGGTCGATATATGAGCCATCCGAGGAAGCGAAGTATTTTTGTTCGTTTACAAAAAACAAATTAGAAGTCACAAATCCAGCTCCGTTTTTCATTGCTTCCGAATTTACATTCATCAGCAAATCTATTTTTTCTTGCACCGGAATTTCGAATGCATTTTTTACGATCGGCGTTTTCCAACTTACCTCTCCAACGCCTTTTTGTGGTGCTAAAATTACGGGTTCGGTTTGGATTTTTGCATTGGCCTTAGCTATAGCTACTGCGGTTTCAGCACATTTTGCTATGCCTTCTGGACTAACATCGCTGGTTGCCGAAAAGCCCCATGTGCCATTGGCTATCACTCTGATGCCTACGCCGTATGATTCTGCATTTACGATGTTTTGTACCTTAGTTTCTCTGGTAAACAAATACTGCTGTAAATATCTTCCAATTCTTACGTCGGTGTAAGTGGCTCCACGGCTTTTGGCTGCATTGAGGGCGATGTCCGCCATTCTCTTTTTCTGAGCTACGTCAGCGGGAGATTCTAAAAACTGTTCTGGTGTGGCGGCATGCCCTATAATCGGGAATCCTGCCTTGGCCATGGCTCCCATACTCAAGCCTGAAAGCTGAATAAATTTCCTTCTATCCATAATGATGGTTTTATTTTGATGATAAAATCGTAGAGTAAATATATTTATTTTTTTAAATAAATAATTATGCGGGCTACAAATACCATTATTTTGGCTTTGATATTGGCAAAAGGGTAGATATAAAAAGTTTTTGAAAAAAACAGGCACTTGCAAGCATCGAAACGAAGCAAATCTGCGTCTATATAGGTGGAATTTATTTTGAATGAACGTGATTTATTTCACATGAATTTAATTAAATAACTGGGATTAGGGTCAGAATCGCGGTTCATGTTTTTGAGCCGCGATTTTTTTTACTGTCTTCCTTCCAATATCTCTTTTCCCAATTTTATCAAATCATTCGGTGTGCGGAATCCTGGAGATTTTGTAATAAGTTCACCTTCTGGGCTTACAAACATAAGGGTTGGGTAGGCTCTGATGCCAAATTGCTGTGCTAATATGGCTCCTTCTTCTTGCTCACCGTCTAATGCCATGTTTATGAAGTTTGCATTAAAAAACTCCCCTGCGGTTTTGTCTGCAAAAGTGTATTTTTTGAGTTGCTTACAAGGCCCACACCAAGTAGCATAAATATCCAAGAATACCATTTTGTTTTCTTTTTTTGCCAAATCCAATGTCTGCTGCCAGTTGCCTTTTTGGAAATGTATTCCTCCTGCTAAGTCTTCTTTAAAATCAACTTTTGGGTTATTTCTAAAATATAAATAAGCCATAGCACCCAACACAAATATTATTAACAAGACATTTTTCATACTATTTTCTCTTTTTTTGATAGATTGATTGTTTTTATAACAAAAACATCAAAGGTTTTAATTCAATTATTGCTTTGGATTTCTAAATTTACTGACAATATTCGCTTTAGAATAAGACTTTAAATAAAATACTAGAATCTTGTAGATGACAAATCTACAATTTCTTCTTTCACTATATAATGGTAAAAATAGATTACGAGTTAAGTGTGCAGGATTTGCAGGCCAAATTAGAGAAATTTTGGAAACTTTCTGGCGAGAAAATTTTGGCCATCCAAGCCGAATACGATGAAAATGATGGTTCGCCAGTTTTTACAAGAAACGGTAAATACACCACCCGAGGTTGGACAGAATGGACGCAAGGGTTTCAATATGGCTCGGCTATTTTGCAATTTGATGCAACTGGCGAAAGTGAATTTTTAGAGATCGGTCGAAAGAAAACGCTTGAGAAAATGGCTCCGCATATCAGTCATATTGGAGTGCACGATCATGGATTTAACAATGTAAGTACCTATGGTAATCTGTTAAGGTTGATGCGTGAGGGGAAAATCGAACAAAATGATTGGGAGAAAAATTTCTACGAATTGGCCCTGAAAATTTCGGGTGCAGTGCAGGCTAGCCGATGGACTGATATCAAGAACGACGGCGGATATATTCATTCTTTCAATGGAGCACATTCGCTTTTTGTGGACACTATTAGGTCATGTAGGGCATTGATAATTAGTCATCAACTAGGCCATGTGTTTCAGGGAGAAGGCGATGCTAAAATTAGTCTTTTAGAACGAGCATTAAAACATATTGAGGCAACTGCAAATTTTTCTGTTTTCTATGGCGAAGGCCGAGATATTTATGATGCTTGGGGCCGAACGGCTCATGAGTGTATTTTTAATGTAAAAGATGGAAATTATCGTTGTCCAAATTCACAACAAGGGTATACTGGTTTCAGTACATGGACACGTGGTTTAGCTTGGGCTATTTGTGGCTTTGCAGAGCAACTAGAATGTTTGGAGATTTTAGACGGCGAAGAATTAGAAGCAATAGGAGGTAGGACTTACATCACAAATAAGATGCTGAAAGCAGCAAAAGCCACTTGTGATTTCTATATTGAAAATACCCCAATTGATGGTATAACATATTGGGATACAGGTGCTCCGAATTTGCACAAATTGGGTGATTATCTATACCAAAAAGCCAATCCTTTTAACGATCACGAGCCTGTAGATAGTTCGGCTTCGGCCATTGCCGCACAAGGATTGTTGCGATTGGGTAAGTATTTAAAAGAAAACGGAGATGCGGAAGATGGAAATAAATACTGGCAAGCAGGGCTGACGGTGATGAACTCATTATTGGAAGAACCCTATTTGAGTACCGATAAAAATCACCAAGGTTTACTTTTACATACTATTTATCATCATCCAAACGGCTGGGATTTTGTGCCAGAGGGAAGCAAAATTCCTTATGGTGAGTCGTGCATGTGGGGAGATTACCATTTCAGAGAAGTCGCCCTATATCTCCAAAAAACATTAAATAATGAACCGTATTATACTTTTTTTAATTGTTTGCCTAAGTAATTATTCATCCCAAAAATGACCGGAAAATTTAAACCAAAATACAGCAGAGTTGCCCAATTAAAAACAGCGGCAGATTTTGAAAAATATTTACATGACAATAATGTAGATTTGAAATTTGATGCCGAAATACTGCCCAAAGAAAGCTCTCCTTTCAATAAATCCATCCAATTGAAATCAGGTAAGACGATTGGCAACAGTTTATCAATTTTGCCAATGGAAGGTTGGGACGGCACGGCTGACGGAAAACCTACGCATTTTACAAAAAAACGTTGGGAGAATTTTGCCATTTCTGGGGCTAAATTACTTTGGGGTTGCGAGGCTGTGGCAGTTACGAACGAAGGAAGGGCAAATCCGAGGCAATTAACTATAAACGAAGCAAATATTGGCGATTTGCAAGAAATGCTTCAAATGGTTTTGGATAAACATGCTGAAAAATATGGTACTTCTGAAGACCTTTTGGTGGGCTTGCAGCTGACACATTCGGGACGTTTTTGCAAACCCAATGATAACACAAAGTTTGAGTCGAAAATAGCCTATAATCATCCAAAGTTAGACGAAAAGTTTCATGTGGCAGCAGATAATGCTCCAATGACTGACGATGAAGTTGACGCTTTGGTAGCAGATTTTGTTAAAGCAGCTGTATTAGCTCAAAAAGCAGGCTATCATTTTGTGGATATCAAACATTGCCATGGATATCTGGGACATGAGTTTTTGAGTGCAGTCGATAGAGATGGAAAATATGGTGGGAGTTTTGAAAACCGAACCAGGTTTTTAAAGAATATAGTTGCAGGAATCAGAAAAGAAGCTCCAGGATTGGAGATAGGGGTAAGGTTAAGTGCAATAGATTTTGCACCTTTCAAAAAAGGAACTGACGGAATTGGGACGCCAGATTTGGCAGAAAACGAAAAATATAAATACGCTTTTGGATGTGATGAGACAGGTTTAAATATAGATTTAGAAGAACCGAGAAAGTTTTTAGCTCTTTTGGAAGAGCTTGATATTCAGTTGGTTTGTATTACATTGTCGAGTCCTTATTATAATCCGCATGTTACACGTCCGGCATTATTTCCACCATCTGATGGGTATCAAGCACCAGAGGAGCCACTTTTGGGCGTGGCCCGAATGATAAATGTTGTGGCGGATCTGAAAAAGGATTTTCCAAACTTAGTGATAGTAGGTTCGGGATATTCGTATTTGCAGGAATGGTTGCCAAACGTTGCTCAATATGTTCTACGAAATAAGATGGTAGATTCGGTTGGCTTTGGAAGGATGGTGTTATCATATCCGACTATGGCTGACGATATGCTTAGCAATCAACCTACTGAGAGGAAATTGTTGTGTAGAACTTTTTCTGACTGTACTACTGCCCCACGTAATGGGTTAGTTTCAGGTTGTTACCCTTTGGATCCTTTATATAAAACGTTACCTGAGCAAATTACACTAAAAGAAATAAAGGAAAAGCTATGAAAAAAGTAGCCTTAATTACGGGTGGCACAAGGGGAATAGGCTTAGGGATTGCTCAAAAAATGGCAATTGGCGGTTTTGATTTAGCCATAAATGGTATGCGGAGCGAAAATGATGTGGAATCTGTTTTAGCAGACTTAAAAGAATTGGGAGCAGATGTAATTTATTGCCAAGGAGATATCTCAAAAAAAGAAGATAGAGAGGCAGTTTTAGAAAAAATAAAAACAAATTTTAGCAAATTAAATGTCTTGGTAAACAATGCAGGCATAGCCCCAAAAGAGCGAAGAGACCTTTTGGAAATGTCTGAAGAAAGCTTTGAAAACATAATCAATACCAATTTAAAAGGGCCATTTTTTTTAAGTCAATCTGTAGCTAATTGGATGTTGGAGCAAAAACAAAAGGACGCAAGTTTTGAAGGAAGCATCATCAATGTTTCTTCAATTTCTGCAACTGTGGCTTCAATAAACAGAGGTGAGTATTGTATTTCAAAAGCTGGTGTGGCAATGGCTACGCAGCTTTTTGCGGTTAGAATGGCCGAAGTTGGGATTCCTGTTTTTGAGGTTCGTCCGGGTATTATAAAAACAGATATGACTGAAAAAGTAAGCCAGAAATATGATGATTTGATAGAAGATGGCCTTTGTTTAACCAAAAGATGGGGGTTGCCAGAAGATGTTGGTAAAGCAGTGGCGGCTATTGCTCAAGGAAATTTCTTATATTCTACTGGGCAGGTTTTTTTGGTAGATGGTGGCTTGACGGTGGCACGGTTGTAATCTGTGGTTCAAATTTCCAATTTGAACAAATTAGTAAATAAAAAATTTAGTAATTGAATATTGTTAAGGCAATTTTAAAAATTGCCCCACCAATTTGGAGATTTACAAAATATTAAATGTAAATTTAACCTAACAAATATTCAACCATAAATGAAAAAATTTACAAGAAGAGATCTTCTAAAAACTGCTTTGCCAGCTACTGTAGTGGCTTACGCTATTCCAACATTAATACCTTCCGCTGCATTTGGAGCTAATGACCGCTTGAGGGTGGCTGTAATTGGTGTGAACGGTCGAGGAAAAGACCACATCAAAGGTTTTATGAATTTACCAAATGTGGAGGTCGCAACACTTTGTGATGTTGACAAAGTAGTATTGAAAGACAGAGCGACTGAATTTGAAACCAAATACAATAAAAAAGTAAGTACTGAGCAAGACCTCAGAAAAGTGTACGAGGATAAAAATATTGATGCAGTAAGTATAGCTACACCTAATCACTGGCATGCCTTGGCGGCTATTTGGGCAATGCAGGCTGGCAAAGATGTGTATGTAGAGAAACCAGCTTGTCACAATGTATTTGAAGGTCGCCAGTTGATTGCTGCTGCGGATAAATACAAGCGTATTGTACAGCATGGTGTGCAATTGCGTAGCTCAGTGGCTATCCAAGAAGGAATAAAACATCTTCGTGACGGATTGATAGGTAAAGTTTACATGGCTAAAGGAATAGTTTATAAGTGGAGGCCAGATATCGGTAGCCAAGGGAATTCAGCAGTACCAGAAGGGCTTGATTGGAACCTTTGGCAGGGGCCAGCCCAAGAAAAAGCATTTTCCAAAAACTATGTTCACTACAACTGGCATTGGTTTTGGGACTACGGCAATGGTGATATAGGCAATCAAGGAATACACGAAACAGACCTCGCTATGTGGGGCTTGGATGTTGGTTTGCCTGATAGAATAAGTTCAAATGGCGGAAAATACCTTTGGGACGATTGTAAAGAAACGCCTGAATATTTGACATCCTCTTATCAATACACCAAAGAAAATAAAATATTGCAGTTTGAGGTTCGTCCATGGATGACCAACAAAGAGGATGGCGTAGAAATTGGCAATATATTTTATGGTGATAAGGGCTATATGGTCATTAATGGCTATAACGACTACAAGACATTTTTAGGTAAAAATAGAGAACCTGGTCCAGCTCGGAAAGAAGGTGGTGATCACTATTTGAATTTTGTGGAGGCGGTTCGAACTCAAGACAAAAAACATCTTAATGGTCCTGTGGAAACTGCACATTTGGCCGCTAGTTTAGCACATTTGGGTAATATTTCTTACAGATTAGGAAGAACCTTGGATTTTGATCCAGTAAAAGAGAAATTTGTGGACGATAAAAAAGCGAATGAAATGCTCACAAGAAAATACAGAGCACCTTTTGTAGTGCCCGAAAAAGTTTAAATGATGCAAGCCTTTCTCAAATGTATTCTCAAAGTCAGCCCAATTTGCATTGTCTTGTCCTGCGATTGCATGGTAACAGCAAAAGGAACGGTTTTGGATGCAGATTCAAAGCTGCCTTTGGAAGGGGTTTTAGTGAGAAATTTAATCGATTCGGAAGAAGGAGAAAAAACTAAAAGTGATGGTGTTTTTGATAAAGTAGAAATAGGCAGAGCCCGTGGGAAATGCCCCGAGTTTAATCTTGAATTTTCGAAAGAAGGATACTTTTCTGATACTGTTTTTATTGAAAGTACACAATTACAAATTATATATTTAAAACAAAATAAATGAAATTTTTGAGGTATACGAATGGCGACCAAATGCCGATTTTGGGACTAGGAACATGGAAATCTGCTCCTGGAGAAGTGTATGAAGCTGTAAGAACAGCAATAAAAATAGGATATCGTCATTTTGATTGTGCTCATTTGTATGGCAACGAGCCAGAAATCGGAGATGCATTGGCAGACGCAATGAAGGATGGCGAAGTAAAGCGGGAAGATCTTTGGATAACCTCCAAGCTTTGGAATAATCGGCATCGGCTGGAGCAAGTCGAGCCGGCCATCAAATTGACGCTAAAAAATCTTCGTTTGGATTATCTAGATTTGTATTTAATCCATTGGCCAATTGCTCTGAAAGACGACGTAAATTTCCCGACAAATGCAGATGAAATGGTTAGTTTGAGTCAAACGCCTTTGTCTGAAACTTGGCAAGGGATGATAAATGTGAAGGCTCAGGGACTTACAAAACACATCGGTACAAGTAATTTTAGTATCAAAAAAATCAAGGATATTACTGCAAAAACTGGAGAAAAACCAGAAATGAACCAAGTGGAAATGCATCCTTTTTTACAGCAAAATACCTTGAAAGAATTTTGTGATGTAGAAGGTATTTTTATGACTGGATATTCGCCACTAGGTTCAGCTGATAGACCTGCCAACAGAATAGTTGAGGGCGAACCAAAGCTTTTTGAAAATGAAATTTTGAAAACTTTAGCAGAGCGTAAAAAATGCTCAACAGCCCAGATAATGTTAGCATGGGCCGTAAATCGTGGAACATCTGTTATACCTAAGTCTGTTAGGGCAGAAAGACTAAAAGAAAACTTAGAAGCAGCGGATATCGAATTGTCTGTAACAGAAAGGAGTCTTTTGGCATCCGTAAATCTTGATTACAGATACATCAAAGGTGATTTTTGGTGCCTTCCTGGCACGGATTATACCATAGAAAATCTTTGGGATGAGGGGGCTTGAGTAAATTCTTTTTTAAAATATAAAAGGTTTTGGTATACTTTGTAGAACTTTGTGGCAGAATTCATGTCACAAAGTTATACATTTAAACAGGATGCAAAATCAGGAAAATAATACTTCAGAACCCAAAGGCACAAGAATTAACAAATACTTGAGCGAGGTCGGTTTTTGTTCAAGACGAGCCGCCGACACACTCATTGAAGAAAAACGTGTGACCATTAATGGAAAAGTACCCGAAATGGGAACGAGGATCCAAGATAGAGACGAAATAAGTGTGGATGGAAAACTGATTTCGGAACCCAAAGAAGAGCACGTTTACATTGCGTTTAACAAGCCTGTGGGCATAGTTTGCACCACAGATGTTAAAGCAGAGAAAGACAATATCATCGATTTCATCAATCATCCAAAACGAATTTTTCCTATCGGAAGGCTCGATAAACCTAGTGAAGGTTTGATTTTACTAACTTCGGATGGTGACATCGTGAACAAAATTCTAAGAGCAAGAAACAACCACGAAAAAGAATATGTGGTGACAGTAAACAAACCTATCAGCCGAGATTTTATCTTTAAAATGAGTAAAGGAGTGCCGATTTTAGATACAGTTACCAGGAAATGCAAAGTAGAAAAAGTAGATTTATATACATTTAATATCATCCTTACGCAAGGCCTCAATAGGCAGATTAGACGAATGTGTGAGTATTTGGGCTACTCAGTTACAAAACTCAAAAGAGTGAGAATAATGAATATTCACCTTGATATGCCTAAAGGGAAATGGCGAAATCTTACAGTGAAAGAACTAGCAGAAATAAATTCAGCTACAGTAGATTCCTCCAAAGTTTATGAGGATTTTGAATAAGATATTTGATTTGATATTTGAGTTTTTTTCTAGAAATACAAGTGTGTCCATTTGTTTCTAGTATTGACATTATTTAAATCCGACCTCTCTGAGGTCGTTTTTATTCGGTAGCTTTAGGTTTTAACATAATTTGACCTCTCTGAGGTCATTAAACTTTAGGTTTTTTAATGTAATGTTACTTGATTTTTCAATTTGACTTTGTTTTAATTCGACCTCTCTGAGGTCGTGGCCACATGGTAGCTTTGTGTTTTAATATAATTTGACCTCTTTGAGGTCATAACATGTTTTTTTAATACATGAATCTTTTGACTGCAGAGCAGTCAAATTATATTAGCAAAGAAGATAATTCAGAGCAAAAGACCTCAGAGAGGTCGCATTATTTAATCAAAGCAATTTAAACCGTTCTTTAAAAACAAAAAACTGAAACTCTATTCCAAATAAATCAAATTATTTAGCTACAATTTTTAGCATAAATAAATCCAATTTTATTGTTTCTTCAAAAAAATCTTAAATTGCATTTCCTAAAACCTTTATTTTTAGAATTTTAATAATGGACAAAACCACAGCATTAAAAAAATACTTCGGATACGATAGTTTCAGGCCACTTCAGGCAGAAATAATAGATCAAATTCTTGACAAAAAAGATGCCCTCGTTTTAATGCCTACGGGCGGAGGGAAATCTATTTGTTTTCAGGTGCCTGCTATGGTTATGGATGGTCTAACGGTCGTGATTTCCCCTTTGATAGCTTTAATGAAAGACCAAGTGGAATCATTAAGGGCAAACGGAATTAAAGCTTCCTTTTTGAATTCAAGTATTTCCAATGACGAACAAGATGCAGTGTTTTGGGCAGCTAAAATGGGCGAACTGAAACTCCTGTATATAGCACCTGAGAAATTGTTTTCAGGCAATATGGTTGAGAATTTCAAAAATCTAAATATCACACTTTTTGCCATTGACGAGTCGCATTGTATTTCTTCGTGGGGGCATGATTTTCGCCCTGAGTACCGACAACTGGCTATCATCAAGAATGAATTTCCAGATGTACCTGTAGTTGCACTTACAGCCACTGCGGACAAGGTAACCCGCAGAGATATTTGTAAACAATTGCAGATTCCTGAAGAAAATACCTACATCAGCAGTTTTGATAGACCAAATATTAGTTTGGAAGTTTTGCCGGGTCGCAAGCGTTTACAACAAATCCAGTCATTTCTAAATAAAGTGCCCAACCAATCGGGTATAATTTATTGCCTTAGCCGTAGGTCCACTGAAACCGTTGCAGAAAGCTTGAACAAAATGGGTTTTAAGGCTGAAGCCTATCATGCGGGCATCAGTTCTGAAAAAAGGTCTAGGATTCAAGAGAATTTTATCAATGATGATACACCCATTATAGTTGCTACGATAGCTTTTGGAATGGGTATTGACAAGTCGAATGTTCGGTGGATTATTCATTATAATATGCCAAGCAATGTAGAGAGTTTTTATCAAGAGATTGGCCGTGCTGGTCGTGATGGTACACCTGCTCAGACAACCCTATTCTATAGTTTTGCGGATATTATCACCCGCACCGACATGATAAAAAGCTCTGAACTGCCTCAAGAACAGAAAGAACTGATGTTGGCCAAGTTGGATAGAATGAAGCAATACGCCGAAGCAAATATCTGTAGGCGACGTATATTGATAAGTTATTTCAATGAAGACATAGGCAAAGATTGTGGCAACTGTGATGTTTGTAAAAATCCAAGGAAAAAATTTGAAGCTACGGTGATAGCCCAAAAGGCACTTTCAGCTATATCTCGGACCCAGGAAAAAATAGCTCTCACTATGTTGGTAGATATATTGCGTGGCAGTCGCAACCAAAGTGTGATTCGACATGGATATGATCAATTACCTACTTTCGGTGTGGGTAAAGACCTCAAATCTGAAGTTTGGGTTGATTATATTTTACAATTGCTCAATTATGGTGCTTTTGACATCGCCTACGATGAAGGCCATACTTTTAAGCTTAATGAAGTGAGCAGGCAGATTCTAAAAGGCCAAAGAAAAGTTGAGATATCTGAATACATAAGTCCTTCTGAAAGACAAGCGGCTGAAGAAGAATTGCTTAAGCGAGCTCCAAGTAAAACGGAGCAAGTCAAAGGTGAACTTTTTGAGAAGCTGAGAGTGCTTCGCAAGCAAATTGCCGATGCTATTGGCTCACCGGCTTATATCGTATTTTCGGACGCTACTTTGGTAGATATGGCATCAAAAAAACCAATTACTAAAAGTCAGTTTTTGGAAGTTTCGGGAGTCGGTCAGGAGAAGTTTAAGCGATTTGGAGAGGCTTTCATGAAAGAAATATTTGAATTTGTAAACCAAAACAAAGAGATAGCCTCAAGAATGGGCAAAGGCCTTACGCAGGCAGTTACTTTTCAAATGTATCAAGATGGATTTTCGGTGGAAGAAATTGCCCAACAGAGGTCAATAGCTCAATCTACAGTAATTTCTCATCTCATAAAAATGAAAGAAGATGGCAATGAAATTGATCTAACGAAATTGATAGATTCCTGGGATTTAAATGCAATAGGAGATGCAGCCAAAGAATTAAAGGTTAAAAAAGGTGATGCTCTAAAACCTCTCTTCGAGCATTTTGAAGGCAATGTTGGCTACGAAAAAATCAGGCTTGCCTTGTGGCTTTTAGATTTGGCTTGATTTTGTTTTTCATAAAACCCATGTATAATTTGATTGTTTTGAATTCGTAGTAAACGTTTTTTTATTTATTTATATGTAAAAAAGTAGTTATTTCTCCCCCCTAAACCGTTAAAAGGCACTCAAATATCCCTATGGATAGAATTTTTAATTCTATTTTTATTTAAAATAATTCTAAATAAGCTTGACTTGAAGATCTTTTAATTTTAGTTTTGCGTATTATTTATAATAAGTCTAAATAAAAATAAAATAAAGTATATGAAGTATTTAATTTGTACAATTATTGTATTTACATTTTGTGTTTTTGAGAGTAAAGCTCAATTTTCAAGTATAGGAGGTATTGTAAATGACAGCGAGCAAAAACCATTGAGCAACTCAAGCGTATCATTAAAAGGTACAGTCAGAGGAGTGCAAACCAACGGTAAAGGGGAATATATTTTAGAAGGTTTAAAAGCAGGAAACTATACTTTGGTTGTTTCTTCAATAGGAATGAAATCTATTGAAAAAGCATTGTTTTTAGAGAATAAGGAGCATAGAAGCGAAAATTTTACGCTTGAAAATGAAACCTATTTTTTGAACGATGTGCAGATTGTAGCGAGTAGGGGAGTAAGAGGAAATGATTATATGGCGGAAGTGGAAGGGTATTCTATAAATGCTGCCAAAAAAAATGAAGTTATAAAACTAGATAATATCAACGCCAATTTGGCTATGAATAATAGTCGCCAGATTTTTGGTAGAACTCCTGGGATTTCAGTCTGGGAAAATGATGGATCGGGGATTCAACTAGGTGTAGCATCTAGAGGTCTTAGTCCTAATCGCTCGTGGGAATTTAATATGAGGATGAACGGATATGACATAACTCCTGATCCAATGGGGTATCCTGAGGCCTATTATACACCTCCAATGGAGGTTGTTGATAGAATAGAAATAGTTAGAGGGGCATCTTCCTTACAATATGGACCACAATTTGGAGGTCTTATGAATTTTGTGCTTCGTAAACCTGATATATCAACTAAAATCACTTTTGAGTCTCAAAATACAATGGGTAGCAATGGTTTATTCAGTACGTTTAATTATTTAGGGGGTACTCGTGGTAGACTAAGTTATACCATGTATTACCAAAAAAGATTTGGAAATGGTTGGAGAGAAAATAGTTACTATAATACCGATCATGCACATGCCGAACTAAGTTATGCATTTACAAATAAATTAAAAGTAGCTGCTGAATTAACTTATATGACCTATTCGAGTCAACAAGCAGGAGGCCTTACTGACGCTCAATATGCTGTTGATCCTCGCCAAAGTTTACGAAGCCGAAATTGGTTTAGTACACCATGGTTGGTACCTTCTGTTAATGCCGAATATATTTTTAACAGTAAATCCAAAATTAGTTGGAAAACTTTTGGAGTTATAGCGGAAAGAAGCAGTGTAGGTTTTGTAAAAGCAATCACTGAGGTAGATGACTTTAAAAACCGTCAAGTTGACACTGATTTTTATAATAATTTTGGCTCTGAAATAAGATTTTTAAGTGATTTTAAAATTGGTAAATTCAAAAACACTTTGGCAAGTGGTTTAAGATATTACAATGGTAATATTAACCGGAATCAATTAGGGAAAGGGTCTACTGGGTCCAATATGGATTTTGAACTAGCTGAAGGAGATTTTTCTAGAAAATTGGATTTTAATAATATCAATAAGGCCGCTTTCTTTGAAAATGTTTTTAGGTTGAATAAAAAGTTTTTGGTAACCGCAGGTCTCAGGCTTGAAAACATAAAGTCTACAATGGATGGGCGATTAAACATTTTAAATGGTCAAGATAATAATCTGAGCATGATTACCAGAGGCCGTACTTTTGTATTGTTTGGAGGCGGTGCAGAATATCATGTAAGCAATAATTCTGAGTTTTATTCTAATATTTCACAAGCTTATAGACCAGTTCTAATATCTGACCTTATTCCTCCTGCCACTACTGATGAAATTGACCAAAACTTAAAGGACGCCAAAGGATATAATTTTGATTTTGGTTATCGCGGAAGACTTGGGAATTATTTGAGTTTTGATGTGGACTATTTTAGATTAAACTATAATGATAGAATAGGGACAATAACCCAAATGAATACTTTAGGACAAAGATATCAATATAGAACAAATTTAGGAAGAAGCTTGAGTCAAGGATTTGAAGGATATTTAGAATTTGATCCTATTTCTGCTTTTATCAAAAAATCAAAATTTGGTTATTTGAGTTTATTTGCTTCAGTTGCATTTATTGATGCTACCTACAAAGGTTTTAAAACTACAATTGTTGTTAATAACCAAATAGTTGAAGGTAATTTAAGCGGCAAAAAAGTAGAAAATGCTCCTAGTAAAATCAATCGTTTTGGGGTGAACTATAATAAAAAAGGATTTTCGATGACTTGGCAGTTAAGTGATATCGGAAGTGCCTATTCTGATGCCTCAAATACGGAGACTCCAAATGTTGCTGCAACTACAGGCTTAATTCCAGCCTATACAGTTCAAGATATTTCGGCTAGTTTTAAGTTTCTGAAAAATTATAATGTGAAAGCTGGAATTAATAATATAACCAATGAAAAGTACTTCACAAGAAGAGCTGGGGGGTATCCTGGCCCTGGAATTTTACCAGCTGATGGTCGTACTTTTAATGTTTCAGCAGGTGTAAAGTTTTAAAAACATTTTGAAGCTTTATAAATTATAAGGAGTCCCAAAAAGACTCCTTTTATAATAAATTCAAAATAAACTTGAATGTTTTTTTGTCTTAATTATTTTGCAGCCTTCACTTGACTTCCCTGCTTTGCCAAAACAGTATCTGATATATTGCCAGTGCCTTTGTTTCCAGCGTATTATATTACTCTTCCAGAGGTCATTGGGCGGTCAGATTTGTTTCTTGAAAACACGAAATGCAGTCCTTTTCCTTTGGCAACTTGTTAGGCAGCAGTTTTTATTTTTTGCTTTTTGTAAAAGATTTGCCGAGAGGTCTGCATATTTTACAGTCGAAAACGACGCATGTCAACTTATCGCCATTCCAGCTTTTATACCATCAGATATCAATTTATTTTATAGTTTTAGGTAGTTTACATAAAGGGGAAAAGTAGGAAATGATTTTGACAAAATATCCTTCAATGTGCAGGAGTACAATTCTGTTGATCCGATTATGCCTCGAAATTATTCTTTAAAGATGGAATGGCATTTCCCTTAAAATAAAAAACGGGTTTCAATTTTGGAGTCCGTTTATTGTTTTTTTAACTTTAAGATTGGTTTATTGATAATTTGGTTAATTCTGTTCAAAATTTTCAATATAAGTTTAAGGGTTAAAATTTAGTTTTTATGAATAAAAAGCATTTCGTTTTAATACTGATATTTTTTTCTATAAAACTTATAGCTGCACCATCTCCTGTATTTTTACAATCTATTGAGGAGGTTAAACAGAAAGCTATTGATGAACATAAAGGTATTTTTGTGCTTTATTATGCGGATTGGTGTGGTTTCTGTAAAAAATTTCAAGAAGAAACATTAACCGATCCTCAAGTAATTAATGTTTTAAATTCTGGTTTTGTTTCTTATCGTGTATTGAACAGTTCAGAGGAAGGGACAGCTTATAAAGCTGCTTTTTTTATTAAATCTCTTCCTACTCTTTTATTTTTTGATGAAAATGGTGACATAAAAACCATGTCTTCAGGATTTAAAGAAAAAGAAGAATTTATTCAGCTTTTAAAAAATGTATATAAATCCTACTTTCTAAAACCATACCCAGAAATAAACCAATCCTTACAGTTTTTGAAAAGTAGGTTGATTTTTAATAACTATATAATAAAAAAAGATATACCTTTTGTCTATTCAAAAAGTGTCGTTTGTGACGACGGTAATCCATGTACCACAGATTCGGAAGGTCCTCTAGGTTGTGTTTTTACTCCTAAAACTAATGGTAGTGCC
>NZ_RJUA01000111.1 GCF_024343575.1 Lacihabitans sp. LS3-19 | reverse complement strand
TCTCCATTTTCCAGTATTTCTGGGATAAACTTCTTCTTTTCATTCTTGGCTAATTCTATTTCTTTATTCTCTTGTTCTATTGCTTTCCACCTGTGATTTATCCTTATTTCCTGTACGGCATCACTTGCTAATCTTTGAACATGGAACCTATCTGATACTCGTTTAGCTTTGGGAAAACTACGCTTTGCTATTCTCTCCATTGTTGGAGCCAAGTCTAGTGTCACTTCTTTTACTTTTTTCCTTTTTGCTTCTGGAATTTTATTTAATATTTCTATTACTGTATCACTAACAGTTCCTTTTATCATTGCTACTAAAGCCCCTTTTTGGCCTTTGGCAGCTTTATTGGTTAATATAGTATACAGGTCGCCATTAGATAGGCAGGTTTCGTCCAATGACAGGTATTCTCCTATGTTTTCAGGAAATAAAATCCATTTTTCTGCATGATCCAATTGACTCCAATTCGTATATCCACTAAGATGACTTGCATATTGTTCTTGAAAACGTTTTCCATCTAAATGAAAAATCTCCCCAAGTGTTTTACAGCTAATTGGTGTATTATCTAAAAGCTCCTTTTAAAAAAGTCGCGAATTCCGTTGTCATTCGCGTTCCATTTGCTACAATTTCCCAATTCCTATAAACTATTTTCCCAGAGTTGTGATTTAACCATTTACGTCTCTTGATTTTCAAGAAACAGGGCTTCCCTCGAAGTGGAAAATCCCGAACAGTTTCTTCGTCAAAAAAACCTTTGGATTCTAATTTATCTCCTTCATATTCTGAAGGAATTATATTACGTTCTGAATTATAAATATTATAGGTTTCTACAACATTTTCAACTTTAACAAATTCAAAGTATTCTAATAATCCTTCTGGTAGTAATAATTGAAGCAGTTCCTTATTCAAGTTCTTAGTTTTTTTACACGAAGTAAATAACTATTTAGATTCCCCCCAACTTTTTTGCTTGATCCCCCATCTCCCCGCACGAGCGATAAGGCTCAAAAAAAAACAAAAAAGGCCTTAGAAATTAATCTAAGACCTTCCTAGTACCGGGGACGGGAATATATCTACAAATATAAATAACTGTTTATTAACAATTTATATTTGCAAATATCAAAAATTGTGACAAAATTGTGACAAATTTTTAAACTAAATGCAGAAGATAACAGAAAAAGTAAAGCTTAGATTGAGGAAGACATCAGATGAATCTTCAACATTACATCTCGACTATTCAATTAATGGAAAAAGGAATAGGGAACCTCTAAACCTGAAGGTATACGACAAACCTAGAACTATATTAGAAAGACAACACAACAAGGAAGTTTTTACAAAAGCAGGCCTAATTAGAAACGACAGAGAAAAACAATTTTTCAGCGATGAAATAGACGAAGCCCTAGACCGCAAAAAAAGAAGCAATTCCGATTTTTATGAATATGTAAGTAGTTACTTAACCTCCTACACAAAAAAAGACAAGAGAACTATGATTGGCGTATTCAACGCTTTTGCTGAATTTGCACCTCCTCCACTTTCAGGTAAGGAGGTTGACGAAAGCCTTTGTTTGAAATTCCGAGATTACCTCTCTCAAAACTTCTCTGGTGAAACTCCAGCAAGCTATTTTTCAAGGTTCAAAAAATTGATAAAGCAAGCCTTAAGAGACAAATATTTAAAAATCAATCCAGTTGAAGACATCCAGAATTTCAAAGCTGAAGAAACTATCAAAAAGGACGTACTAACAATTGATGACCTTCGAGCACTAAAAGCAGCACAGTGCGGTAATGAAGCTATAAAAACCGCATTTTTGTTTTGTTGTAATACTGGCCTTAGATTTGTCGATATAAAAATTCTTAAATGGGAAAATATCAAAAATAACGAAATAGTTATCGAGCAATCTAAAACCAATACAAAAGTGGAAATTCCTTTAAATGACAATGCTCTTAATATCCTCTCAGAGTGCAAAAAAGGCACCGAATACATATTTGATTTACCTTCACACAATGCAGTCGTTAAAAGCCTGCAAACGTGGGCCAAAAGAGCTGCTATAGACAAACACTTAACATTCCATTGTGCAAGACACACATTTGGCACGAACTTAGCATTTTATGGAAACGACATAGCTTCAATCTCTGAATTATTAGGTCATACTTCTTTGAAACACACAATGAAATATGTTCGAATAGGAAAAGAACTGAAACAAAAAGGAGTAAAATCACTTCCTAATTTCTGAGAATAAAATGGATAAGAATAAATTGATTTCCTTATTTGAAAAACAAGTTATGCCTTTACCTGATGGTTTTGACATTTCGATATTTGAAGATTGGTTTGAAAAAATTTATATGAATCCAAAAATCAATCCTATTATTTTTATTGAAGTTTTTGAATATGTTCACAATTCTTTAGAAATCCGAAAGCCAAATAATAGACCTCCTCTTAGAGTAACTAGAATTTTACCAAACCATTCAAAAATCATAGATGCTTATTTTGATTTGGTAAACGACCCTATTTCGCCATTTGAAAATAGTCTAGCCTTAAACCAAACCGTGCAAAACCTAATATTTGAAATCTTTACTCTTGAAATTGAGATACATCAGGCAATTATTTTGAGAAATGAATATTTAAATACTCCCAAAAAAACAATTCAACTCTATTTAAAAACCTTAGAAGAAGCCAACTCTTTTAAAAACTTCAAACCTAAAGATATTCTGTTAAACGATTTAGACTGCAGTAAGGTTATTCATTTAAATTGCTTTGGGCCTGTGATATATGAATCATTAATGGCAGAAATTGAGCATTATAAAATTGAAGTAAAAAAAGTCAGGAAAATTCTATCAAATAGAAAAGTAAAAACCTTGATTGGTATAGACATTAACCTATCAATTGATCAATTAAAGAAATTGTTTATTGAGTTTAGAGACAACTTAAAGTACATACATATTGAAGCTAACGAATGTGATTTTATTGCTTCATTAAGTGGAGACCCCATTCCTACCACATTTAATAAAATCGAATGGCTTGAAGCTGTAAAACTTGCTATTTTTATTGGCGAAAATGTTGAAAATAAATACAAATGGCGTAAATGTGAATATTTATTTAAAAACACTAAAGACCTTAGGAAAAAATATGACTCTGCAAAAAAATTCAGCCCTTTCATTAAAACCGTATCTGAAATAGAAACCGTAATGAAGAAAATCAGGATTTAACACTATAGTATTTGATATTTGGTATGTATTTAAAGATTCTATTGCCTTGGACAGTTGTTTGCTACTCTTAATATTGTCTAAGGTTTTTCTTTTCCTTTCATATAATATTTGCGTCATGATTCTTTCAATATCGAAAGAATCCATACAAAACAACCAAATATTATGGAAAAGCAAATCCAAGAACTTTTAACCGTTGTCCTCAACTTAAACACCAAAGTTGAGAATTTAGAAAAAATCAACCTTTCTACAAAATCCGTCTTAAGCCTAGAAGAGTTTTGTATCTACACAGGCTACAGCAAATCAAGAACCTACAAGTTGACTTCGGCAAGACTCGTGCCTCACTCTAAACCTATGGATAAATCAATCTTCTTTTCAAAAGAAGAAATTGACCAATGGTTACTACAAAACCCTGTCAAAACAATTTCAGCCCTAAAATCTGAAAACAAAGCCTCAAAAAAAATCTCAAAATTTAAATTTTAAGTTAGTAACCGTCATCTAAGTAAACCTTGGTTTATCTATACGTCGGTTCTACCTTTTTTTTAACAAGCATGACAGCTATGACCAACATCACACCTGACTTATTCGGAAGGCAAACCTTGCCTCCAAAGTCCAAAAAAAGAGCGACAGAGAGCCTTCTAGGGGCTTCTGCTGTTGTGGATACTTGCAGCCAAGTTGCGACTATCTCTACCATCATAAAATTAAAGCCGAATTCGATTATTCAATACGATCGATGCGAGTGGGAAACCAAACGCCTGTTTAACCCTAACAGAAATCGTAACCTACTTGGGCAGGAGGGCAACGGTGTTTTTTATAACGGACATCTCTCTGTTAATACCAGAAGACACATAAATGAATTTCTTTCTACATGGTTAGATAGCATTCAACAAAACGTCAATTTAAAAGGGAGCAAAAGGCAAGTAGATAACGACTCAGTTTACCCAACATTCGTCACTCTGACATTACCGTTCACACAGTTCCACTCAGACAACACCATCAAAAAACAAATACTATCTCCATTTATTGAGTGGTTAAGGTCTGATGCAAATGCCATTCATGTAAATGGTAACCACAAAGGGCAACAAAAAGGCTTTGGTGTACAGGCTTATTTTTGGAGGGCAGAATCACAAAAAAATGGTAGAATTCACTTTCACTTAATTGTCGACAAATACATTCCATGGGATAGAATTAGAGCAAAATGGAATCAGTGCTGCGAAAGACTTGGGTATATTACTTTTTACTCCTTAAGTCAAAAAGAAAAATATAAAAACGGCTTTTTTGTGGACGAAGCAAGACTGGAAAACGAAATCTCTAGCCTTGTTGAAAAAACAAAAATCATACTCAATACCTCAAAGATTCCTGAAAACACAAATCCAGTATTCAAGGAGTACCTTGAAATTGCAATAAAATTCAACAAAAAAACACTTAACAAAGCTATTTTAAAAAAGGTAGCGAAAAACATACAACTTAAAGCATATGAAAGAGCTCATTCAATTGATTTTAGAGATCCAAACTCCAGTGATATCAAACCTATTTCTAACCTTGACTCAATTGCTAAATACGTAGTTAAATACGTCTGTAAGCAAACTGAAGAAGCAAAATTGGCTAAAAACCAAAAAAAAATTTACAACGAAGAATTAAAACGTTGGTGTGTCTATACGTATAAAGATGAAAAAGATCCTGAAACAGGCGAAGTAAGACAGATTGAAGTAAGTGATGAGTTCTATGAACCCAAGTTCGAATCAAGAAAAATATACGGTAGGCTTTGGGGCTGTTCTGACAACTTTAAGACCCGCAAGCTAGCCGAGAACCAAGAAATTGAAAAAGACGAAATAGGCAGAAGTTTTTTAATAGAAAAAAACACACAAGATGGCGAATCAACATTAATCAAAAAAATACCAATACCTACATTCAAACATTATTCAAAGACCCTTTGCATAAAAGAGCTTATCTGCTCCATTGACCAAGAAAAAGGAAAAAGCAATTACTACCAATCACCCCCTCAGAATGAGGATTTAGAGCTACAGAAATATGTAAATACTATGATTGCTCTATGTGGAGAAGATAGGGTGAATGAAATAACAAAAAAAGTAGGAGAGTCTTTTGAGCGTAACAACGGTAAGATTATTCCGCTTGAATTTGGCAAAATGGATATCAATAAAAAGCATAAAGGTAAGCAAGATCGAATATCACATTTGGATGTTTTGAAACATTATTCGCTTGCACTTTATAATGATTACAAAGCCTACCACCAACATATTTTTAATAGTTTATACAACTTAAAAGCAAGCTAAAATGAAAATCACACTCGAAAGTCCAGGAGAATGGGTAGTAGCAGAAAATGGTCACATGACTTACTACCTTGATGGTAAAGTAACCTTCGAAATTGAGCCAGCAAACCTTTTTCCTAAAGAAAGATATTACTGCATGGCTATAATGCCAGATATGAACAAAGAATATTTTCTAATCAAATGGCTTGAGGCATTCGAAAAAGCTAAAATAAAAGAAGTAACAATCAAAATCTCCAACTAATATTATGGAAAATTCACCAAAGGACTGCTTTGTTAACATTAGAGTAACAGAAGAGCAAAAAGCACGGCTAGTAAAAGAAGCAGAAGCAAAAAAACTTACAGTTTCCAAGCTTGCCAATAAACTATTCGATAAGCATTTCGAAGAGAAAGCACCTAAAGTCATACCCGCTCAAATACAACCTCTAATAGAGGAAAAACCAAAAGACACCAAACCTATGGTAATAATTGCATCTATCGTTGGTGGTGTAGTTTTATTCTGGCTTATTTTTACCAGAAGTCCTCGAAAAAACGAATTTGAGAAAATGCCACACAAATCGTAACACAAAATGTGATTTTTGATGTAATACACCACTTTTTAGTGGTGTATTTTTTTTAAAAACGATGTAACAACTCATTTTTTTGCCTGTTACAACAACCTGTTACATACCCTGTATCAGCCCCCTTTGCACTGTAACGGCCTATTTTCCGCATTAATCCACAGAAAATAGAACATATATATCCTCCTAAAAACAGTATGTGTAACAAAACTGTGCAACAAAGAGCATTTTTTAGCCAATTTTGCTAAAATCTCTATTCAAATTACCCCATAGTACTGTTGTAAAAATCTTATAACAGATTAATATTTCTCTTCTGCTAGTTTATCTCAAAGTTACGCCATTAAATACACCTAGAAGCAGATAAAAAGCTTACTAGTCAACATGTATCTTGAAGTATTTAAGCACCCTAAAAATGGCATTCTGTTTTTTTTTAACCTAGTTTGTTGTTAACGCCAACATTGGTCTTTATTTTTTATAGAATTTCTCTTTATTAAAGATGCTTACTTAGCAAATTCTATATTTATTCAATTGTAGTAATCTCTGCTTTACATTTCTTTGTATAATTGTATAAAATTTCTAAAATAGTACACATAGCTATAAACCGATCTATTGCAGAAATTTTGATTTAGTGTCACGATTAGCTTTGAATACCTCTATTTGCTATGCTTTACTTTCTAGTTTTTGGCGTAGTATCTAGTCAAAATAACAATTGCTGGCCTACTAAATAGCTTACCCATTTTAATTATTTATATAGGCATACATGCAAGGAAAACAACTTAGAAAACTAGAAGCTGAGCTTTGGAGAGCAGCTGACCAATTAAGAGCCAATAGTAAACTTACTGCCTCAGAATACTCAATGCCAGTTTTAGGGCTGATATTTTTGAGACATGCCTACAATCGCTTTCAAAAAGTTAGAGTTGAAGTAGAAAAAACTCTTCCAGTCCATCCGATAAGAGGTAGAAGGCCATTGACCAAACAAGATTTTGAGGAGCAAAACTCTATGTTTTTACCCGAAAAGGCACAATTTGACTATTTGGTTTCTTTACCCGAAAGCGAGGACATAGGAGAAGCAATTGACAATGCTATGAAGCTCATTGAAGATGAATATGACAACCTAAAAGGTGTGTTGCCTAAGAACTTCTCTATTTTTAGTAAAGATCTATTGCGTGAGTTACTCCGTATTTTCAATAAAGAAGTATTACAAAAAGCCGAAGGTGACCTATTCGGCAAGATTTACGAATATTTTTTAGGCAAATTTGCCATGACTGGTGCCCAGGAAGGAGGCGAATTTTTTACCCCGATGAGTTTGGTACAAACCATCGTAAATGTCATTGAGCCAGATCACGGTATTGTATTCGACCCTGCTTGTGGCAGTGCAGGTATGTTTGTACAAACGGGATACTTTATCGAAAGCGAAGGCCTAAAACCTGCCGAAAAAGTTACTTTTTATGGTCAGGAGAAAGCCGACCTAAATACGAAGCTTGCTAAAATGAACCTAACAGTGCATGGTCTTGAGGGAAACATACAAGAAGGTAACACATTTTACGAAGATAAGCACAGTCTGGTAGGTGCAGCAGACTTTGTAATGGCCAATCCTCCATTTAATGTAGATGGAGTTGACAAAGGCAAGGATGTTGTAAAAAAAGACCCCAGATTGCTTTTGAATGGCATTGTAAACCTTCCTAAAAACGACAATGCCAATTACTTATGGATTCAGTATTTTTATAACTACCTAAAACCTACTGGCAGAGCAGGGTTCGTAATGGCATCATCTGCAAGTGACGCAGGGCATAGTGAACGAGACATTAGAGAAAAACTAGTAAAAACTGGTGCAGTAGATGTGATGATGGCTATTGGCAACAACTTCTTCTACACCCGATCATTGCCATGTACGCTTTGGTTCTTTGATAGAGCCAAAGAGACAGACAAAACACAAAGCGATAAAGTGTTAATGTTGGATGCTCGCAAAATTTACCGTAAAGTTACCTCCAAGGTAAACGACTTTAGCCCTGAGCAATTACAAAACCTTATTTGCATAGTAAACCTATACCGTGGAAGCACCAAAAAGTTTGACTCCGCAGTAAACAGCTATTTGGAAAATGCAGCGGAATTAGCAAAAGAAACGGCAAGCGTAACTAGTCAACTTCAGAATCATTTACAAGCCATATTAAAAACAATAAGTTTTTTTGCTGATAAATATGCCAAAGAAACAAAAGACGCAATTGCAATAGTAGATGCTTTGTATATTGAAGAAACCGAAAACATTTATGAGCAACAAATTGAGCTGATAAAGGCTGCTTCAAAAGTAAACCCTCAGTTGGATGAATTGGAGGCAGTGGCACATTTGTGCAAAACCATACGCAAGCCGCAAGATAAGCTGATTAAGCAATTGTTAGATGCCATTAGCAATGCAACAAAAGAATACCAACTCAACAAGGTCAAAGACTGGAAAGATCTAAACCTAAAAGAACAATTTGACCAGCTGAAAGCCTTGCAAATACAACTAAGTGGAAACCCAGACGAAGGCGAAATGGGTTTGTTGCACGAAACCGAATATTTCTACAAACAAGCACATTGGATATTGAGCCGTTTTCCTGAAGGTGTATATACCGATATAGAAGGACTTTGCAAAGTAGTAAGCCAAGCCGAAATAGAAGCTAAAGACTGGAGCCTAAGCCCGGGAAGATATGTAGGTGTAGATACTGCCACCGATGATGATTTTGACTACGAAAAACGCCTTAACGAAATACATATGGAGTTGGAAGGCCTGAATGAAGAAGCCATTACTTTGGCGAATTCCATTTCTGAAAACTTTAAAGAGTTGGCGATATGATAGCAAAGCTTGGAGATATCGCTGAATTTACTAATGGGGGTGCTTGGAGTGACAGGGAGTATACAGAAACTGGTATACCTGTTGTTAAAGTAACTAATTTGAAAAATGGAACCGTTGATTTAACCGAAATAAATTATATTCCTGAATCCAGTTTGGATAAATATGGGAGACATCTACTTCGCAAGGGTGATTTAGTAATTGCAACAGTTGGTTCTCATCCAAATTTGGTCGCATCAGCAGCAGGTAGAGCAACCATAATACCTTCAATTGCAGAAGGTGCTTTGTTGAATCAGAATGCATTGTGCCTTAGAACAAATAGTGAAATTTTACATCAAGGATATTTAGGCTACTTGGGAAAATCTGATTTGTTTCAAGGGTATGTAAAATCTGTTGGAAGAGGAGCTGCAAATCAGGTTCGAATTGCATTAGGATTAATTAAGGAATTTTCATTTGATCTTCCCCCACTCCCCACGCAACGCAAAATCGCAAACATTTTATCGGCTTATGATGATTTGATAGAGAATAATTTGAAGCGGATAAAGTTGTTGGAGGAGAAGGCGTTTTTGAGGTATAAGCAGATTGCAAAGGAGGAGAAATTAGAAAAACATACCCTATCTGATTTTGGAGATATAATTACTGGTAAAACACCTTCCACCACAATTGCTGATTATTTTGGTGATGATGTTCCATTTATTAAAACTCCTGATATGCACAATCAAATATTTATTGAGCATACAGACCAAATGTTGAGTGAGTTGGGGGCTAAATCTCAAGAGAAAAAATTCCTTCCACCCTTAAGCCTTTGTGTAAGTTGCATTGGTACAGCAGGAGTTATTGGAATAACTTCTAAGCCAAGCCAAACCAATCAACAAATCAATTCAATCGTTTTTGATGAGCCGAAAAATGTCTATTTCTTTTATGCCTTGATGTCACAAATGAAAGAGCAACTTGATGCTTTAGGAAGTAATGGTTCAACTTTTACAAACGTGAATAAAAATAAGTTTGAGAATATGGAAGTCTTTGTTCCAAATCAAAAAACATTAAATGAGTTTGCAGAAGAATTTGAAGATCTGTTTAAACTAATTCTAACGCTTCAAAAGCGAAACAACAAACTCCGAGAGGCACGGGATATTTTATTACCTAGACTGATGAGTGGACAAATTGAAGTGTAAAGATGGTAACAATGGAAAAGTTAACTGAAATAGGATTTGAAAAAGTTGGTAATTGGGAAATTTCGAAAAAGGATACTTCCGTAATAGAACACACTATTTCAAGTCATTCTGATCGTACTGATTTGATTTATGCGTTTGTCTCCGACAATCAGGTAAAATACATTGGCATGACCGATTCTACTTTACATACAAGAATGGGTCTTTATAAATCTGGCAAAAATGCTTCAGCTGGAAGTACCAATAAAAAAGTCTATGTTGAGATTTTAAGTCTACTTAATAGCCAAAAAAAAGTGGACATTTATGTTTTATCAAACGTGGCATTACCTACTTACAAAGGATTTAGAGTGAGCATTGCCTCAGGAATTGAATTAAGTCTAATAGAACACTTTCAAAATACCACCAAAGAAATAGGCGGATTATGGAATAAAAGGGGTACTTCCTCGAAAGGCACTCCGAAATCCCCAAAATCAGAAACCTCCAAAAGAGATAGTATAAGTGAAAATTCATTTTGTTAAAAAAGGGGTTCAGAATTTAACAAGGGGTTTATACTTTTCGGCAAAGACTTTCATGGCAAACTACCAGATAAATCTTGCGATGTGAAACTATCTATTGGAGAAAATAATGTAAGCCAGAATTACCATTTTACACACTCAGGAAATAATCGGAAAATTAATGCCGGAAGAGATTTAGTAAGATGGATATCAACTTTAAATGATGATGATATGGTCATTGTTGAAATTTTAAATGAAAAAGAATTTAGAATTTTCAAAGAATTAACAATAGGTGAAAAATAAGAAGAAACTCTATATAGAAAAGTACAAAATATACTAATTTGAATATAAATAAACTTAGATATTGCCATATAAAATTTACACTATGCCATGTTAGATTACAAAGAATACGAAAAACTAGTTTTTGACTGGTTAAGCAATAAACACAAACAAGACAATAATTTCACATTTTCTCTGAGGCAAAAAGCCAATAAAGGTGCAGAACTAAATTACTTTATTGGTACATCTGCCTCAAAATACTTCGGAACAACATTCTGGAATATACCTGTGAATTATCCTGGTTCCTCTGGAGATTTTTTCAACTTATTTTTTTCATATAGCAAAGACCACTTATTGACTTACATTTTTGAGGTTGTCCAAACAAAAAAGCCTGAAGGAGAACAAAATATACTTGCATTAGAACTAGCAAAAAAAATTAAGGCTACTTTAAAAAAAGAGTTTCCTTCTTACCAAGAACCTCCTGAAAAAAACCGTATGGAGAGCCTCAAAGTTTTAGGGAAAAAACCAAATGGCTATAATAGTATCCAAGATTTGTTTTCTGATCTTGAAGAGGACTTGCCTAAAATTATAAGAATTGTTGATATTGAGTTAGAAAGTTTCACTGTAATAAATCCTTCATTTGTAGGCCACAGAATTACAAAAAGTGAGTTTGATGATTTTTTGAAGAAAAAGGAGGTAAGGCTCTCTAAATATAGTAAGTTAACAATTGAGTCAGAAATAACATCTGACTATGAAAATACCAATGATGGAGTCAATAATTCAGAAAACAAACCACCTCTTAATTCCATCCTTTTCGGCCCTCCAGGAACAGGCAAAACATACAACACAATAAATAAAGCCTTAGAGATTTTAGGTGAAAATATTGAAGGCAAATCCAGAAAAGATGTCAAAGAAATCTTTGACAAAAAAACAGAGGAAGGTCAAATAGTATTTACCACTTTTCATCAGAGTATGAGCTATGAGGATTTTGTGGAAGGTATAAAGCCATTAGAACCTAAAAACGAAGGTCAACAAGTGGTTTATAAAATAATTGATGGACTTTTCAAGCGAGCAAGTGCGGTAGCAGCATTTAATTGCTACAAAATTTTTTCTAATTCTAAAATTCAGACATTCCAATACTCTTTTGATGATTTATATGAGGCATTTATTGAATCAGTTCGAGAGCAAATATCAGCGGGCGTTCCTCCAGTCTATAAAACTCTAAAAGGAAGAGATGTCCAAGTAAAAGAAATAAATGGAAATGATTCAATTATTGCAAGAGCAAAGAATTCCATTGCTAAAAGTTCAGCTCCATTAACAAAAGAAAATATCCAAAAACTATATGATAAATTCAAATCCATAGAAGAAATTACAGATTTGAAACTTGTTAAGGAAACTGTAGAGGTTACACCTAGAATTACAGAATTCTATGCAGTTTTCTCAGGTTTGAAGCAATTCGAAAAAACATTTAAGCCTGACGAACAATTGATATTAGAAAATAAGGAAATTGAGGCATTTGATTTAGATGAAATTCAGAAGAAATTTAATGCTGGGGTTTTTAAAGATGCAATAAAAGCATACGGGAAACTAGCTGAGCCAGTTGTATTGATTATAGACGAGATCAATCGAGGTAATGTCTCACAGATATTTGGAGAACTGATAACATTGATTGAGGAAGACAAACGCTTAGGCAATGACGAGGCACTTATGGTCACTTTGCCTTACAGCAAGGAGTCTCTTGGTGTTCCGCCTAACTTGTATATCATTGGCACAATGAACACAGCAGACCGTAGCGTAGAGGCCTTAGATGCCGCCCTTAGGCGTAGGTTTAGTTTTGAAGAAATGCCACCAAAGCCTGATTTGATTACTTCAGAAGGTAAACTTAAAGGAGATTATTTGATAATTGGCAACATAAACCTAGAAGAGGTTTTAAAAACTATCAACCTAAGAATAGAGAAACTACTAGACAAGGACCATCTAATAGGTCATAGTTACTTCTTAGATGTTGCTACTATAGAAGACATACAAATAGCTTTCCAAAGCAAAATCATACCATTATTGCAAGAGTACTTCTTTGGCGACTTTGGCAAAATAGGATTGGTATTGGGCGAAGGGTTCTTCGAAATACCTGAAAAGTCAACCAAAAATATTTTTACTAAATTCTTTGATTACTCTGATGAAGATTTTTCAGATAGACCAATATACAAGCTCAAAGATATAAGCAAATTAGAAGAGGGCGAGTTTATAAAAGCTATCAATAGCCTTTTAAATAAATAAATTGACAAGCAGAGCAAAACATATTACCATATTTGAGCACCAAGCTATAAGGTTAGATCAAGAAATTGGTGGAGTAAAGTTTGATGCAAACAAACTGAAGGCTCTTCAGCGATATTATGGCGAAAAAGGAGTGCCGTATTTTTCGTTGATTCACAATGGTATTAGATTCAACAACTTCGTTGGAGTAATTCAAGTTGGAAATACCATAATAGAGGTACTACCAAAAGCAGACAATATTTTTACTGAAAAAGAGGAAAAAGCTCAATGGCATAAAATCTTGATTGATATGCTTTTCGAGGTTGGTTTTTTTAATGTTCAGTCTCCAAGCAACAGTTCATTAAAACTTAAACCAAACGCTATCCTCGACCTGTATTTTGAGCTATTCATAAAAGAAATAGAATACTTGTTACATCTGGGTTTAGTAAAAAAATATCGAAAAAAAGAGGGAAATATATCTGCCTTGAAAGGAAGCATACAGTTTGCAAAACACATCCAACAAAACCTTACTCATCAAGAACGTTGTTATGTTAGCCACACAAGCTATGATGTTGAACATAAGCTTCACCAAATCCTGTACAAAGCCATAAAACTTCTAAAACAAATAAATACCAACGCTGGCCTCCAAAGCAGAATAGGAGCATTGTTATTGCATTTTCCTGCCATGCCTGACATCAAAGTGAATGAAGCAACATTTAACACCTTGACCCTTAATAGGAAAACCCAATCGTATAAAAAAGCTATTAATATTGCTAAATTGCTACTTTTACAGTTTCATCCAGATGTTAGCCAAGGACGAAATGATGTATTGGCAATAATGTTTGACATGAACAAGTTATGGGAACGATTTGTATTCAAAAGTCTATCTAAGAACAAATCGCTTTCGGTAAAACCACAAATTTCAAAACACTTTTGGGTATCTTCGGATGGAGATTTGTCGAAAATGAGACCTGATATAATAATTGAAATGGGGAAAGAGACCTTTGTGGTAGATACCAAATGGAAAAACCTAAAAGGCTATAATCCATCCCCCGAAGACTTAAGGCAGATGTTTGTGTACCATGAGTATTATGCAGCAAAAAAAGTAGCTTTGGTATATCCAAACAAAGAAAACAATACTATTACAGGTAATTACCTAAAACCTGAATCTAGAGAATTATCAGAAAAAGAATGTAGCATAATATCAATAGCCATTTCGTCAAAAGTTGATAATGAAAGATTGGTGAAGACTTGGCAAAAAGACATAGAAACAAAGTTTACCTCTTGGATAGGAATGACAAATGATTAAACATCAGACACCTTCTATTCAAAATAACATAGATAATTTATCAAAATAAACAAATTCAAGAACCTTTCATTTTAAAAAAATATGTCCTTATATTTAGAATTAATATCCATTTATCACTAAAAAAAGTACCCTAAAATAAAAAATTCACTTATAAGTGAATTAAAATTTGGAAGTTTAGCAAATCTATGCATACATTTGAGCTCAAAATATGGGATGACGAAAGTCGGCATGTTACATTTTACACTGTACACCGAGAAGGTCATACGTTAAACGAAACCGATAAGTTCCTAGAAAAAATAGAACAAAATAATGCATACCTTGAAGAACTCAATCACCTTCTTGAACTATTGTTCACCGTCATGGGGGAACGACATGGAGCAGCAGATGCCTTTTTTAATCGCCACGAAAACCAAGTGGACGCCCTACCTCCGAAAGGAAATGTCAAAATCGCATCAATAAAAAATGCTTTTAACAAATTTCCATTAAGGCTATTTGCCTTAAAAATAACTGATGAAATAGTAATACTTTTTAATGGTGGCATTAAAGATGCAGCAACGATTCAACAATGCAGCGGACTTTCAATAGTTTGGCATGAGGCTTGCCAATATGCTGATAGGATACTCGAAGAATTACATAAGACAATTATAATAGACGAAGAGAAAAGGCAATTAATTAATCCTGACGGAGGCAAAATTGTTTTTTATTAAGAGCAAATAACAATATGAGAAGTAAGATAGCAGAACGCATTTTAAATAATGTTCCTGAAGAAACTAAAATTTTCACAAGGTGGTATGGAGACCTTTTGGTTTTAATAGACCAAATAATGCAAGAAAAAGGCATTAAGCAAAAAGACCTTGCTGAAAAAATGGACAAACGCCCATCTGAAATTAGTAAATGGTTGAAAGGAGGTCATAACTTCACACTTAAATCATTGGCAAAATTACAAGCTGAGCTTGGAGAAGAATTGTTAAATGTCAACGTAAAGTTGAAACAGGAAAAAAATAATACAATTCCTATGTGGCAGCATAAAGCGGAGGTGCCAAGGGCAAACAAACCAATTCATGTAGCATTTGTAAATCCTAAATTCAACAAAAACTCCGACTATGGAACCAAAGGTTTGGGCTGATATACCATTTTCTCCATCAAAACTAAACTTGTTGGAGGTAAAATACTTAAAAGGCAATATGGAGAGTCCAGAGGATCTCTTTACGGAAAATATTGTTGATTTTAATTCTGATTGTAGTATGAGCGTAGGCTTCAACATAGAACAGAATATGCTTAGGGCAAATTTTTCTGCTGCCCTAAGTTCAAATTATGCTGATGAAATAGAAACAGGTGCAACCGCATATTTTGAGCTTTCCTTTATTTTTTCCTATGAGAAACTGTCAGAAATGTTGGATTTCGACAATGATGGTATTGTTTTGAAAATCCACCCTAATTTATTTAATGCAATTTCATCGATAAGCTATTCAACTAGCCGAGGATTATTAATATCTAGGTTACAAGGTACTTCTTTTAGTGACTTCATACTTCCTATTATTGACCCAAATGAGCTACCTCACAATGTATAAGTATGGCCTACGAATACTCAGAAGACAATCTCATTGAAAAAACCGCAATTGATTTATTTTTCAACAAATTGGGGTGGGACACCTTATTTGCCTATAACAAAGAGAGTTTTGGTGAAGGTGGCTCCTTAGGTAGGCTAAATAAAAAGGAAGTAATCATAAAGAAGATATTCCTTGAGAAACTTCAAGAATTAAACCCTGATTTGCCACAAAAGGCCTATTTAGAAGCCTATGAGAAACTTGACGAGGAAAGTACAACCAAATCAATGTCTGAAATCAATTTCGAAAAATATCAGCTTTTACGAGAAGGCATACCAGTTGATTATATCAACGAAAAGGGCGAACATATAAAAAATAAAACGCTCAAGGTATTTGATTTTGAAACTCCAGAAAACAACAATTTCTTAGCGGTTCAACAATTATGGATTGAAGGCAAATCAAAAAGGTTAAAAAGACCGGACATTATTGGCTTTGTTAATGGTATACCACTACTTTTTATTGAACTTAAAGCAGCTCACCGCAAATTAGAAAATGCTTACAATGAGAATTTTACCGACTATAAAGATACAATTCCAAAACTATTCCATTTCAACGCTTTTATTCTACTTAGTAATGGTATAGAGAGTCGTATTGGCAGCGTAACTGGCAGGTACCAACACTTTCACGAATGGAAACGCATCACAGAAGAAGACGAAGGCATAGTAGCATTAGATAGAATATTAGTAGGTGTGTGCGAAAAAAGTCGTTTCTTAGATTTATTCGAAAACTTTATACTTTTTGACAGAACAGAAGGCAAGGTAGTCAAGCTTATTGCCAGAAACCACCAGTTTATAGGAGTAAACAAGGCCATTGAAAACATTCGAAACAAGGAAGCTCTATACAAATTAGGTAAAATCAGTTTTGAGGAAAAACAAAAGCTAGGAGTATTTTGGCATACACAGGGAAGCGGCAAATCATACTCCATGGTTTTCTTCTGCCAAAAAATACATCAAAAGTTTACTGGAAGTTACACCTTTCTAATTGTTACCGACCGAATCGAACTTGACAATCAAATTTATAGCACATTTAGTAGTGTAGGTGCAGTGCCATCAATCAAGGCAGGCTCAAAGGCATCATTAAAAGCTAGCAGTGCAAAGCATCTAAAAGAATTGCTAGGCTCTGAAAATCGCTACTTATTTTCACTCATTTTCAAATTCAATTTCGATGAAGAAATTACACTACGGGACAACATAATAGTAATCTCGGACGAAGCTCACAGAACTCAAGGTGGACACTTAGCGATGAACTTACGAAAAGCTATTCAAAATGCCTCCTTTATTGGTTTTACTGGCACTCCTTTATTCAATGATGATGAGATAACCAAGCGTATTTTTGGCGACTACGTTTCAAAATATGACTTTAAAAGAAGTGTTGATGATGGAGCCACGGTTCCACTATACTATGAAAATCGGGGAGAGTATCTAGGTTTGCAAAATCCTCAAATCAATGATCAAATTAGAACCATTTTAGATGCCGAAAGCGAAGACCTTGACAGTGACCAAATGAGCAAGGTAGAACAGCTAATAGGAAGGAATTACCCAATTTTGACTGCACAGAATAGATTAAATAAAATTGCTAAAGACGCTGTTTGGCATTTTTGCAATAGAGGCTACAAAGGCAAAGCAATGTTTATCGCGTTAGATAAAATTACAGCGGTAAAAATGTATGATTTGATAACATTTCATTGGAACCAATACACTGAAAATTTAGAAAAGGAAGTTTCGAAGGGTAAATATGGAGACCAGGAGATGTTGGAAAAACAACGTGACTTGCAATGGATAAAGGAAACAGAAATTTGTGTTGTAGTAAGCCATGAGCAAAACGAAATCAAAAAATTTGAAGCATGGGGTTTAGACATTGAACCGCACAGGGCAAAACTAAATAATGAAGACCTAGAAGCAAGATTCAAGGCTGAAGAAGACCCTTTCAGATTTGTAATAGTTTGTGCCATGTGGATTACTGGCTTTGATGTTCCTACCCTATCTACTATGTACATTGACAAGCCTTTGAAGTCGCACACGCTTATGCAGGCTATCGCAAGAGCCAATCGTATCAGTGAAGGTAAAAACAATGGCTTAATAGTAGATTACATTGAAACTTACACATCGTTACTAAATGCCCTAGCTATTTATGGCACTGGGGGAGGTAATGGCAAAGGCAAAGAGGGAGGTAAACCCAATCCACCAGTTGAGCCAAACTTAGAATTGGTAAAGCTTTTAGAAGAAGCTATTCAAGCCACAGAGGATTTCTTGAAAGAAGAAGTGGATTTTGATATAATAGAGCTAATTGATGCAGATGGCTTACATAAATTAGCAGCTATTGAAAAAGGCTTAAATGCGGTTTATAAAAATGACAACACCAAAAACAAATTTTTGATACTTGCTAGGGAGGTATTTTTAAAATACAAAGCATTACAGCCACATAAATTATTAGCAGATTTTGCCTCTAAAAAGAATGCCATTGATGAAATCTATATGGGCATCATGAAAAACCGAGAAAGTTCAGATGTCTCAGATATAATGCGGAAAATCCAAGTTGTTGTAGATGCCTCCATAGTTAATATGGTTTCTGAGCCAAAGCAAGAGAACGGAAACGTTATTGATTTAAGTGGCCTAAACTTCGAACTTTTAGAAAAGCATTTTTTGAAAACTAAACACAAGAATGCAGCCATTCAATCCCTCAAATCAAAAATAGAAAGTCAACTTAAACGTATGGTTGACAGGAATCCTTTAAAAGTTGATTATTACAAACGATATCAAGAAATAATAGACGAGTACAATAGAGGTAAAGATGAAGAAACAATACAAGACATTTTCAGGAAGCTTATAGAATTCGTAAACTCACTTTCCGAAGAAGAAGCAGAAACTAAACGAGAAGGCTTAAATGACGAACAAAAAGCTATTTTTGATATTTTAAGGCAAGGCAAACAGCTAGAGGCAAAAGAGAAAAAAGAAGTAAAGGAAATCTCTGTCGAACTCTTAGCTGAGTTGAAAAAGGAAAAGCTAAGAGTAGAACAATGGTCAGAAAAATCTTTGACAGCAGCCTCAGTTTTCAATTACGTAAGCAATACATTCTTCGAAAAGCTACCATCCGCCTATTTAAATGAAGATATTGACCTCAAAACTAACCAAGTATACGAACACCTCAAAAGCCAGTATTTCGGCGGTGGAGTTAGTATTTATGGGGCGTATTGAGGGGGACAATTGAAATTATAATTTAATTTAAGTTTTACTTCAACTAATTTGCAATAGTATCTTCAAATATTATTGAATTACCATTTTACGACATTTACATTGGTAATAGAAAAAGGGGTTCAAGCATAAATTTCTTGAATTTAAATTTTTGTTCGCCAAAGAAACATTTGTTATAATAAAATATTACAGTCAGTCATTTTCTCTTTATTGTAAACTTTAGTTCTAAAAACCTTTCAAGCACCTTACAAAAACCTTCGAAATTACTATTTCTTCGAAGATTATTAGATTAAAAATACTCCTTCAAAAAGACTTTACTTAAAGAAACTCTTTATTTCGAAGTCATCAATTTGTGATTCATAGATCCCTTAAAAATCTATATGATTCTTATCGGTCGGCCTCAATCCTAATCTAGTAAGTATTCCGGTGAAAGTGGGACACCCATTCCGGTTCAATGTAGTCACTTAGTAGAAGTTTGATATTGATTTGATTTTTGATATTTTGAAAAGTAAAATCTATGAATATTTAGTTAAAACAACTTAGGTCCAATTCAAAATATTTTGAACGTACTATTTAGTTAATATGAACCATGAATGTAAGGGAGAAATGGGGAAAAACAACCCTTCAATAACTTTGCTACATCAAAAATTTAATTAACATGGTAAGACTATTATACCTTTTAGCTGGTGTTAAATACAGCATCATTCAACAATGTGGTCATCTGGTAAAACAGAAATATCGCAACGTTGGTGTAGCTCAGGTTTTGGCGATGATTATTGCGTCTGTAGCAGCTTACGACGTTGCCCATAATTTTACTGAAAGTAAAGTGGCTCTAATAACAGCCTCACTTGGCTGGGCACTTTGCATAGGTCTGTTCGATTTTTTTCTTATTACTTCACCTAAGAAACATTGGACTCTTGACCTATTAAGATACGTTGTTGCCTTAGCCAACCAACTTATTTCGATAGCTGCAATTTTCGTTTTGCTGACTGGTGCATCGCTTCAAAACAAAATTAATGCAGATCGTTCACTTCGTTCGAAAAATGTTGACGTTGCCTATCAAAATGCTATGGAAAATCGATGGAAGGAGTATAAAGATTTAGAAAACGAAAAAAACGAATATCATAAACGTGAGTGCATGGCACAGGCCAAAAATGGGTTCCCGGGCCCGTTGTACGACCGTTTACACACAGCTTGTATCCAGAATGATGCCTCATTAAAAACGATGAAATCTATTCTTGATGTGGCCGAAACTCCATACAAAAAAGCTTATGACGACGAGAGAACGTCGATTCAATCCGAGAGCTCCAACGACTTTTTTATAAAAATCCAATATCTTCCAGATGTCCTTTTTAACAACTGGGCAAAAGGTATGTTTGCTGGGTGTTTCTTCATCATGTTTTTTTATTTAGAAACGATTGCCATCAGCACAAAGTCTAATATAGACCCGTCTGATGAATATCATCAGAAACTAGCCGATGATGAAAAACAGCAGGATGAAATTCAGATGACGAAAAAGGAGGAGGAAAAAATAAAAGAAGCAAATAAACTTGAAATAGATGGAAAACAAGCAGCCGCCAAACACGCCCAGAAATTATATGAATTTTATCAAGAATTAGGGAAGCAAGTCTTCCTAAATGAAACTGACTATAAGCTTTTTAATAACCTTGTGGAAACCTATGGTTTTACTCAAACGAAACCAGTATTAGAAAAAATGGCGGAAGCACTACGCAAAATGCAAGGGTTACAGCAAGGGCAAAACTTTGAATCGTTTGAAACCATTGATATTCCTACCAATGATGAGCCAATCAAAAACCCTTATAAACCAAAAGCTGAGGGTGTATTTAAAATCAATCAAGCCATTATTGATTTATGCGAAAACTTCAAAAATGACGCTAAAACACCCCATGAAATTACTAACCGCATCTATACATGGGTACATGAAAACATAACCTACGATGACGTACATACTGGTGATTTTTATAGGACAGCTCTTGAGAGCTTCCGGGCAAGGCGTTCTATTTGTGGCGAAATGTCTGTCCTAATAATGGCAATGCTTAAATATTTCGGTATCGAATGCCACTACTTAAGGGTAACAGTTGATAATATGGGCGAAGAATGTTCGCACGCTTGTGTAGGGATTGTAAACGAGGGGAAATTACAAATGATTGATGCGGCTTTCCATGAGTTTGATTTACAACCGCAACACCAAGTCTATGAATTCGTTGGCGATGCCGTGCTAGAAGAACGGTTTAAAAAATGGAATTCCTATTGATAAAAGCTGGCTTAAAATTTATTTTTAAGCCAGCTTTTATCAAAAAAATAAGGGAAAATGGCGTGTTTGTATTTTTAAAAAAAATTAAATACCAATTGTTATGAAAAAAATTCTATCTAAATTATTCGCAGGGTACGATCCAGAACGGACTGTTTTTAATACACCATGGGATGGTGCTGAAAATGCCAATTCAGTAAGTGGCGGTATCAGTAGCCAAAACAAGGGCTTGAATTTTACTCAAGAGTTAGACAGGATATTCAAAGCTCATGCTGCTACCGCGGATATTTTAGAAAAAAAACAAGGACTTTTTAAACCAGGCAAATAACATGAAGAAAGCACTACTTTTATTGTTCTCTGTAATAACGTTTTCATTCGGTATGTATGCCACCTACCGAATAATTTTCAAAAATAGAGCCCCCTATACCATGGCTTGTGATGGTATTATTCTCGATAAAGCGAAAATTTATAGCTTTGACAACAGCAATCATATTTTTAGCAAGGATACCATCCAAATTAATTTCGAAAACGCAAAGGCCATTATGCCAAGCCATCTAGGCTTTGTTGTCTTTAAAAATAACGAATGGACTTTTGAGCCTACTAGTCAAATCAAATTTCCCTCTGAAAAAGCCTTACTTTCGCCTACTTGTAGATCCCTAAAAACCGACGTGTTCAACAATGGCAAATATTTTTCAGGCACTGAGATCGTGCCGCAGGAGGAACTACTAGAAGGCATCAAAATAAATACACCTGCTGGCGATAAAACCACAAGAGTTTTAATCCACTTACTAAAAGTTGGGAGTGATTTTGTCCTCAAAACAAACGCAGAAGGCCTTCTAACTCAGTATTTAGTTGCAAGCAAGCTAGTAAATAAATATGGGGTTTATTTTAATGAAAAGCCAGTTATGGATTTTAAAAACAACTACTTGTTTTCAAAATTGTCCTTAATTGATACTGCTTCTTATCAGGTCCAAGTGAAAGCTAATACGTTTAAAGCATCAGTTGATGTCTTGCAAAATGGCTTAGAAATGCAATCATGGAGTGGGGCAAATAAGCAACAATTTAAAATTAAGAACATGATGTTTTCGCTTACACCAAAGTTGGGTTATAAAGATTTAGTTCTCCTTGTTTGTACAATCTTGATTTGCTTGATTTTTCAAGTTTTACTACTCAGAGAGGCTTTAATCAAGCCATTTGCGTCACCGATCATTTGGGCGTTGTTTTCAACGCGTATTTTATTCAATTGCTTGTTTTTTCTAGCAATCCCAACCTATGTATTAGCATTAACAGCCAGTGGGGGCAGATGGTTGTATTTGGCTAGTATTGTTGTCTTCAATCTATCCATTTTTTTTAACCGAGAAAGATTTCATTTTTTAATTAACCTTAAAATGAAACGCAACTTTGCTATTCTTTGCCTTTTTATAGCCATCTTTTTTTTGCCCTTGTTTTGGAAATTTAGTTATCACGAAGCCTTCTTGGGAGTGATCCCTACATTACACTTGTTGAAATGGATCCTATTATTGTTCATACTTTCGGTACTTTTCTTTTTTAAAGAAAAAAACATTAAAAACAACTTGCCTAAGTATGTACTCATTTTGGCTTATGCACTGGCTGCAACTATCCTGACAAAAGATTTTGGTTCATTGCTCTATACCATAATTAGTCTCGTTTTAATAGCTCTTGTAACTAAAGACAAGAAAATAAAGCCTAGTAATCTGTTTTTTATTGCTGTTGGTACTATCTCTATTTTTTATTTAGTCTACACCTCGAATCATGAATTTGTGTCTGGCAAGACCTATAGGTTATACGCTCCCTACACTTCTCCAGATGATGTTAGGTTATCAGCAGTGAAGGAAGGCGATCGTGAATTTTTTGCTATGATTAATTTGAACTTAAAAAATATCTTAAGCCTACAATTACCTAAGTTCGAAAACATCAACATACCTGCCAATGCCCGCAGTACTGGCTTTTCCGACTACGCTGTGCATTGGTCATTTACTATAGGCGGATTTCTCTGGGCAATTATATTTTTGGTTACAATTGGCTGGTTTTTGTATAATCTATTGTTCCTTTTGTTTTGTTCAAGTCGAGAAATCAAGATCAAACAAAATCTCTTTTTTATATTTCCTGTAACAATTGAGGCAGAACTATTGAGATTTTTATTGGCCTTTTGTTGTGTGGGACTTTTGTATCCAATTGTAAGTAATTTGTGTTTGTTGCCCCTAACGGGTCAAAGTATTTTAGTACTATCAATCTCTGTTTTCGAAGTGCTTTTTTTTACATTAAGCTTTATTTTGTTTGAATTAATATTTAGCAATCCAGCATACTATTTTGAGACCAAAAGTGGGTATAAATACACAGGCAATAATTTAAAGCTTAATGTTGCAACGAGTTTTATATCCTTATGTTTCTTGTTTTTTATTGGGTTATTTGCTAAGGCATTTCATTTAAAATCGCTCCCACAACGATTTGAATGGCCCATAAGCCTTCATAATCGCCAAGAAATTAAGTTGCCTGCGAGCAAAGACTCATTGAAATATTTGGTAGAAGAAAAGTTTAAGGACGCTGATTCTTTTAAGGAAGAAGACAAAATTTTGCTGAAAGAAGCGGCCTCACGAATTTATACAGGTCAGCCCTATTCAGCCCACGTCTATACGCCCAAAAGGTTTGGGTTATCAACACAAGCTATACTGGGGCAAATGCTTGTCGATTCTATTTTTAGCTATAAACGTAAGCCTATTAATGGCCCCAAACGACCCTTTGGCGAAGTCTTTTCGTTTGATCAAAAGGTAAATGGACGTGGTGTTCATTCAGCATCAAATCCTTTGTATAAATGCATACCAATTCAATCCACAACAATCAATGCAGATTTGACGGCTGAACTCAATCAAGCTCTCGATCAGCACATCGAGCTGTTGCCAAAAAATAACATCGGAGGCGTAATGATTGTTGATCGTTTTGGGGGCATCGTTTCAAATGCCACTTTTCCATATGACAAAGATTTTAACGTCAATGACAAGGACTATTTTATTGGCTCAGTTAAGAAAGTACTTCTTGCGTACGCTGCATTAACCATCGATCCAAACTATAAAAACAAAGTTTGGCAAAGGCGAAGCTTTAAAAATCTCATTGTCAATTCAGACAGTTATTATGCGGGTGAATTGCTACGAGATTTATTGAAAAATCATCGTGCTAAATTTGAGTCAGTTTTGAAGTCCGATTTCAACTTAGAGCTAGTTTCATCCACAGGTATGGCGTTTATGGACGACTTCCCAATGGATTACGAATTGATGAACACACAACTTGCTCCTAATTCAAAAAATAATGGCAAGTCAAAAGTCTATCGCTATGCCATTGGCCAACAGAAGCCGTATCCGTTTAGAACAGTCATGAACTGGTACCATCGTATTGCTTTTAATGCCAAACGAGAACCTTCTTTTTATAAAGTAGCAACCAACAAAGAGCCGCTCAGTATAGCCAATGAAGACTTGAAATATTTACATGGGCTTATGAATGGCGTTTTGCAAACTACTGCAGCTAATGTGGGTAGGGCTTTTCAAGAACAACATATTGTTGGTTATTTTTCAGCCAAAACGGGTACGGCAGAACATTCAGATAGAACTTATAACCAGTCTAGTAGCTTTGTTATTTTTAATGAACAGTATTGCATTGGTATATTTTTTAATGGTAATGTTCCTGATAACAACGCCCAGTTAGGAGCGAAGCATTTGTTTGAAAATCTGATACCTATTTTGGTTAAGTATGAGGTTTTAAAGCGGTAGTAGATTTTTTCTAAGCGAGATCAACAACTTTCAATCTCGCTTGGAAAAAATAGGGAAAAATAGGGCTGTTCTATATTTATGCAGTTAAACTTTAAACTTTTTTTCAACATGAAAGAAAAACTACTACCCAGTCTTTTTGATACGCTACTGCTCGTGGCTGCCATCAATTTTGTTTACTTGTTTGGTTTTTGGCACTTTGAAAGCAAACCAATTCATACCAATTTTTTGTCCACCTTTGGCTTCGTTCTATGTTATGCTAGTCTTGCTTTTGAAGTGTCTTTTTTCGTGTTTGTGAAAGACAAATTTTCAAAAAAAAGTTGGTTTAAAATCGCTACTTCTTTTGTTATCTTAGTCTTATACTTCATTTTCGATGATATTTTTTCTAATTTCACTGAAAATATAAACTATCTAGCAATTATTGTTAGCTCTACTTTATTTTGCATACTTGGTGTTATAGTTGTTTCTTTGATGTTAGGAGCCTTTGCTTCGATTATTGTGTTAGCATTTTTAACAGCCAAAGAAATTTATGATAGAAAAGATGATACAAGTGCCGCAGCCTTGTGGATATATTTCTCACTTTTGGGGTTTTCAACGATAATTTATTCTTTCACCCAATCATCAATTTTACTGGCTATTGGTTTTGGTTTTACAAAGGTTATTTTGGTTTGGTATGCCTTTATGGCAAAAACTCATGAAGGAGAAGTCATAGACTCTTTGAAAGATACTGCTTTTACTTTGCACCATACTTTAATTACGTTAAATACCCTCGTGTTTTTTTTAATGCTTATGGACTCCGATGAGCCCCTAACTTGGGCTACACTATACTTTTGTTTACCCTTGGGGATGGGTATCTTTTTTCTTTCGCAAAGAGTCTTTTATTATGGAAGTCGCCTGTTTCCGTACCTCAAACGCTTTATTCTAATGAAATAAATTTTCTTATCAACTACTTTAAATTCAATATCATGAAAAAAATCAATCTAGTTATCCTGTTACTTTCTTTTCTATCATTTTTCGCTTGTACAGAAACCAAAACAAAAGAGGATGTTGTCGGAACCATACCCGACACTCTTATAAGTGTAGGAGTTGATTCCTTGCAGAAAAGTATTGACTCGATTGCTTTTATTCAACCTGCTCCTACTGCAACGCCCGAACTGATTGATGATAATTCCACAGAAATAGAACAAATCACCGACGTTAGACCAGCACTACCGGCTGACAAACCTAATCTTATTGGGAAAGACCTCTGGGTCGTAGTTCGACCAAAAGATTCTTGGGGCGGTATTGCTTTCAGGTTTAACATGAAAGAAGAAACACTCCGAAAGCTTAACCCTGGTATCACGACCTTGAAAAGGAATCAAACCAAGTTAAACGTGAAGGTTCAAGCAAAGCATATTTGTCAAAAGGGCGATATTTTAAAGGTTGTAGCTCGTAAATATGGTATTACAGTTGAACAACTCATGCTTACCAATCGTAAGGAAAAGAATCACACCAACCTTGGTGAAGTGCTCATTGTACCGCTAGCCACCCTGCAATAAAAGTTGCAGTGTAATATTCCTACAATAAAGTTATTTTTCATCATTTAAAATCACAAAGTTATGATTGAACCTCGACCTAAGCCCGCCGAAAAAAGCTCAAACACATTTTTTGAATTTATTGCGTATATATTATTTTATGGCCCAGCTCTTATCATTGCGAGTTACTTCGGTATTGAAAAAACGTATAATGAACAGTTTATTCCAGGGTATTTTTTAGCTTTATTTATCGGAATAGCTGGTTCTACTGCCATCTGGACACTTAGTGATTATATCTTCAATAGCTTAATAAGTTTATTTGGGAAAAATAGGGAAAAATGAGGCTGTTCTATATTTGATTAATTATTCAAGCTTGATTTTTTGCAAGAGGTATGACTACTAAAGAGAAAAAACTAGAATCGCTCAAATCAAAACATGAGCGAGGGTACTTGAGTAGCGGTGAGTATCTTAAAGAAAGAAATAAAATTATCAATCAGGTTGATTGGAGAGATTTTTTTTATTTGAAGAAAATTGGTTTGGCAGCGTCAATAATGTTAATTTGTGGCTTGGGTGTTTATGGCTTTCAAAAACTTGACTGGATCAGTTTATTTAAAAGTAACCGTTCCCTTCGATTGGTTTCACAAAGAAATTTAGATGAGCTCGTTACCGAAATGTGCGGTTGTTATGATTCAGTCCTCGAACGCCCCTCGCAAGAACCTGCTTGTGCCAAGCTTAAAAATGTAATTGCGGAAAGGATTATTCGGGATAGTTTAGAGGCAATACAGTTTGATTCTTTGGTGGCGTTTTGCCCTAATTATCCTAATTGTTCTAGTCTGATTTCAGCGTTAAGTGCTTTTCAACAGGACTCATCTAGGGCTCATTCAAGGAGATTAACGGCAAGGGAATGGCAATTTTTAAGAAACGAATCAGGCCGTGAACGGGACATACAACAATCAGATGATTATTATGAAGAAGTACAATTAAAAATAAAGAATACAAGAAGAAGAATTCGTATCAATTGTAACAATACAAATTAAAAAACATGACAAATTTTTTTACTAAAATATCTCTTTTTGTTCTGGCCTTGATGCTTTATGGCTGTGCAGGCTGTTCAAAAAGAAACGACAAGGATGAACAATCTTTAAAAGCTGGTACTCAGACTTCGAGGAAGAAAAAACCACAAGAACTTTCTTTGAGCCTTTACATAGAAAACTCTGGCAGCATGCTCGGCTATGATGGACCACAGAACAGTGCAGAATTTAAATCAGCAGTAGCTCAGTTTTATAATTCTTTTGGCAGAATTGAAGGTGTACAAACTCCCCAAATTAATTATGTTAACGAAAATGTACAGACCTATCAAGGTGATTTTTCAACCCTATTGCGAGATAACATTTTTAATCATACCAGAGGCAGTGAATCAAGATCCACAGATTTTGCCTTGATTTTTAATAGAATTATAGAAAATACACAAGCTAATACGGTCTCTGTCCTTTTTAGTGATCTCATATATTCGGATGTAAACAATGCTGTGAGTAATGCAGAGAACTTGTTATCTAAGATTGAAAATCTCACAGCTACTGCTTTTAATAACACAACAAGAAGTTTATCAATCATTATTGTTCAGTTTAATGGCAACTTCAATGGAGCATATTATCCCTATAATTCGCCGGGTGAAGGTAGGTCTTATACAGGCAATAGACCATTTTACATGGTTGTTTTGGCACAAAACCATACCATGCAAAAATTTCTATCAGAAGAAAAATACACACAGGTAGCATCCTTTAGTCAATATAATAATTTTAAAGACCTAGTTTACTTTAGTTCAAACGGCCTCAAAGATTCACCCAAATATTCTATCTTAGATGGTGATCCAAATAATAGATGTACGTTTTCAACAGGAGGCAAAAGTACGGACATCCATGCCATCAAGGAATTAACGCCGCCAAGAAGTGCTACTGAAAAATTGAGGCTTGCAATTGGCATAAGTTTACCTTCCACCGTATTTTCGAAATCAGAAATCGATACGGCTAATTTTGAAATTAAGGCTGTTAGTGATAGATTTAAAATAATTAGACTTGAACAATTAATGCCAGCAAGAAAAAGTGGTATCACCCATCGCCTAATCCTAGAAGCTCAGGACAAGGCTAGAGGAGAAAGAGAAGTTGAAATTAGGCTAAGAAAAGGCTTGCCTATGTGGGTTCAAAAATCCAATTCAACAGATGATCGTAATTTTAGAGGTAATTTCTCTACCCAAACTTTTGGTATCGCACGTTTGATTGAAGGTATTCAAAATACATACTCAAGTCAAAATAACTATACTTTTATACTCAAATTAAATCTTAACGAAAACAATTAAAAATGGAAAACTTTTTTATCAGTATCTTCTCTTTGTTCGTCGATGGCTCATTGCTCGATGATTTAATTCGTCAAGGTTTAGTCTTGCCTTTAGGTTTCACAATGCTTTTGGCTCCCCTTGCACTTACGGTCTTATTTTATGCCATCATCAATAGCGTTAGATTTAGTAAACGCCGCCATTGGCTTTTAGTATTACTTATTTCATTCGTCATTGTTCTTGCTTCGTTTTATTTTACCTCAGTACAAATGGCTGATCTTGAAATTTTGCGTGATCCCGAAAATAAAGAGGCTGGTTACTTGTTTAATCAAGGCGATGCTTTTTTCTTATCTGGTGGACTGGGTGTAGGTCTTGCTTCAATAATCCCTTTCTTTTTGTTTAGTATGATTTTGAAGTATTTACCGTTTAGTACCAATACTAGAAGAACACCTTTTTAATCCAAAAAATTAATACATCATATGTCAAAACTATTTATTTTCGCAATCGGTGGCACTGGTTCTCGCGTGATGAAAGCCCTAACGATGCTTTTGGCTTCAGGAGTAAAACTTAATAATGTTTCAGAAATAGTACCTATCATTGTTGATCCTCACAAGGCCAATCTAGACTTAAAACGTACAGAAGATATTCTGAACAATTACAAAAAAATAAGAGATAGCTTCAAACCAACAGAGGATGGTGATTTTTTTCATACCGAAATTAAAAAACTAAAGGAAGTCGTAAAAGGCGATGGTATCGAAGATACTTATGCTTTTCAATTGAAAGGCGTCAGTGATGAAACATTTAAAGATTATATAGATTTTAACACCCTTGGTGCAGCTAATGACAATGGCGAATTGTATGGACAAAACAAAGATTTAATAAATCTTTTGTATTCAGAAAAGCAATTAAATACCAACATGGACATCGGGTTTGTGGGTAATCCAAATATTGGGTCAGTGGTTTTAAATCAATTTCGGGATTCTGATGCCTTTCGTCATTTTGCTTCTAATTTTGGTAAAGATGACAGGGTTTTTATAATCTCATCAATCTTCGGTGGAACGGGTGCTGCCGGTTTCCCAATTTTGCTCAAAAATATTCGTGGAGCCGAAGCGGGGGTCGTAGAAAACCCTGAGTTTCTTCGTAATGCAAAAATTGGAGCAATTACAGTACAGCCTTATTTCGGACTTGAACCCAACGAAGAAAAAATGGTAGATAAGGCTACCTTCTATTCCAAAACGAAGGCAGCATTGCAATACTACTCAAGAGGCGTCAATAAATCTGTTGATAGATTGTATTATATTGGCGACGAAGTTATTTCTAACTTCAAATATGACCCAGGTAATAACGGGCAAAAAAATGATGCTCATTTTATCGAAATGGCAGCTGCAACATCAATCATAGATTTTGCTAACACACCAGATAAAGATTTTGACGGTGGCCAGAACGGTAGACGGTTTATGATAAAAAATAATCTTGATGAACTCAATTTTGATAACCTTACAGAGAGAACTAAATTTATCATTGGTACTGCATTGGCAAAATATACTACATTCTGTTTGTATCTAGAACACAGTCTTGATGGTAAAATAGGAGGTACCCTACCTTGGATTAAAGATACCCCTGCTCTAGATAGATCTTTCATTCAGGGAAGTTTCTTTCACAGTTACTTGAAGGCCTTCAATCAATCATACATCGATTGGTTAAACGAAATGGGTAAAAATAAAAGAGCCTTTAAACCGTTTAATTTAGGCACAGACCTCACGCATTTGATCGTTGGCCAAGAGCCTAAAAAAGGGTTTTTTGGTCTTGGTGCAACAAAGGCAACATTTGATGATGTTGACGAAGCACTCAATAAATATACGAATGGTAAGCCGTTTCCATCCCAAGAAGTTAGACTTCTTAAGGCCTTTTCAAAAGGCCTAGATAAATTTATGTCATCAAAATTTCCCAATTTTTAATTTTCCAAAGAAATGAGTGAGCCAAATAAAGAATTATCTGTTGCCCAAACTAAAACTGCTAATGGTGAGCACTGGGTTATTACTAACACAATGGATAAAGCGGATATTGATTCCATCCTAGATCCAGAAGGTGGCAAGACTAAAGAAATGCCTACTTCTATCCCAAGCCCGTTTGCTAGATTTGATTTGGTTAGAGCTGCTTTTGCCAATATATATCGCCTTAAAGATAAGGCATCACCTAATGATCAAAAATTAGTAAGCGAAGCACTTGATGTGGCACAAGTATTTTTCAATTATGAAAACCTCAAGGCTAAGGTATCTATCATCCGTTGGGATAAAGAAATAGGAATAGAATCTTTACTGGACTCGCCTTCCACAGGACATAATCAACTTGGTGCAGCCTTAAAATTATTCTTAGATCAAGATGGTGGATTAGGTAAATTAGTTGCTGATAACCCCAATAGTGGTGGCTACAACTTTGACTTCATGGATTCTATTTTTATTTTAAAATATAGCGATGAAAACTGGACTGGCATCATTGGGGGCACTTCGCCTTCAACGCTTTTCTTTAGTGCACCAAATGATTTAACTAACGTGAAAATTCGTTTTAACAATGATGTGCTCTTTGATGATATTCTATGCCCATTACACGAAAGGGATGAAAATTTTCAGCGATTTATTTATGGATTGAGCAAGCAACCAAATTTTGCAGACCATTTCAAAGAGGTCTATGATTACATTCAATATTCAGTTTCACAATTGGCAACTACCAATAGAACGCTTCTAAAAGAAATTGGAAGTAATTGTGATGCAATTGATCAAAACTACATCAAAAATAAGTTTGAAGGTTTATTCCTTGACAATGGCGATGTTGTTGATATCATACAAGGCTTTAGGGTTCATAAAGCAGCTTCTCATTTAGACATACTTAAAAAGAGTGATTTTATACTCAGCACAGATAAATTCTCTCGCTTGTACCCAAATGCACTCAAGCCAATGATATTGCAAGAAAACTATCAAGGTCGCTTAAAATATATTGGAGATTTTTGGGATAAAAACCAAACAGTTCCCTCTTTTGATCCTAATAATTGGCGTCTAAACGAGCGAAGCTTACCTGGACAAGAAGTAAATTATCCTTATTTAACTGTGAGTGATTTCTTAGAACCTTATTTGATTCGATTGGTTTACCCTATCGATAAATCTTGTTTCTATGATGGTGGTTTAAAAGGTAATAACCATTCTAAAAATTATTTATCGCCATTAACCGCCACTTTCTTTGATTTTTTTGATGTTGATGAAATTTCAAGTAGGGGTGGGCGTGTAATTATGGATATGGAAGTGCTCGCTGGTGGTAATGTAAAAGTTAGGTTAGCAATTACACTCAAACAAAATGAACCTCCTGTTGTCTTCGAACGCATTTATAAAAGTTCTGTCAATGAGTTCCCTCTTGAAGCAGACCCGACGAAAAGAGATGGAGGAGCCGTTGTAGAGCTGCAATTTGGTTTGAATATCATGCCATTTATTAAAATGGCTGAATCTGAAAACTTCAAGCCAGTTTATAAAATACAACTACTTGATAGAGACGTGGCCTATAATACGTTTTCTAACAATTACCAATTGGCGTTTTTTGATAAAAATAATGATAGTTGTAAAGTCGATAATCCTAAAACCAGAAGAAAGAAAATTAAGGATCAAGATTCTGTAGAAACTAAATATTATACCGCCAAAAACAACTTTGACTACATAAAAGTCAATGTAGGGAAATATTCGGGTATTGTCATTCCGCTATTTCCTGAAAAAAACATGGGACGCTCTACTTTTACTTTTGCGGTAGATTTCGGAACAACGAGTACACACATACAGCTTAAAAAAGAAGGAGATTCTAAAAGTGAACCCCTCAGTTTTTCAGAAAATGAAAAATTAATAGCTCGACTGCATGATGTTGAATATTTAAAGACCGATTTTACTTTAAATAATGCCGTCAGAATTCATAACATAGCTCCGATGGAATGGATGCCAACAGACATAGGTCCCAATTTGCCGCATAAATTCCCTTTTCGTACGGTTTTACATGACAATCAACCTAATTGGGATGAAAAAATAGATGGTTTTACGGATGTAAATCCGGCTTTTGAATATCAAATAAGAATTTATGATGAACTTGGTGTCGACTCTAATTTAACCACAAATTTAAAATGGGCAGACATGTTGGGTTCTAAAGATAAAAAAGAAGAGAAAAAAGTCGGTGCTTTTATCGAATCTCTTTTATTGATGATTAGAAACAAGGTATTGTTTAATGGGGGCGATCTCGCACAAACACAATTAGTTTGGTTTTACCCTCAGTCTATGGCTCCGTTTAGATTGGCTAGCTTTACTGAATTATGGAAAAGCAAGTTTGCCAGCATGATTTCATCAAAAACATATCCTTACAGAATTTCTGAGAGTCTCGCTCCATATTATGGTTATGAGGTTGCATCGGCTGATAAAAAAATCAAATCAAGCCTTTATCCTGCCGCTGTTGTGGATATTGGGGGCGGCACTACTGATTACTCCGTTTATGTTCAAGAAAAACCAGTTTTGATTTCTTCTGCGAGATTTGCAGGAAACTCTTTTTTGGGCGATCAGAAAACGGCCTCTTTTGATGATAATGGATTTGTTGTGAAATATAGACCCAAAATTAAAGAAGCTTTAGAAAGCCTATCACTGTTTAATTATTTAGCTGTACTTGATAGTATTGCCAAAACAGGAAAATCAGAAGATATGGTTTCTTTCTTTTTTTCTTTGAAAGATAACCCCGAAGTTGTAAAAAAAGGTGAGATTGATTTTGAAAAAATGCTAACAGATGATTACTCTCTAAAAATCGTATTTTTGGTATTTTATTGTTCTATTGTGTACCACTTGGCCAAATTAATGAAAACCCAAGGCTTACCGATTCCTGGTCATATAGCATTTAGTGGTAATGGAGCTAAAATCTTAGGAATTTTAACGCCTCGCAAGCCGTCTATCGAAGAGCTTGCCCAGTATATTTTTGAGGGAGTTTATGATGAAAAGTTAGATAGAGCAATCACGGTTATTTACGGCGATAACCCCAAAGAAATAACCTCTTTGGGTGGTGTAGAATATGCTACAAAGGCAAACAATATCGTTTTTTCTTCTGAGCAGAACGAGAGGTCCGAAGAAAATAATATTGAGCAAATAAAAGTTGTTTTGAAGGGTACCGAAAACGACGCCTTCGTGCAACAGTCAGATAAATACAATACTATTGGTACAGAATTAGATTCTGTAGTAAAGGAGATAAACAATTTTTATGATTTAACCTTTGGTATCAACGATCGATTAAACTTTAAAACAAAGTTGGGTGTCAATGCAAGTGATCTTTCTGCTTACAAGCAAGTACTTACAAAAGAGATCAAACAAAGATTATTGGATGGCTTGAAAGATAAAAAATCTGAAGTGGCAGAGACAGACGCCCTAGAAGAAACACTTTTCTTTTATCCGATTGCAGCCGGACTGAATTCTTTGGCAGCGTATGTGGCACAAAAAGAACTCGATTAACAAAAAAACAAGACCAAAACACTTGATTTTGGTCTTGTTTTTAAAACTTAGTTTAATACTTTAAAAAGTATTTTAATTTAAACGGCTTAAAAAGCAAAATAATGAAAAAGAAAATCCTATTATTAATCCTATTCATCTGTTTTAAAAATACCATGGTTTTTGCGGATGACTGCACTGGAAAAGCTAAAATACCTGAAAATGTGCTTAGAGAATTCAAAATAATTGAGAAAAATTATGCAAAAGCAAATGAAAAAGTTAGTGAAATAAGAAAATATATAGACTCTAATAATAATAAACCTTGTAGTGAATTAAATGGTATTATTGGCGGACTATCATGGAAAACTAGAGAAGTATTTAAGCAATATGATTCAACGAAACTTAATAATACCGATGTAAAAACTTTTATAGGAGTTTTAAAAACAGTTTCAGATAGTTTAGAACAACAAAAGACAGGTAATAAACCAGTTGATGATAAAAAAGAAGTAACGAATGGTGATAATGAACTTAAAAACGTTACTCTTTGGAAAAATATTTGGAAGTACTTGTTCCTTACTATAGCTGCTTTTGTTGGACTATTATATATTCTGGCACAGTTTAATAAAAAAATGTTATCTGAATTATTATTGATTAAACCAGCTTCATCATCTCAAAATAATAATGATGAAATAAGATACCTTAAAGAGCAAATTAATACACTTACAAATGAAAAAGTACATTTAGAAGATAAAATTAAAAGACTAGAACAAAAAGAATCAAGTTCTACCTCTCCCAGTTTAATCGAAAAAGTACAAGACAAAAAAGACACGAATCAATTAGAAAATTACTATAAATCACAAGAAGAATTAAACCTTAAAGGCTCTTCAACTAGACAAGAGATTTTTGTTCTTGAATCAACCTTTTATTTATCATTGCCCGGAATAGGAGCTGAAGGTAAAACGATATTTCATGACAGACGAGAGTCTAAGTATGACCAATTAAAAATGACTTATTATCAGTTTTCTTTAGAAAAGAATTCTTCAGTCCAAAGAGCTAGATTTAAATTTGCAAGTGAAAACCCCAATAGTGTTTCAAGTGCAATACAGTTTTATGATAAATATATTGACCCAGCTTGTGAATATACTATCATGAACCCAAAATCTACATACATCACCACCGAAAGAGAGGGCATAGCCTATAAAAAAGGAGATGTTTGGGTAGTAGAACGTAAGGCAAAAATTAAATTTAATTAATATGAACAACAAAACCAATATCATCATCATAGCCGTAATCCTATTTATTTTAGGATTGATATTAGTTTTATATGGATTAAATTATAATAATTCAGAGATCGTTCAAGTACAGAATGGAATTGCAGAATTATTTAAAACCGAACAAAACCACAAAGGTGACTACTTTGTTCTTGGTGGTGCAATATCTGTTGTGGTCGGCATTATTATCTTTTTCAAAAACGCTAAAAACTAATCAAGCCTATGTCTTTTTTTTCAATTATTGAGGTAGTTTGTATTATAATAATTTTATTTTTTCAATGGAAATCTTTTAAAGCTACCAAACAAACTATTAACGAACTAAAATCAATTGTTCCAAAACAAAGCGAATGCAAGATAAAAACGGAAGTAAGAGAAGTTCCAACCCAGCATCGTTTTTTTTATCTTGATAAATTTTTTACTACCCATGCAATTTACTATAATACGCTTAGAGATTATTTAAAAAAGGAAATATCTGTTTTTATAGAGGGTACCATAAATGATGAATTACTGCAATCAAACGATACTATTCCCGAAAGTCAAAAGGAGTTTTATTTTTCAAATCGTACATCTATTGATGAGGCTATTCAAAAAAAGCCTCCAACCAAAAAAGAGGGTTTTTTTTCAATAAATTATTCAGAAAGAAACGAAACAATTGATGCTCTCAACAAATACCTTGAAAAAAACAAAGGAGCAGTTGCAGATTTTAGTCTATTAAGAGACATTACACAAAGGAACATAGATGTTGTAGACGATGAAATTAACCTTACATTACAATCACCTTTGTTTCTTGGATTAGCTGGTACAATGTTAGGTATCATAGTGGGTGTACTTAGCCTTATTTTAAGCGATACTAAAACACTACTTGAAGATGGTGGTATCAACTCGCTTCTTGTTAGTGTTATGATTGCCATGGTTGCTAGTTTCTTTGGTTTAATTCTAACAACACGTAATTCTGCATGGAATTATAAGGGAGTAAAAATTGAAGTAGAAAAAAACAAAAATAGATTTTTTACTTTTTTACAAACCGAACTAATACCTGTGCTAGCTGAAAACGTTACAACGGGTATCATTGGTCTAAACAAAAATATCGAAAAATTTGGAGAATCATTCAAAAAAGATGTTGCACTACTTGAAGGGATGATCAATAAAAACCATGAAAGCCTCGTAGCTCAACAGCAAACAATCAAGGCTCTTGATGATACTAATTTCAAGAAAATAATCGGTTTTAACCTAGATGTCTTTAAGGAACTTAGAGGTAGTATGGATGCTCTTGAAAAACTGTCTTATTCACTCAAAAACGTAGATAACTTGGTTGCAAATTCTTCAGAAATCGTCAAAAGAACCCAAGATGTTGGCAATATTTCTGCGAGAATGGGGCAATTAATTGACGAATCCCATGACCTACAAGTGTTCTTAAAATCTCATTTCAAAGAATTATCTGACCGTGGGCAAATAATTAATGATACTGTAGGAAAAGTAGATGATGTTATTGGTAAAAGTTTAAATGAACTAAAAAGCCACACAGAAGCTCGAATTCAAGCTGTGAAAGACATTCAATTGAAAGAAGAAGACCTACTTTCAAGCCAATTATCGAACAAGAGAGAGCAAGAGCAAAAGTTAAAATCTATGGAGGCGTATGTAGAGGAATTTAAAAAATTTGCTGTTGAAGAGTCCAAAAATCAGAGAAGTATTCTACAAGCCTTGGGTAATAATAATAATTTGCTAGCTCAAGTTATTCAGCAAAATAAGTCAAATAATGGCTCTAGTCAACAAGTAAGCACTAACAGAAAGCAGAATCCTAAAGGTGGTAATAAGCAGGTACACTCAGAAAGGAAGGTGGAAACAATAGTGGAAGAAGAATACCCGACCAATGATAGTGCCGAAGGCACAAATCGTTTCAAAAAAATGCTTGGTAAGATAAAAGCATTGTTTGGCCGAAAGCCAAAAGATGGAATAACCCAGGAGCAAGTGGCTGATAAGGTTGTAATGGATAATAAAGAAGAGCCAACGCAATCAAACCAAGAGAATAAAGATGAAGCATAAAGAATCAAACTTTTTTTGGGTGAGCTACTCTGATTTGATGACGAGTTTGTTTTTTATCATGCTGACCCTCTATGTGCTGACTGTGGTGTTGCTTAAATATAGACAAAAAGCCACTGAGGAACAGTTAAGGAAAATCAATGATATTCAAAATGCCACAAAGGCTTTACCAAAGGAGTATTTTGAATACGATGATAGATTCAAACGGTTTGAGATGAAACTAAGGATTACTTTTCCCCCAAATGGCTCAATAATTCACCCAACAAAACATGATTCTCTAAAATTGGTTGGGAAAAGTATTGAGAACTTAATTACAAGTTTAAAGGCAAAATATAATAATGACAATATTAGTTATATGGTAGTTATAGAAGGTATGGCATCAAAGGATAAATTTCCTGGAAATGATGCTTTAAGTTATGATAGAGCACGTGCACTAAAAAGTTTATGGTCTAATCAAAAAATTAAACTTGATCCAACAGTTTGCGAATTAATAGTAGCAGGAAGTGGTATAGGTGGCGTTGGTCGTTTGGAAAATGAAACTTTGAACCAACGCTTTTTAATTCAAATTATCCCTAAAATTGGCAAAATTGAAGATTTATAAACTTTTGGTATTAACGGCTTGCTTGGTAGCCGGCAGCTTGGGGTTGCTTGGTTGTTCTGGTTGTGCAAAAGATTCTACTAGGCTCGAATCGGTTGAACAGGCAAAACCAGTAGTAATCAACCAAGAAACGATAGACCCACTGAACAATGAAATAGATACTATTAAAGAAGAATCGCTCGAATTCGACCAAAGTTTGGAAGGTCCATATGAGGTAATCGGGATTGTTGACGGAGATACTTATGATGTTCTCATTGATCGAAAACCTGTTCGAATCAGAATGGAAGGCATCGATGCCCCTGAACGTGGGATGCCTTTTTACAAGAAATCCAATCGTTATTTAGGATCTTTAATTTTTAGAAAAAAAGTAGAAATTTCAAAAAGCAAAGGTAAAACCTGGGATAGAGAGGTTCATTCTACTTACCTTAATGGCGTAGATATTTCAATGGAAATGCTAAGTGCTGGTATGGCTTGGCATTATAAAGAATTTTCAAGCGAAGAGCTATATGCCAAAGTTGAGCAAAATGCCAAAGAACAAGGCTTAGGTCTTTGGAGAGACAAGAATCCAGTTGAGCCTTGGACTATTAGAAAACTTCATCGACAAGGAATTTCGACAAAACCATTATTTAAAAATAAAATTGTAGATTAAATTTATGAGAAAGTACCTTTATTTTTTGTTTTGCTGCTATTCCTCTATTTCTTTGATTAGCTGTAATGGCTGTAGCAAAAGATACGATTCAAAGAGTATTAGAACCCAATCGAATATAAATGAAAGCCCTGCTGATTTATCCCAAAATGATGAACTAGGGGAAGGTGATAAAATTTATATGGGTTCCTCAAAAACAAATGCTGAGTCTGGGCTAACTTTGGGGGTTAGCAATGTTCATCACTCAGATGTTGTTTGCAATTACCAAGATGTCAATAACTATAATCGTACAGAATACTTAGATCCGGGTGAAGGCTTTGTTTATAATAACCTACATGGAGAACAATTTCGAGTGGTTTTAAGTAGCATGAAGTATGATAATGACGACTCAAAATGTTATGGCGTCTTTACCTTTACGCCACTGCCATCTACAAAAGTTACAGAAATGGTGGATGATGAATTTACCTTTACCAAAACCGTCAAATACCGAGGCACCTTTATGGATGAAAAATTTGGAACCGGTTTTAGGATTGAAGAATTTAATCCTAAAGGAACTGAAGGCCATATTAAAGGGATCTTTGTTGTTAATGGCGATTCTAAGTTTATCGAATTGTATAAAAATGAATATTGGTCATTTGAAAGTAAAGGACAGCTATACAAAGTAACCGTTGAATCCTTTCCTGCTGGAGCAGAAGAGTCTGTAGCCATTATGAAAATAAGAAAAATAGTTGATTCGAAAGAATTAAAAAAAATGAAAACTGAGCTTGATTCTGTCTTAAATGAATGATGAATCTCCGTGGGAAAAATAAGGAAAAACAACACTTGAGTACGTTTACAAAAAATTAATGCTTCGCTAATGCTCCATAAATTTACATTCTTTTGTATTTTATTGACCTTTGAGCTTTTCCTTGAGAGTTGCGTAGGATGCTCTAACAGAGATGCTAGTCGGTCTGCTAGGGGTCAAACAAGAGCTCAATCTAGGCCAATTACGGAGCTATCCAAAGGGGGTAAAGAAGAAGTACGGATGACTGTGTCTGGAGGTGTGTATGAAGTACCTGTTCAAATCAATGGTTCAAAAATGAATTTTATTTTTGATACTGGGGCTTCATCGATTACTATATCTGATGTTGAAGCTAATTTTTTAATTAAACAAGGAACGCTTGATAAAGGCGATGTGCTAGGTGAAGCCCAAATGACAAATGCCAACGGAGATGTTAGTTCAGGTTATGTAGTGAAGCTTCGCAGTGTTCAAATCGGAAACCGGACGCTTAAAAATGTTGAAGCAGTTATCATCCCTAACAGTAAAGCCCCACTTTTGCTTGGGCAAACAGCCTTGGCTCAATTTGGAAAAATATCTATTGATTATAAACGAAACATTTTAACATTCGAATAATATGAAACAGCTAATTGCACTATTGTTGATTTTGGCAGGTATAGTTTATGCTTGCACTGACAAGAAGAAGGAAGAAGAAGTTATTGATTGTGGTTGCGATTATCATGATGTTGAAGGTGAAGTAGATGGAAAAAAAGCAAAGTTTAGAATTGCATATATCACCCAAGAAAAAAGATATATGCTTGATAGCGTTAATAGGCTGACAGATCTAAGCACGGCGTCAGAAGTGATAAGGAATTTTATACCTATTTTTCCAGAAGTCTCACAATCAAAAGCACTCATTGCTGTAGGAACCGCTTCACAAGAGGGTGAAAATAGAGAAAGAGAAGAACAATTGGCACGCTCAAGAGCTGATACAATGATGTTTCAATTAAAATCTATCCCACTTAGTAATCAAAAAGAATTATACCTACTTAACTTGGGACAATTCACCCAACAAATAGATTTAAACTCTGACGAAACCGACTATCAGCGTCGAATGATTATGATAGGTATCATGGAAAAGGATGAACGGCTAACTGTATCTCAAATAGGGCAATGTCTGCAAAATGCGGTTCAGTCTCCAAACGGCTTGAATTTTAATACCAATAACTACTCTTTGTTTAATTTTACTAAAATGAATTGAAAATTAAACACTTTTTAATCTAAAAAATACATGAGAATACTTTTTACAATTTTAATGTTCTCCGTGTTTGTGACTGGTTATGATTCAAAGAAAAAGGAGACTGTTGCTGAAAAACCAGAATCCAAAAATGAAGAACCAGCAACTCGTTTGGTGCTACCCGGTGGACATTATGAAGACAGTACCGAGTATTAAATATTGATATAGTTACTGGGGGGGATACTGCATATATTACTATTGTTGGTGGCAAGTATAAAAATATTAACTAACACTTTAAGTTCAATTTTGACAGACTCAAAAAAATTAGATAACTAACAATTACAATTCAATATGAAACAAAATGTACAAAATATTTTAACTTTTTTAATCATTTTCACTACTTCTTGTTCAAAAAGTGATGAAACAGAAACTATTACAATCCCAGCCAAAGAGTACAGAGCCGAGATTCAAAAATATAAAGATGAAATCCAGAACCTAAAAAGTGAAATAAGTAAGGCAGTTCCAGTTTCTGTTATAAGTGGCTCTTTTTTTTGTAAAGACATCAATAGTAATGAAATCTATTCCAATGAACCATTTTATACACTCAATACAAAATTTATCAGCTTCGAATTAAAATTAAGAAATTTAATAGAGAGCTTAAACAAAAGAATTTATATAAGATATGTTAATCAAGATGGAAGTGTTCGGACAGGTAAATTGAGTGCTAAATTTGAAAATGAATGCGGTCAGACCCTTGAATGTTCGTACTATGAAAATTTAGAATCTAAGGACGCTGAATTCACTTATTCAGGAGGCTGGGGACAAGAAGGTTATGATTACCCAAGTGGCAATTATACGATTGAATTTTGGTTAGAAAATAGAGAATTAGGGGCAAAAAAGATTTATTCAAAAAAAATAACGCTTAATGACAAAATATCTGAATAGATTTTGATTAACAAAGTAAAAATGTCAGCCACCAAGATAGTACTTATGAAAAAGGAGGTGGACGGAAATAATTGAACATCATTACATTAATCAACAATTGCACCAGCGAACGGAATACTATGAAGCATTTAGAAATTACTCAATATTGTAAAAAAATATCATTAGTTACGGGCGGACGAAATCCAAATTCCCCCTTCTTCATAAATACTTATACGTTAGCCAGCATAACTATGATGCGAATATATACGGTGAAAGTAGTATCAATTTTTCAGGAAAGTATGATATAAAAACAGGTACGATTACTGTATCATCAGAGAACCATCAAGGCAAGGTAATTTATTATAACCAAACTGCTGGTATGGTACAGGTAGTACTAACAGAACCAAGTTTTTCAGTAACAGGACTAAGAAAATAAATTTTAACCAAGTTTATGAGCAAAAATTCTTATTTTCAAATAGTGGGGTCTCTATTTTTTTTCCTTATAAGTGCTTACTTTATCGCAAGTTCTTCTGCCATGTATGGTAATATTTGTGAATCAAGTGAATACGGTCGATTTAATAGTGCGAACTATTACGAGGATGCCGACAAAAGTATTGTAATTTTACTGGTGGTGGGTATTTTGGCCTTTATAATTTCATTTTTCATTCTTAGGTTTGTAATAATATCAGATAAACAAAAAGCTTATGTCTTAGCAACCTATTTAGGACTATTTGTAATAATCTGTGTATATGAATCGATAACTTCTCTTAACACCGCCTATGAGCTTTACATGAATTCGCCGGGTGGAAATCATTGCAAAATAAAAATAATCGGTTACTCTTTTATCAAATACATTTATGGACTCAATATTGGTTTGTTTGCTGGCTTTTATTCTTTTGTGAAAAAATAGGAATGGTTAAACATGTTTAAATCAATTTTGTTGTATCAATCTTGTATTTTTGAAAAAATTCTTTTACAAATTAGTTGTGTATCTTCTGGTAGATAATCAACTATTATCCCATGCTCTTCGATAAATTGATTATAAATTTCTCTTGCAATGTCCTCAGTTAAATTTTTTGAATCACTTATCTCTTCTAAAAGCTTATTTAGATGGTAAAAATCGATTGCATCCTTATCTAATTTAGGGATATTTATTCCCATAGCCTTAAAGTGAGGCACATTTTTAAAAAACTCATACCATTCTGCTAAATCTTCATAATTATCTGCCACTAAAATCACATTATTGGGATTATTATTCAACGCCGAATAGATCCATCGGACTTCTTGAGGAAATAGGTTTTTAAGTTGAATCTTGTAAATGGCATCTATCTTATTAAAAGTAGCATGAATTCCAATTCCATTCAAAAAATTGGTATTGAATTTTCTTTTACATATTTTATTTAAAACATCTGTTTCAAAAATATCGTGATCAAAATTTCCATCGCTAATGGTATGATCAATGTATTTACTTAAAAGCAAAAGCCTAAATATACAAATATCCCTAAGATAAGCTTCAATTTTGTCTATTGTGAATACTTTTCTTTTTTTATCTTCCGTTTTTATAAGAGTTCCTGTAAATCCAACGATTTTGTTATAAATATTGAAATTATTTAGGCCTTTTAAGGCCGAATTATTCCAAAAATATTCAAATTCATCTGATTCAATTAAATTTTGCACCTGATTCCAAACTTCCGGAATTTCGAAAAATCCCATTTTAGGCCCAAAACATCTTATTCTTTTTGAATTCGCTTTTTCAAGACATTCCTCTTTAATCCTGTCAATGTCATTGATAATAAACTCACGCAGGGCTTCTTTACCCATATTTTTGGGATATAGGTCTTTCAAAGAAATTTTGAGGATAGCCGAAATGATTTGCCTAGAAACATTTGTAATAATCCTTGTAGTTAGATATGGATGTTTAACACTTGCCATTTTTAAGAAATCAACCCCACTTTTCATTTCATAAGACTCGTCAGCTCGCTCAAAAAGTAGGTCTAAAATCATTACTTGAAAGTTATTACCTTTTTCTTTTAGTTGCTCATAGGCTTTTTCGATCGAATAGTTTTTAAGTTCAGTGTCAGAAGAAGGATACACAGAAATAAATCGCTCTTTACAGATTTCTACTAATTCAAGAAGCATTTCTTGGTCGTCTTCCACGATAAGCACATTGTATTTCAGTTTTTCAGTAATTATTTTACCCGAATCTTTGTGAATCAATCGTTCAATGTTTTTCAGTATTGCGGTCAAAAAGGCATTTATTTCATCTTTGTTCATCGCTAAAATATTGCTGTCTATGGCAAATAACTCATTCCCCAAGAATGCCAAAGAATCAACGTGTTTTTTAATAAGCGTTTTTTTACTACTAAATGCGGCTTCTTCTTCTAATAAATTCCGTTGAATTGTATCGAGCTCATGCTTAACAAAAAGCAAAATTCCTGATTTTTTGAGCGAAAATAGTTTGATAAACTCATAATGCTCTTTGCTGTAGTATTCTAAAGACAATCTTTTCAAACCCACATCATAAATATGTTGAAAGGATTTAGCTAAAAAAAATTTATCGCCGCCTCTCACTTTTTTAATCAAATCCACTTGCTTTTTCAAACTAAGAAATCGAATCTGTATTAGCCGTTTACTATTTGGCATTTGATTCATAAAATCAACCGCCAATTCATACCCTTGGTTACTGGTATTGTCTTTGAGCCAGTCAAGTTCAACATAGAAAAAGGCTTGTTCAAAGGCTTCTTTCTTAAAATTAAGGTTATCATAAGCAGCTTTGTTACACACGGCGGTAACATGAGCATCATTAAATTGACCGCTTATTAAGGCTGAAAGTTTATCTTTTGATGTATCATTACAAGCAAGCAGTATTTTCATAAGGAATCTAAAACGGGTTTAAAGGTTGTTAAAATGGTTTCACACGTCGATTTTTGTGAATTTGTGTTGGTAAACTTAATTTTTTCATTGAGGGCTCTATCGTTAGAAATAAATAAGATAGCTTCTCCTTTTTTATCTAGCTTATGTATTGTTTCTACAAGCTTGTCGTCGGCATATAATGCTTCTACATTTTCAGCAAGGATATTTGTTAATGTGACTTTTCCTGGCTCGTAGACAGTAATCTTTTTATTTTTAAGCAATCTTTTTACCAAACCTAAGGTTTTTCTGGCTGCTACCGAAATATCTTTGTCGTAGTTAGGATCATCTTTTGTACTAAACTTCAAAATCTCAGCCAAAACACGTTCATGGATCAGTAAGTTTTCTTCAAAAATAAAACTTAATAAAACTAAAGACTGAAAAATATTGGTGGTGTGGTGATCGAGTGTTGTATTTACATTGCCAATATTCAAAAAGAAGTTGGTATCGATTATACATTTTTTAAAAGCTTTCAGTTTGTTTTTAGTTTGTGTAAATGCTAGGTTTTCTTTAATTTGTTCATAATCAGTGACTACATGGTCAAAACCTTTATTGATGAGCTTTACTACATGTTCATTTTTTAAATCCGTTTCGTACGGTTTTAAGTACTTTTTAATGTATTCTTGTCGCTTTTGAAGAATCCCATCGATTTGATTCACAAGGTTAAAATAGTTGCCAATTGTTTCAGTAGTACTAAGGTGTTTATCAATTCCTTCTTTGATCCAATAACCATCTGGATGCGACACCATGTTGATAAAACATTCATAGACTCCGATTTTGCTGGATGCCGTTGTGATCAAAATCGGTATTTTAGGGTATTTTCTTTTTATTCTTTGGAATACTCTTACGCCCGACAAGTCCATTTGGTTTAGTAGTTTTTTTTGTTCCCCCAAAAGTCTAACATCTAGTAATACCAAGGATATTTCATTTTTTGCCAAGATTTTAAATTTATTAAAGATGTCTTCAATAGTATCGCCATTTTTTGGGATGATTCTTTGTATTTGGTTATTACTTTTCCCAAAAATAATGTTTTCATAAATATCAGCCCAGCCATCATTTGTTTGGTCATCGATTAAAACAACAGTAGCTTCCGAATTTTGTTTTCTTCTATTGACAGCATCTGTCAATTGCCTTCCAAAATACAGTTGTAAAACCCCTTGGACATCGGTTTCTGATATAGCATGAAAATATCGATACAAAACCCCTTCGTAGGACTTTAGTACTGCTTGAATGTTTGCTGGCAGTAATTCATTTAGTTTTTTGCCATACATCGAAATCGCTACATGCTTGTGTACTAACCATAATTTATATATCGCCCAGAGGTTATTCCAATCATGACTAATAGCTGGCAAACCAATTTTTATAAAATTTTTCTGAATTCCTTTTTCAATTGCTTGATGGAGGGTTTTCAATCCAAAAATTTCCTGGTTATTGATATTCAAATAGGCAGTACCATTTGCAAGTAAGATAGCATTTTCGGGTTCAAACCGAAATAGTTCATTGATAGGTTTTCGGCCAAACAAAATACATGGTGTCAAATGCTCTAACATCCGATAGTATTTTAAGAGCTTTACCCCTGGATGTGATACGGAATGGGCATTGTTGATACACAAGTCTATGTCAATGACAAGGATTAGATTGTTTTTAATTTGCTTAGTAATCAATTGGCAAATATCCCATTCATTGGCATGGATATCAATAAACAAAAAATCGAACACATCATCCTTATTTTTCCTTAAAATGGTTTCGATTTCTGGATTACGAATCGTTGAATTTGCTATTAACAAATATTTTTCTGATTTCATAAGTCAAGAATTTCGAGTGATTTTTGAAATGTTTCTATCTCACTAATGGTCAAATCATTAACCTTTTCTACCAATTGATCATATAACTCCTTTAGAGTGTTGGTGAGTTGTGAGTTCTCAACGTAGTAACTGTCAGGGATTTTTCCAACATTGAAAGCCTCAATCAGGCGATTCCTTGCATTTCTGAAGCCGGTGTAGAAATGTCGTTCTAGGATTGTTGGAAGACTTATTTCTGCGTTGTACCATGCGTTTAGGTCTTGGTAGATTCCCTCACTATGGGAAAAATCTACCATAAATCTTTCCTGCACGTTCAGCTTTTTAATAACTTTATCTTGAAGCTCATTTCCAGTTTTGTGCCTCACGATATATACCTTCTCAGTATTAATTAAATCGTTAACTCTATGAGGAAGTTGATTTCTTTGGGTATCATTTTTAATTTCAAACCCATCATTAATAAAAAATACTTTCGAACCACAACAAAATGTTTCTTGATGAATGAATTCAGAATTAAGCTTCCCAAGCGAGGGTATCGAGTTGCAAATTTTTGTTCCGTTTATACGATAGTGGCAAGTGAAAATAATAAAAGTGGGCATGATTAATGAAAGATTTGACGTAAGGATTTTAAAGCTTGCACTAAATGATATTTGGATCGTAAGCGTATAAGTAGATCCCGTAAGGTTGATAAATGTATATAATAACAGCCCCTAATCAAATTAGATGGCCTTCCCCTGCCAGAGCAGAAAACGAAGAGATTGGGTGCATCTTTAATCAAGCTTTTGTAGTACGAAGTAAGCGACGCTGTATCATTGCCGTGATTATTAAAGCTTGCTAAACGTTCAAAAATAGTATAATGCAAGATAGTGTATTCGTTTGTTTTTAAAGATTCTTTGATAAGATGTTCTAGTTCCTTGAAATTATCTTCACTAATTTTTACTAAGTCCCAAATTTTATTGCTTAAAATATGGATACCAGATAAATCTAATAAATCAGCTATAGTGAGTTGAGTATTATTTCTGTATTCTGTCAATGTTTCAAATTGTACCCGTTCGTCAAAAATACCAATATGTATATTTAATGTTTCTGTTAAATATAGCTTTTCTTGAAAATTATAGTTAAAATCAAAATCTCCAGAAGGGAATACATTGGTAAACCAAGTTTGTCTTATTTGGAAGTCTTCAGGTATATACCAAAGAAAAGATTTAAGATTTTCGTGGTTTTTTTTGCCTATTGAAACGACGTCTCTTCCATGTCCATCAATAATTATTAACTGATGGGGTTGAATGTCTGGGTTTTGTTCTTTAATTTTTTTTAAACGGTCCTCGTTTCTTGCAATTTTGAAGTCACTATGCTTGATTTTATATTGTTTTTGCTTTAAATAATTTACCCATAAAATCTCACTTAAACTTTTTATTCTATCGTCATCAATTACTTTTTGTAGCCAAACAGAAAAAATAAAGGAGGATTTATGGCCCTTATGATTTTCATATTCGAATGCATAGGTACTATCATCAACAAACAATAATCTTTGATTGGTATCGAGGTATTGTGCTTTAATCTTGTGTGCTAAAACAAGATCATAGGTGTTAAAAAAACTTTTGCTTACATCTGATATCTTACCTAACAAAATACCTTTCCCTATATTTTTACCTTTAAAACTCGGCAACAAGTCCTCATCAATAAAAATCCTTTTGGGGCGTTTTAAGTAAATTCTAAAACCTAGATTTGTTAGCTCATCTTGGGATATTTTATAAGAATTATCATCCAAGGAATAATAATTAGGCGTTAATAAAGGGTGGAATTTGCCTTTCTCTGAGATTTCGACGAAACTATCTTTAACTACATTATCAATATAATCCAAGGGGAAATCAACCAAGTAGGCGGCACAAACTTTCATTTCAAAAATCCCCCACCCTTCTTGCCTGATTGAATAGTCATTATTAAGAATAGGCGAATCAACAAAGTTTTGTATTCTTTTTAAAGAATTATTCGCATACTCAGATTTATGAAAAATATCTAATGCATAATAATGCTCATCAAAGTCGCTTAGTTGAAAACCAATCTCTATTTTTTCTCGGATTTTTAAATGCTTATAAACATTCCGAATGAGATTTTCAAAGATAATCATGATGGCCACCTTACTCAAACTACCATTCGGCAAACTTAGTGGTGTAAAATCACTAATCTTGGAGTAACCAGAAATAGTTACTTTTCTTTGTGGTGCATCAAGTCCCTCAGTAAAATAATAATCGTCGATAAGCCCAGATAATGCCAAGTTTTTATTAAAGTATTCTTCAATAATATCATTTAAAGTTCCTTCAAAACTACTACGTTCAGTATCAAAGGACATTGTTACATCCGTGATAAACTCCATATTGGCACTGAAAAAATCAAAATATGATTGTATAGCTAAACTTTCTTGTAGTTGTTCGGTTTTAGCATCTTCGATTTTAATTAATTTATCTTTTTTTAACCCTTCATCATCACTATTTACGCAATTTTCAAAGTCATGTTTTTTCTCAAGGAGATTACGATTGAGTTTTGTTAGGTTGTTTTTATCACTATTTTCTAAATAATGATAAAACCTTTCAAACCGATCGTTGACAAAAAATTTCAACCACGGAGCCTTATGGCTGCCGGTGTTATGGGCGAGATTCCGACAAACCACGGCTGAAATGGCAGCTCGGCGTGCGTATTTTTTAACTTGATCATTGGGATTATTTTGCATTTGTAATTTGTGTAAAACTCGAATGTAAGCAAAATCCTCAAAATAAAAAAGATTCAGTTATTTTGTTATTTCTTATTTTTATTATTCGGTCTGGAAAAATCTGTAGGAATCAAAAATTCGCAAATAATAAGAAATCAAAAAAGTTGCCAACTTTAATAAAGTGAATCTTTATATACCTTCTGTTAAAAAAATGCTTTTTATTTCCTTCAAGAACCATAAAAATATAAAAGTAACAATAGTTTTAGAAATAAAGCATTTTAAAAATTGTGACAAAATTGTGACAGATTAAGAGAAAAAGTTAACCAACGAAAGGAAAAGGGTAAAACGAAAAAAGAGCGTAAATTACTTAAAATTAGCAACTTACACTCTCTTTTATTTCATTTGGTTGGCTCTTTTTAGCCTTCCTAGTACCGGGGACGGGAATCGAACCCGTACGAGCGATAAGGCTCACAGGATTTTAAGTCCTGCGTGTCTACCAGTTCCACCACCCCGGCGGGTGAAAGAAATAAAAAAGCTCCCACTTTCATAGGAACTTTTAACCTCTTGAGCGAAAGACGGGTCTCGAACCCGCGACCTTAACCTTGGCAAGGTTACGCTCTACCAACTGAGCTACTTTCGCATTGACAAGAACCTCTCTCGTTTAATGTGGGTGCAAAGATAAGCCCTCTTTTTTTATTTGTCAAGCGTATTTCAAAAAAAATATAATAATTTTCCTTTCCTCCTGATTATTAGACTCTCCTTAGTATTTTTGCATAATTTTTAAATATATGAATAGAAAAGCAGATTTCTCTAAAGGCCTTTTACCAGCTATAATTCAAGATTTTTACACTGGAAAAGTCCTTATGCAAGGTTATATGAATGAAGAAGCCTTCAACAAAACCATAACAGAAGGTAAAGTAACATTCTACAGCCGTTCAAAAGAAAGACTATGGACCAAAGGCGAAACTTCAGATAATTTCTTGGTATATAAAAACCACGCAATAGATTGTGATTCTGACGCTATACTTTTAAAAGCTATACCTCAAGGCCCCACTTGTCATACGGGTGATGATACCTGTTGGGAAGAGAAAAACATTGGAAAAGTGCAGTTTATCAATCAATTGGCTGAAATAATCAAAGACCGCAAAAACAATCCTACGGATGCATCTTATACTACGTCTTTATTTAAAAAAGGAATAAACAAAATAGCCCAAAAAGTTGGAGAAGAAGCCGTAGAGTTGGTAATAGAAGCCAAAGACGATAACAAAGACTTGTTTTTAGGCGAAGCTGCTGATCTTTTATTTCATTATTTGATTCTATTAGAAGCAAAAGATTATACCTTAGACGAAGTTTTAGAAGTTTTAATAAAAAGACACCAAGCCAAATGACAAATTACATAATAAGACTTCTCGTTTGCGGATTTGTGGTATTGACCCTGCCAAAATATCTAGACGATGTAAATGTTGACCATTTTTCTACGGCTATATTGGTTGCATTTGTAATGAGCGTTTTAAATAATTTCGTAAAACCCATTCTCCAATTCATTTCTTTACCCATTACTTTCCTTACCCTCGGTTTGTTTTCATTGGTAATCAGTGTGGCCATCGTTTACTTGTGCGATTACCTCGTGCCAGGCTTTAAAGTAAATGGCTTCCTACATCCTTTGATATTTAGTTTTGTTTTATCGATCGTCAATAGCATCATAGGTTCTTTCCAAAGTGATAAATGAGAAAAATATTCCTTCTAGTTTTAATACTTCAAGCCTGTTCCTATTCAAAACCTCTAGAAATTGAAGGTTTTGAAAACCAATCATTTAAAAACGACAGAGGCGGTTGCGAAGGCAAAAGAATGCCTGCTTTGAAAATCTTGAAACAAAACAGAGATATAATTTTAACGATCTCAGAAAATGAAATCTTAAAAACATTTGGGCGATATGATTACCAAATGTTAGACAAGAAAAACGAAAAATTCTTTGTTTATTTTTTCGAAAAAGGCCCACAATGCGAAAACATCCGCAACCAAACCACGGCCGAAGCCATGATTTTGCATTTTAATTCAATCGGATTAGTAAAAGAAGTTGTTTTCCAAAAAGGTGGAGCTGGGGCTATGTGATAAGGGGAAACTCAATATTTATTTGACCATAAAATAAATTAATTTAGCTTTTTCCAAACTTTTGGACTATCTTGATTGTAACCTTTTTTAATTGGAAATCGGTTTATTACAATAAACCAACATTTCTTATTTGAAAAATTATGCAATATGAAGATAAAACTGCTCATTATACTTTATACATTCTTTGCCTTAAAGTCCCATGCACAGAAAGTTTTCAAAGGAATAAAATATGATTTACAAACAGGATTTATAGCCGCAAGTGATACCAATACTCCATTTTTACTTCATGCAAATACTTTCGGACAAATCCCTCAAAAAGCCAATTTCGGATTCTCTAATTTTGGTTTAACAAAAGAATACGATAGTCTTTACACTAAAACTCAAAAACTCAAAAAGTTTAATTTTGGATATGGCCTAGACTTTCATGCTAATTATGGAAAAGTAAAACAAATCTTGCTCCCTGAAGCCTATTTAAAGTTTAGATACGGCGGATTTGAATTTACAGGAGGAAGAAGAAAACAAATACAAGGTCTAACTGATTCCACTTTAAGCTCCGGTGCGTATGTATATTCTGGCAATGCCCTACCGATACCCATGTTACAATTAACTACGCCCAACTGGATTTATTTAGGCAAAAACAAGAGATTTTCATTCAAAACTGGTCTATCGCATGGGTGGTTTGGAACACAAGGTATAATTGAAAATTTCTATATCCACCAAAAATGGTTGTATTTTAAAATAAACGACAAGAAACAAAAAGTTCAATTGATGGGTGGAATAAATCATCAAGCTCAATGGGGAGGTTATTCTGAAGAGTTGAAGAAAATTGAAAGAGAATATGCCTCACCAACCATAAACGGCTACTTAGCTCCTTACCCTTTGTATAGTTACCAATTTATTGTTTTGCCATTTTTACAAAAATTTGTAAATATGGACCCAAACAAAATACCAGGCTATGGTCGTGGTTTAGCAGTCGGAAACCAATTAGGTTCTGTAGATTTGTGTGCAATTTTCAACCAAAACCTTAAATTTTATCATCAAAAGCCCTTTGATTTTGCCAGATCATTGGTGAATTTCAACAATATCGAAGATGGAATATATGGGTTTGCTTGGCAATCTAAAAGCCCTAAGAGCATTCTTCAGCATATTACGGGAGAATTTATTTATACAAAAAGCCAAGGTCTATATAGGTTTGGGAAATATCAGGAGAGTAACTTTGGTGAATTTGACAATTATTTCTCCCATGGGCAATATCAATCTTGGTCTTACAATTCTAATATTTTAGGTACACCCTACATTTTACTTAACCCTGATAAAAGAACAATTTATAGTAATAGAGTTAAAGTTTATTATTTGGTATTTTCTGGCTACTATAAAAGAATTAATTTTTTAGGAAAAATGAGCTTAAGCCAAAACTTCGGTACTTATGGAAACACTTTAAGTTTAAAAAGAAATTCATTTCTCTTAAATACGAATAAAGAAGTTTTCCGTAAAATAAGATTAAATGTCTCAATTGCACAAGATGTGGGGAGTCTGTATCCGAATAGTATTGGTATATCTTTTGGAATAAATAAAACTTTCATTTATTAGTTTTGCCTAAAAAATGTAAGGAGAAAAATAAAAACCGCTAAATAAATTTTAGTGCTATTTTACCCAAAATTGTTTAAATTTAAGTTTATTTTTAGCTATCTCTATACTATTGAAAACCAAAATATTACATATTTCCCTAATTTTATATGCAATTATGCTGATGCAAAACATCAGCAAAGCACAAGGGCTTTGTGATGCAAACAATAGGCCAGCAGGCTCAATAGAAGGAGCTTTTGAAATAGAAGGGAATATTACAGCAGGATGTACACCTTTGGCTGTTAAACTACACGATAAATCTGGAGGCACGGATATTCGTTACGATTTTTATTACGATGGCAGCAAGGATGCATCACTTTTAGATATGATAAACAATAAAGACTCTTCAAATAATGCATTGTTTTCGAATGCTAATTCCATAAGGGTATATAAAATCCTGCAATATGGCACAAAAAATGGTAAGCCAATGTATACTTGTAAAACCATAAGTGTAAGACCTAACAATCAACCCATTTTTTCTTATAATTCTTGTAACAACAATTCGGTGGAAATCAACATTCCTGTAGCTAATGATAATGACTTCGATTATTATGAAATTAATTGGGGAGATGGTGCTATTTTACCTGAAAAAATAAATAAAAACTCCCTTCCTTATTCAAAAACAAAATCTTTAATTTTACCTAAAACCATTAAAGTAGAAGGGTTTTTCAACAATAGTAAATTAAACTGTGCCAGTCCTGCCTCAATCACCATCCCATTCAAAATACCAACCCTTTTTCCTAATGGATATGATGATCCAAACAAAGTTAATATTGATAAAATTGAACTAGTATCGCCAAATGAAGCCAAAATTTCGTTTCATGGTTCTTTTGATAGCAAAGGGTATGAACTATTTGAAAAAGAACAAGGTAAAGCATATAAATCTAAAGGCAAAAATTACACTCCTGGAGATTATTCTATTGAGTTAGAAGACAGCACAAAGTCTTACTGTTTTTATCTAGATAGGATAACTTCATGTGGTAGTGACCCTTCTGCCGAACTATGCACCTTACCTTTATTTTCAGTTGATCTCCAAGAAAAAAACAATAATCTAAAATGGTCCACTTATCCAAATACTATTACCAGTTTTGATGATAGAAACTACGGTAGATATTTAGACAAATCTCAAAAAATAATTGAAATAGAAAACACAGTAAAAAAAGAAATCGTAGTAAATAAAAATCTGACAACTTATACAAAAACAAATGTTGATTGTTCTAAACAACAATGTTATAGAATTGAAATGGAAACCTCAGGCCAATTGTATTATTATAAATATAGCGGTATTAGTATTTCTAATAAAATTTGTGTCGACAGAAAAACCTTCTCCCCTCCATCCATAAACGATGTATATGTTACTGTTAAAAATGAAAATACAACAGAAATAATATTTCAGGATGATTCTCAATGGAAATTATTAAAAGAACAATATTTTTTATTTAAAAAAAATGAAAACAAAATTGACAGTACTGATTACATTAAACCATTATTAGATATAAATGCCGAAACCTTAAATAATAGTGAATGTTATTTTATGAAGTATAAAGACGAATGTGGTAGTCTTTCAGAGCCGTCGCCGTTGGTTTGCAGTATAAATTTAACTGCAAACATCAACGATGAACTTATCTGGACAAGTTTCAACCCATTCGGAAATGATTCAATAGAAAGTTATGAAATTATATCTATAAATGAAATCACTAAAAATGAATCTAATATAGCAAAAACAAAAAACGGTGAAACTGACTTTAAACCAAATCTAGACAATTTTGAAACTGAAGCAAATTTTAAGATTAGATCAATAAGTCAAAACGGAAAAGAAAGTTATTCTAACAATATATCCATCCCCATTGAAGCAATCTTTTTTGTACCTGATATTTTTTCTCCAGATGGAAATAATGTTAACGATAGTTTACAAATAAAAGGGAGATTTGGCAGGGTTACCAAAATGTATATGAGTATATACAATCTATGGGGAGAAAAAATCTATGAGTTTAACCAAAAAGATAAAGCTTGGAACGGAAAAATTAATGGGAAAAACGCCCAAGAAGGCATTTATATCTATTATTTAAAAATCATTTTAAATAACAATGAAGAAATAATAAAGAAAGGCCGATTTCAATTGATCAGGTAATCCCATATTTTATTAGTATTTTGCAAAGAATTAGCCCTAAAAAATCTATGAGGATAAAACTATTTTTCCTTTTAACAATTATCAATAATATCTCCTTTGCTCAAAAAGAATTTTTTGCCAAAGTGAATCTAAGTTCTAAAGCAGGCATAATATTATCTAGTAATGCCCAAACTCCTTTTTTAATAAGAAGTAATCAATATGGAGTGGTTCCCCTAAACTCTCAAGTTTTTTATACAAGTACTCAAATCAAAAAAGAATATGATTCACTTTATACCCTTCAAAAAAAAATAAAAAGATTTGGGTATGGTTATGGACTAGAACCTCATATAAACCTTGGAAAGTTTTCTCAAGTTCTAATACCTGAAGCTTATGCAAAAATAAGATATGGGGCTTTTGAATTCTACGGAGGCAGAAGAAAAGAAATTCAGGGATTAGTGGACACTACAGGCACCATGGGCAGCTATATATGGTCTGGAAATGCATTGCCTATGCCTAAAATACAAATAGCAATTCCAAACTATACACCGATTTTAAAAAGTGGACTAATTGCAGTAAAAGGAAATTTTGCCCATGGTTGGTTTGGAAAAGGGGATTCCGTGCAAAACGTTTGGTTACATCAAAAAAGTTTATACGGTAGGCTAGGTAAGCCAAACTGGAAAATAAAAATATATGCAGGCCTCAACCACCAGGTACAATGGGGTGGTTACCCAACAATACCATATTTTGACCAAGCTAGCGATCAAACTATAACAAAGTATTATACTGATTTCCCAACATTCTTTAAGGTAGTAACTGGAATTAGTTTAAACAAAAATGGAGATGGGCTTACCCAAGGTTTTTCTGCCAATGAAGCTCTCAACAGGGCAGGAAATCATTTAGGCACTATAGATTTAGGAATGGAGGTACAATCCTCCATAGGAAGACTGATGATTTATCGACAAAGTATTTACGAAGATGGCTCGCTTTATTATCTTAGTAATATTAAAGATGGATTGTTAGGTGCATCTTTAAAAAGGAAAGAAGGAATAATTCAAAATATTTGTATTGAATACCTAGATACAAGAAGCCAAGGAGGATTTGGTTCATCTGAAAATTTCATAAGCGAACTTAGGGGCAGGGACAATTATTTTAACAACATTATTTATGTTGATTCATGGAACTATCGTGGCAATGTTATAGGTAATCCATTATTTAATAAAAGCCAGGAAATAAAAAATCTAAATACAAATGGTGCTAGTAACAATTCAAATTACTTTATTAATAATAGAATAAGTGCTATAAATATCTCGATGCAATATAAAATAAAGAACATAACAGCATCCACACAAGTAATCAACTCTCAAAACTTAGGTAATTATGCATTTCCAATTGAAAGAAAACAATTTTCTGGAAGCCAAAAAATACTATTAAAATATAAATCTCTTATCTATTCAGCAAACTTAGCATTTGACTGGGGAGAACTTAGACCTAACAATATTGGGATGAATATAGTAGTTAAAAAAATCTGGAATTATTAAATTTTAACTCCATCCAATTGCTCAAATGGAGAATTATTACTAATATAATCCGGCACCATTTTCTTTAAGAAGCCAACAATTTCATTGGCATCCATAGCGTTTAGCCTTGTTTTCGTAGTATCAAGACTATTTTTCAAATCCTCAAAATCACCTGCCTTTACTTTAGCTACCATAATTTTAGGATGATGAGTCGCTATGGTTGTTTCTTCGTTACTTAACAATTCCTCATATAATTTTTCCCCAGCTCTTAATCCAGAAAAAGAAATAGGGATTTGCGTATAGGGTTCAAAGCCAGAAAGCTTAATCATTTTTTCAGCTAAATCAATAATCCTTACAGGCACACCCATATCAAATACATAAATTTCACCTCCTTTGCCCATAGTACCCGCCTCCAAAACCAATTGGCAAGCCTCAGGAATGGTCATAAAATACCGAATAATATCAGGGTGCGTAACGGTAACAGGCCCACCCTTTTCAATTTGCTTTTTGAATAAAGGAATAACTGAGCCATTGCTGCCCAAAACATTACCAAATCGCGTAACAATAAAGCGTGTTTCATTAGCATGATGCTTATTCAAACTCTGAACATATATCTCTGCCAAACGTTTACTAGCACCCATTACATTGGTAGGATTCACTGCCTTATCAGTAGAAATAAAAACAAACTTTTCTACTTTATATTTAGAAGCTAAATTAGCCAGCAATTGTGTACCAAAGGTATTTACTTCCACAGCTTTAAATGGATTGGACTCCATTAAAGGCACATGCTTGTAGGCGGCTGCATGAAATACTATTTGAGGTTGGTAATTCTCAAATACTTTCGTTATTTGAATAGCATTCGTAATATTCTTAATCTCAAGAAATATTTTTGTAGTATAATGAGATTTGCTTTTAACCCTGGTTAACTCTGTCTCTAAATCATACAAAGGAGACTCCGCTTGATCAACCAAAACCAATTCTGTCGGATTAAAATACAGTATCTGACGTACTATCTCAGAACCTATAGATCCTGCCGCACCTGTAATCATAACCCGCTTGCCTTCTATGGCTGATTTAACCAATCTATTGTTAATTTGAATAGACGGACGCTCCAATAAATCCTCTATGCTTATTTGATGGATTTGATTGGTACTCAATGTCCCGTTGATCCATTGTTTTACAGGTGGCACCACCCTAATTTTTAAATCCAAGTCTAAGAACTCATCCACCAAGTCCGTCTTTCTAGCTGGAGAAATGGACTGAATGGCAAATATTATCTCTATCTCCTCTCCTCTATTTTCTAAAATTTCTTGCTTAGCTTCTTTTTTGGATAATACTTTTATTCCTTCAATGGATTTACCGATTTTCTGTGGATTATCATCAATAAAGCATAATATTTGATAATTGTTTTTTTTATCTCCAATTAATGTATTTTTAGTAATTATACCCAATCTACCTGAACCATAAATAATCACTTTCTTTTTCGACTTAAATGTATCTAAAAGACCTTCGAATATGGTTTTAATCAAAATTCTGCTTGATACCAAACCAAACAAAACAATAAAAAAGTCTATGGCAATAATAGAATAAGGTATTTTCAGATAATCGGCCAATCCAAATGATGGAATTATAGCGAAGAGTAAAATTTCTAAAGTAGAAAAAAAAGCTGCTTTAAACAAAAGCTTGGCATCTTCAATACTTGAATGCCGAATAATACCTGTATAGGTCCGAAAAAATATAAATGTGGCCGTACGGATCAGAACCACCCAAAGTAAATGGTATTTAAAAAGCGAAGGGTCAAGATAAGTTAAATTAAAATTAAAACGAATAGCAGTTGCAATAATAAACGAAAATCCAACAATAAAAATATCCATGGCCAATACCAACCATTTGGAAACAAACCTGTCATTGAATCTGTTTAAAAATTTAATCATTTTCTAAGCTATTAATTTGTATTTTATTGTAGAAAACCTCTGTATTACCAAAATTACATCTAATTGGCATGTTTACAAATATATTGCCAAGAATTTTATTATTTGGTAAATGTAAAAACTCTTATTGAATAGCCTTTTTTATTTCGATAATAATGAAGGATAGATGTTATTATAATAAAAGGAATATAGAAATAAAATGTAAATAAATCAGTATAAACTATCCATATATTTAGCATTAGCTGAATAATTGAAAATAAAAAAGATACTTGAAGATGGGAAAATTTATAATCGTGAACCAATATTTGAAAAAAATGACTCCTATGTGCTTTAAATATATTCTCTTTCTTTTGCATCCTGTATAACAAGGTGTAAATAGTATCGATTCCATATACTCCAAGGAAAAAAATAAACTTCACATTATTTGTTTTAAAAATTAGCATAGCAATTGTAAATAAAATAATAAATGCAATACTAACACTTCCTACATCTCCACAAAAACCGATTGCATTAGTTCGAAAATTAAAAAACAAAAATACACAAATACTCAAACCTACATTTACCAACAAATTATCATCAATAAATGAAATAAAATTCCTGTTAATAATATATAAAGAACCAATTGTAACTAAACTAAAAGTGCCAGTAATTCCATTTATTCCATCCATAAAATTATAAGCATTTAATATTCCAACACCAATAACTAATAACAAAACGAATAGAATTAAAAAGTCTAAAACAAAATATTCTTTAATTTGAAAAATCAATAAACCTACACTTATAAATTGAATAATAATTCTAAATCGATTTGCTAAAGGCCGAATATCGTCGAAAAAACTGACGGTACCAACCAAAAATAAACCCGCAAAAAAAAAAGAATATTGAAAACCAGAATTAAAAAAATAATGGAAGGCTGCAAAGAGAAACACTATACCTATCCCTCTAATAGTATTTTCTTTATGAGAACTGCGATTGTTTGGAAAATCAATGATATTGAAATGCTGTGCAATTCGAATATATATCAATTCAGATACAAAAAACAAAATTATTAAAAAAACAAAATAGGTCATTGTTTTATTTTAAGGAATGATTCGAATGTTTTAATTAAACCAGTTTTAGTATTTACAGGAAACTGTTTACCTAAAGCCGCTTTAATTTTTTCATTTGAAACAATATAACTTCCTGTAAGCTTCTGTAAGTTCACTGAGTTTAATTGTAAACTAAATAAATCTCCAAATCTCACAAGAAAGAATACAAAAAATTTGGGTAAATTTAAAATTTTAATATTTCGATTTAGAGTTTCCCCAATTAGTTTTACAACATCATTAGTTGAAATTTCATCATCATCTGAAACCATATATATTCCTGAGGAAATTTTATCATTTATTATTAATTCTTTAATGATAAAACAAAGATTATCAACACTCAAATAAGACCTCAGATTTGAAAAGCAACCAAAAGGATATGGTATACCTTTATTAACAAATTTATATAAAACATTTAAATTGCCTTTATTATTTGGCCCATGAACCATACATGGCCTCAAAATAAATAGGCTCTTATCTGAAATTCTGTTTTTTGCAAGATACTCTTCTGCGGCAAGTTTTGATTTTCCATAAGGTGTTTTAGGGCGAGGCAATGTTTTCTCATCAATGATATTTGATGGATTATCCTCTACCGCCTTTACGGAGCTTATATAAATAAAAACCTTGGCTTTTGATTTACAAAACTCAAGGTAAATTTCTTTTGTTAAATCTGTATTTACACGATAATATTCATTTTCATCTACTGCATTATTTAAATCATGAGCTTTACCTGCTAAATGAATTACTGCAGTTATATCATCATTTATAGAAAATTCATCTCCTAATCTAATTGATAATGTTTCAAACTGCACGCAATGCCGTATAAAATATTCCTGTAAGTTAATACCTATAAAACCAGAAGCACCTGTTATTAATACTTTCATTTAATAAATTTTACAAAAACAAGCCCCAAGTAGATTACTTGAGGCTCTTGTAATAAAAAATATTTTGAAAAATTATTTATTTACTAATTTAGATTTTAGTAATTCATTCTCTAGCTTAAGTGCTTTAACGTCTTTATTAAGCTCAATCATATAAAGCGTTAATTCTTCAATTTTTTCCATAAACATTTTAGAAGTCTCACCAACCTCTAAACCGTTATCTTTCATGTTTTGTGCTGAAGGAACGTTTGGAAGATGCTTGTTTTCCAAAGTAAATTCTTCAACCTCTTCTAAAGACATCATATTTGATTTGTATATTGGCTCAAAAACATAATCTGCCCAATCAGCTGTAGATTTCAAAGCTACTTTAACTCTTTCCGTAATAATGCCATCTTGAACTATTAATCTGTACGAATTACCAGTAGGCATAGCAAAAGCAGCATCAAAATTGCCAACGGCTAAAAATCCAACAGTACTTGATGTTGTGGCTCCTGTATTAATTTTTAAGTTCTTGTTATCAAACTCACCTTTGATCAAAGGGTTGACTGTTGAGGAATTAGAAATGTATAGTTTATTACTACCAGTCTCATTGTAACCAGCTTTATATCCAAGTGCAAGATTTCCCGTTCCTGTGAGATTTTGAAATAAGGTTTGAGTACCTATACCAATATTTTTACTTCCATTTTGCAACTTAACTAATGCATTTAATCCAATTCCAATATTCTCATCTCCAGAAACTAAATCTAATAATACACTAGTACCTATACCAGTATTTCCACTACCTGTTGTATTCTTACCTAAAGTTTGAGTTCCTATTGCCATATTATAGTCTCCTGAGGTATTAGTCAATAATGCATTCCAACCAATACCCACATTTTGGACTCCAGTACTATTATCTCTCAATGCGGATGAGCCTAAAGCTACGTTAGCTTGACCAGAAGTATTTAATCTCATCGAATATCTACCAATGGAAACATTATTAATACCAGTTGTAATTGATTTAGAAGACTCATTACCGATTGCAACATTGTTGGCACCTGAAGTACTACTATTTCCTGCATTTACTCCTAAAAAAGTAACACTTCCACCAACTTTACCTGACCAAACATTATTAACCTTGAAAAGAATAGGTTCAGTATTTGTAGTACCTAAAAAAGCACCTACTGGAGCTGAATTTCCTCCGAAACTCCAATCATTGGGATCCGAAGCAACTGAATAAGCATCATTGTTACTCAATTTGGACCATCCTTGACCATTATAAAAATAAAAACCTGAATTTACATCGGTTTGAAAAACTAATAACCCTATTGCAGGACTCTGAATTTCATTCCTTTTTTCAAGGCTCATTCTTGGAATCAACAATCCTTTATTAATTGATTCAATTTCTAAAATTGCAGATTCATTGGGATTATTAGTCCCAATTCCGACATTTCCTATTTGAGCATTTACTGATACTCCCATCAGAAATACAACAACAAAAGACAAGATTTTTAAATAATTATTTCTCATTTTATTCTTTAAGTTTAAAAACATTTTAAATTATTGACATTACGAAGGTATAATAATAAAAAAATAAATAGTAATAATAAATAGCAATTTTATTAAATGGTTAGAAGTGCATATCTAAAGAAACACAAAGGCTTCTTTTTGAAAATTGAATCTAGACTTAATTATTTAAGTAATAATTTACATGTTCATCTATAAACAGGTTTCTTGAATATTGGTGCCGCCGTTTTAAAGAATTATTCCTTAAATCATTAGCAAATTGCGGTTTACTATTTATCTCAAATATGGTTTGAATAATACAATTAATTTCATTTTCTGTATCTTGTTGCTCATCAATTAATATTCCATTAATTCTATTTTCAATTAAATCCATACTTCCCCTAGAATTAGAAACTATTGTAGGAATTCCCATAGCAAGTGATTCCATTACGCAAGTTGGCAAACCTTCTTTTTTGCTTGGAAATAAAAAAAAATCTGCTATAGCAAGAAATTTAGCAACATTATTAGTAAAACCTATGTTTATAATGTCAAGGTTATTTTTTAATTCAATTTCTTCATTTTCGCTTAAACCAGTAGAATGTATTATATCATATCCTCCAATAATTAATAATTTATAACCATTGGGTTCTATTTTTATTAATCTTAGAAATGCTTTAATTACTAAGTCAAAGCCCTTAAATTCAACAAACCTCCCAGTATAAACAATTACTTTTTCTCCTATAATATTTAATTCTTTTTTAGTTTCATTAATTATATCAATTGAAAAACGATCTTTATTAAAATCAAGCAAATCACATCCAAAACCAAAGCATTTATATTTTAAAGTCTTTTGAGCAAAACCTAAATTAATTACATATTTAAAATCTATTTCGTTAGTAACAAAAATTTTATCTAATCTGAAAAAGCAAAAAGTCTCTACTAAAGTAAATATAATTTTTTTTAATCCTTTACTAGAATTCATACCTAAGCCATGAAAAGTACCCCAATATTTAAACTTTCTTTTTTTTAACAAAACACTAGGAAAAATTCCAGTAGTAAAATGAGCATGAATAATATCAGGTTTAATAGAATTAATTATTAAATTTATTTGTCGTGCTGATGATAAAATTGAAAACAAATTTACTTTTCGGGGAATATTTACAAAATGAAATTTAATATTTAAATCTTCGTAATTATATTTATCCTTAAGCAAAATAACTTTATCTAAGTTGCAAATAACAAATAATTTCACATTCTTATTCTTACTAAGTTGAACAGATAATTCAGATAAAAAATTGTTAAAACTCCCAAAGTCAGTAATTATAAATATTATTTTCATACGCTTAACTTATAACTAAATTTAATCTCTCTCTTGCTATCTTCTTTTCAGTCTCACCTAAATGAAGACTCCTTTTTTTTATCAAAAAATCCTCTTGATTAATAAAATATAGAATTGAAAATAGAAATATTTTCATATATTCAATAGTCAAAAAAGAAATCTTAAATCCAAAACTAAGTCCTTTTGCATCTTTTACAATCTTAAAAGAATTCAACTTACTACCCAAATACTTTTTCAAAGATTTTTGACCTATTTCTCTATAATACAAAAGAGGCACATGTAAAACAAAAAAATTAGAATTCCCAATGGTTCTTACCCATAATTCATAGTCTTCCATACGAATACAGTTTTCATTATATTTGTTTATTTTAAACCAAGACAATTTACCCGCTACAGTTGGATGAATAAAAGCACAATGCATAGCAGCTGACTTTATATCCTTTAATTCAAAGGTTTTGCGTTTACCTTGTATTTGGTTATTATTATCAATTACATAAGCCTCGGTTCCTAATACATCAATACTTGGATTTCCCTCTAAATATTCAACTTGAACTTGTACTCTATTAATATCCATAATATCATCCGCATCCATTCTTATAAAATATTTCCCCTTAGATAATTCTATTAGCTGATTTAGCCTTTTGGGTAATCCTTCATTTTTTCCATCTTTAATTAATTTAACTCTTACATCATCTTTATATTTTCTTAATTTCAAAAAGGTATTATCTGTTGAATTATCGTCAATTATTAATAACTCCCAATTTTTATAGGTTTGTTTAAAAATAGAATTAATTGCAAAATCAACATATCTTTCAACATTATAACATGGTAATCCTATTGTAACTAAAGGCTCTTTAGACATTTTTAATTAAAAGATAAAATGAAGGAAAACTCAAAAATAAACTCAAAATAAGAAACTTTAAGATTTTTATATTTGAATATTTACTTTTGTCAACATTTAATTCTGTAATAGAAATTATAATAGGAATTAAAAACCAAGAGAATAAGCTTGTCCTATCAGAATAAGGAAATTGATAAGAAAAAACCGATAAAATAGATAATGTTACAAATAAACTATCCCACTTTGTCTTTCTACCAATAAATCTATTTATATATATATAAACAATCATAACAAAATTTATAAGCCAAAAATCTAATCTAAATCCAATTACGTAATCAAACTCTTCCTTGTAATTAATATATTTAACGTATTGAACAAGCTCTAAATATTCAGAAAGAGGTGTAAAGTCAAGCAGATATAACAATAGATCCTTTTGAAAAAAAGAAAACACTGATGTTATAATCCAAATAAGCACTAATTTATTAAAAGAAATAAACTTTATTAAAATATAAGATAAAAATATAAAAATAGCAGTTTTGTGGAACAAAAATGAAATCAAAAATAAAGACAATCCTTTTTTTAATTTATTTAAATTCAAATAAAAAATTCCTAGTAACCAAAAAGGTATAGAAAGGGAGTTTCTTATTATATTTATCGACAAATTATAATAAAAAAAGAATGAAAGAAAAAGAATGAAAGTTAAAGCGAATTGATAACTAACTTTGGATAAAAAAAACAAAAATGTTGAAAGAAATATTAAATGAACGCTAAAAAAAAACAATTTATAAGAACCAAAATAACTAGTAATTTTGAGTAAAATAAAAAACAGAAACTCAATATTATCAAAATACTCATATTTGTAACCTTCCACAGCCAAATTGTACATATATTTATAATTTTCTGAATCTGTACCTATACTACTATCTCTCAAGCCTAAAAAAAGCAATGAGAATGGTACCCAAAAAATTAATAAAAAATTATATAACCCTAAATTAATTTCTTTTGACTTAGTATAGGCCAAAAATAAAAAAAAAATAAAAGAAAGTATCCAAAATGAATAATACCCAATCATTAAATTAAAAATATATTCTCTCATTTATCAATTAAATTTCTTAAACTTTTGAATATGTGAAGGGTAAATATAAGATAATAAATTTGGCCCTATGCTGAATAGAGCGGGTAATTAAATTTGAGTTTACCAGCGATGAAGTAAATCATATTGAGAAAATTTTTTTTTGTTTCTAAATCCCCTTACTTAAGCCAACTGAAATTTACTGTTTGTATCTTCTAAAATTCCGTTTGAAATGTGATATTAAAATAATTTGAAATTCCTTTCCAATGCTTCAATACTGTGTTTACAAATTTTTCAAATTGAGGTATCGTTGAATCTCTTGCCATATCACACCAATAGGCTAAAAATCCTTGTGCATCTTGAGGTGATTTGATAGACTAAAAATCGTCAAATAGTATTTTCAAACGATAAGCCGCACCTAATCTTGTTAATGCTTCTAGTTACGTATCTCGCTGTAATTTTTGAGAAACTGTCATGTTCTTCACATTTTTGAAAAACAAGTACTTTTGCCCTTTAAACATTAAGTGAGTTTTTAATTCTTGTTTTCTTAAGTAGTCCATACTTTTATTAAATAATGCTTTAACATGGTACCTATCAAATACTATTTGAGCATTAGAAAATTCTGATTCCACTCCACTAATAAAAGAGGGTGACAGGTCAATACAAACCTGCTTAATAAGCCTCCCTCTATGTACCTTTAGTTTTCAGATAATCAGCTATTTTAGTAATGGTGTCCGCTCCTCTACCCTCGGTAGCATGTACTACCCTTGAAGTCTTCATATCTACGGCAACGGTTATATAATCATGCCCCTTTTTAGAGCTGGTCTCGCCTATTCCCAATGTTGAAATATTATTATGCTCTGCATCAAAATAAGCAATTCCGAGCCAATAATTAAAGATATTCCAAATACGGTTGGGGTAGACGCCAATCAATTTCCCTACCTTATTTATCGACATTTCTTGCTCTATTAATAACTAACTAAACGCTTCAAACAAAAGATCCACAACCTTCGCGTGCCCATGGAACTGATGCTTGTTCAACATTATTTTCAACCGTTTTAACTCGTGGGATTTTACAATGCAAATAACACTTATGCTAAAAAAAATCTGATGTCGCCACTTCCTTTCTACCCTACCACGGACCGTACTTTTGCCAGTCTTATCAATTAAAAATCCAGCTTTATAATCAATAGTTAAATGTAGTTCCTTTTGTACTTCTCTTTCCAAAAACTCAACTTTTGATACATACCACGTTTCAATTAAACTCAAGGCCAATTGAAATATTTGTTCGCTATTTATAAAACAAATATCAGCAACAAATTTTATCTTACCCACTTAATTCGAGATCGCATCAAAAAAGTTTGAAGATAAGTAATGCTTAGTTATAAAAAAATGTTGTTACTCCCAAAAAAATGTAAAATGAGAATATTTTAAAGTGAAATAAAATATTTATTGTAACAGTAATATTCAAAGGAATTTAATTCAATAAATAAACTTTTTCAAAATCAAATAGCCAAGCTTCATAAAAATTATGATTCTTTCCATAAGAATTATCAATAATATAAACTTCTTTATCCAACAAAATTCCTAAAATTAAACCATGTAGTCTAGAAGTATAAATTGTATTATATTTTAAAAAAAAATCAACCCCAATATCTATCAACTTTTCCCTCCCCATTTTAGACTTTAATCCATAAGCACTATTAATGAAAAGACTCGATAAAGGAATAAATTTCAAAAAATAAGATAATCTAGATTCTATAGAGTCAAATTTATTAAGAAAAAAATTATAAAACCTATTATTAGAAAAAGTTGGCCAATCTTTAATTTCAAATTTATCATTAAATTTATAAACTTCCTCCACTCTAATAAATTCCTTATCCGTTCTTTTCAGAAACAAAGTATTATCGTTATTGTTGATTTTATTATGATAAATTGAAAAATCTAAGAAAAAAGCCATATCTGGCATTAATAATACATTTTTGGGATCAAAATAAGACTTAATTAAACTTTCAGAAACTTTATCTCTTACACAAATATATAAATCTTTATGATTACTCATAATTTTTAAATCATTATCAAGTAAGTCAAAGTTTTCATAAAATACAGTTTGAGGTAAGATTACAATCCTATTATTCGGGAAATTTTTGATTACTTTAAGCCTGAAATTTTGAAACTTCCTATATAAATCACCAAAATTACCGCCTCCATGCATTAAAATTACAGTATCTTTAGATATATCTAATGAGAAATCAAAAGTATCAGCATTAAATTGTCCTAAACAATTAAAATTCAAATATTCAAAAAAATTTAATTCCCCTTGCCAAATTAACGAATCACCTATATTCCTGTGGTTAGGTACATCTAACAAAACAAAATCATTGTTAATAATGGGTTCTAATTTGCAATAAATAATATCTTTTAAATTCTGAATTTTATCTAAATTACTAAAAAAGCTATATGATTTATTTTTCATAATTAACTAAAAAATTTTGGATAAAAAATTTGCGTCGAACAACTAAATAAATTGAAAAAATAGCTATTCTAATAAAAAATATAAAATCAAAATGAATGAATTCTAATTTCATAATAATTAAATATAAAAAAAACAATTCAAGTAATAATTTATAAGGAACTATTATCTTCGTCAATTTAAGAACTTTATTTAACCTCAAAATCATAACAACAAAAAAACCAATCACTAAGCTTAAAGCTGCACCATATAAACCATACTCTGGAATTAGAATTAGTGAAAATATAATAGATAATAGCCCTCCGATAAAGCTACTATGAAAAATACTTTTAGTTTGTTTTAAACTTAGAAATATTGAACCTATAAAACTTGAAATTGAACTAAAAATAACCCCCAACAATAAAATAGAAGTATATTTCCAGGCTTCATAAAAATTTACACTAACAAGATTTCTAATTAATAACTTATTAAATAAAAGAAAAACAATTGACAAAATTAAAAGTACAACAATATACTTTTTCAAAACACTAGAAAAATACTCATCTCTATTTTTGCTTTCATAACAATCCATTGCTTTCTCTTGCCAAGCAAGTTGAAAGGTCTGAATTACTAACATAATAATAGTTGGAAATTTAAATGCTATTGAAAAAAGCCCATTTGAAGCATTTCCCAAATAATAAGATATTACAAATCTATTTGCAGAAACTATTAACCACCAGCTAATAGCATTCGGTATCAAATTAATAGAATACAAAGTTAATTTTTTAGAAAATTCCAAATTGATTTTTCTATAGTTAAAAAAACTACTGAAATCACCAACAAAAAATAATATTAAAATTAAAAGTAGACTTGAAAATATATTTGACAACAAAAGGTCATTTATTTTAAAATCAAAATATACAACCCCAAATACTGCTATTAATGAAAAAATAACAGAATAAACAATACTGCTTAGAATATAAATCTCATTCTTTTTTTGTCCTCTTAAAAATTGTTGAAAAAAAACTAACAAAGAATTAAGCGATATCAATGTGAACAGTAAAATAAAATACTGATAATTAAAAAAATAATTAACCACACAAAAAAATAAACCAGTAATCGCAATATTACATAGTTGAATAATTAAAACATTGCTAAAAACTGAAATTAAATTAATAGATGATTTGTCCTCAATTACCCATCTTAACACTGCATCTGACAACTGTAAACTAATTATTGGAAGACCAAGGGTAAAAACAGTCATTACAATATCATATTCTCCAATTTCTTCTTTTGTGTAGAAATAAGTTAAAATAAAAACCAATCCAAAATTAAAAATTTTAGATGTAAAGCTCCCAATTGAATAAAGTAAAGTAAGCTTTTTAAGACTATTATATTTCAAGATAATAACAATTTATTAAAACACACACCTTCGTAAATTATATTAAACTACCCTGAATAAAATTTTCAACATTATGTCTTTGAATATAATTAGCAGCTAATTTATTTTATAAATTGATTCTCGATTCCAATAAAACCTAATTAATCTTTGCTGCTTTTTATCTATTTGTTCTAATGATAAAATAAAACAAAATTCCAGCTGAAGAAAAAAACAAACCCATTAAAAATGAAATAAATACAATTAATGCCCTAAAAGGCTCAGATTTTTTATTTGGAGCTGCGGGTGGGTCATAAATTTTAAAAACTGGGGTTTCTTGTTGCAATTTTATTTTAGCCTCTTCATATTTTTTAAGTAATTCATTGTAAAATGTTGAAGAAATCCTATACTCGGACTCAATTCTTTCCCTTTGCACGTCTGCAGTTTGAAACCGTATTGTTGGTGCAGAAAATTGATCAGAATATCTAGCTTTACGTTCTTGATTTGAATAAAACTTTCCTTTAGAAGCTGCGACTTTTTCTCCTAGAAAATCTACTTCATTTCTTGCTTTTTCTGTCCTATAATCTGTAACATAATCTGTTAAGTAATCAATAGAGAATTTTGCAACACCAGCTGCGACAACTGGATCTGGCATTTTAACAGAAATAGTTATAACACCAGACTTTTTATCAATAGATGCAATTATTCTATCTTTTAAATCCTCGATACGAATTTCATTGAGTCTATTTAAAACTAAAACTCCATTAGGTTTACCTTTAAAATAAGTTAAATATTTACTTTCTACATTTTCATTTTCTTCTATAGTATAATGGTAAAACTTCTCAAAATTCAATTTTATTCCATCTTTATTTAGAATTTCTTGCTTTAAAAGAGTTAAAAAAAAAAGATTACTCTTAAGTATGTTTGGATACAAATCAGGTCGAATAGCATCAGTATTATTTTTCATGCCTAATTCAAATCCACCTATTCCTACCAAATTAGCTAACCCACCTAAATTAGATGACCCTAATGCTGAAATTTCTGGCAATAATTTACCTTCCGATACAAATTCCTCTCTTGAATTAAACGCATAAACAATACCTACTAATGTGAATATAATAGTTATAACAATTATTTTAATCTTTTCCTTAAATAAAGTTTCAATCAAAAATTTCAAATCAAAAAGGAAATGCTTTTCATCCATAATTATAATAATCTAACCAAAGTTAACAAAACCGCCGATAAAGAAACAAAAGCAGTACTAATTGAAATAATCTCGGCTTTACTCAATCTATCTCTATGCTTTACAGGAACAATAATCTGCATCCCTTTTTCCACTCTTGGAAAGTCTTTGTACCCCAAAAATGATCGGGTCCTATTTGTGAGCCCATTTGCATATTTTACGTAGGTTTTACGGACAAAAGCAGAATCAGAAAATCCACCTGCTTGGGCTATGTATTCTCTAAAACTAAAATCGGGTTGAAAAGCCACCGTTGTTGGGTTAAGTACTTGTCCATTGATACGTACCACCTGCTCTTCTTTAGGAATAATAATTCTATCTCCATTTTCAAGAAACAAATTAATTACCGCTTTTTGATCTTTCAATACTTCTTCTAGATTAACTGCTACTTGTTTTCCATCTCTGAAAAACTTAGCACCTTTCAAATATGCATCTGGCCTCTGCCCTCCTGCCCTATTTATTAAATCCGAGATTCTTTCTGTACGGTTTTTAATAGCATATTCTCCCGGATAATTTACTTCCCCTTCTATTTTTACTTTTTCTTGTATTTGGTAATTGGGCAACTCTCTGATAAATACTTGATCAAAAGGTTTTAAATAATATTTAGTTGCTTGAATGTTTAATTCTAAGTTCCCTTCTACTGTTATTATATCCACTTGTTGGTCATTGGATTCGTCATTAAACAGCCTCCTTGCAATCTCAATATGTTTAATGGTTGCACCTATTTGTAAACCTCCAGAAAGTATTATAAGGTCATTAACCGTCATATTATCTGCATAATCATATTCTCCGCTTTGATTTATAGCTCCAGTAATGCTAACTTTCCTCAGTTCACGTAATTCTGTAATTGATTTTATAATAAGGACATCTTCTCTTTTAAGCTCAAAGTCTTCTCCTTTTAATATCTGGTTTAAATCAAGCGGTATAAATATAGGGTCATTGTTTTCTTGCTCTCTTCTGAGTAAGGCTCTGTTTCTGAATGCATCCTCACGCAAACCTTCCGCTTTGCTGAGGAGCTGTCCAACAGTCTTCATGTCCTTACCTATGGCATATTCGCCAGGTCTGAAAACAGCACCCAATACTTCCACTTTGTTAGTATATCTATCGAGGATATTGTTAATCTCAATTTTATCACCGTTTTGTAAACCAAAAGTACGTATCTGCTCAGCATTAACACTTAATATTTCTCTTTCCTTGTCTGTATTTCTTCTGATTGAGATTGTTGCTTTATAGGCATTGTCTGTAAACCCACCTGCATATTTAACCGCATCAGCAAGGTTATCGCCTGATTTTAACTCATATATCATAGGTCTTTTTACTTGGCCTATAAACTCCACCTTTCTGTCGGCTACTGGTATAAAAACAACATCTTGGTCTTGTAAGCCTACGTTTCCATGCATACTTCCTTCTAACAGAAAATCGTACAAATCAAAGGTTTGTATGATCTTATTGTTTCTTAATAATTGAATATTTCGAAACGACCCAATTGTGTTAGGCCCAGCAGAAACGTATAGGGCATTGAACAATGTGGCTAAAGAAGAAACGCTATATGTACCGGGGTTTTGAACTTCTCCCACAACCGTTACTTTTATACTTCTTACTTTCCCTAATGTCAAATCCATATTCAATCCACCATTAGACAAGCCCGCGAATATGGTTTTGAGTCTTTGCAATATCTTTTCCTTGGCTTTCTGTACACTTAGCCCATTTAAATATATGGGAGCCAAACTCTCAATCTTAACGGTTCCTTCGGCAGAAATTCGCAAATCATAATGTTGATAGGCATATCCTGTAATATCCACACTCAATTCGTCATCTGGCCCAAGAACATAATTTGCAGGCGTAGGAAGACGAAGATTGGGCTCAAAATTGAGCTGCTTATTGCTAAACATTTCTCTTCCAAATACATTGCCTTTTTTCTCTACCGAAGACTTGGTATCCACTTGGGTTTCAGCTCGCTCTGACACCTCACCAATTTGCTCTCTAACAGTTGTATTAGGTTGATTTGCTGTAGAAGTAGTATTGGTTTTTATTCGATTTATTCTTTCTCTCACTTTTATGATATCTTCAGATGTATATCCGTTGGCCTTAGCAGCTGCTTCAATTTGCATCTCAGACATACCTTTGCTTTCTGCCTGTTTTATAAACAATTCAATCTGCTGATCAGAAAGCTTGTCAACATCTGGTACAGTTTGAGCTTTGACAGCAAAACTAATCAAAAGAAGAAAAATGGATATTTTAAAAGTTTGTTTTGTTGGCATCAATACTATATATTTTTCTAAATTATGCAAAACTACGATTTTGGAACTGAAAATTAAATTTTTTAAAAGAAAACATCTTTTGGTTAATAGTGAAATAGTTATTGGTTTATTAGTTATTGGTTTATTTGTTTTTGGTTTATTTGTTTTTGGCGTCCCAAAGCTATTGGGAGGTTAAGCGTATTTCTGTTTTGATAAATTCAAGAAATCTTTTTTTTGAAAATGTGTTTTTTTATTGAAAATCGTACTGCTTTTATACAGCTTCGCCCTCTCAGTCACATTTTTAAATGACCTAAAATACACTTTACAAATTCAAATTCAAGTTCAAGTTCAAATTCAATTCTCGAAACTCAACCTCACAAACTAAACTCAATACTCACAACTCACAAACAATGCTCAATAATCACCACTAGCAACACAACACTCACTATTCATAAATATTTAGAATAAACCTAACTTGCCTTTTCTAAAATAATATTATCTAATTTAGTCAATAATTTTATTCCTAAACCTTCCAAATACATTACCAAATTTGATCCATTTTGGCGTATTATTTTTGCTTCTTGATTTATAAAATTGCCTGAAAGGATTTTCACTTTATCGTTTGGATTGTAATATGAAACCTCAATGGCCTCATGGTCATAAACATTTAACCATCTTTTTATTTCATCTATTTCATGATCTTTTACAATGGCGGGTTTTCCACACCAATAGATATACCGAACTACCCCTGGTACAGAAAACACCTGCCTAAGCTCAGATTCTCGAAGTTTCACAAAGAGATAGGAATTGAAAAGTGGTGCTTCTACTTTTTTCTTACGATCAGACCAAACTTTAGTAACAGTTTTTAGAGGGCAAAATGCCTCAAAACCTTTTTGAAGGAGCATATCGGCCACCTTTTTTTCGTGTCTACTTTTCGTATAAAGGACATACCAATTAGAATCTGTAGCTTGTTTTTTTTGCACTAAGGGGTTAATCTTTTCGTTATGGGCTAACATTTCTTTTTACGACTATCTTATCATTTGCAAAAGTAAGCATTTCCCTTAAAAATTAAAGGAAAACTAAATGTTTTTTGATTATATGGTATATCAGATGAAGTGAATTTAATAGGCCTAATTAAGAATTATTTGAGCTTCATGGGAATTAAGACAAAGTTCAAATTCAAAGATTAAGGTTAAATCCAAGATTAAATTTTAAAATCAAATTCATGTTTAAGCTCAAGTTCAAAATAAAGTTCAAAATAAAAAAATATTCAAATACTATTAAATCTCAATTTTCAAAAAAATATAAAACCAATCTAGTTCCTTAATATTCAACATGTTTAATGAAACACCTATGTAATGCTGGAACATAAAAAAACCCAAGCGTATAATCTTGGGTTTTCAGGTTTAAGCCAGCACGGTAGTCTTTCGTCGAACTGTCCGCTTGTAAGCAGACCTTCTTGTGCCACCTGCCATTTGGTATTGATTGGAATCTTTACCATACTTGGCAGCTACACCAGTGAGCATGCGTTCGGAGAAGTTTCTTAACTCTTTCTCCTTGCTTTCCAAATTGTTTTTGAGTTCATCGGCCAGCGACAAATGCGTGTTGTAGGTGTTGAGCACTGTTTCCACTTCGTCGATAGCTGTCTGATACTCAGCAACTGTTAAACCATTGCCGAGGTCTAGGTCGGCTGCGATGGACTTCACTCCCGAAATCCTCTGAACTGCCTGCGACATGGCAGGACTTCCTTTTTTTCTGTAGCTCATTTTGCTTATCAGTAAAAAAAATTAAAAAAAACCGTCCCGCAGCATATAAAAAACAAAAGAATTGACGTAGTATTGAAGTCTGATTTTCAAGGTACGTATTCCAAAGGGTCTTTTTCCTCGCGAGAAAAAGGCCTTTTTTGTTTTTACAAACATTGTTTCGATACTATAAAAATAATTATAGCCTAAACTAAAATGGGCGTTTTACTTGATGGATAAGAATTGATACTAAGTATTACAAAACATTTAGCAAATTGCCAAAGTGTTTTACTTAATAACAAACATCTTATAGTGCTTAAGAATCTTATGAAAGTTACTTTTTATCTTTATAAAGTAAATAACTAACCTTAATTAGTAAGAGATACAAGTTGTCCCAAAACAAAACATTTCAAAAAACTTACTAACCAAGTGCCCTGATTAACTTAGAGGCTTTTGATAGCTTCTTTCATTCTTTCAGCTTACACATCGAGAACAATGAAATTTAGATGTTAATCTGAATGAAATTGCGACCGCAGGTCTCGAGATGCACATCGAGAACAATGAAATTCAGATAATAATCTGAATGAAATTGCGACCGCAGGTCTCGCGATGCAAGCCACATATCAATTGCAGATATGATTTGCGACATCTCAAGTGTTCTCGATAGCTATGCTAGTTTCTTCATTTGATTTTACCAAATCAAACCTCGAAATGCTCGAACTGACAAAAGGCTTGTCACATTGAGCACAATGAAATTCAGATGTTAATCTGAATGAAATTGCGACCGTAGGTCTCGAAGTGAAGTCTGTCACATCGAGCGAAGTCGAGATACAAGCCACATATCAATTGCAGATATGATTTGCTGTAACCCACGTGTTCTCGACTACGCTCGAACTGACAATAGACGTAATATGCTGCAACTGACAGAAGACCAAATACGTTCGAAATGACAGGAAACCTCTTACCCTCAAATTGAAAATATCTCACGAAAATTAACCGCAAAAAAAACACATAAATTTTTTTTATTTAAGCCTACAATAACATATTTTTGAAAATCAAATAATTCACCTTTGCCTATGCGTACTTACTTTTTGTATATCCTTAAATGTGCAGACGGCACCTATTATACCGGCATAACCAATAACTTGGAACGTAGACTTTACGAGCATGAATCGGGTATTAATGAAAAGTCTTACACCTATTCTCGAAGACCTGTTGAAATCCAATTTTATGAGGTTTTTCAAGATGTAAAACAATGCATAGAATTTGAAAAGAAGATAAAGAAATGGTCTGGTAAAAAGAAAGAGGCTTTAATAGAAAAAAATTGGGACAGACTAAAAGAGCTTTCAAAATGTAGAAATGATTCAAATTCTGAAAATTTCAGAAATGGGTGAAAGTGTGTAAATCTTGATTTTTAAAACTCTAGGTATTCTGGATTGCTACGCTAGTTTCTTCAATTGATTTTATCAAATCAAACTTCGAAATGCTTTAACTGACAAAAGGCTTGTCACATCGAGCGTAGTCGAGATGCACATCGAGCGTAATGAAATTCAGATAATAATCTGAACGAAATTGCGACCGCAGGTCTCGAGATGAACGCCAATGTTAATAATGTTAAGAAATTTAACGTAACCCACGTGTTCTCGACTACGCTCGAACTGACATTCGCATTGTCACATCGAGCGTAGTCGAGATGCACATCGAGCACAATGAAATTCAGATGAAATTGCGACCGTAGTTCTCGTGATGACGTCTGTCACATCGAGCACAATGAAATTCAGATGATAATTTGAATGAAATTGCGACCTTTAGGTCTCGAGATGCTAGTCAAATGCCAAATTCAACTGTAAATTAACTGTACTCCACGTGTTCTCGAGACCTATGGCCGAACCTTAATCCGAATTACCATTCGGATTTGGTCTGCTCGAACTGTTCTCGATAGCTACGCTAGTTTCTTCATTTGATTTTACTAAATCAAATTTCGAAATGCTCGAACTGACAATAGACGTAATACGCTCGAACTGACAGAAAACCGACTACGCTCGAAATGAAAATGAATGACAAAAAAACTACATTATCCTCTCTAGCACCTCTGCAATTCTATCCGAAGTCTTCCCGTCCCAAAGAACTGGTATTTCACCTTTTTTCCATTTGCCTGCAAAGATATTTTGAAGGGGTTCTATAAGTTTATAGGGATCTGTTCCGATTAGCATATTGGTGCCAATTGTACAAGTTTCTGGCCTTTCTGTTGAATCACGTAATGTCAAACAAGGCACTTTCATTACAGTAGTTTCTTCTGTAATACCGCCTGAATCTGTGATTACCAATTTAGCATTTTTGACTAAAAAATTAAACTCTAAATACCCCATTGGCTCAGAAAGTACAATATTTTCAGGTTGTAAGTCTAGACTTTCGTAGATTTTCTTTGTACGCGGGTGGATTGGGAATATAATTTTATTTGGACTTACTGTTTCACTTAATATCTTAACTAATTTTTTTAGATTTTCTGGGCTATCAACATTGGCTGGACGGTGAAGTGTCATGACGATGTATTCATTTTCTTTTAAACCATTATCCTCCCAGATTTGGGGCTTTTTGAGCCTGTCCATATTTTTCAATAAAGTATCAATCATGGTATTACCCACAAAAAAAACTTGTTCGGGCTTTATCCCTTCTCTTTTTAAGTTTTGATTGGCTACCTCTGACGTTGTAAAGAAATAATTGGTAATAGCATCCGTAACCTTTCTATTGATTTCCTCTGGCATGGTTTCGTCATACGAACGGATGCCTCCTTCTATATGTGCAACGCGAATATTTAATTTTCTAGCTGCTATAGAGCAAGCCATCGTAGAGGTAACGTCACCAACAACAATACAAAGATCAGATGGGTTTTCTAATAAAATTTTCTCATAAGCCACCATTATTTTTGCCGTTTGCTCTGCTTGGGTGCCCGAGCCTACTTGGAGGTTGATATCTGGATGTGGAATACCTAATTGATCAAAGAAGGTCTCACTCATGTTTTTGTCATAGTGCTGACCTGTATGTATTAAGCGATATTTTATTCCTTTTGCTTCAAAGTTATGTCTTTTGAAGGCATCAATTATAGGTGCTATCTTCATAAAGTTTGGACGAGCACCGGCTATTATATCTATTAATTTCAATATATTAATTTTAAATTACAAAAATAGAATAAAATTCTTCCTTCAAATATGTAACATAAAGATATTTAAGTGCATTAAGTAAAAAGAAATATCTTAATGGTCTTCACCTCCTCCAATGTTTTAAAATTATAGAATTAAGGGGATAAGAAAATCCTAATGGTCTACATTTATTCATTGTCATCATTTTAAAAAAAAAAGCAACCGTCAATGTTTTAACATTAAGGAATTAAGAAATTAAGTGCATGAAGAAAGCTTTAAATAACTTAATGGTCTTCATTACTTCACTGTCTTCATGTTAAAAAAAAGCATTTTCTAATCCATTTTATAACCTTGCATCTACAATTGACTTATCCAAAGTACTTTTTACATCAAACAAAACATGGCTTTTAGCAGCAAAGTCTCCGATGTTTAATTTCTCAAAAACTTGATGATTAACGGCATGGATTATTAAATCATATTTTTGGTTTAAATCTGCTTTCAAACTTATTCCATATTCATGATTCACCTCCTCATTATCAGCCCAAGGATCATATACATCCGTTTGAATGCCAAAATCCTTCAATTCATTGTAAATATCTATAACCTTGGTGTTTCTGATATCAGGGCAGTTTTCTTTAAAGGTAAAACCCAAAATCAAAGCCTTGGAATCTTTAACATTGATGCCTTTGCTAATCATCAATTTAACAACTTTATTGGCCACAAATACGCCCATATTGTCGTTAATCCTTCTACCTGAACCAATCAAAGCAGGATAATAACCCAATTGTTCTGATTTATAAAGCATATAGTATGGATCTACGCCAATACAATGTCCTCCCACCAAACCTGGCTGAAATTTAAGAAAATTCCATTTAGTTCCTGCTGCTTTCAATACTTCGGTAGTATCCAAGTTCATTTTTTCAAATATCAGGGCAAGTTCGTTCACAAAAGAAATATTGACATCTCTTTGGCAGTTTTCTATCAACTTGGCTGCTTCTGCTACTTTTAATGAAGGAGCTTTATAAGTACCTGCTTCGATAATCGAACCATACAATTGATCTACTAAATCTGCTATTTCGGGTGTTGAGCCAGAAGTGATTTTCAGAATCTTTGTGAGTGTATTTTTCTTATCCCCTGGATTAATTCTCTCTGGAGAATAACCGCAGAAAAAGTCTTGATTAAACTTTAATCCACTGTGCTTTTCTAAAACAGGTACACAGTCATCTTCTGTACAGCCAGGATAAACTGTACTCTCGTAAATAACTATATCTCCTTTCTTAAGAACCTCTCCTATTGTTTTACTAACAGAAAGTAATGGTTTAAGGTCAGGTTTTTTATATGCGTCTATTGGCGTAGGAACAGTTACAATGTAAACTTTATTTTTAGTAGAAACATTAATTGTTTCTATTTCAGAAGTGAAACTTAAAAAAGTTGAAGCCGATATTTCTTCACTAGTTTGTTCAAGCGTTTTATCGATTCCTTTTTTTAATTCTTCTACTCTTTGCGAATTTATATCAAAGCCAATAGTAGGGATATTTTTACCAAACTCCACTGCTAAAGGTAACCCCACATAACCTAGACCACAAATTACAATCTCAATATTTTTTATTAGGTGCATTTTAAATTTTTAAAATGAAAAGCAAATTTATATTAAAAGAATAGGTTTCCTTTTGATTCTAAAATAAATGTATTCAAAAACTATTCCTTTTTTATTGAATACAGAAATTTCTAAACAAAGAATTACTGAATTTTAAAATGCAAAACCAGATTTCTCACCTAAATTTGCAGTAAAACTAAACAAAAAATACAATGCGTAAAGCTGAAATGATAACCGATAAGGGTACAATGCTTATCGAATTCTATGATACTGATGCTCCAATAGCAGTTCAAAATTTTATTGATTTGTCAAAAAAAGGATTTTATGATGGTTTAATCTTCCATAGAGTGATACCTAATTTTATGGTACAAGGTGGAGATCCAGACGGTACAGGTGGTGGTGGCCCAGGATATACAATTCCATGCGAATTAGACGGAGAATTGCAATATCACGACAAAGGAGTACTCTCAATGGCTCATAGAGGAAGAAACACAGGCGGCTCACAGTTTTTCATCTGCCATAATAGAACAAACACACAGCACCTAGACAGAAATCATACTTGCTTTGGTAAAGTTGTTGAGGGTTTGGATGTAGTTGATTTGATTCGTCAAGGCGACAAAATACAGAAAATTACTATTGTTGAGGAAGTTGCTTAAAACTATCTGAATATTGAATAAGGTAGCTTAAATAATTTTGAGCTACTTTTTTTTGACCAGTTTGCCAAATCATGTAATTCTATAACAAACTGACAAAAATTAAAAACCAGCCCTAAATGATATAAGACTGGTTTATTGGTTTTTAATTGTTGATTCTAAGCCAAAATATTCTTCCCTCCTACTACCCCTTCTCGAAAAGAGAAGCGAAATGGAGTTCTATTTTATTAAAATATGTATTTATTTTCAGCTAAAAGTGCATCTGCGACTCTTCTTCTTGCATCTTTCATATTTATCGGGTCGATTTTTGTAAAACGCTTTAGTCCCATTAGCATTACTCTTAGTTCGTCTCCTTCAGCGAATGCTGTTATAGCTTCTCTGCCTGCTGAGTTACACTTCTCAACTGCCTCTTGCAGATAAACCATCGTCATGTCTTTTTGCAAAACAACGGCCTCTTCGCCTTTTATGACAACTAGTTTTTCTACTCTTAAAAGTGCCGATTCAGCAGCGTAAATCTCTGTGATCATATCAGCAACATTCATCAATATCTCTTGCTCATGTGATAGCTTCATCATGAATTTTTGAACTGCAGCTCCAGCAATCATCAAAGCTGCCTTTTTCAAGTTTTTGATTACTTTTTTCTCGGCTGAGAACATTATTTCGTCCTCATCAGACTCGAAAGATGGAATCGAAAGTATTTCTTTACCTACAGCAGTTGCTGGACCTAAAAGATCTAACTCGCCTTTCATGGCCCTTTTTAGATACATATCCAATATCAACATACGGTTGATTTCGTTGGTACCTTCAAATATTCTATTGATTCTTGAATCTCTGTAAGCTCTTTCCATAGGTGCATCGGCAGAATAGCCCATACCGCCGTAAACTTGCAAACCTTCGTCTGTTACATAATCTAATGTTTCAGAACCATGAACTTTCAAGATTGCACACTCTATGGCATATTGCTCCAAAGCTTTCAGTTTGGCACTTGCATCGTCCATACCTGAAGCTACAAAAGTTTCGATTAGGTCGTCAATGTTTTGTCCAGCCCTGTAACAAGCAGTCTCACTTACCCAAATCTTCGTAGCCATTTCGGCTAATTTGTGCTTAATCGCTCCAAACCTTCCGATAGAAATTCCGAATTGCTTACGCTCGTTGGCATAGTTTATAGCATGATTTAATACGCCTTTTGAGCCACCAACTGCTGCAATCCCTAATTTGATACGTCCAATATTAAGGATATTTACTGCTATTTTAAAACCATTTTGCCTGTCCGAAAGCATATTTTCAACAGGTACCATGCAGTCGTTGAAGAAAACTTGACGTGTATCAGAACCTTTAATTCCAAGTTTTTTCTCCGGCTCATTCATCGTGATACCACCAAAATCCTTCTCAACAATAAATGCCGTAAGATTTTTATCGTCCTCTATTTTAGCAAAAACAATAAATATATCAGCAAAACCACCATTGGTGATCCACATTTTTGTACCGTTGATTTTATAATGTTTGCCATCTGCAGTCAACTCGGCTTTAGATTTTGCTCCGTTGGCATCCGAACCTGAATCTGGCTCAGTTAAACAGTAGGCAGCTTTCCAAACACCAGAAGCAAGGTTTGGAAGATATTTTTGCTTTTGTTCTTCATTACCATAATATAGAATAGGCAAAGTACCAATGCCAGTATGTGCTGATTGTGCTACAGAGAAAGAATGACCAGCACCCAAAACTTCCGCTACTAACATAGAAGTATTGAAGCTCATTCCAAAACCACCATATTCTTCGGGAACAGCTGTGCCTAAAAGACCAAGTTCGCCAGCTTTGTCCATCAAAGATGAAATCAAATCTGGTGATTTAGCATAATCTATTTCATCTAAAATAGGCCAGATTTCTGTCTTTAAAAAGTCTCTACAAGTTTCAGCAATCATTTGCTGTTCTTCGTTGAACTCTTCACGGATAAAAATTTGGTCGGCAGTTGATTCTTTAATTAAGAACTCCCCTCCTTTCAATGCTTCATTTTCAGCTACTAGTGACATATCTATAATTTATTTAAAAGATCAAACAGAATAGTATGCTTGCATACTAATTGCAAAGTAAAAAAATAAAATATTGTTATGCAAGCATACTATTATATTTTTTTGAGAAGTATTGGTATAAAGTAAAAAATATATGTGGAAATGGTAGATTTAACAATTACTAAAAAAGAAGAATAGTAACTAATACATTACTCCTTTTCCAATTTCTCAACAAATCTCCTAAAATCTTCCACAAAACTATTGTAATACTCACCAGTGCCCGGTCCACTAAAGCCCGTATGTATTTGGCGGACTATGCCCTTTTTGTCAATAATAATGGTTGTTGGAAAACTGATGATTTTGTTGAGCATTGGGAGTTTTTTTGAAGCGTCTTCTTTATCGTTTAATCCTGCTAGTAAGATAGGATAGTTTACTCCAAATCTTGTTTTTAGTCTTTCTATTTTTGGTTTAACAAAACTTGGCTCTAAAGACTTTTCAAATGCCAAGCCTATTATTTCTACGTTTGGATTTTGCTTTTTGAAATTGGCTAAAAACCGCGTTTCATCCATGCAGTTCGGGCACCAAGAGCCCAAGACCTGCACTATAGTTACTTTGTTTTTAAATCTATCGTCTTTTAATGAAACCTGATGACCGTCAAAGTCTGGGAAGCTAAATTCCAAACTTTCGAAGCCCGGTTTTAGGAAGGTTAAACTGTGAGGATCGGGTAATTCTGCCTTTTCGTTTTTTATGCCCGACCATTTTTCTACAACTTTTAAACTATAACAAAAAGTACCGCCAACTAAGCTATCATTTTGAATTTTGGCTTTAAACAAAAACGTATGGTTTCCGTCAAAACAGCTTAGTTTCAGGCTATCTCCAACCACGTTTCCATCTAAATATCGATAATCACCAGTAGTAGTCAGGAAGGTTCCTTTTACGCTGTTTCCAGTTTGTTTGAAAATACCCACGGCTTCATAAGTACTTTCGCCATCATCAAAAACTACAGAATATTTGTTCGCTAATTTCTTATTTTCTTTTCCATTTTCAAATCTAAAACTTTGATTAAACTTGGCCTTAAATGCTCCTTCTCTGTTGCTTAAGTCGGCCATTTTTTTTCTGAATATCCCATTCATTTCTTCGCCGTTTAGTTTGGCTATTATTTCAGCATCAAAGAGTTGCATCACTAGGTGTAACGAGTCGCTCTGGAAAAACAAGGTATCGAAGGCAAGTTTTTCGTCGGAGTTGATAACAAAGGCTTTGTCTTTTTCTATTTCAATATTAAAAGGTAAAACACCCTCTACTGTTGGTATCTCTGCCCGCCAAATTCCAGATTTTATTTCTTGATTTTCTTTGCAAGAGAGTATAGCAAAGCCTAATAGGAAGAATAATAGTTTTTTCATTTGAGTTTTTCTTTGGAATAAAAATTAAAGCCAAAAAGCTCAATAGACAATCTGGCGAAATAATATTTTGCAAAATAGCTATGATGAGCATCGAAAAACCTATCGAGATAGGTTTGCAGAGGATCGGAAATAGGTATGAAGCCAAATTTTATTGTAACCGATTTTCTAATGAGTTTTTTGGGTTAAAACACAAAATCTGAATTATAGTTTCTATTTAAGAATTGAAGAAGCTTTTTATTTCACTTTTGAATTTAAAATTGAAGTTGAATTTATGCTTTTTTTAAACAAACCTTTATTTCATGGCACTGCTATCATAGGTCATTTTGCCATCAGCACTATATTCTTGCAGCAATTTTGGTTCAGTTATATCGAAAGCATCTTTCGGGTATTGCGTTACTTTTTTTCGTCTGTTACCGCCCTCATAATACTCCACCCAACGGCCAACTTTTTTTCCATCGTCATAATGACCTTCTTCAGCTAAAGTCCCGTCTTCATAAAACCTCCAATAATCTCCAGTTGTTTTTCCATAAATTACCGGAATTATCTCTTTGATTTTTGCAGAGTCAGAACCAAAATAGCTTATTTGAGATTCATTATAAAATCCCTTATTGAAGTATTCTTTATCTACTAAATTAAAATCCTTGTCGTATTCCATCCAGCGGCCATGCTTTGCTCCTAGATAATAGAAACCCTCCTTCATTAGTTTTTCTCCACGGTATTCTCTAAATGGGCCATGAAGCAAACTATTAGTTTTAATATCTCTCGATATCGCATCAATAAACTTCTTATTTTTTTCGTCGTACCAAGTCAGTGTTCGATTGTATGGATTTGGCTTTTGATGTTGTTTTAAAATATAAAACTCCTGATAGAGCAATCTACTACCTGATCCACGTTTGTAGATTCTTTTTTCTATTGCAATTTTTTCGTAATTCTTACCATCAAACACCTCTGCCTTTGCCTTTTCAATCGCTTTTTTGGCTTTTTTACTTTTTGATCTTACCTCTGACGAAAGATTCGGAATGGTCTCGTTCATAAACTTTTTGGCATCTTCCACAGAGCTGATTTTATTGTCTCCAGGTAGATTTATAGAAGCTTTTGGTTTAGGTAAGTTAACATCTATCGGTAACGTATCCTCGATTTTCTCTTCCAAAGTCATTTTTTTACGATCAGCTTTACGCTGTTCTTTGGTCTTGGCCTTCGGTATCACGTCTTGAGCTTGGAGGCCAAGACCCAATAAAAAAAAGTATATGAATAGAATTCGTTTCATTATAAGTCTCTTCTGTAGTACTTTTGCAATGCAAATTGAATTTTAAAAACGTAAATTTCACTAAAAAATTGGAATTATCCGACAAAATATATGTGGCTGGTCATAATGGTATGGTTGGCTCTGCGATAGTTAGGAATCTAAAAAGTAAGGGTTTTAGCAATTTTCTATTAAAATCTTCAAAAGAACTGGACCTTAGAAACAGCCAAGAAGTATTTGATTTTTTGGAAAAAGAAAAACCTGATTATGTGTTTTTGGCTGCTGCAAAGGTTGGAGGAATAATAGCCAATAATACCTTCAGAGGGCAGTTTTTGTATGAAAACTTGCAAATCCAGAACAACGTAATTCATGGCTCGTATATGGCAGGCGTAAAGAAATTGATGTTTTTAGGTTCGTCTTGTATATACCCAAAACTGGCTCCACAACCATTAAAAGAAGAGTATCTTTTAACAGGATTGCTGGAACCCACAAATGAGCCGTACGCTATAGCCAAAATAGCCGGTATAAAAATGTGTGAAGCTTACCGAGATCAATACGGCTGCAACTATATATCAGTAATGCCAACCAATTTGTACGGACCGAATGATAATTATGATTTAAATACTTCTCACGTGTTGCCAGCAATGATTCGTAAGTTTCATGAGGCTAAAATGGAAAACAAACCACAAGTGGAGCTTTGGGGAACAGGTTCGCCGATGCGTGAGTTTTTACATGCTGATGATCTTGCCGAAGCTTGTGTTTATCTCATGGAAAACTATAATGACAGCACACTTGTAAACATTGGAACAGGTGTAGACGTGACGATAAAAGAACTTGCAGAAACCATTAAAGCCGAAGTGGGATACGAAGGAGATATACATTGGAACACTGACAAACCAGACGGAACTCCTCGAAAATTAATGGATGTAAGCAAGCTTAACAGCTTGGGATGGAAACACACCATAAACCTAAAAGAAGGCATAGCCATGGTGTATCAAGAATATAAAGCTTTGCATTCTTAATATGGCAGAATGGTTTGCAGAATGGTTCGATACACCGTTTTACCATATTTTATATAAAAGTAGAGGTGAAAATGAAGCACAAAAGTTTATTGACAATTTGGCTGAAAAACTCAACTTCAGTAGTGATTGGCAATACTGCGATATGGCTTGTGGTAAAGGTAGACACGCTATTTACCTTAATTCGAAAAACTTCGAAGTAACGGGCTTAGACTTATCGCCAAACAATATTTGGCATGCTCAATGTGCAGAAAACGAGAAGTTGCAATTTCATGAACATGACATAAGGGATACTTTTCGCCCTGAATATTTTGACGTGATGCTCAACTTATTTACAAGTTTTGGCTATTTTGAAAATCAAGAAGAAAACCAAAAGGCAGTAAAAGCCATGTCAAATAGTTTAAAATCTGGCGGAATATTGGTTTTAGACTACATGAACAGCCGAAAAGCTATAGAAGGATTCAACTCTCATTACGAAAAAACCGTAGATGGAATACAATTTAACATCAATAAAAGGATAGAATTTGGATTTATTTTCAAAAACATAAGTTTCGAAAATGAAGGCAAAAACCATAAATATGAGGAGCGTGTAAAGTTATTGTTTTTAGAAGATTTCAAACATTTTTTTGAAGCCTCAAACTTGACCCTAATAGATGTTTATGGCGATTATGAACTCAATCCCTATCAAGACCTTGCCTCTGACCGAATGATAATGGTTTGTAAAAAAAACTAAAATGAAACAATCTCGGCTACCTTCTATTTTGAGTTTTGTTGGCTTCACTTTATTGCCGCTTTTTAGTACTTCTATTTTAAGTTTATATCTTTTAAAATACGAATCCGAAATTTCCAATTTCAATGTTTGGTCTTGGTTGATTTTAACGCTTATCTTAACTATTGGAGCAACTATCGCCCTTTGTCCTCCTACATTTTTGGCAATTGTTCTTGGCTATTTCTTGAGCTTTTCGGCAATACCATATTTATTGATTATCAATTTTGGAGCTATTTTCCTGATTTATGTTTTATACAAAAAGCTGGATTTTAGTTGGGTGGAAAGTTATTTCGACAAAAACGAAAAAGTTAAAAATCTTCTGAAAAATATAAAAGTAGACGAGTTAAAAATCATTTTTTTTGCAAAACTCTCCCCTATTCTGCCGTTCGCATTGACAAACCTAACCTTTGCCATTTCTGGAGCTAAGCTTCGAAATATCTTGATAGGAGGATTTGCAGGCATGGTGCCAAGAACACTGCTCGCAGTATATACCGGAAGCCAAGCCAAAGAAATAAGCACTTTGATTCAGCATCCTAACCAAGGTCTTTTTTCGAAAATATTAATACTTTTACTGGTAATTGCTTCCGTTTGGGGCATAACGCACTATTTCAGAAAGGCAATAAAAATTTAAAATGAACTGGGAAACACTATATTCAAACAAAAGACTGGGTTCTCAAAACACCCACGCCAGAGATGAAATTCGAGGCGATTATATGCGTGACTATGACCGCGTGGTGTTCTCTTCGCAGTTTAGACGATTGCAAAATAAAACCCAAGTATTTCCACTTCCCGGAGCTGTATTTGTTCATAATAGACTCACACACAGTTTAGAAGTAGCCTCTGTTGGTCGCTCACTGGGTAAAGCTGTCGGTGAGAGATTGTCAGACAAATACCAAAACAAATTCTCAAAAAATGTAAGCGATTTTTATAGATTTGAGCTTTCCGATGTAATCCAAACAGCATGTTTAGCACATGATATTGGAAATCCACCCTACGGGCATTTTGGAGAGGAAGCTATACGTACATTTTTCACTGATTTCTTTTCAAAATCAGAAAATAAAGAAAAAGTAAATGACAACCAAAGGCAAGATTTGGAAAAATTTGAGGGCAATGCAAGTGCATTCAGAATTCTGACGACCATTTTCCAAAGTGCGGGGTTGAAGCTTACGTATACTTCTTTGGTTTCGATTATAAAATATCCTTGTGACTCCATTTCTGGTTTTAACAAACAAGCTTTAGGAACAAAAAAATCAGGCTTTTTTGATTCAGAAATACCACATTATCAAGAAATTGTAAAAGAATTAGGCTTAAAAAAAATAGACGAAAACAAAAACGTTTATGCTCGTCATCCTTATGTTTATTTGGTAGAGGCTGCAGATGATATCTGTTATAGAATCATAGATTTAGAAGATGCATTTAAGCTAAACGTAATCTCCTACCAAGAAGCAGAGGGTTTGCTTTTGCCATTGTTTGAAAATGACAATAGTCAAGCATATATCCAAACTAAACTAACTACCATAAGCGATGAAAGCCAGAAACTTTCGCTCTTAAGGGCCATGCTCATTAATCTCCTCACCAGAAAATGCACAGATGCCTTTATGATCAATGAGAAAAAACTTTTGGAGGGCACACTTAATAAATCTTTGATAGATTTAATAGATGAACATTCGATAGCACAATTGAAGAAAATTGATAAACTTTCTTTCCAAAAAATATACAACCACCACTCGGTTGTAGAGAAAGAATTAGCTGGTTACCATGTCATTTATGGCCTTTTAGAGGATTTTGTCGGAGCATTGACAAATAATACCCAAGCCAAATCACAGAAAATCTTAAGGCTTCTTCCAAGCCAATTTATTATTTCGGAAGAAAACACACTCTATCAAAACCTAATGACAATCGTAGATTTCATATCAGGCATGACCGACAACTACGCCATGGACCTATTCCGTAAAATCAGGGGAATTCAGTCGCCAGAGTTTGCTTGAGGGCTTGGTTATTGGTGTATTAGTTGATTAGTTATTGGCATGTTGGGTATTGGTATATTAGTTTATTGGTCAATTAGTTACTCGTAAAATGGATATTGGTACATGATTTATTGTGTAATGTCTATTGGAAATAATTTTGACTTTTTTATTGACGCTAAGCGATGCTTCAGTTGCTAATTTAATAATATTTCGTAGCTACTAATTCGTGTTAATTCGTGCATTCGTGGCAAAAAAATACTGTAGTCGACCCATTAGAGTTAAAATATCACTTTAAAATTAGTTTTCATTTTTAGAATCATAGTATTAAAAATCGATATTTTGGGAATTGAATCCTTAAAAATAGCGATATTTTGGGAATTGAATCCTTAAAAATAGCGATATTTTGGGAATTGAAATTTATTATTAATACTTTTGACTCTAAATCTAGAAGAAATGATAAAAAGAATTCTTGAAGATAAACTTAAAAAAAGAATAGATTATAAAAAGGCAATAATCATACTTGGCCCAAGGCAAGTTGGGAAAACAACATTGATTAAAAACTTGGCCAATTCTACTGGTAAAGAGTTTGTTTATTTTAATGGAGATGAAATAGAAACTCAAAATCTTTGGAAATTAGAAAATATAAATTTCTTAAAACTAAGCTTTGGCAATCAAAAACTAATATTGTTAGATGAAGCTCAAAGAATTGAAAATATTGGACTCATTTGCAAACAAATATTAGACTCAAACGAAGGCTATCAACTTATCATCACGGCTTCCTCGTCGCTCGACATAGCCAATCTCACACAGGAGCCATTAACAGGAAGGAAATGGGAGTACAATTTATTTCCAATATCAATAGGTGAGCTTTTGATACATGAAAATTATTTAGAAGTTATGAAAAACCTAAATAATCACTTGGTATATGGTACATATCCAGAAATAATAAATGAACAAAACGATGCACGAGAAATTTTAAAAAATCTTACAAGTAGTTATTTATACAAAGACATACTTGCACTGGTAGGTATAAAAAAACCACAAATACTAGAGAAAATTCTTACTGCTATTGCGTTTCAAGTTGGAAGCGAGGTATCATTGAGCGAATTAGCACAAACAGTTGGTGCAGATATAAAAACAATAGAAAGCTATATCCATTTATTAGAACAGGCTTTTGTTGTGTTTAGATTAGGCACATTTAGCCGGAACTTGAGAAATGAGATAAACAAAAAGAAAAAAATATTCTTTTATGATAACGGCATTAGAAATGCTTTAATCTCAAATTTTAATCCAATCACCGCAAGAAATGATATTGGAGCACTATGGGAAAATTTTTTAATAGTGGAACGGAAAAAGCTATTGGCATATCATGGGTATTATGGCAAAACATATTTTTGGAGAAATAAAGACAAGGCTGAGATAGATTATATCGAAGAAATAAACGGAGAAATTTATGTTTTTGAATTAAAATGGAATCCTAAAGAAAAAGTAAAGTTTCCGCCAATATTTATGGAAAACTATAGACCAAAAGAGGCTAAAACAATAAACAGAGAAAATTTTATGGAGTTTCTAACAGTTTATCCTTATTAAAAAGCAAAAAAATAGCGATCAAATGACCGCTATTTTTAAAATCTATTCAACCTTAAATAAAAAATCTTTATAGTACAACTACCGAGTTAAGATCAGCAGAAACACCTGACGGTACATACTTATCAGCAGCGTCGTCGTTAATCCAACTTTCACCGTCAACTAAATAACGGAACTGGATGTCGTTTCCAACTGGTAATTCCAAAGTAGCTTTGTAATTTCCATTTTTTTGTTTTTTCAATTGCGTTCCTTCAGAATCCCAATTGTTGAAATCTCCTAATAATAAAACCTGATTTCCTTGTACTTGTTCTGAGGCCAACTCAAATGTTACTTTACAAACTGGCTTCGATTTCAAAAACTGTTTAGCTAATGCCATAGGTAATTTTCTGTTTGATTACATTGCAAATTTACCACCATTATTTTTTTAAGTGTATGTTTATGAGTGCCTTAATTTTCAAAATTCTTGAAAAAATCCAATAAAAATATTAAAGCATTCAAATATTTTCTTAAAAACACCTTAATTTTTTCTTAAAATCAGATTTTTAAGTTCTTTTAGAAAAATAAAGAATTGTACTATCCTATGATATAATTTCATATTTTTGAAAAATCATCCTTCAAACCAAATCAATGAAAACCTTCAAAAAAATAATTTTTGGTGTTTTGACCATCATCATACTTTTAGTCGCATCTATTTATGGTTATTTAACCTACTTAAAACCAAGCCAAAATGGAACAATTAATCTTCCGAAATTAAAATCTGAAGTTGAAGTTTTATACGACAATTACGGTATCCCACATATTTACGCCGAAAACGAAGAAGACCTTTTCTATACATTTGGCTACGTGCATGCCCAAGACCGACTCTTCCAGATGGAAGTATTGAGACGATTGGCTGATGGTCGCCTATCGGAATTGTTTGGTGAAGCAGCACTAGAAAGTGACAAATTCTTTAGGACTTTGAGTTTTAGAGAACACGCCAAACTTACAATGGCTACTACTTACAAAGACCCCAACTCTCCTTTCGTAATCGCCGCCAAAGCATACATTAAAGGCATAAATGAATACATCAAAAACGGCAAAACGCCCATTGAGTATTCTATAGCGGGTATTCCCAAAACAGAATTCACGCTAGAGGACATGGAAATCATTGTTGGCTATATGGGCTACACATTTGTGGGAGCTTTTGGCTCTGAGGCGGTTTCAACTGACATTTTGAATAGACTTGGCCCTGATTATTACAAAGATGTGCTGGCTGCTTGGCCCGATTCTTTGTACAAAATCCCCGTACAAGCAAACCTTGGTGCTGCAAAAAATTTGGCAATAATGGCCAATAGTCTAAGTAAAATGGACCTAGAATTGCCTTATCCGCCTTTTCATGGATCCAACGGCTGGGTGATAGCTGGAAAAAAGACGAAATCTGGTAAACCTATACTTTCAAATGATACGCATATTGCATTTTCGCAACCTTCGGTTTGGTATGAAGCTCATTTAGAATGTCCAACTTTCAAAATATACGGAAATTTCTTAGCCGGAACACCCGTGCCGGCCTTGGGACATAATGACAAAGGAGGCTGGGGACTTACGATGTTTGAAAACGACGATGCAGATTTTTTCAGAGAGACATTAAACCCTGCCAATCCAAACCAGGTAAAATACAAGGATACATGGGAAGATATAATTATCAGAAAAGAAACCATAAAGGTAAAAGACAAGCCAGATGTGGTATTGGATGTCAAAAAAACCAGGCATGGCTATTTGCTAAATGGAGCATTCAAAAACGTTGAAAATATAAAAGACCCTATTGCATTGTGGTGGGTATATCATCAGTTTCCGTCACAACATCTTAATGTTTTTTACAATGTTTGTAAGTCGAAAAATGCGAATGAAATGGCAAAAGCTGTAGCTCCGTTGACATCGCCTGGGCTAAACTTCATGTGGGGAGATACCGAAGGAAACATTGGCTGGTGGGCTGCAGGAAAACTGCCGATAAGACCAAAACATGTAAACCCAGCTGTGATTTTAGACGGTTCCACTGGTCTTGACGACCCACAAGGTTGGTATGATTTCAGTTTGAATCCTCAAATCCTAAATCCTGAGCGAGGTGTGTTGTACACAGCAAATAACCAACCTGAAGATATGGGTAATGGACTTGTACCGGGTTATTATGTGCCAGCAAATAGAGCCAAACGAATTGAGGACTTAATTTTCACAGACAAAATAGACTGGACGGAGGAATCTGTACGAGAAGTAATCAATGACGTAAAAAGTAGCATGTATCCGGCCACTGTTAAATCTATCTTTGAGGCAATTCCTGAAAGTGAAATGACACAAGAAGGTAAAGATTTGAAAAAATCATTAATGGCTTGGGATGGCTCTCACAATTTAGAAAATATAGAGCCCACTATATTCTACAAACTCCTATACAATATCATGAAACTCTCTCTTCAGGACGAGTTAGGTGCTGAGGAATTCGCGGCTTTTGAACATAATTTTAGTTTAAAAAGAAATACTTCGGTATTCTTGAACAATGATAATTCTAAGTGGTGGGATAATGTTAGCACCCCCGAAAAAGAAACAAGAAAGGCAATTTTCACAAAAGCTTTGGCACTTTCAAGTCAAGAACTGGTCGCCCAATTAGGCAAAGACCAATCGCAATGGAAATGGGGCAAAGTGCACAGCATAGAGCATAAACATCCTTTGGGAATTGTACCCGTGATTGGAAAGTGGTTTAATGTAGGGCCAATACCGGTAAATGGCGGCAGAGAAACAATCAATAATCTAGACTTTTTCATGGATTCAACCGGAACCTACAAAGTGGTTTATGGACCAGCTTTACGTAGAATTATAGATTTTGGAAATCCTGAAGCGGCACAAAGTGTCAATCCAACGGGACAAAGTGGGTATTTTATGAGTAAAAACTACGATGACCAAGCCGAGATGTTTGCTACAGGTGGTAAAAGACCAGAACTAACCAACCGAAAAGATATAGAGAAAGCAATGAAAGGTAAATTGGTATTTAAGCCATAATCTCCTTTTAGAAGTTTTAGATTTCAATATAACATTTTTGGCATCTAAAACTTCCATTTCTTATCAAAAATGCTCTAATAGCTATGAAAATTATCACTTGGAATTGTCAAGGAGCATTTCGAAAAAAGGCAAAATCTATTTTTATTAAAAATCCGGACATTACAATAATCCAAGAATGCGAAAACTTGGAAAAACTGAACACCGAAAAAAACTTAGATTTACTCAAAAATCAGATTTGGATTGGCGATAATAAACACAAAGGTCTTGGAATTTTTTCAAATGAAAAGTATATTTTAAATATCCATCAAAAGTATAATCCAGATTTAAAATATATTGTGCCAGTAATTGTAAAAGGAGACAGCATAAATTTTACACTATTTGCAATTTGGGCTAATAATAAGGAAGATAAAGATGGCCAATATGTAGAACAAGTATGGAAAGCCATAAATTATTATGAGAAACTTCTAGAAAATGAGTTGGTAATTCTAACAGGTGACTTCAATAGCAATACCATTTGGGACAAACCAAGTAGAATCGGAAATCATTCGGATGTTGTGGAAAAGCTCTCTACAAAAGCTATACATAGTATTTACCACAAACATCTCAACCAAACTCAAGGAAAAGAAGAGCATCCAACATTCTATCTTTATAAAAACAAAAACAAGCCTTATCATATTGATTATGCCTTTGTTTCCCTTTCGATGTTCGAAAAACTTATCGAATTCGAAGTCGGCACTTACGAAGATTGGATTGCAATAAGCGACCATTCTCCTCTCATAATGAAATTTGATTATTGATCAAATTGTATAAGGCTTAATTGTCGTTTGTATTTATCGATTCTTAAAGTATTCCAAAATTCACAACAATACCTCAAATCAAAATACGATAAAAGCTTAGAGGATTAGGCAAAAGTTAATAATTGTTCCATCTTCAAAATTAATAATTTATTCGCTGAGTCTCCAAAAATATCTTGGCAGCCTTTTTTTTGAAACATGAAGAAAATGAAGAAATGAAGACCATTAAGATTATTTAAACCTTCTTCATGCCCTTAATATCTTAATTCCTTAATGTTAAAAAATTGAATGTCGCTTTTTTTGAAAAATGAAGAAAATGAAGAAAAGAAGACAACTAAGATTATTTAAACCTTCTTCATGCCCTTAATATCTTAATTCCTTAATGTTAAAAAATTGAATGTCGCTTTTTTTGAAAAATGAAGAAAATGAAGAAAAGAAGACAACTAAGATTATTTAAACCTTCTTCATGCCCTTAATATCTTAATTCCTTAATGTTAAAAAATTGAATGTCGCTTTTTTTGAAA
>NZ_RJUA01000110.1 GCF_024343575.1 Lacihabitans sp. LS3-19 | reverse complement strand
TTTTGATGATGGATGCTACTTGTTATGAGGTGCATATGCGTTTTCCAACCGACGTAAAACTACTTTGGGAGTCATGTACTTTTCTTTGGGAAGAGCAAATTCCAGGACTATGCAAATTGTCACGTTTAAAAATCCCTCGTTCAAAGTTTAAAGAACAAAAAATTAAGCAAGTAGATTTCTCTAAAAAAAGGAAAATAGGCATCAAAGCTAACAAAAAGCGAGTAAAATCACTCCTCAAACTACTTAAAAAAGGACTTGATGCATATCAGAATCTTTTAGATCAAACCAAAGGTTTACATCTTTC
>NZ_RJUA01000109.1 GCF_024343575.1 Lacihabitans sp. LS3-19 | reverse complement strand
GGAATTTATACACTTACGGTTACCGACGCCAATGGGTGCACTGCAACTGCTCAAACTACAATAACAATTAATCCTTTACCATTACCAACAGCTGGAAATGATTCACCTATTTGCCTAGGAGGTACTTTGAATTTAAATGCAACAGGTGGAACATCATATAGTTGGTCAGGTCCAGATGGATTCAGTTCAAGTTCTCAAAATCCACAAATTATAAATACTACTTCAAATGCCGGAGGCATATATACAGTAAGTGTGACTGATGTCAATGGATGTACAGCAACCGCCCAAACAACAGTAACAATTAATACATTA
>NZ_RJUA01000108.1 GCF_024343575.1 Lacihabitans sp. LS3-19 | reverse complement strand
AACTGGCGAGTCATTACCAGCTGTTGGTGTTGGTAATGTATTAATTGTTACTGTTGTTTGGGCGATTGCTGTACACCCATTGACATCAGTCACATTTACTGTATATATGCCTCCGGCATTTGAAGTAGTATTTATAATTTGTGGATTTTGAGAACTTGAACTGAATCCATCTGGACCTGACCAACTATATGATGTTCCACCTGTTGCATTTAAATTCAAAGTACCTCCTAGGCAAATAGGTGAATCATTTCCAGCTGTTGGTAATGGTAAAGGATTAATTGTTATTGTAGTTTGAGCAGTTGCAGTGCACCCATTGGCGTCGGTAACCGTAAGTGTATAAATTCC
>NZ_RJUA01000107.1 GCF_024343575.1 Lacihabitans sp. LS3-19 | reverse complement strand
TACTTACAATTGGACACCCGGAAATCCTGTTGGAGATGGTACAAAAAGTGTTTCGGGCTTATCGGCTGGTTCATGGACATGTACTGTAACCGATGCAATCGGAAATACTGCTACTAGTTTGTTTACTATCTCCCAGCCCTCTATTTTGACAAGTACTATTTTGTCTAAAACTGATGCAAGTTCCACGTCTGCAAGTGATGGAGCAGCAGTAATAAATCTTGCCACAGGAGGTACTTCTCCATATATCTACAATTGGACTCCTGGCAATCCCTCAGGTGATGGAACTCCGGCTATAAGCAACTTGACAGTCGGCACATACACTTGCACAATTACTGATTCAAAAAGTTGTGTAAAAACCTTGAGCGTCGCTATTGG
>NZ_RJUA01000106.1 GCF_024343575.1 Lacihabitans sp. LS3-19 | reverse complement strand
TTAAACCACATGCTCCACCGCTTGTGCGGACCCCCGTCAAGTCCTTTGAGTTTCACCGTTGCCGGCGTACTCCCCAGGTGGATTACTTATCGGTTTCCCTTGGTCACTGAGCTATTCACCCAACAACTAGTAATCATCGTTTACGGCGTGGACTACCAGGGTATCTAATCCTGTTTGATCCCCACGCTTTCGTGCATCAGCGTCAGTTTATTCGTAGCAACCTGCCTTCGCAATTGGTATTCCTTCCGGTATCTATGCATTTCACCGCTACACCGGAAATTCTAGCTGCCTCCAAATATCTCAAGCTCAACAGTATCGATGGCATGTAAAACAGTTAAGCTGCTACTTTTAACCACCGACTTATTAAGCCGCCTACGCACCCTTTAAACCCAATAAATCCGGA
>NZ_RJUA01000105.1 GCF_024343575.1 Lacihabitans sp. LS3-19 | reverse complement strand
AAGCTATCGAATTCGTACAAGCCGCCTCCAGCTGTAATTGTGCTGTCTATTTTATTGCCTGTATTGTCTAATAAGTAAACTGTGATTCCATCTAAGCCTGGCTCTGTTCCATCTTGGATGCCATCGCCATTGATATCTGAGAATACTTTGTCGCCGATACTGCCATATGGAATAGGGCATAATTGAATAATTTTTATTGAATCTACACAATTATTAAGTTCGAAATAAATAGTTACTTCATTACCTGAAGGGATATTTTCAACTAAATTCCCATTAATAGTTCCAATACTTGATGTCACATTAGCTCCTGGAGTTACATTAAATTCAACAGAATAAAAATCTCCTTGTTGAGTACATATTGTATCTAATATTGAAATTATTGGAAAAGCATTTACAGTTACAGTAGTCTGAGCAGTAGCGTTACAACCATTAGCATCGGTTACTGTAACAGTATAAATACCTCCAGCTATCAATGCTA
>NZ_RJUA01000104.1 GCF_024343575.1 Lacihabitans sp. LS3-19 | reverse complement strand
TTTAATTACAATTGGTAAGGTTTTACCAGTTATTTGATCTGCGTCACTATCAACACTATCATCAGTTCCTTGATCTTTTGGACTATTGGTATAATCACCATTTGATCCTGGTGTTACAAATTCTACTACGTATGACCCTGGTATTAAATCATTAAACTGATAATATCCATTTAAATCTGTAATTGCAGTTAAGTTTACAATTGCACCATTACCAGTTGTTCCTGTCAATTTAACTGTAACTCCTTGGATACCTTTTTCTCCTAATTCTTGAATGCCGTTTTTATTTACATCTTCCCATACATAGTCGCCCAATTTTGCTGGCTTGAAGTATCCTGCATCCAAGGTATTGTTTGTCTCACCACTTACTACAGTTACGATCTGAGTCGTTCCTGTTGTTTTGTCTGCATCACTGTCTTTCGTATCGTCAGTGCCTTGGTTTGGATCTGTCGTTGTATAGCCACCTGGTTTGGTGAATGTTACTGTATAGTCTCCTGGTTTTAG
>NZ_RJUA01000100.1 GCF_024343575.1 Lacihabitans sp. LS3-19 | reverse complement strand
TACTTTCCAGCTTCCATTTCAATGATATTCAATGCCGCCCCAGCTTTGAACCAGCCGATTTGAGCATCGTTATAAGTATGATTAACAACTATTTCGTCTTTTGTTCCATCAGAGTGGTTAGCTACCACAGTCAACGATTTACCTGGAGCGAAAGAAGTCAAACCAACAATATCTAAACTATCATCTTCTTTGATTTTGTCATAATCCGCAGGATTTGCAAATGTCAAAGCCAACATTCCTTGTTTTTTTAGGTTGGTTTCATGAATACGAGCGAAAGATTTCACCAGGATAGCTCTTACGCCCAAATGACGTGGCTCCATAGCTGCGTGCTCTCTTGAAGAACCCTCGCCATAGTTTTCGTCACCAACAACTATTGAACCCACTCCAGCAGCTTTATAAGCTCTTTGCACGGCTGGTACTTCGCCATATTCGCCTGTCAACTGGTTTTTTACTTTGTTGGTTGAGTCATTTGCAAAGTTTACAGCCCCAATCAAAAGGTTATTAGAAATGTTGTCCAAGTGACCACGGTATTTCAACCAAGGACCCGCCATAGAGATATGGTCAGTAGTACATTTTCCTTTTGCTTTTATTAATAATTTCAGGCCT
>NZ_RJUA01000098.1 GCF_024343575.1 Lacihabitans sp. LS3-19 | reverse complement strand
ACTATCAAGGTATCTTGGATGCCTGGCAGTGATGGATTAAGGTCTACAGATACCTGCGTAGCATTTGGATTGAATCCTGATGACAAGCTATCGTTTGCTATGATGTTGATTACTACTGGTACGCCTACTGGGTTGTTGCTGCTTGTATCATTTACGGCGACTAAGAACTCTCCTACAGTAATTATTTCTATTGCTGATGGATTTATTAAAATACCGCTTATTGGAGTTCCAGAGGCAGTTGCGGTGTTTACAATATCAACACTATTAATAATATCTTGGGCAGTAACAATGTAAGTTGAAGTCCAAATTGCTTGTTGATTAGGAGCTAAAGAATCTACTAGATTATCTAAACCATTATCCGTTCCATTAGTACTTTGTAATTGAATTAAACTAAGTGGATTACTGCCACTATGAATGTCGGTTACCGAAACATCTTTAACTGAAACATTACCAATATTTGTAACTAAATATGTGTACGTAACTATTTGGCCTTCAAAAACTAATGATGTATCACTAGCGATTTTGGTAATTGACAATTCAGGATTTGCAATAATAGTAGTATTTACGGTGTCTGCTTTTGCTACTGGTAATTCTGTCGTGGTTACCATTGCAATGTTTTCTATCGCTGTCCCATTATCAATCTCCGCTTGAGTTACTATGTATGTAGCCGTGTAAGTCCATACTTCGCCTACATTTAGCGTTCCGTTGGTACTTACACTTTCTGTTTCTGCACTTAATGTCGTTGCTTTAGCATCCGCAACCGTTACGCCGTGTAAATCTGTATTGCCCTCGTTTGTTACCGTAATCGTATAGTTCAGCGTGCCTGGTGCTGCTATGGTTGTTTGGTCTACGACTTT
>NZ_RJUA01000097.1 GCF_024343575.1 Lacihabitans sp. LS3-19 | reverse complement strand
GTATAGTTCAGTGTGCCTGGTGCAGTGATAGGATTCTCGCCTGCAGACTGAACTTTTACGATACTTAATTCAGGACACGGTGTAAAAATAATTTGACCTGAAGATAAATATTCACAACCATTTGCGTCACGAATAACTACATTATAGTTACCAGCTACAGTCGTTAAGTTTTGTGAATCATTATAATCACCTGTGCCATCATTGTCCCAATCAAACGTATACCCGGGTGTTCCTCCTGATATAGAAAGATTTATGGTACCAGAAGTTTCAGAGCAACTTAGTATATAATCAGTAACAATAGCTGACAAAGCTATCGCTGGCTCGATGATCGTTGCTGGAATATCTTCTACTTTGCAGCCATTCGCATCGGTTACTGTTACACTATAGCTTCCAGCTATCAATCCTGTCGCTGTGGCGGTCGTTTGACCATCGCTCCATAGATATGTATAACCTGCTGTGCCATTGCTTGCCAATACTGTCGCTGCTCCTGTCGCATCGCCTTTGCACAATACATCCGTTGTTGAACTTATGCTCGCTGACAAGGCTATCGCTGGTTGCGTAATCGTTACCGATTGTGGAGTAATACATCCATTCGCATCTTTTACATTTACTGTATAGGTGCCTGCTGCTAAACCTGAAAATGTACCGCTCGCTTGATAGGTCCCTATTCCTAATTGATAAGTATATGGTGAGGTTCCACCAGAACCAGCTACTGTTACCACACCAGTGCTATTGCCAAAACACAATACATTCGTTTGTGTTAAACTTCTAGCTAAGGCTGCGGCTGGCTGAGTTATCGTTGTTGAGATCG
>NZ_RJUA01000096.1 GCF_024343575.1 Lacihabitans sp. LS3-19 | reverse complement strand
GGGCGTCCTTGATAATTGCTAAAAAAATTCTGTTTTTCAAGAATCCAGTCTTTCACGAGTCTGGATTTTTTGATTTTTGGCTATGAGAATTCTTGAAAAATTTACATTTTCATTTTTTTGTTAGCAATTCTTGTTTTTTAGATGAGTTTGGGCAGTCTTATCCCGTGATATTTCTCTTAAAAGTTTTTCAAGCTACTTTTTTGACTTGTTTTTGTTGCCGTTTTGATAGTCGGACGACATTTGCAGTAAAGATTCCGAAGAACATCCACACGATTTGTGTTTCTGGTGTTTTTGCTTTGATTTTCCTTAGGCCATAGTTTTCTTTTTCCGTGCCAAATGAGCCTTCTAGGCGTGTTCCTCTTTCTATAGAAAGGATGGTTTTAACTTTTTTGATATTTTTATCTGTTACTTTTTTACCCTTTGCAACAAAATTGGTTTGCAGTTTTTTAGTGGTACAAAACCGCCTATTGCTATTTGTTGGATAAATCCCATCTGCTGCTAAATGTGTACAAGTTCCAATCATCAATCGATGTTTATAGTAAGCATGCTTTAGTCTGGTAGTCTCGTTGAAGGCATTGAAACTGTGGTGTTCAATGATGTTTAGCCCTCCAACTTGCATTATGTGAGCTTTTATACCGAACTCAACGGGTTTGTTTTCTTTTCCTCTTACGATCGGCCTTATGTGTGGTTGTGAAAGACTCACTATTCTATCTTTCACGCTAGTAGTTTTATTTTCAACAAGATAGCTTTGTTGTAGATATACTTTTCGGATGGTTTTAAATTTAGCTGCAACTTTTTCTGAAAGATGTAAACCTTTGGTTTGATCTAAAAGATTCTGATATGCATCAATTCCT
>NZ_RJUA01000095.1 GCF_024343575.1 Lacihabitans sp. LS3-19 | reverse complement strand
GGATTGGTAAGATTGGTTTTAGACCCATTTTATTTAGGATGAGTTTTTCGTTTTCTGATGGCATCGATCTCAAGTAAGATTTTTTCCCATTGTTATCTATCAGACTTACTTGCATTTTGTCTAATGCTTCTCTTAGCAATTTTTCTGTAATCACATTTTTGTCACGATTTATTTTTTGTAGCACGAAGTTTTGAATGGCGAAGGCTATGTAACAAAGGCAAATATGGCCCTCTATTCGTTGGTCTGTCCAATGAAACATTGGCCTGGTTTCAAGGTGGGATTTGAAGGTTCTAAAGCTGTGTTCTATTTTAAATAGTTGTTTATATTGATCTAAGACATCGCTTACTGGCAGCGTTTGATTATTGGTGCTTATGGCTAAAAAACCATCATACCGCTCAGCCGCAGCTATTTTTTCTTCATTCAGACTATATTTACTATTTTCTTGTGCTTTTAAAAAGAACCTAGCTGCTTTACTGTTGATTTTAGATGGGTTTTTGAGTAGATTATGTGCTTGCTCCAATTTCTCTTCTCTATCTTGCTTATCTTTTGCTGCTCTTTTTGCAGAATAGGTTGCTATTATGGTTTTATTGCCTTCTTTCAATGTGGTATATCGTATCAAAACTTCCTGACCAGAGGCATCATTATATATCAATTGGTGATGATAATTTTTCAGGTCAAGTAGTTGTTTCTGCGTTTTTTGTGGTAAGTTTTTCAATCGCTCACCTATGATAAATTCGTAGCCCTTGCCAGTTGTTATCTCTAAATTATTCTTAGAGAGCATCCCTCTATCAGCTACTACAATAACTTTATCTATCTGATATCTTTTTTTGAGGTCATCCAAAGCTTCTTTAAATGTGTCTCCTTCGTAGGTGTTGCCTTTGAAAACTCGATAGCCGATAGGGTTTTTATGGTGGTCAATCATCATGCAAAAGAGGATTTGGGTTTTACCTATTTTGCCATCTTTTCCAAAACCCATTTGTCGGAGTTCACCTTCTTTCTCTACTTCGCTGGCAAAGTAAAAAGTGGTTACATCGTAAAAGACTACGTCTAAACTTTGGTTGAACAGATCGCGACCAGTTTGGAAGATTTGTTGCTGGATGAGTTCATTGTTTTGAGCCAATTTATCCAAGGCTCGGTAAAGATGATGTAAGGATAGTTCGGGTAGATTTACATATTCTTCTCGGTGCTGAAAGTTACTGAGTTTGCTACAAGGA
>NZ_RJUA01000094.1 GCF_024343575.1 Lacihabitans sp. LS3-19 | reverse complement strand
GGAATTTAGCGGCTATTGCAAACGGGGCATCCGTTTCATTGACATATCAAGCTACTGTTTTACAACCCGGTGTAGGTATTTCTCATAAAAACGTTGCACAAGTAACAGCCTCTGACCAATACGACCCAAATAGTTCACCAAATAATAATAACCCAAGTGAAGACGACCAATCTGAAGTAACTGCTGTACCTGAAGAGGCCAATTTGAGTATTTTGAAGCAAGTTGACAATTTGAATCCAAATACTGGGGATGTGGTTACATTTACTATTACGGTAAGTAATGCGGGTCCAAATGATGCAACAAATATTTTGATTCAAGATGCTATACCGAATGGCTATTCTAGTATCACAAATGTTAGCAATTCTGGCACCGTGGTTGGAAGTAATCTTGAATGGAGTATTTTGAGTTTGGCAAATGGAGCATCTCAAACTTTGACCTATCAGGCAACTGTAAATGAGCCAATTCCGGGAACAAACTACACCAACATTGTTCAAATTATGGATGTTGACCAATTTGACCCGAACAGTACGCCTGGAAATAATGTACAAGGAGAAGATGATCAATCTCAGGTTACGACAGTCCCTAATGTAGCCAATTTGAGTATCACAAAAGCCACAAGCAATACAAATCCAAATGTTGGTGATACTATCACTTTTACTTTAACTTTATATAATGCTGGGCCAAACGACGCCACCAATGTAAGTGTAGAAGATATAACACCAAATGGATATTCTGACCTTTCCAATGTTAGTAATGGCGGAATAATTACGGGAAATACTGCTAACTGGAATAACTTAACAATTCAAAATGGTGCAAATTTAGTCTTAACTTATAAAGTTAAAGTTAAAGCTCCTTTTGTAGGTGTAAATTATACAAATACAGCTCAGATCACTTCTTCAGACCAATACGACCCAAATAGTACACCGAGTAATGACAATCCTACAGAGGACGACCAAGGCTCTGTTACTACTGTACCACAAGAATCAAATTTGAGCCTTTCAAAAACAGTAAGTAATACTTCTCCTAATGTTGGGGATGTGGTAACATTTACGGTTACAGTTTCCAATGCTGGACCTGATGCAGCTACCAATGTCGCTATCGAAGATGCTATTCCAAATGGCTATGGATCGATTTCCAATATCAGTGGTGCTGGCGTTTTTGCCAACGATACTTTGACTTGGAGTGGCTTATCTGTCGCTTCGGGTGGTTCTGTGGTCTTAACTTATGAAGCTACCGTTTTG
>NZ_RJUA01000093.1 GCF_024343575.1 Lacihabitans sp. LS3-19 | reverse complement strand
TTTATACATTAACCGTCACGGATTTAGGTTGTACGCTTACGGCAACTACTCAAATTTATGTAAGAGAATTAATCATAAATAGCAATTCTCCGCTGGCTGAAGGAAGTAATTTACATCTTATTTCGGGACTAAATTTCAATGATATAACCATTTACGACTATTCGTGGGCTGGGCCAAATGGATTTACGTCCGATTTGCCTTATCCGGTTTTAGAAAATGTTCTGGCCAGTCAAAGTGGAACTTATACATTGACAGCCACAACAAATATTTGTGTTACCACTGCGATGATAAACATTAATATAAATCCTTTGGCAACAATAAGTAACAATACACCTATTTGTGCGGGAGATGAATTGAATTTTACGGTTTTACCTGACAATAACATCTCAGGAACGGCTGGGGTTTTTGACATAAATTCATTGCAGTATATCGAATCATCCAACAATAATTTCCCATCAGATAATTTCACTATTGAAATGTGGATTAAAACCACCCAATCGGACGGCGGACTGTTTTATAATGGAGATGTTAACCTTAGTAATTATGCAGATAAACATATTTTTATTGAAGATGGTTATTTGAAAACCAGAATCCTTCCTTTTGCAGAGCCAGGGTTGAATTCCGGCGTTTTGGTAAATGATAATAATTGGCATCATGTTGCTGTAACTCAAAAATCTGAAAATAACGAAGGAACAAAAATCTTTGTGGATGGCACATTGGCAATTCAATCACCCAATTCAAACACTTGCATAAATGCACCCAACATTTATATCGGCGTAGAGCGAAATTTATCCTGGTCTGATGGAAATTATATAAGGTATTATGATGGATTAATGGATAATGTTAAAATTTGGAATGTAGCCAAAAGTGCAGTAGAAATCCAAAATGGTATGTACGCAGAAGTTTCAAATGCCCCTGATTTAGTTTATATTCAAAAATTCAATAACTCAATTAATGAATTTAAAGGAGGAGCACCAAATGGAATTGCTTACTCAAATGCAAATATTCCATATCCATTTACTTACTCGTGGGCTGGACCAAATGGATTTACATCGTCGGCACAAAATCCGTCAATCACTGACACCGAGGCAAACCAAAGTGGACTTTATACCTTAACCGTAGAAGCTGGAGGGAATCAATCTGTTCTA
>NZ_RJUA01000092.1 GCF_024343575.1 Lacihabitans sp. LS3-19 | reverse complement strand
TCCCGTTTCTCGCCCTGACACTTGGGGCAGTGTCGATTTCGACAGGAGTTATAACTTAGGCTAATATTGCCACAACTATCACAGGCATCTATATGGCCACCCAAGGCTGCGGTTCGGCAACGTTTTATGGCCGATAGGGTGCGTAATTGCCATGTATTTATTCCTATATCTTCTACCTTTTCACCCAAGCGATATAGTATATCGGCTACTTCCCACTTGGATTGCATACTACTGGGCAGTATTCAGCAAAAAGCGTATCTAAAGGACTAAAAGGTTTTACTCTACCACTTTGGGCTACGTGTAGATAAATCATCGTGGTCTCGATACTTTCATGACCGAGTAGCCCTTTCAGCGTTACGATATCTGTGCCATCTTCGAGCAAATGTGTCGCATAAGTATGTCTGAGCGTATGTACGTTTACGTGTTTAACTATTCCAGCTTTTTTGGCTGCCTGTCTTACTGCCCATTGTACTCCTTTTTGTGAATATCGGCTATCAAAATCGCCACCTTTGCGATTCTCCAAGGGCTGACCATTAAAGACCCAATCTACAGGATTTTCGGCTCCAATATACTTCTTCAGACCCCTAATAAGATGCTCACTAAGCGGAACATACCTGTCTTTTTTACCCTTTCCTTGATAAACATGGAGCATTTTACGATCAAAATCCAAATCTCTCAATCGGACATTCCTTGATTCAAAACAACGAAGACCGCAGCCGTACAAAAGGCCGATCAAGATTCTATGCTTCAATAAATCAGGTGCATTTAGTAGCCGCCAAATTTCTTCTTTACTAAGCACGACAGGAAGCTTTTTGTCTTTCTTAATACTGGGCAATCCCATATCTATCGGCTTAATGCCTTCTATTTTAAAAAGCAATCTCAAGCCGTAAATTGTAAATTTAAAATAACTCTCGGAGGGTGTTTTATGCTCTTCTTGTACGAGGTTGAGATAGTCCGTTAGTTGGTCTTCATCAAGTTCGGTAGGAATACATTTAAAATGCAGTGCAATCTTAGCTAAATGCCTGATATAGTTGAGATAAGTACTCCGACTTCGACCTAATATCGAAAGTTTCTTCTCAAACTTTTGGTTCAATTCTTTGAATCCCTTAATTTCATTGTCAGCTTGAGCAATTAAAGTGTGTTGTCCCAGCTCTTCAGGCTTTTTTTTGGTGTCATGATTATAAAATTTAATTGGTTTAAATCTAGTATTTCAATCAATATCATGCCAAAAACTACCGAAGGTTTAGTTCAACATCGGTTTGGCAATATGGCGGCTGAAGTGCTTCTATGAAACATTTGTGCAAGGTTCAACGGCAGTAATTCTATTGAACTTTTGTGCTAAAAATCCGCCACATCGCCAAGCCGAAAAACGTTATAAATCATCCAGCATATAAGCCTCGCCCATTAACTTAGTATGCTAACGTGGAAGCACTTATGAAACAATCCCTTAAATTTGAAAACTCATTGCAAGGCCGATTTTAAAACTGTTGCGTAATAGCACGAGCGTCATCCTGGTTGGAGTGTGTGTCATAACTTAAGTGGCGGTTCTGTTCCGATTACTATCAGAATACGAAACCCCGTTCAGAATATTTATTATTCCAAAAGAGCACTCCCTTTGAGTATTTTTTAAATTTAAACTCAAATTTTATGGATCAGAAAAATGAATCATTATCCATGGAAATTGTCAATCCGCATGCTGGTGGAATTGACATAGGTAGCCGTTCTCATTGGGTCTCAGTAGGTCAAAAAGAAAAAGACATCAAAGAATTTGGTGTTTTTAATGAAGAC
>NZ_RJUA01000091.1 GCF_024343575.1 Lacihabitans sp. LS3-19 | reverse complement strand
GAGGTGCCAAACCTCCCCGTCGATATGAGCTCTTGGGGGAGATCAGCCTGTTATCCCCGGAGTACCTTTTATCCTTTGAGCGATGGCCCTTCCATACAGAACCACCGGATCACTATATCCTACTTTCGTACCTGTTCGACTTGTTTGTCTCGCAGTCAAGCTCCCTTTTGCTATTGCACTCATCGCACGGTTACCAAGCGTACTGAGGGAACCTTTGAAAGCCTCCGTTACTCTTTTGGAGGCGACCACCCCAGTCAAACTACCCACCAAGCGGTGTCCCCCATGCCGGGGTTAGGAACCAAATATCCAAAGGGTGGTATTTCAACGTTGGCTAAACGACGCCTGGCGACGCCGCATCAATGCCTCCCACCTATCCTACACATCAGATATCCAGTCACAACGCTAAGCTATAGTAAAGGTTCACGGGGTCTTTCCGTCCCGTGGCGGGTAGACGGCATCTTCACCGTCACTACAATTTCGCCGAGCTCACGGCTGAGACAGTGCCCAGATCGTTACACCATTCGTGCAGGTCGGAACTTACCCGACAAGGAATTTCGCTACCTTAGGACCGTTATAGTTACGGCCGCCGTTTACTGGGGCTTCGATTCAATGCTTCTCTTGCGATGACATCCCCTCTTAACCTTCCAGCACCGGGCAGGTGTCAGGCCATATACGTCGACATTAATCTTCGCATAGCCATGTGTTTTTGTTAAACAGTCGCCTGGGCCATTTCTCTGCGACCTACATTGCTGCAGGTTCCCTTTATCCCGAAGTTACAGGGTTAATTTGCCTAGTTCCTTAGCCGTGATTCACTCGAGCACCTTAGGCTTCTCGCCTCGACTACCTGTGTCGGTTTGCGGTACGGTCACTAATAATCATAACTTATCGGCTTTTCTTGGAACCTTATCCCCTCATTCGATTCGACCGAAGTCTCCTCTCAACGAACTATTCCGTCAGTTCGTATGAAGCTTTAAAATCCGTCCCCGCTTCGAAACTATTAGTGGTCCAGGAATTTTAACCTGGTTACCATCGGCTTCTGCTTTCGCATTATCCTTAGGATCCGACTTACCCTCCGTTGATTGACGTAGCGGAGGAATCCTTAGTCTTTCGGTGTGAATGGTTCTCACATTCATTATCGCTACTTATTCCTACATTTGCTTTTCTGTCCTCTCCAGCATACCTCAAAGTACACCTTCACTGATGACAGAATGCTCCCCTACCCAAGAATATTTTCTTGACTAAGCTTCGGTACTATACTTTATGCCCGCTTATTATCGATGCCCGCCCCGCTCGACCAGTGAGCTGTTACGCACTCTTTAAATGATTGCTGCTTCCAAGCAAACATCCTGGCTGTCTCGGCAGTCAGACTTCCTTTGTTCAACTTAGTATAGATTTGGAGACCTTAGCTGTAGTTCTGGGTTCTTTCCCTCTTGGACTCGGACCTTAGCACCCGAGCCCTCACTGCTGCGTATATATTATAGCATTCGGAGTTCGTCTGAATTTGGTAGGATGTGACTCCCCCGCATCCAATCGGTAGCTCTACCTCTATAATACTCAACCACAACGCTGTACCTAAATACATTTCGGGGAGTACGAGCTATTTCCTAGTTTGATTAGCCTTTCACCCCTACCCACAGTTCATCCGAACACTTTTCAACGTATACCGGTACGGTCCTCCAGTTGGTCTTACCCAACCTTCAACCTGACCATGGGTAGATCACTAGGTTTCGCGTCTACAGCCACCAACTTAACGCCCTGTTAAGACTCGCTTTCGCTTCGGCTCCCTTTCTTAAAAAGTTAACCTTGCTGGTGACCGTAACTCGTAGGATCATTATGCAAAAGGCACGCCGTCACCATATCGCATGGCTCCGACCGCTTGTAGGCGTACGGTTTCAGGTTCTATTTCACCCGGATACTCTCCGTGCTTTTCACCTTTCCTTCACAGTACTTGTTCGCTATCGGTGTCTCAGTAGTATTTAGCCTTGGCAGATGGTGCTGCCGAATTCAGAGGGGGTTTCACCGGCCCCCACCTACTCAGGATACTGCTCGTCCTACAATCCTTACCCTTACGTGACTATCACACTCTACGGTTGACTTTCCCAAGTCATTCAAGTTAAATTGTACTTCTAAATGCAGTCCTATAACCCCTAACATGCCGTAACATCTTAGGTTTGGGCTCTTCCGATTTCGCTCGCCACTACTCTCGGAATCACTGTTGTTTTATTCTCCTATGGGTACTTAGATGTTTCAGTTCCCCACGTTCGCTTTCATACTTAGTATGAATAGTTAGTCTTCAACTAACTGGGTTGCCCCATTCGGAAATCTACGGATATAATGGATGTGTGCTCCTCCCCGTAGCTTATCGCAGCTTATCACGTCCTTCGTCGCCTCTGAGACCCTAGGCATCCCCCATACGCCCTTCTTTTGCTCTTTTTTATCTCTTCTCAGTCTTTCTCATCATGTCAATGTACTCTTTT
>NZ_RJUA01000090.1 GCF_024343575.1 Lacihabitans sp. LS3-19 | reverse complement strand
TTCCGATTGTATTTGTATTTGAATTAACCGAAGTTCCACACGATGTAGTACAAGTTGCAGTATATGTTCCTGCTCCTACTTCTTTCGATGTTCCTACTCCACCACCTGACCAAGTGATTGTTCCACCTGTACAACCTGTTGCTGTCAATGTTGCTTTTTCTGTTCCACAAACTTCCGTCTTATTAGATGCTATTACTGGTGCGGTTGGTACTGCTCCTGTATTGATAGTTATCGTATTTGACACTGGCGATGTTCCACATGAAGTAGTACATGTTGCGGTATATGTTCCGGCTCCCACTTCTTTCGAAGTACCTGTTCCTAATGTTCCTGACCAGGTAATTGTTCCATCTGAACAACCTGTTGCTGTCAAGGTAGCTTTGTCTGTTCCACAAATCTCTGTCTTGTTAGCAGCTATCACTGGTGCTATTGGTGCTGGCTTACTTCCGATTGTATTTGTATTTGAATTAACCGAAGTTCCACACGATGTAGTACAAGTTGCAGTATATGTTCCTGCTCCTACTTCTTTCGATGTTCCTACTCCACCACCTGACCAAGTGATTGTTCCACCTGTACAACCTGTTGCTGTCAATGTTGCTTTTTCTGTTCCACAAACTTCCGTCTTATTAGATGCTATTACTGGTGCGGTTGGTACTGCTCCTGTATTGATAGTTATCGTATTTGACACTGGCGATGTTCCACATGAAGTAGTACATGTTGCGGTATATGTTCCGGCTCCCACTTCTTTCGAAGTACCTGTTCCTAATGTTCCTGACCAGGTAATTGTTCCATCTGAACAACCTGTTGCTGTCAAGGTAGCTTTGTCTGTTCCACAAATCTCTGTCTTGTTAGCAGCTATCACTGGTGCTATTGGTGCTGGCTTACTTCCGATTGTATTTGTATTTGAATTAACCGAAGTTCCACACGATGTAGTACAAGTTGCAGTATATGTTCCTGCTCCTACTTCTTTCGATGTTCCTACTCCACCACCTGACCAAGTGATTGTTCCACCTGTACAACCTGTTGCTGTCAATGTTGCTTTTTCTGTTCCACAAACTTCCGTCTTATTAGATGCTATTACTGGTGCGGTTGGTACTGCTCCTGTATTGATAGTTATCGTATTTGACACTGGCGATGTTCCACATGAAGTAGTACATGTTGCGGTATATGTTCCGGCTCCCACTTCTTTCGAAGTACCTGTTCCTAATGTTCCTGACCAGGTAATTGTTCCATCTGAACAACCTGTTGCTGTCAAGGTAGCTTTGTCTGTTCCACAAATCTCTGTCTTGTTAGCAGCTATCACTGGTGCTATTGGTGCTGGCTTACTTCCGATTGTATTTGTATTTGAATTAACCGAAGTTCCACACGATGTAGTACAAGTTGCAGTATATGTTCCTGCTCCTACTTCTTTCGATGTTCCTACTCCACCACCTGACCAAGTGATTGTTCCACCTGTACAACCTGTTGCTGTCAATGTTGCTTTTTCTGTTCCACAAACTTCCGTCTTATTAGATGCTATTACTGGTGCGGTTGGTACTGCTCCTGTATTGATAGTTATCGTATTTGACACTGGCGATGTTCCACATGAAGTAGTACATGTTGCGGTATATGTTCCGGCTCCCACTTCTTTCGAAGTACCTGTTCCTAATGTTCCTGACCAGGTAATTGTTCCATCTGAACAACCTGTTGCTGTCAAGGTAGCTTTGTCTGTTCCACAAATCTCTGTCTTGTTAGCAGCTATCACTGGTGCTATTGGTGCTGGCTTACTTCCGATTGTATTTGTATTTGAATTAACCGAAGTTCCACACGATGTAGTACAAGTTGCAGTATATGTTCCTGCTCCTACTTCTTTCGATGTTCCTACTCCACCACCTGACCATGTAATTGTTCCACCTGTACAACCTGTTGCTGTCAATGTTGCTTTTTCTGTTCCACAAACCTCTGTCTTATTCGATGCTATTACTGGTGCAGCCGGAGCAGCTCCAGTATTTATAGTTATCGTATTTGACACTGGTGAGGTTCCACAT
>NZ_RJUA01000089.1 GCF_024343575.1 Lacihabitans sp. LS3-19 | reverse complement strand
CGAGCTCACGGCTGAGACAGTGCCCAGATCGTTACACCATTCGTGCAGGTCGGAACTTACCCGACAAGGAATTTCGCTACCTTAGGACCGTTATAGTTACGGCCGCCGTTTACTGGGGCTTCGATTCAATGCTTCTCTTGCGATGACATCCCCTCTTAACCTTCCAGCACCGGGCAGGTGTCAGGCCATATACGTCGACATTAATCTTCGCATAGCCATGTGTTTTTGTTAAACAGTCGCCTGGGCCATTTCTCTGCGACCTACATTGCTGCAGGTTCCCTTTATCCCGAAGTTACAGGGTTAATTTGCCTAGTTCCTTAGCCGTGATTCACTCGAGCACCTTAGGCTTCTCGCCTCGACTACCTGTGTCGGTTTGCGGTACGGTCACTAATAATCATAACTTATCGGCTTTTCTTGGAACCTTATCCCCTCATTCGATTCGACCGAAGTCTCCTCTCAACGAACTATTCCGTCAGTTCGTATGAAGCTTTAAAATCCGTCCCCGCTTCGAAACTATTAGTGGTCCAGGAATTTTAACCTGGTTACCATCGGCTTCTGCTTTCGCATTATCCTTAGGATCCGACTTACCCTCCGTTGATTGACGTAGCGGAGGAATCCTTAGTCTTTCGGTGTGAATGGTTCTCACATTCATTATCGCTACTTATTCCTACATTTGCTTTTCTGTCCTCTCCAGCATACCTCAAAGTACACCTTCACTGATGACAGAATGCTCCCCTACCCAAGAATATTTTCTTGACTAAGCTTCGGTACTATACTTTATGCCCGCTTATTATCGATGCCCGCCCCGCTCGACCAGTGAGCTGTTACGCACTCTTTAAATGATTGCTGCTTCCAAGCAAACATCCTGGCTGTCTCGGCAGTCAGACTTCCTTTGTTCAACTTAGTATAGATTTGGAGACCTTAGCTGTAGTTCTGGGTTCTTTCCCTCTTGGACTCGGACCTTAGCACCCGAGCCCTCACTGCTGCGTATATATTATAGCATTCGGAGTTCGTCTGAATTTGGTAGGATGTGACTCCCCCGCATCCAATCGGTAGCTCTACCTCTATAATACTCAACCACAACGCTGTACCTAAATACATTTCGGGGAGTACGAGCTATTTCCTAGTTTGATTAGCCTTTCACCCCTACCCACAGTTCATCCGAACACTTTTCAACGTATACCGGTACGGTCCTCCAGTTGGTCTTACCCAACCTTCAACCTGACCATGGGTAGATCACTAGGTTTCGCGTCTACAGCCACCAACTTAACGCCCTGTTAAGACTCGCTTTCGCTTCGGCTCCCTTTCTTAAAAAGTTAACCTTGCTGGTGACCGTAACTCGTAGGATCATTATGCAAAAGGCACGCCGTCACCATATCGCATGGCTCCGACCGCTTGTAGGCGTACGGTTTCAGGTTCTATTTCACCCGGATACTCTCCGTGCTTTTCACCTTTCCTTCACAGTACTTGTTCGCTATCGGTGTCTCAGTAGTATTTAGCCTTGGCAGATGGTGCTGCCGAATTCAGAGGGGGTTTCACCGGCCCCCACCTACTCAGGATACTGCTCGTCCTACAATCCTTACCCTTACGTGACTATCACACTCTATGGTTGACTTTCCCAAGTCATTCAAGTTAAATTGTACTTCTAAATGCAGTCCTATAACCCCTAACATGCCGTAACATCTTAGGTTTGGGCTCTTCCGATTTCGCTCGCCACTACTCTCGGAATCACTGTTGTTTTATTCTCCTATGGGTACTTAGATGTTTCAGTTCCCCACGTTCGCTTTCATACTTAGTATGAATAGTTAGTCTTCAACTAACTGGGTTGCCCCATTCGGAAATCTACGGATATAATGGATGTGTGCTCCTCCCCGTAGCTTATCGCAGCTTATCACGTCCTTCTTCGCCTCTGAGACCCTAGGCATCCCCCATACGCCCTTCTTTTGCTCTTTTTTATCTCTTCTCAGTCTTTCTCATCATGTCAATGTACTCTTTTAGCTACCATCTTCAGCATTTGCTTCCAACTCTCGCTATTGTGGTATAAAACTATATCTTTATACCTTATTAAAATTGTGGAGAATATCGGAGTCGAACCGATGACCCCTTGCTTGCAAAGCAAGTGCTCTAGCCAGCTGAGCTAATCCCCCAGATTAACTTGTTGATGGAAATAAAGACTAACACATTTTTTTTGT
>NZ_RJUA01000088.1 GCF_024343575.1 Lacihabitans sp. LS3-19 | reverse complement strand
AAATAAAGAAAATAATTAAGCTTAAAGAATTTTAGCCTAACTGGGGTGGATTTAGAAGAGATTTCAAATACTGAAATCTATATAAGTTTTGATAAGTTGAGGAGCTTGATTTTCCTTCAAAAAAAGTAACTGATTTTGAAAACTCAGAAATTATTTTTGCTGCAGGAATAAAAACCAAAAATGTAATGTGAGATTCGAAAGAAGGTAATTTCTTGTGTTCTTGATTAGACTTGTGTTTTGACTCCTTGGCATAATGCATCCAAAGAAAATCTTCAAAACTAATACCTTCTTGTTTGTGCTGCTGATAATGACTGTACAAGTCCCCAAACTTATAGGCCTCCGAAAACCCAACGGATTTTGGAAGTAAACCCTCTAAAAAGATTACGCTAGAGAGAATAAGTATGAAAAAACTTTTAATCATTCTCAAAATTAGACATAAATTTTCAATAAAACTGTGACTTTTATCCAAAATATCCTTTTAAAGGCACATATTAACAATTTATTAATATTTTTCCAAAAAAAACCAGTTTATAAAGATTTAATTAATAGCCAATTAGATTTTCACTTGCACAATAAGTAAAAATCATTTGAATTATTTTTTGATTTTTTTAATCTAAAAACTTACCTTTGCACTGCTTTTAAGGGAATCGAAATTCTTTTTTCTTAAAACACTGGGCCTATAGCTCATTCGGTTAGAGCAACTGACTCATAATCAGTAGGTGCCTGGTTCGATCCCAGGTGGGCCCACAAACCTCTTCAAATTTGAAGAGGTTTTTTTTATGCTATTTTTCATGAATGATATTTGCTGTTACATCTTATTTTCAGAAAAAATCAATAAATTCTATATTGGTGCAACTCAGTCTAATTTAGAAATAAGAATTAAGAATCACAATTCACATTTTTATCAAGGCCAACACTTCTCAAATTCTGCTGAAGATTGGAATTTATTTTTAAAAATCCCAACTGATAATTATGCCCATGCCATTCGACTAGAGAGAAAAATCAAATCTATGAAAAGCTCAAAATACATTTCCAACTTGAAAAAATATCCAGATTTAATTACTAAAATTTTAGAAGAAACAAAGAATTAAGCAACTGACTCTCCCGAAAGCTTTCGGGACAGTAGGTGCCTGGTTCGATCCCAGGTGGGCCCACAAACCTCTTCAAATTTGAAGAGGTTTTTTTTATGCTATTTTTCATGAATGATATTTGCTGTTACATCTTATTTTCAGAAAAAATCAATAAATTCTATATTGGTGCAACTCAGTCTAATTTAGAAATAAGAATTAAGAATCACAATTCACATTTTTATCAAGGCCAACACTTCTCAAATTCTGCTGAAGATTGGAATTTATTTTTAAAAATCCCAACTGATAATTATGCCCATGCCATTCGACTAGAGAGAAAAATCAAATCTATGAAAAGCTCAAAATACATTTCCAACTTGAAAAAATATCCAGATTTAATTACTAAAATTTTAGAAGAAACAAAGAATTAAGCAACTGACTCTCCCGAAAGCTTTCGGGACAGTAGGTGCCTGGTTCGATCCCAGGTGGGCCCACAAACCTCTTCAAATTTGAAGAGGTTTTTTTTATGCTATTTTTCATGAATGATATTTGCTGTTACATCTTATTTTCAGAAAAAATCAATAAATTCTATATTGGTGCAACTCAGTCTAATTTAGAAATAAGAATTAAGAATCACAATTCACATTTTTATCAGGGCCAACACTTCTCAAATTCTGCTGAAGATTGGAATTTATTTTTAAAAATCCCAACTGATAATTATGCCCATGCCATTCGACTAG
>NZ_RJUA01000087.1 GCF_024343575.1 Lacihabitans sp. LS3-19 | reverse complement strand
ACGGATGATACTTGTGACCCAATTTTAGGTTGTGTTTTTACTTCAAAATCAGATGGTAGTACATGTGATGACAATAATATTTGTACTGAAAATGATCAATGTATAGCTGGTAACTGTTCAGGTACTTCCATTTCTTGTCCAGACGATGGGAATCTTTGCACTACAGCAGCATGTAATCCACTTTCAGGATGCATTCAAGTAAACAATAATTCAGCTTGTGACGATGGTGACCCTTGTACAATAAACGATGTATGTCATAACGGAGTTTGTGCAGGAATACCCAAGACTTGCGATGATGGAAATCCTTGTACCACTGATAGTTGTGATCCTTTGACGGGAAATTGTCTCTTCGTGAACAATTCAAATGCTTGTAATGATGGTAATGCTTGTACGATAAATGATGCTTGTAGCGATGGAGAATGCAAGGGAACTCCCCGCATTTGTAATGATAATAATTTATGTACGAATGACGAATGTAATCCTACGTCTGGTTGTGTTTATTTACCTATATCCAATAGCTTTCAAATTTCAGGATTAAACTATTTCGAAAATACCATAGTAGGCCCAGTATCTAAAGGTGCGGTAAATAACCTTTTTACAATATTCAATTCTGTACCACCATCTGACCCTAATTATATTCAAACCAAAATTGGTTTAGGAGCAGAAGTGTTGTTTTTTGGAGGGAATTCAATTGAACTTAATCCGGGATTTCAAGTACCCAATGGCAGTGTTTTCAAAGCAGAAATAAACACTTGTAACTAATTAGAATGTTATTTTGCTGCCTGCACAAGACTTCCCAGCTTTGCCAATACAATATCTGAAATATTGCCAGTGCCATTGTCTCCAGCGTATAATATAACTCTTCCAGAGGTCATTGGGCCGTCAGATTTGTTTCTTGAAAATACGAAATGAAGACCTTTTTCCTTTGCAACTTGTTCGGCTGCAGTTTTTACTTCTTGTCTTATTTTCATTATAGCATCTCCCGTGTATTGCTGCAATTCTTTCTCTGCCTCTCTTTGGAAGTTTTCCGAAGCAGTCTTAGTTTCTTGAACTTTTCTTAATTTCTCGTTTAGTTTTTCTGTGGTCAAAGAATCGATGTTTTTTATACTTGTCTGATAATCAATATATAATGTTTGGTATTCTATGGCCATCTTGTTAAAAGACTCTTGATAAGCCTCTTGTTTCTGTTTTAAGTCTTCGTCCAACTTTTTTACAGCTTTATAGTTTTCATAAACGTAATCTTCATAAATATAAGCAAATTTTTGAGCTGAAGTACTAGAAGATACTTTTGCCGAAGGCTTTTTTGTTGCTGGTTTTTTGGTTTGGCTTATTGCCGATAGAAATGTTAATGCCAAAAGTGTTGAAAGAAGAATACGTTTCATCAAGAATTATTTAATTTTTGTCAAAAATACTTATTTCTTTCTAATGTTAAACTAAATTTTATTTAACGTTTAATTGGGATAGTAGAGAATTTACTCAATAATTGAATCGAAATAGGATTATAATATAAGTTTTTTTTAAATTTGAATGATGGGGAAAAACTAGAAATGCTTACAAAATTCTTTTTTTCTTGATTTCTAAATATTGATTGATGACTTGCGAACTTAGGTTTTCCGGGCGTGTCAAAAGTGCTTTTATGCCGTGTTTTTCTAATTCTTTTGCTATCAATTTATTTTGATAAAGCATGTTATGGCCAATCGTATTATTGTAAATCTCTTTTAAGTCTTTGGCTTGTTGGTTTACTATTTGGGCTATTTCGGAGTTTTCAAAAAACACCAAAAGCAATAAATGATGCCTTGATAGCGAGCGTAAATAAGGGAGATTCCGATGCATTGCGTTTACTGAATCGAAATTTGTAAATATCACCAAAAGACTCCTTTGACGGATATTTAGTCGAACAAATTTGTACAGCATTTCAAAATCTGACTCTTTAAAATCTGTTTCGATATTGTAAAGTTTCTCAGTGATTTTGCCAAAATGTTTGAGGTCTTTTTTGGCAGGAAGGAAATTG
>NZ_RJUA01000086.1 GCF_024343575.1 Lacihabitans sp. LS3-19 | reverse complement strand
AGTTATCTACAAACACACAATTGCCCGTCAATGGATCACAACTATCAGTGGTACATGGATTTCCATCATCGCAAGTCTTCGGTATTCCTGCACAAACTCCGTTATGACATACATCGTTTATTGTACAAGGGTCACCATCGTCACAAGCTGAATTATTTTTTACTTGTATGCATCCTGAAAGTGGTTTACAGGCTGCGGTGGTACAAAGATTGCCGTCATCTGGACAAGAAATAGAAGTCCCAGTACAGTTACCAGCAATACATTGATCATTTTCTGTACAAAAATTATTATCATCACAGGCACTACCATTAGTTTTAGGAGTAAAAACACAACCTAGAGGACCTTCCGAATCTGTGGTACATGGATTACCGTCGTCACAAACGACACTTTTTGAATAGACAAAAGGTATATCTTTTTTTATTATATAGTTATTAAAAATCAACCTACTTTTCAAAAACTGTAAGGATTGGTTTATTTCTGGGTATGGTTTTAGAAAGTAGGATTTATATACATTTTTTAAAAGCTGAATAAATTCTTCTTTTTCTTTAAATCCTGAAGACATGGTTTTTATGTCACCATTTTCATCAAAAAATAAAAGAGTAGGAAGAGATTTAATAAAAAAAGCAGCTTTATAAGCTGTCCCTTCCTCTGAACTGTTCAATACACGATAAGAAACAAAACCAGAATTTAAAACATTAATTACTTGAGGATCGGTTAATGTTTCTTCTTGAAATTTTTTACAGAAACCACACCAATCCGCATAATAAAGCACAAAAATACCTTTATGTTCATCAATAGCTTTCTGTTTAACCTCCTCAATAGATTGTAAAAATACAGGAGATGGTGCAGCTATAAGTTTTATAGAAAAAAATATCAGTATTAAAACGAAATGCTTTTTATTCATAAAAACTAAATTTTAACCCTTAAACTTATATTGAAAATTTTGAACAGAATTAACCAAATTATCAATAAACCAATCTTAAAGTTAAAAAAACAATAAACGGACTCCAAAATTGAAACCCGTTTTTTATTTTAAGGGAAATGCCATTCCATCTTTAAAGAATAATTTCGAGGCATAATCGGATCAACAGAATTGTACTCCTGCACATTGAAGGATATTTTGTCAAAATCATTTCCTACTTTTCCCCTTTATGTAAACTACCTAAAACTATAAAATAAATTGATATCTGATGGTATAAAAGCTGGAATGGCGATAAGTTGACATGCGTCGTTTTCGACTGTAAAATATGCAGACCTCTCG
>NZ_RJUA01000085.1 GCF_024343575.1 Lacihabitans sp. LS3-19 | reverse complement strand
TTTTTCTTCAATTAATGCATTTTTGTTAATATGTTTAAGATTTACTTCAATATCATCTAACATATTGTTCCAGAGCTTCCAGTGCAGACGATTTATTGCTATTTCTAAATTGTCAATATTTTTAGCTTCTTTGCAATCATTTATATCTCCAATTTTAAGATATCCATTATCTGTTTTTTTGAAAAACTCCATATCAGTATAAAACCAAACAACTGTCTTCTTTTCTTCCATTCTCGACCCAAATTGATAATCATTTATTTTAATTACAATTTGATTTTTCTTGTTATTTATTGGTAAACTTGAATTTATAAAATCTTGAATAAGTAAATTTAAAGGCCCATTGGTTTCGAGTTTTTGAACAGAATCTTGACTAATAAAAGTAAAATCCTTATCAATCCTAGCATCAATGACTTTAATTACATTTATTTTTGAAGTAACTAAATTGAGTTTTTTAAAATAAGGGTTAAAATTAATCTGAGCAAAAGATTGAAAACTTAAGAATAGGAGAAGAATTAGATATTTCATTTATTATGGATTGTTTTTGAAATCTGAGAAAAAAGCATGCCATGTTTCTTTAAAAATTAGAAATATTTTTTTTAAAAATTCAGGCAAAAACTGATGTATTACATATTTTAAGGTTTATATTTTACATAGTTTTATTTCAAAAGACCTCATGGTATGCTCAGAATATTATTAATGGTATTGTTTTTTGGATTTATTTCCTGCCAAAACAAGAAGGAAAAAGAAGTAATTGAAGAAGATGATTCTCTCGTAGTTTCTGCACTTCCATTAGATATTCCTTTTCCAGAAAATAATCCTCATTCAAAAGAAAATGCTGACCTAGGTAAACTACTCTTTTTTGACCCAATACTTTCTGGAAATAAGGACGTTGCATGTGCCACTTGCCATCATCCTGAGTTTGGATTTGCGGAAAATTTGGAAATAAGTATTGGTGTAAATGGCCATGGTTTTGGAAGTAAGCGACAATTTAATAGCCCGAACGAAATCCCTTTTGTAAAACGAAATTCTCAAGCCATTGTAAATGTGGCTTTTAATGGCTTCAACTCTGAAAGTGAAGTAAATCCAAATAGTGCTCCAATGTTTTGGGACTTAAGAGCTGAAAGTCTTGAAAAGCAAGCACTTGAGCCTATTAAAACTATGGAAGAAATGCGTGGAAAATCTATTGAAGAACATGAAATTTTAGATTTAGTTGTAAAAAGAATCAAGTTGATTAAAGAGTATAATATGCTTTTTGAAAAAGCTTTTGGTAAAAATGCTGTAAATATTGATAACCTTTCAAAGGCTATTGCCACCTATGAAAGGACAATTGTGGCTAACAATTCTAGATTTGATAAATATATGCGTGGTGATGCTACCGCCTTGTCATATAATGAGATAGAAGGCATGAAAGCTTTTAGAAAAGCTGGGTGTATAAATTGCCACAATGGGCCAATGTTCTCTGATTTTAAACAACATGTATTAGCTCCAAAAGCAAACGAAAAACTCACTTTTTTCGATGATGGTATTAATAAAACAAATGGCTTTAGAACACCAAGTTTACGGAATTTAAGGCTTACAGCTCCCTATATGCATAGTGGGAAATTGAAAACATTGACCAATGTTTTGGAGTTTTATGAAGATTTAGCTGGAGGTACTATTGCAGAATCAAAAATTAATCCTGAACAAATTGACCCTTTGGTGAAGAAACTTAAAGTCAACTTCAAAGATATTTCTGCAATTGTTGAATTTCTAGGTACGCTAAACGATGAATCTTATGATAAATCTATTCCTGAAAAAGTGCCTAGTGGACTAAAAGTAGGAGGGGAGATTTACTGATATGAGGTATTTTACCCTATAAAAAAACTTAAGGCAGGCTTCAAAGAAGCCTGTGGTCCGATATCTCGGCTAAGTATATTCTATTCAAGCGAAAGGTCGCCCCCGCCTATCTATCAATCTATGGAAATATTTTTTGTAAGT
>NZ_RJUA01000084.1 GCF_024343575.1 Lacihabitans sp. LS3-19 | reverse complement strand
ATTAAGTCGGTTGTTTCGGTACAAGTACCTGTACTAGAGTTAAATAACAGAGAACAACGGTATTGGAATTCATTCGCTTTGGTAAGTTCTGTTATGGACATTTGAAGGCTATTTGTGCCAGAAATACTTCCTCCATCTGCAAGATCAAGCCAATCAGCCCCAGTTCCTGTTCGGTATTGCCATTGAATTACAGAAGGTATTCCTGTAATAGTGTGGGTATTGTTAAGATTGAAATTAAGGTCATTGCCTAAGCAAAGTTTTTGGTTTGGCAAACTTCCTTGTACTCTATTCACATTCAAGCTTACTTCCTCGCTTATTATTTCTTCTATTTGGTTGTTGATAATACATCTATAAAGCGTACCATTTGGGCTTTCGGCATTTCCAACACTTTTAATTTTTAATTGCTCTGTAAGTGCTCCATCTATGTAATTGTTGGCATCATCTAAGTTGCTGAAAGCAGTTTCATTGGGTCTTTTTCTTTGCCATTGGTAGATTAAGTCTCCACCTAGGGCTGAAATCTCAAAATTTGAGGTGTTTCCGTAGCAATTGATTAAAGACAATGGCTGGGTAACAATAGCTAGCTCGGGGATTAATCTGGCGGTTATTTGAATTCGCGGACTTTCGCAAATGCCAATAGTTTGGCTTACCCAAAAAGTATAAAGTCCAGGAATTGTAACTTCTGGAGTTTGGCTTAAAGGAATTGATGAAATTGCACTTTCATACCATTTTAAACTTTGACCATTGGCTGTAAAAATTAATGCAGAAGGGCTATAAACAGAATCTGGGGTGGTATTTATTGGGCCTTCAATTCCAGGAACCACTTTAATATTCACACTTTCAGAAACCGCATCACAAGAGTTTTTGCAAGTGACTGTGTAGGTGGTATTTTCTGTAGGGGATACATTTATTTGAGCAGAAGTTTCTCCAGAAGACCAAAGGATTTCTCCTTTGCAGCTTGAGCTTAAAATGTTTACATTCGCACCAGCACAAATCGTAGAATCTGAAAAAGGCACTGAAATACTCAATTGCGGATGAAAAACAGCCGAAACAACATTGGACGTGGCGATATTACATGAACTATTTATGCAATCAACTCTCGCTCTGAAATAGAAAGTGCTATCGTTTCCAGGATTATTGAAATTAAAGGCTAAAGCGTCTGAAACAGAAATATTTTTCCAATTTGTAGAACTTTGAGATGAGCTAGTTTTATTTATTTGCCATTGAATATCACAAATTCCTTCACCACCAATTACTGTTTTTGTGAGATTTAGAGTATTTCCAAAACAAACCGAATCTGTATCAGCCATAATGGTAATACTTGGATCTGGATTGATGTTGAAAGTCGTAATATTTGAATATACAGAATTGCAAGAATCAAAAGCCATCCTTCTGTAACAAGTCGATACCAATAGGGCAGGAGGATTGAAAGTTGCAGTATTTTCTCCAGAAATATTTACCCATGTAGGGTTTGCCGCGGAGCAATCTTCCGCTTTTTGCCATTGAATCATTCCACCTGACGGATTTTGAATGCTTGCGATGGTCAAAGGATTGAAACCTGCACAGTTTGTTGAAGTATTTTCAGCAATTGAACCAGGTGTCAAAACTGGATAGACTTTGATATTAAGCGTCTGACTTTGTGGTGATTGGCATTCTGTTGTTTGGCATTTTGCGGAAATGCTGAAATTTGTACTAGCCGAAATTTCAATATTTGCACCTATCATTCCATTGCTCCAAATTACATTACCAACACAGTTTGTGGCGGCTATTGTTATAGTTTCTCCAAAGCAATAATTTAGTTTTGAAGTAGAAATATTTGGAGCATCAATTCCAGGAACCACCGTAATATTCACACTTTTAGAAATAGCATCACAAGAGTTTTTGCAAGTGACAGTGTAAGTGGTATTTTCAATGGGAGCGACATTTATTTGGGCAGAAG
>NZ_RJUA01000083.1 GCF_024343575.1 Lacihabitans sp. LS3-19 | reverse complement strand
GAATAGTTCCACCTGATGGATTTTGAATGCTTGCGATGGTCAATGGATTGAAACCTGCACAATTTGTAGAGGTATTTTCTTCAATAGAACCAGGTGCCAAAACTGGATAGACTTTTATGTTAAGCGTCTGACTTTGTGGTGATTGGCATTCTGAAGTTTGGCATTTTGCGGAAATACTGAAATTATTATTTGCAGTAATTTCAATACTCGCACCTTTCATTCCATTGTTCCAAATTATATCACCCGAGCAGTTTGAGGCATTTAAAGTAATGATTTCTCCAAAACAATAATTTAGTTGTGAAGTAGCAATATTTGGAGCTTCAATTCCAGAAACCACCGTAATATTCACACTTTCAGATACCGCATCACATGAGTTTTTACAAGTGACTGTGTAAGTGGTATTTTCAATGGGAGCGACATTTATTTGGGCAGAAGTTTCTCCAGTAGACCATAGGATTTGGCTTTTACAACCTGAACTTGAAATACTTACTGAAGCACCTGCACAAATTGTTGAATCTGTAAAAGGAACTGAAATACTCAATTGCGGATGAAAAACAGCCGAAACTACATTGGAAGTGGCGATATTGCAAGAACTATTGCTACAATCCACTCTTGCTCTAAAATAGAAAGTGCTATCATTTCCAGGATTATCGAAACTAAAAGCTAATGCGTCTGAAACAGAAATATTTTTCCAAGCTGTAGAACTTTGAGAAGAACTGACTTTATTGATTTGCCATTGAATATTACAAGTTCCTTCACCGCCGATTACGGTTTTTGTGAGATTTAGAGTATTTCCAAAACAAACCGAATCTGTATCTGCAACAATGCTTATACTTGGATCTGGGTTGATGCTGAAAGTCGTGATATTTGAATACACAGTGTTGCAAGAATCAAAAGCCATCCTTCTGTAACAAGTCGAAACCAATAGGGCTGGAGGGTTGAAAGTTGCAATATTTTCTCCCGAAATATTTACCCAAGTAGGGTTTGCCGCTGAACAATCTTCCGCTTTTTGCCATTGAATGGTTCCTCCAGAAGGATTTTGAACGCTTGCGATGGTCAATGGATTGAAACCCGCACAATTTGTAGAAGTATTTGAAACAATAGAACCGGGCGTCAAAACTGGATAAACTTTGATATTAAGCGTTTGACTTTGTGGAGATTGGCATTTTTGATCGAAACAAGAAGCCGAAATGCTAAAGCTTTCATTTGCAGTAATTTCAATACTAGCACCTTGTATTCCATTGCTCCAAATTACTTTACCAACACAGTTAGTTGCGGTTATTTTTATAGTTTCCCCAAAACAATAATTCAATTGTGAAGTAGAAATATTTGGAGCCTCAATTCCGGGAACCACCGTAATATTCACACTTTTAGAAATAGCATCACAAGAGTTTTTGCAATTGACAGTGTAAGTGGTATTTTCGGTTGGAACAACATTTATTTGAGCAGAAGTTTGACCACTAGACCAAAGAATATCACCTTTACAGCCTGAACTTGAAATACTTACATTCGCACCTGCACAAATTGTTGAATCTGTAAAAGGCACCGAAATACTTAAATCAGGATGAAAAACAATTGAAAGCACATTGGAAGTAGCGATATTGCAAGAACTATTAATGCAATCCACTCTTGCTCTAAAATAGAAAGTGCTATCGTTTCCTGGATTATCAAAACTAAAGGCTAAAGCGTCTGAAACAGAAGTATTTTTCCAAGCTGTAGAACTTTGAGAAGAACTAACTTTATTGATTTGCCATTGAATATTACAAATTCCCTCACCTCCAATTACTGTTTTTGTGATATTAAGCGTTTTTCCAAAACAAACCGAATCTGAGTCAGCCACGATGTTTATACTTGGATCTGGATTGATGTTGAAAGTCGTAATATTTGAATATACAGTATTGCAAGAATCAAAAGCCATCCTTCTGTAACAAGTCGATACCAAAAGAGAAGGAGGGTTGAAAGTTGCAGTATTTTCTCCCACTATATTTATCCAAGTAGGGTTTGCGGCGGAGCAATCTTCCGCTTTTTGCCATTGAATCGTTCCACCAGACGGATTTTGAATACTTGAAATTGTTGAGGGATTATAACCTGCACAATTTGTTGAAGTATTTTCTACAATTGAACCAGGTGTCAAAACTGGAT
>NZ_RJUA01000082.1 GCF_024343575.1 Lacihabitans sp. LS3-19 | reverse complement strand
AAACTTCCTTGTACTCTATTCACATTCAAGCTTACTTCCTCGCTTATTATTTCTTCTATTTGGTTGTTGATAATACATCTATAAAGCGTACCATTTGGGCTTTCGGCATTTCCAACACTTTTAATTTTTAATTGCTCTGTAAGTGCTCCATCTATGTAATTGTTGGCATCATCTAAGTTGCTGAAAGCAGTTTCATTGGGTCTTTTTCTTTGCCATTGGTAGATTAAGTCTCCACCTAGGGCTGAAATCTCAAAATTTGAGGTGTTTCCGTAGCAATTGATTAAAGACAATGGCTGGGTAACAATAGCTAGCTCGGGGATTAATCTGGCGGTTATTTGAATTCGCGGACTTTCGCAAATGCCAATAGTTTGGCTTACCCAAAAAGTATAAAGTCCAGGAATTGTAACTTCTGGAGTTTGGCTTAAAGGAATTGATGAAATTGCACTTTCATACCATTTTAAACTTTGACCATTGGCTGTAAAAATTAATGCAGAAGGGCTATAAACAGAATCTGGGGTGGTATTTATTGGGCCTTCAATTCCAGGAACCACTTTAATATTCACACTTTCAGAAACCGCATCACAAGAGTTTTTGCAAGTGACTGTGTAGGTGGTATTTTCTGTAGGGGATACATTTATTTGAGCAGAAGTTTCTCCAGAAGACCAAAGGATTTCTCCTTTGCAGCTTGAGCTTAAAATGTTTACATTCGCACCAGCACAAATCGTAGAATCTGAAAAAGGCACTGAAATACTCAATTGCGGATGAAAAACAGCCGAAACAACATTGGACGTGGCGATATTACATGAACTATTTATGCAATCAACTCTCGCTCTGAAATAGAAAGTGCTATCGTTTCCAGGATTATTGAAATTAAAGGCTAAAGCGTCTGAAACAGAAATATTTTTCCAATTTGTAGAACTTTGAGATGAGCTAGTTTTATTTATTTGCCATTGAATATCACAAATTCCTTCACCACCAATTACTGTTTTTGTGAGATTTAGAGTATTTCCAAAACAAACCGAATCTGTATCAGCCACAATGTTTATACTTGGGTCAGGGTTGATGTTGAAAGTAGAGATATTTGAATACACAGTATTGCAAGAATCAAATACCATCCTTCTGTAACAAGTCGAAACCAAAAGAGCAGGAGGATTGAAAGTTACTGAGTTTTCTCCAGAAATATTCACCCATGCAGGGTTTGCAGCCAAGCAATCTTCCGCTTTTTGCCATTGGATAGTTCCACCAGACGGATTTTGAACGCTTGCGATGGTCAATGGATTGAAACCCGCACAGTTTGTTGAAGTATTAGAAACAATAGATCCAGGCGTCAATACAGAATAGACTTTGATGTTAAGCGTCTGACTTTGTGGAGATTGGCACTCTGTAGTTTGGCATTTTGCGGAAATACTGAAATTATTATTTGCAGTAATTTCAATACTTGCACCTTGCATTCCATTGCTCCAAATTATATCACCCAAGCAGTTTGAGGTAGTTAAAATAATGGTTTCCCCAAAGCAATAATTCAATTTTGAAGTAGAAATGTTAGGAGCTTCAATTCCAGGAACTACTGTAATATTCACACTTTTAGAAACCGCGTCACAAGAGTTTTTACAAGAGACTATATAAGTAGTATTTTCTGTTGGTGCAACATTAATTTGAGCTGAAGTTTGGCCTGTAGACCAAAGAATTTCTCCTTTACAGCCTGAAATTAAAATACTTACATTCGCACCAGCACAAATGGTGGAATCTGCAAAAGGCACCGAAATACTCAATTGCGGATGAAAAACAGCCGAAACTACATTGGAAGTAGCTATGTTGCATGAACTAATTATGCAATCAACTCTTGCTCTAAAGTGAAAAGTGCTATCGTTTCCAGGATTATCGAAACTAAAAGCTAATGCGTCTGAAACAGAAATATTTTTCCAAGCTGTAGAACTTT
>NZ_RJUA01000081.1 GCF_024343575.1 Lacihabitans sp. LS3-19 | reverse complement strand
AATAGTTCCACCTGATGGATTTTGAATGCTTGCGATGGTCAATGGATTGAAACCTGCACAATTTGTAGAGGTATTTTCTTCAATAGAACCAGGTGCCAAAACTGGATAGACTTTTATGTTAAGCGTCTGACTTTGTGGTGATTGGCATTCTGAAGTTTGGCATTTTGCGGAAATACTGAAATTATTATTTGCAGTAATTTCAATACTCGCACCTTTCATTCCATTGTTCCAAATTATATCACCCGAGCAGTTTGAGGCATTTAAAGTAATGATTTCTCCAAAACAATAATTTAGTTGTGAAGTAGAAATGTTAGGAGCTTCAATTCCAGGAACTACTGTAATATTCACACTTTTAGAAACCGCGTCACAAGAGTTTTTACAAGAGACTATATAAGTAGTATTTTCTGTTGGTGCAACATTAATTTGAGCTGAAGTTTGGCCTGTAGACCAAAGAATTTCTCCTTTACAGCCTGAAATTAAAATACTTACATTCGCACCAGCACAAATGGTGGAATCTGCAAAAGGCACCGAAATACTCAATTGCGGATGAAAAACAGCCGAAACTACATTGGAAGTAGCTATGTTGCATGAACTAATTATGCAATCAACTCTTGCTCTAAAGTGAAAAGTGCTATCGTTTCCAGGATTATCGAAACTAAAAGCTAATGCGTCTGAAACAGAAATATTTTTCCAAGCTGTAGAACTTTGAGAAGAACTGACTTTATTGATTTGCCATTGAATATTACAAGTTCCTTCACCGCCGATTACGGTTTTTGTGAGATTTAGAGTATTTCCAAAACAAACCGAATCTGTATCTGCAACAATGCTTATACTTGGATCTGGGTTGATGCTGAAAGTCGTGATATTTGAATACACAGTGTTGCAAGAATCAAAAGCCATCCTTCTGTAACAAGTCGAAACCAATAGGGCTGGAGGGTTGAAAGTTGCAATATTTTCTCCCGAAATATTTACCCAAGTAGGGTTTGCCGCTGAACAATCTTCCGCTTTTTGCCATTGAATGGTTCCTCCAGAAGGATTTTGAACGCTTGCGATGGTCAATGGATTGAAACCCGCACAATTTGTAGAAGTATTTGAAACAATAGAACCGGGCGTCAAAACTGGATAAACTTTGATATTAAGCGTTTGACTTTGTGGAGATTGGCATTTTTGATCGAAACAAGAAGCCGAAATGCTAAAGCTTTCATTTGCAGTAATTTCAATACTAGCACCTTGTATTCCATTGCTCCAAATTACTTTACCAACACAGTTAGTTGCGGTTATTTTTATAGTTTCCCCAAAACAATAATTCAATTGTGAAGTAGAAATATTTGGAGCCTCAATTCCGGGAACCACCGTAATATTCACACTTTTAGAAATAGCATCACAAGAGTTTTTGCAATTGACAGTGTAAGTGGTATTTTCGGTTGGAACAACATTTATTTGAGCAGAAGTTTGACCACTAGACCAAAGAATATCACCTTTACAGCCTGAACTTGAAATACTTACATTCGCACCTGCACAAATTGTTGAATCTGTAAAAGGCACCGAAATACTTAAATCAGGATGAAAAACAATTGAAAGCACATTGGAAGTAGCGATATTGCAAGAACTATTAATGCAATCCACTCTTGCTCTAAAATAGAAAGTGCTATCGTTTCCTGGATTATCAAAACTAAAGGCTAAAGCGTCTGAAACAGAAGTATTTTTCCAAGCTGTAGAACTTTGAGAAGAACTAACTTTATTGATTTGCCATTGAATATTACAAATTCCCTCACCTCCAATTACTGTTTTTGTGATATTAAGCGTTTTTCCAAAACAAACCGAATCTGAGTCAGCCACGATGTTTATACTTGGATCTGGATTGATGTTGAAAGTCGTAATATTTGAATATACAGTATTGCAAGAATCAAAAGCCATCCTTCTGTAACAAGTCGATACCAAAAGAGAAGGAGGGTTGAAAGTTGCAGTATTTTCTCCCACTATATTTATCCAAGTAGGGTTTGCGGCGGAGCAATCTTCCGCTTTTTGCCATTGAATCGTTCCACCAGACGGATTTTGAATACTTGAAATTGTTGAGGGATTATAACCTGCACAATTTGTTGAAGTATTTTCTACAA
>NZ_RJUA01000080.1 GCF_024343575.1 Lacihabitans sp. LS3-19 | reverse complement strand
AAATGAATACTTTAGGACAAAGATATCAATATAGAACAAATTTAGGAAGAAGCTTGAGTCAAGGATTTGAAGGATATTTAGAATTTGATCCTATTTCTGCTTTTATCAAAAAATCAAAATTTGGTTATTTGAGTTTATTTGCTTCAGTTGCATTTATTGATGCTACCTACAAAGGTTTTAAAACTACAATTGTTGTTAATAACCAAATAGTTGAAGGTAATTTAAGCGGCAAAAAAGTAGAAAATGCTCCTAGTAAAATCAATCGTTTTGGGGTGAACTATAATAAAAAAGGATTTTCGATGACTTGGCAGTTAAGTGATATCGGAAGTGCCTATTCTGATGCCTCAAATACGGAGACTCCAAATGTTGCTGCAACTACAGGCTTAATTCCAGCCTATACAGTTCAAGATATTTCGGCTAGTTTTAAGTTTCTGAAAAATTATAATGTGAAAGCTGGAATTAATAATATAACCAATGAAAAGTACTTCACAAGAAGAGCTGGGGGGTATCCTGGCCCTGGAATTTTACCAGCTGATGGTCGTACTTTTAATGTTTCAGCAGGTGTAAAGTTTTAAAAACATTTTGAAGCTTTATAAATTATAAGGAGTCCCAAAAAGACTCCTTTTATAATAAATTCAAAATAAACTTGAATGTTTTTTTGTCTTAATTATTTTGCAGCCTTCACTTGACTTCCCTGCTTTGCCAAAACAGTATCTGATATATTGCCAGTGCCTTTGTTTCCAGCGTATTATATTACTCTTCCAGAGGTCATTGGGCGGTCAGATTTGTTTCTTGAAAACACGAAATGCAGTCCTTTTCCTTTGGCAACTTGTTAGGCAGCAGTTTTTATTTTTTGCTTTTTGTAAAAGATTTGCCGAGAGGTCTGCATATTTTACAGTCGAAAACGACGCATGTCAACTTATCGCCATTCCAGCTTTTATACCATCAGATATCAATTTATTTTATAGTTTTAGGTAGTTTACATAAAGGGGAAAAGTAGGAAATGATTTTGACAAAATATCCTTCAATGTGCAGGAGTACAATTCTGTTGATCCGATTATGCCTCGAAATTATTCTTTAAAGATGGAATGGCATTTCCCTTAAAATAAAAAACGGGTTTCAATTTTGGAGTCCGTTTATTGTTTTTTTAACTTTAAGATTGGTTTATTGATAATTTGGTTAATTCTGTTCAAAATTTTCAATATAAGTTTAAGGGTTAAAATTTAGTTTTTATGAATAAAAAGCATTTCGTTTTAATACTGATATTTTTTTCTATAAAACTTATAGCTGCACCATCTCCTGTATTTTTACAATCTATTGAGGAGGTTAAACAGAAAGCTATTGATGAACATAAAGGTATTTTTGTGCTTTATTATGCGGATTGGTGTGGTTTCTGTAAAAAATTTCAAGAAGAAACATTAACCGATCCTCAAGTAATTAATGTTTTAAATTCTGGTTTTGTTTCTTATCGTGTATTGAACAGTTCAGAGGAAGGGACAGCTTATAAAGCTGCTTTTTTTATTAAATCTCTTCCTACTCTTTTATTTTTTGATGAAAATGGTGACATAAAAACCATGTCTTCAGGATTTAAAGAAAAAGAAGAATTTATTCAGCTTTTAAAAAATGTATATAAATCCTACTTTCTAAAACCATACCCAGAAATAAACCAATCCTTACAGTTTTTGAAAAGTAGGTTGATTTTTAATAACTATATAATAAAAAAAGATATACCTTTTGTCTATTCAAAAAGTGTCGTTTGTGACGACGGTAATCCATGTACCACAGATTCGGAAGGTCCTCTAGGTTGTGTTTTTACTCCTAAAACTAATGGGAGTACATGTGATGACAATAATATTTGTACAGAAAATGATCAATGTATAGCAGGTACATGTTCGGGTACTTCCATTTCTTGTCCAGATGACGGCAATCTTTGTACCACCGCAGCATGTAATCCACTTTCAGGATGCATTCAAGTAAACAATAATTCAGCTTGTGACGATGGTGACCCTTGTACAATAAACGATGTATGTCATAACGGAGTTTGTGCAGGAATACCGAAGACTTGCGATGATGGAAATCCATGTACCACTGATAGTTGTGATCCATTGACGGGCAATTGCGTGTTTGTGGATAACTCAGCTTCATGCACAGATAATAATGTATGTACTGAGAACGATTATTGTGTGGGAGGAGTTTGTCAGCCTGGACTTACACCCAAAGTTTGTGATGATAATAACCCTTGTACGG
>NZ_RJUA01000079.1 GCF_024343575.1 Lacihabitans sp. LS3-19 | reverse complement strand
CGTAAGGATTCACATTGTCAGATGTATCGGTTACAGTTACACCTATTGGGTCAGTACCGAATACCAAGGCTGAGTTTGCAACATAGCCTCTTTCAATATCGGCAGCTAGTAAGGTATAATGTGCTATTGCAAATCCAGTTTGGTTTGGTGCCAACACGTTTGGTGAAACACTGATTGGACTGTTAGAAATCAAAGTGTCTTCAATGAAAACATTGCTTAACGTGATATTTCCAGTATTCAATACCGTAAATCCGTACGTGATTTTATCTCCAACTAAGCCTGTTCCTACCAAAACTCCATCTTTAGTCAATCTAATTTTTGGATCATAAAAATTAAATCCAGCGTCCATAGCATTTAGATTTCTGAGAGGGTCATTTAAGGTCAATGTTGTATTCACATTAAACAAATCAGTGATTCCAGTAATTGGATCGGCGTCTGAGTCGAGTTCAGAATCTGAGCCAATGTTTTTCAAATCAGCATTCATTCCTACTGGTTTAACAAATTGGAGACGGTAATCGCCGTTAATTACATTGTTAAATACATATTTTCCATCAATTCCTGAAACTGTCGTGTCAATAATTACACCTGACGCATTGAGTAAGTACACCGTAACGTTTGGCAATGGGGTATCCCCAGCATTTTGTGTATTTGAAAAGTCTTTATCTTCAAAAACATAGTCGCCAATAGAGCCATAAGGAACATATCCAGCGTCTTTTTTGGTATTGTTTCTCAAAGTATCATTGACAGGTTTAGTAACATCAATGCTAATTGTTTCAGTCCATCCCGACGTATTAATATCACTATCTAAGGTGTCAATTCCATTATATTGAGGTGAAACCATAGCCTCAGATGGGGTTTTAAAGAATAATTTGTAGTTCCCAGAAGGCAAAGAATCAAATAGATATTTTCCATTAATATCTGAAATTGTACTATCTAACAACACAGTTCCAGTTCCGTCGTAAAGGTAAACTTTAATACTATCCATAAAACTTTCAGTAAGCTCCTGCACGCCATTGTTATTGTAGTCTGCCCAAACTAAATCTCCAATGGAACCAAATCTTACTTCAATAACTTCTGTTGTAGCCGTTGCTGTACAACCGTTTAAGCTTTTTGCCGTTACGGTATAAATGCCAGGCGTAGAAATACTTACGGTATCATTGGTTCCTAATCCATTAGACCAAAGATATGATTCTCCTCCTTGAGCAATTCTTAGAACATTGCTTTGAAGGACACTAATAGTATCATTACCCAAGATTGTAGGCAATGGCATAATCGTATCTACAGCTACAACAATTGATGCAGTTGCCGTAAATCCATTCACAATATTGGTTTTTGTAACCGTATAAATCGTGGTTATTGAAGGCAAAGCGATCGGATTAGAAATATTAGCATCACTAAGTCCAATTGATGGCGACCAGCTATAGGTATGACCAATTTCAGCTATTTCTCCAATTTCTTGTCCTAAAGTATTATCAACGCAAGTAATGGTAAAGCCTGTTCCTGCCACTGCAATTGGAATACTATTATCTAAAGTTATTACCACTTGGTCTTGATCATCTTCCGTTGGAATATTATTGTTTGGCGTACTATTTGGATCAAATTGGTCTACGCCTACTACTTGTGCAATATTGGTATAGCTAATGCCTGATAAAGGAGGCAAAACCGTAGCTTTATAAGTTAGTATTTGAGAATTTCCTGACAAAATTGTAGGAATATTCCATACCAAAGAATCTACTAATAAATTTCCAGAATTGCTTATGTTGGTAATGTTTCCATAGCCATTTGGAATAGCATCTCCAATGGAAACATTCGTAGCAGAATCAGGCCCAGCATTATTGATGGTTAATGTAAAAATGACTACATCTCCCACAATTGGATTTAAATTGCTTATAGTTTTAGTTAAACTCAAATCCGCGATCTGAGCACAAGGGGTCACGGAATCATAATCATCTTCCGT
>NZ_RJUA01000078.1 GCF_024343575.1 Lacihabitans sp. LS3-19 | reverse complement strand
AGTTTGCAACATAGCCTCTTTCAATATCGGCAGCTAGTAAGGTATAATGTGCTATTGCAAATCCAGTTTGGTTTGGTGCCAACACGTTTGGTGAAACACTGATTGGACTGTTAGAAATCAAAGTGTCTTCAATGAAAACATTGCTTAACGTGATATTTCCAGTATTCAATACCGTAAATCCGTACGTGATTTTATCTCCAACTAAGCCTGTTCCTACCAAAACTCCATCTTTAGTCAATCTAATTTTTGGATCATAAAAATTAAATCCAGCGTCCATAGCATTTAGATTTCTGAGAGGGTCATTTAAGGTCAATGTTGTATTCACATTAAACAAATCAGTGATTCCAGTAATTGGATCGGCGTCTGAGTCGAGTTCAGAATCTGAGCCAATGTTTTTCAAATCAGCATTCATTCCTACTGGTTTAACAAATTGGAGACGGTAATCGCCGTTAATTACATTGTTAAATACATATTTTCCATCAATTCCTGAAACTGTCGTGTCAATAATTACACCTGACGCATTGAGTAAGTACACCGTAACGTTTGGCAATGGGGTATCCCCAGCATTTTGTGTATTTGAAAAGTCTTTATCTTCAAAAACATAGTCGCCAATAGAGCCATAAGGAACATATCCAGCGTCTTTTTTGGTATTGTTTCTCAAAGTATCATTGACAGGTTTAGTAACATCAATGCTAATTGTTTCAGTCCATCCCGACGTATTAATATCACTATCTAAGGTGTCAATTCCATTATATTGAGGTGAAACCATAGCCTCAGATGGGGTTTTAAAGAATAATTTGTAGTTCCCAGAAGGCAAAGAATCAAATAGATATTTTCCATTAATATCTGAAATTGTACTATCTAACAACACAGTTCCAGTTCCGTCGTAAAGGTAAACTTTAATACTATCCATAAAACTTTCAGTAAGCTCCTGCACGCCATTGTTATTGTAGTCTGCCCAAACTAAATCTCCAATGGAACCAAATCTTACTTCAATAACTTCTGTTGTAGCCGTTGCTGTACAACCGTTTAAGCTTTTTGCCGTTACGGTATAAATGCCAGGCGTAGAAATACTTACGGTATCATTGGTTCCTAATCCATTAGACCAAAGATATGATTCTCCTCCTTGAGCAATTCTTAGAACATTGCTTTGAAGGACACTAATAGTATCATTACCCAAGATTGTAGGCAATGGCATAATCGTATCTACAGCTACAACAATTGATGCAGTTGCCGTAAATCCATTCACAATATTGGTTTTTGTAACCGTATAAATCGTGGTTATTGAAGGCAAAGCGATCGGATTAGAAATATTAGCATCACTAAGTCCAATTGATGGCGACCAGCTATAGGTATGACCAATTTCAGCTATTTCTCCAATTTCTTGTCCTAAAGTATTATCAACGCAAGTAATGGTAAAGCCTGTTCCTGCCACTGCAATTGGAATACTATTATCTAAAGTTATTACCACTTGGTCTTGATCATCTTCCGTTGGAATATTATTGTTTGGCGTACTATTTGGATCAAATTGGTCTACGCCTACTACTTGTGCAATATTGGTATAGCTAATGCCTGATAAAGGAGGCAAAACCGTAGCTTTATAAGTTAGTATTTGAGAATTTCCTGACAAAATTGTAGGAATATTCCATACCAAAGAATCTACTAATAAATTTCCAGAATTGCTTATGTTGGTAATGTTTCCATAGCCATTTGGAATAGCATCTCCAATGGAAACATTCGTAGCAGAATCAGGCCCAGCATTATTGATGGTTAATGTAAAAATGACTACATCTCCCACAATTGGATTTAAATTGCTTATAGTTTTAGTTAAACTCAAATCCGCGATCTGAGCACTAGGGGTCACGGAATCATAATCATCTTCCGTAGTTACGTCATTGTCAGGCGTTGAGTTCGGGTCAAACTGGTCAGAAGCAATCACTTGAGCGACATTGGTAAAGGAAATACCCACACCAGGAGCCAAAACAGTAGCTTCATAAGTCAATACCACAGAACCACCCGAAGCGATAGATAAACCGCTCCAAGTCAAAGTATCGTTTGCAAAAAC
>NZ_RJUA01000077.1 GCF_024343575.1 Lacihabitans sp. LS3-19 | reverse complement strand
GGTTTCGCTGTAATTGTAATATTTTTTCAGATAATTAATGCTGATTTAGGTGGAATTCTTGGTTTTTTTCTACTTGTTTTTTCTAGGTTTCTTGTACTAAGGTTGTCGATTACCACCTATCTAAGTGGTAATAAATCTTTCGTAATTGTGATTGCAGGCTTAATAGTATTTTGGGTTCTTTCTGCCGTTTTAATATTGTTTGGCACAAGCTACTTTTTGAATATGAAAATAAATTCATCCTTTAGCATAAAGGATTTAGTTTTTCTGGCTTGTAATTGGTCAATACCCATATCTATGTTAATTTATATATCTCGTGAATTTGGTAATAATAGCATCAATTTAGAAAGAAAGTTAATTGAAGTCCAACAACTCTCTCTCGAAAAACAGGAAACTCTCCAAAAACAAAACGCCGAACTACAAGCCGCTCTTCTGAAAGGACAAACCATCGAACGCCAACGAGTTGCTGCCGATTTGCACGATAATCTCGGCTCAACACTTTCGGCTCTTTGGCTGAATGTCGATATGATTGACAAATCAAAGATGAATACCGAAGAAAAGGAAATTCATCAAAACCTCAGAGAAAACCTCGAAAAAGCCTATAATGATGTGCGTTTGTTGTCGCATAATCTCTTGCCCGAAGAATTTGAGAAACAAGGGCTTGTACCAACTCTTCAAGGTTTTGTACGAAAAATAAGCAAAAATTCAAAAATTCGTTTCGATTTACAAATTGATGAAGGTTTTGGCCGAGTTGATAATAAAATTGAGTTTGAACTTTACAGTATATGCCTCGAATTGGTCAATAATATCGTCAAACACTCAAAAGCCACCGAAGCTAAAATTGAACTTTCTCGTACTGAAAGGCAGATTTCACTAAAAGTTTCTGACAATGGAATTGGTACTTTTGACAATGAAAGCGATGGCAAAGGAATGAAAAATGTAAAAGCAAGAGTGGAGTCGTTGAATGGAACTTGGGACTTAGTATCAAAAGAAAATGAAGGGACAAACTCACAAATAAATATTCCAATTTAGGCTATGAAAAAACTACTGATATTTAGTTTATTGACTATCTATCATTTAGACGTTTATGCCCAAAATGAGGTTTTTCGCATTGATAGCATATCGCAGCAAAGAATTTTGCTTGATAAAGGTGGGGAAAAAAAATCTGAAGTAGTCAATCCTGATTCTAACTTTAGGAAAAGAAATGATCAATTTTCCAAATCAACACAAGATTCAAATGTTGGTCAAGGAGCCTTAATGTTGACTATTTTAAATATAGGTTTTTTTCTAGTATTATCAATAATACATTTTTGTTTATTTTTAGTTTATAAAAAACAAAAAGCTAATTTTTTCTTTTTTATTGCTGCAATCTCAGCAGTTATTTCAAGTAGCTTTTATTCATTTTCCTTGTTTAATATTGATCCTAATATTACTAATGCAGACCAGAATACTCTTCCAACAATTTTCACAACAATTTCTTCGACATTTCTTTTTATTGCAATTCATAGCCTAAACAATATAAGGAAAAATATTTTTTTTTGGTTAATATTGGGTTTCGCTGTAATTGTAATATTTTTTCAGATAATTAATGCTGATTTAGGTGGAATTCTTGGTTTTTTTCTACTTGTTTTTTCTAGGTTTCTTGTACTAAGGTTGTCGATTACCACCTATCTAAGTGGTAATAAATCTTTCGTAATTGTGATTGCAGGCTTAATAGTATTTTGGGTTCTTTCTGCCGTTTTAATATTGTTTGGCACAAGCTACTTTTTGAATATGAAAATAAATTCATCCTTTAGCATAAAGGATTTAGTTTTTCTGGCTTGTAATTGGTCAATACCCATATCTATGTTAATTTATATATCTCGTGAATTTGGTAATAATAGCATCAATTTAGAAAGAAAGTTAATTGAAGTCCAACAACTCTCTCTCGAAAAACAGGAAACTCTCCAAAAACAAAACGCCG
>NZ_RJUA01000076.1 GCF_024343575.1 Lacihabitans sp. LS3-19 | reverse complement strand
TATTAAGTTCATTGGGTGGAAATACCATAAATTCAAGTACAGGTGCAGTCACATTTTCTGCTACATGGTCTGGTAATACTACCATAACTGCATCAGCTTCAGGTTGTAATGGGCCTAAAACTGTAACCCATACTGTAACAGTAACTCCAACAGTAGGAACTCCAGCTTTCGTTTTGGGTTCCAGTTCAACAAGATGCCAAGCTGCAAATGCTGTAATTTATACTGCAAATGCTACCAATACAACGGGGATTACATATTCGCTAGACGCTACAAGTCTATCAAGAGGTAATACGATAAATCCATTTACAGGAGAAGTTACATTTGATGCTAATTGGAGTGGTGTATCTACTATTACTGCTTCTGCAGCAGGTTGTAATGGCCCGAAAACAGCCAATCATTCCGTTACTACAACTGCTTCGGTAGGTATTCCTGTATTTGCTTTAGGTGCAACCACTACGAGATGTCAAGGTAATGGAAATGTTATTTATTCTGCAACGGCTTCAAATAGTACAAGCTTAACTTACTCTTTAGACGCAACAAGTTTATCAGCGGGAAATACAATTAATGCATCAAATGGAAGAGTAAATTATGCTTCTGGCTGGGTAGGAACAGCCATAATAACAGCAACTGCTACTGGCTGTAGTAGCACTGCAAGTGCATCACATTCCGCAATTACAACGGGATCCATTACAACGCCGATATTTGACCTAGGCACTAGTTCAACTAGATGTCAAGGTGCAGCAACCGTAGGATATAATGCTACTTCTACTAATGCCACTAGCATAATTTATTCATTAAATGCAGCAAGTTTATCGGGTGGAAATACAATCAATTCAAGTACTGGAGAAGTAACATTTACATCAGGCTGGACAGGTACTTCAATTGTAACAGCAACTGCAAATGGCTGTAATGGGCCATTAGCCTCTACACATACGATAACAATAATACCAAGTGTTGGTACTCCTGTGTTTTCTTTAGGCTTAACCTCTATTAGATGTCAAGCTGCTGGAAGCGTATTTTATACAGCTACCGCAAGTAATAACACTGGAATAAGCTATTCAATGGATGTTGCGAGTATACTTGCTGGAAATACCATTAACGCTACTACTGGGGAAGTAACTTATGCTGCAGGTTGGTCTGGAACAACGCAAATAACTGTTACAGCTCAAGGTTGCAATGGTCCAAAAAGTACTGTTCATAATGCTACGACAAATCAGCCAGTTCAGGCTCCAATTTTTACATTAGGAGCAAATTCAACAAGATGCCAAGGAGCAGGAGGTGTAAATTATTCTGCGACTGCATTAAATTCAACAAGCATATCATATTCATTGGATGCGACAAGTTTGGGTGCAGGAAATACCATAAACTCAAGTACAGGAGTAGTTACTTTTGTAGCAGGTTGGTCAGGAAACTCTACTGTGACAGCTTCAGCAGCGGGATGCTCGGGCCCTTTGACCTCTACACATGCCATTACTACAACCCCAACAGTCGGAAATCCTATTTTTGCAATGGGTAGTACTTCAAGCAGATGTATTGCGGCAGGAAATGTTACTTATTCGGCAACTGCCACTAATAATACTGGTATAAGTTATATCTTAGACAATACCAGTTTAAGTAATGGAAATACCATTAACTCAAACACTGGAGAAGTTACATTTGATGTAAATTGGTCTGGAGTATCTATCATTACAGTAACCGCTACTGGATGTAATGGCCCCAAAACTGCAACACATACTGTTACTACTAATTTGGCTGTACTTACTCCGGTTTTTGGTTTGGGTGCAAGTTCTATAAGATGTCAAGGAGCAGGAGCAAATGTTTATTCAGCAACCGCCACAAATACTACAGGCATAGTTTATACTTTAGATGCCATTAGTTTAAGTGGAGGAAATACTATAAATGCATCAACAGGCAGTGTCACTTTTGTAGCTGGCTGGACAGGAAACTCAACAGTGACCGCCAC
>NZ_RJUA01000075.1 GCF_024343575.1 Lacihabitans sp. LS3-19 | reverse complement strand
GTCTGAATGAAGAAAAAATAGCTGCGGCTGAGCGGTATGATGGTTTTTTAGCCATAAGCACCAATAATCAAACGCTGCCAGTAAGCGATGTCTTAGATCAATATAAACAACTATTTAAAATAGAACACAGCTTTAGAACCTTCAAATCCCACCTTGAAACCAGACCAATGTTTCATTGGACAGACCAAAGAATAGAGGGCCATATTTGCCTTTGTTACATAGCCTTCGCCATTCAAAACTTCGTGACTCAAAATGGTGTCAAACTCAAGACATTGGTAGTCGTAACGTATATTTATTCCAGATCTAAAGAACTGTTTTCAGTAAAATTGGTCAGACAAGGTTGATTACTTCTCACCGATTTGTTTTGCTAAAAATGCTATTCCTTCATTGAATGTCTTAGGATTATATCCTAAGATTTCCATTGGTTTGTCTAAAATAAAACCTGTTTTTGCTGGTCTTTTGGCAGGTTGGGTGAATTTTGTTCCATCCACTTCGGTAATCAATGATTTGTCAAGATTAAAGAAATCGGCTGTCATGATGGCCATTTCGTAAGGATTTAAAAGATCTTTGCCAGAAATGTTAAAAATGCCTTCAGCTTCTTTTTGAGCTATCAAAATACAACCATCCGCTAAATCTTCTGCCAAAGTAGGTGTACGCCATTGGTCGTTTACCACATTGATGTTTTTGCCTTGTTCGAGTGAGTTTTTTACCCAAAGAATAATATTTGAGCGACTCATATCATGTGCAATGCCGTATACAAGTATAGTTCTGGCAATTGACCATTTGATATCACTATTTATCAAAAGTTTCTCAGCTGCATATTTACTCCAACCATAAAAACTCAAAGGATTAGCTTCAGCAGTTTCATCATAAGGTCCTTCTTTGCCATCAAAAATAAAATCGGTAGAAAGATGTATAAAAAAAGTATTTGTTTTTTTACAAGCATTGATTAAATACTCAACTGCATTGACATTTAACCCCCAACATCCATCTTTTTCGGTTTCACATTGGTCCACATTTGTCATGGCGGCTGTGTGAATTAAAATATCAGGCTTTTCTGATTCAAATACAGCGGCTATTTCGTCTTTATTTGTAATATCAAGCGATATATATATATAGTTGTCAGAAGCGGGTAATCTGTTATTTCCTCTTGCTGTAGCAATAGTTTGAAATTCCTTCGATTTGGAAAGTTTTTCAACTAACTTTTGCCCTAAAAGCCCGTTTGAACCCGTTATTAATATTTTTTTCATTTTACAAACTTATAACCGTAAAGTCTGGTTATTTTCTTTTTTCTCATTTTTTTCATGGTCATGGCCATTTTGATGTCTTCCACTGGTCTATTGAATTCATCTTTTTGAACCACAGCTATATCATCAATTAGTTTTAAATTATCAACAACCTCTCCAAATACGGTGTATCTATTGTCAAGAGAAGGATAACCTCCAATGGTCATGTAGTCAGCACGTTGCTTATTT
>NZ_RJUA01000074.1 GCF_024343575.1 Lacihabitans sp. LS3-19 | reverse complement strand
AGCAGTATAATCAGATCCTGCCGAAGCAGTTAAGTTAGAAGATGTTACATTTACAGAAAATGCAGTGCTATTATTAGAACGAGAAACAGTAAAAACTGCTGAAGTATTACCACCTAAAGTACCTTCCAATAGGCTAACATCATTAATAGATAGCTGAGTGGTAGTAATGTTAGAAGGAGCAAAATTAAAGTTATCTATTGCAAGATAATTTACAGAACCAGAAACACTAAAAGAAATGCTAATCAAAGGAATATTATCAAATGGAGTTCCAGTAAAATTAACAGTTTCAAATCCATTTAAACCTGTAGGAGATATACTTGCCGAATGAGAAACAGTATTGATGCCATCTTCTTTTAAACCCGTAAAAGTAACTGTACAGGCAGTTGCAGGAAAAGAATTTCCCGAATTGAGCGAAGACCATAAATCTACACTTAACATTTTAAAGGTCTTTCCTGCAGTCGTCACTTCAATTGATCCTTGATTTCCCGTTGCATACGGAGCTTTCGAATCTAAAAAGCCGAATGAACTACCAGAACCAATTGCTGAGACCGTTTTTGAAATCCCCAGTTTACCAGTACTCTGGAAATTCACGCCACCTTCTGTGAATGTATTAGCGAGATTTGTTTCATCCTCAAAGGTTTCTATGAAACTATCGTCATTTAAAATCGTAATAATTGCTGAACCCGAGCTAATGGTACCACCTGTGGGATTAGAAAGCGTCATATTAATCGTTTCATTCGGTTCTAAAGTTACATCTCCGTTGATGGTTACATTTACAGTTTGTGACAAAGAACCAATCGGGAAATTAACGGTAGTTAATGGTACTGCCACGTAATCTGAACCTGCAGTAGCGGTACCGTTTGATGATTGAATCTGAACTGAACCTGCCAAAGTTCCAAGAGATCTTGTAATAGTATAGGTATTTACTGTTGTTCCAGCATTTCCTTCAGAAAAATTAGCATTTGCTATTGCATAAGTATTAGTTACTGGTACTGTCGTTGTGAAATTCACATGATCAATCTCCAGATATACCAAACCATTTCCCCCACCCAAGCCATCTCCATCAACAGTATTAAAAGTTAGACTTTGAAAATATAAACCATCTAAAGGTGTTCCTATAAAATTAAGTCCGTTTACAATACCATTTGCATCTATAGTTTGGCCGCTTCCAAGAGCACCACCATTAGAATTAATAGTAATATTTGCCATTAAAGTATTTACCTGTCCACAAGGTATGCCTGAAACGGTTATTGAACCATTCATAGGTATTGCTCCTCCACTAGAATTACTTACATAAGCAGCAAATGAATTTATTTTATAACAGGCACCTGGGTTTAAACTATTATTTATTGCAATGTTAGCAGAATTACTGGTCGCCGGCGAATTAGTGATTAACTCCAAAAATTTCGAACTTCCGCCATAACCATAAGGAGCTAGAGTGGTTAGACTAAATGTATGTGTAAAATTAATTGAACTTTCAACAAATGAACCATTGTTCGTTTCTGTTTCAAAGTCTTCAGTGGCTGTAACTTGTGCAAAAGTATTAATCGAAATCAACAAGACTACAAAAAAAGACAGCAAGCTTTTAAGCTTAATATTGATAATTGATAAAGTAAAAATAGTTTTCATAAAATTAATGTTTTTGATATAATTCTTGCTGCTAAATATTTGGTAAGTCTTATTGTGTGAGAAAAAGTTTTAATAAAAAATATATTTTAATAAATCATAAATACCAAGGAGTAATTTTATTATTAAATCTTAATAAATACTCCTTGGCAATCAACAACTTATAATAGAGGCTTTAGTTTCTCGAAGGGTAAACCCCCACCAACGCAATAATATAATTCAAAGCAAGATAAGGCTGCATATTGTTTACAGGTATATTACCTCCATCTGAGCCAGTTGTAGAGCCCATTGCAACTTGATTTGCTGCTCCAGGTGCATATGGAAGCACAGTACCTCCTCTTGCTGCTGTTCCCAATGAAT
>NZ_RJUA01000073.1 GCF_024343575.1 Lacihabitans sp. LS3-19 | reverse complement strand
AATGCAGTGCTATTATTAGAACGAGAAACAGTAAAAACTGCTGAAGTATTACCACCTAAAGTACCTTCCAATAGGCTAACATCATTAATAGATAGCTGAGTGGTAGTAATGTTAGAAGGAGCAAAATTAAAGTTATCTATTGCAAGATAATTTACAGAACCAGAAACACTAAAAGAAATGCTAATCAAAGGAATATTATCAAATGGAGTTCCAGTAAAATTAACAGTTTCAAATCCATTTAAACCTGTAGGAGATATACTTGCCGAATGAGAAACAGTATTGATGCCATCTTCTTTTAAACCCGTAAAAGTAACTGTACAGGCAGTTGCAGGAAAAGAATTTCCCGAATTGAGCGAAGACCATAAATCTACACTTAACATTTTAAAGGTCTTTCCTGCAGTCGTCACTTCAATTGATCCTTGATTTCCCGTTGCATACGGAGCTTTCGAATCTAAAAAGCCGAATGAACTACCAGAACCAATTGCTGAGACCGTTTTTGAAATCCCCAGTTTACCAGTACTCTGGAAATTCACGCCACCTTCTGTGAATGTATTAGCGAGATTTGTTTCATCCTCAAAGGTTTCTATGAAACTATCGTCATTTAAAATCGTAATAATTGCTGAACCCGAGCTAATGGTACCACCTGTGGGATTAGAAAGCGTCATATTAATCGTTTCATTCGGTTCTAAAGTTACATCTCCGTTGATGGTTACATTTACAGTTTGTGACAAAGAACCAATCGGGAAATTAACGGTAGTTAATGGTACTGCCACGTAATCTGAACCTGCAGTAGCGGTACCGTTTGATGATTGAATCTGAACTGAACCTGCCAAAGTTCCAAGAGATCTTGTAATAGTATAGGTATTTACTGTTGTTCCAGCATTTCCTTCAGAAAAATTAGCATTTGCTATTGCATAAGTATTAGTTACTGGTACTGTCGTTGTGAAATTCACATGATCAATCTCCAGATATACCAAACCATTTCCCCCACCCAAGCCATCTCCATCAACAGTATTAAAAGTTAGACTTTGAAAATATAAACCATCTAAAGGTGTTCCTATAAAATTAAGTCCGTTTACAATACCATTTGCATCTATAGTTTGGCCGCTTCCAAGAGCACCACCATTAGAATTAATAGTAATATTTGCCATTAAAGTATTTACCTGTCCACAAGGTATGCCTGAAACGGTTATTGAACCATTCATAGGTATTGCTCCTCCACTAGAATTACTTACATAAGCAGCAAATGAATTTATTTTATAACAGGCACCTGGGTTTAAACTATTATTTATTGCAATGTTAGCAGAATTACTGGTCGCCGGCGAATTAGTGATTAACTCCAAAAATTTCGAACTTCCGCCATAACCATAAGGAGCTAGAGTGGTTAGACTAAATGTATGTGTAAAATTAATTGAACTTTCAACAAATGAACCATTGTTCGTTTCTGTTTCAAAGTCTTCAGTGGCTGTAACTTGTGCAAAAGTATTAATCGAAATCAACAAGACTACAAAAAAAGACAGCAAGCTTTTAAGCTTAATATTGATAATTGATAAAGTAAAAATAGTTTTCATAAAATTAATGTTTTTGATATAATTCTTGCTGCTAAATATTTGGTAAGTCTTATTGTGTGAGAAAAAGTTTTAATAAAAAATATATTTTAATAAATCATAAATACCAAGGAGTAATTTTATTATTAAATCTTAATAAATACTCCTTGGCAATCAACAACTTATAATAGAGGCTTTAGTTTCTCGAAGGGTAAACCCCCACCAACGCAATAATATAATTCAAAGCAAGATAAGGCTGCATATTGTTTACAGGTATATTACCTCCAACTGAGCCAGTTGTAGAGCCCATTGCAACTTGATTTGCTGCTCCAGGTGCATATGGAAGCACAGTACCTCCTCTTGCTGCTGTTCCCAATGAATTAGATGCAGGCGAACCGACAGAAGCGGTATCATTAGAGGCATTCATGCTATGGGTATGAG
>NZ_RJUA01000072.1 GCF_024343575.1 Lacihabitans sp. LS3-19 | reverse complement strand
TGTTTTTGCCAGGATTACGAGTTGAAAATGGTGTTTTAAAAATAGATATTGATAAATTATCCTATATAGGAGATATTTTACATGAGGCAGGACATATAGCTGTTATGAGCAAAGAAGAAAGAGAGTGTTTATCTGGAAAGCTGGATAATCAAGAAAACGACGCCGCTAACGAAATGGCAGTTATGGCTTGGACTTATGCCGTATGTCTTGAAATTGGTATTGAACCTAACGTTGTTTTTCATGCAGATGGCTATAAAGGAGATTCTGAAAATATTATTAATAATTTCGATAATGGTCATTATATAGGTGTACCTATATTGCATTGGTACGGAATGACTAATGAAAAATTTGATTTGAATCAAAAAAATGCAGCAATTTTCCCTAAAATGTTGAGATGGGTAAGGCCATAGCAAACTTATAGTGATTTTGCAATTTAGAATATTGCTTTTTGAGAATTATATCTTAGGTTTTGATTCTAATTTGGTCATCTTGTCTAAATTCTTAAAATATTTGACTAACCAAGGGTTTGGACTTTTAATTGGACTAGTCCAATGAAGCAACCTTTGATAGGATTTTATAAATTTTCCGCATTTTTAGTTATTGGCTTTAGCGAGAGTACTCTTATTTACTCTTGCTTTGGTTTATTTTTTTTGGAGACTTGTTAATTAATTTTCTTTTGCTAGATGAAAACCATGGACTGTCTTGTTAAAGGGTTGATTTAAAGTGGTTTAAATTAGAAAATGAAAGTTTTTATTTTGTGAGATTGACTTCCAATTATTTTTTTGTTTATACTATTATTAGTTACTTTTAATTCAAATTCAAAAAATAGACAAGCAAATATTAGCCTCAGGCTTGAATTTTGCGTATTTTTGAATTAACAGAATAAATGGAAATAGTCATGAAACTTTCTGCATTCTGATTTAGTCTTCAAAATATTTTTTTTGTGTAGACTGAAGAAATTTTAATTAATAAAAAAGTTTTGAATTTTTAGGAATTTAGTAAAGAAGTATATTGAATCGTGATGCCTTCCTTCCAAAATAAAGACTAATACTTCAATTTGTTTTTTATTTAAAAGATTAAAAAATACTAAAACAGGTAATTTTACCCATACATAGTAAAATTGTACATTTTACTTTTGCCAATAATAATTTTTTATAATGGTATGAATAGGTAATTTATTTGAATACAAACGAAGTTTTCAAAAAGTAGATAACCATTATAAAATTTTAAAATGACAAGTAGCCGTAGAAAATTTGTAAAGAAAACAATTGCATTCACCTTAGGAATTAATGCAATATTTCATTCTAAATTGTTTGCATTGGAAGGTTCTCCTTCAAAAAATGTTTTTACCAAAGGGAATCAAAATAAGCTAAAGGTTTGGGGCTTGTTAAAAGATGAAAACCTAAAACCTTTAAGAAATGTAGAAATAGTGTTTAAACATAGTAATTCATCTAATAACGAAAACGCTTTCGAGTATTTTGGCAAGATTTTGACTGATGGATTAGGTAGATACTCTTTTATAACTGACAAGCCATTAGGGTATTTTGAAGATGGTCGCAAGAAAATGAACAGGATGTTTTTTGAAATAAAAACACCAATAGGTAAGGGATTGAAAACCAAGTTGTTTTTTGATTCATTAGGAATGACTTATGTAGATAATCATCACGTGCAAAATACAGATTTTAAATCTGGACCTGTCTTACCAAAGACAAGTTTAGAAAATGAAAATTTTGCAAATGTTGAATTTAATATTAATATAATTTTATAGCCAATTAAACAAAAAAAAGTATGGATCCTTTAATCGCAGAAATCAAATTGTTTGGAGGGAATTTTGCACCCAGAGGCTGGGCATATTGTGACGGAGCATTGTTGCCTATTAGTCAATATAGTGCACTGTTTTCAATATTGGGCACTATGTATGGAGGGGATGGTAGAACCACTTTTGCTTTACCAGATTTGAGAGGTAGAGTACCAGTAGGACCTAGGC
>NZ_RJUA01000071.1 GCF_024343575.1 Lacihabitans sp. LS3-19 | reverse complement strand
CTAATGCTGGACCAGATGCAGCTACCAATGTGGCTATCGAAGATGCTATTCCAAATGGTTATGGCTTGATTTCCAATATCAGTGGTGCTGGCGTTTTTGCCAACGATACTTTGACTTGGAGTGGTTTATCTATCGCTTCGGGTGGTTCGGTCGTATTGACTTATGAAGCTACCGTTTTGGCTCCTGGTGTGGGGGTTTCCTTTACCAATGTCGCTCAGGTGATTGCTTCTGACCAGTTTGACCCGAACTCTACCCCTGACAATGACGTAACTACGGAAGATGATTATGATTCCGTGACCCCTAGTGCTCAGATCGCGGATTTGAGTTTAACTAAAACTATAAGCAATTTAAATCCAATTGTGGGAGATGTAGTCATTTTTACATTAACCATCAATAATGCTGGGCCTGATTCTGCTACGAATGTTTCCATTGGAGATGCTATTCCAAATGGCTATGGAAACATTACCAACATAAGCAATTCTGGAAATTTATTAGTAGATTCTTTGGTATGGAATATTCCTACAATTTTGTCAGGAAATTCTCAAATACTAACTTATAAAGCTACGGTTTTGCCTCCTTTATCAGGCATTAGCTATACCAATATTGCACAAGTAGTAGGCGTAGACCAATTTGATCCAAATAGTACGCCAAACAATAATATTCCAACGGAAGATGATCAAGACCAAGTGGTAATAACTTTAGATAATAGTATTCCAATTGCAGTGGCAGGAACAGGCTTTACCATTACTTGCGTTGATAATACTTTAGGACAAGAAATTGGAGAAATAGCTGAAATTGGTCATACCTATAGCTGGTCGCCATCAATTGGACTTAGTGATGCTAATATTTCTAATCCGATCGCTTTGCCTTCAATAACCACGATTTATACGGTTACAAAAACCAATATTGTGAATGGATTTACGGCAACTGCATCAATTGTTGTAGCTGTAGATACGATTATGCCATTGCCTACAATCTTGGGTAATGATACTATTAGTGTCCTTCAAAGCAATGTTCTAAGAATTGCTCAAGGAGGAGAATCATATCTTTGGTCTAATGGATTAGGAACCAATGATACCGTAAGTATTTCTACGCCTGGCATTTATACCGTAACGGCAAAAAGCTTAAACGGTTGTACAGCAACGGCTACAACAGAAGTTATTGAAGTAAGATTTGGTTCCATTGGAGATTTAGTTTGGGCAGACTACAATAACAATGGCGTGCAGGAGCTTACTGAAAGTTTTATGGATAGTATTAAAGTTTACCTTTACGACGGAACTGGAACTGTGTTGTTAGATAGTACAATTTCAGATATTAATGGAAAATATCTATTTGATTCTTTGCCTTCTGGGAACTACAAATTATTCTTTAAAACCCCATCTGAGGCTATGGTTTCACCTCAATATAATGGAATTGACACCTTAGATAGTGATATTAATACGTCGGGATGGACTGAAACAATTAGCATTGATGTTACTAAACCTGTCAATGATACTTTGAGAAACAATACCAAAAAAGACGCTGGATATGTTCCTTATGGCTCTATTGGCGACTATGTTTTTGAAGATAAAGACTTTTCAAATACACAAAATGCTGGGGATACCCCATTGCCAAACGTTACGGTGTACTTACTCAATGCGTCAGGTGTAATTATTGACACGACAGTTTCAGGAATTGATGGAAAATATGTATTTAACAATGTAATTAACGGCGATTACCGTCTCCAATTTGTTAAACCAGTAGGAAT
>NZ_RJUA01000070.1 GCF_024343575.1 Lacihabitans sp. LS3-19 | reverse complement strand
TGGAGGTAATATACCTGTAAACAATATGCAGCCTTATCTTGCTTTGAATTATATTATTGCGTTGGTGGGGGTTTACCCTTCGAGAAACTAAAGCCTCTATTATAAGTTGTTGATTGCCAAGGAGTATTTATTAAGATTTAATAATAAAATTACTCCTTGGTATTTATGATTTATTAAAATATATTTTTTATTAAAACTTTTTCTCACACAATAAGACTTACCAAATATTTAGCAGCAAGAATTATATCAAAAACATTAATTTTATGAAAACTATTTTTACTTTATCAATTATCAATATTAAGCTTAAAAGCTTGCTGTCTTTTTTTGTAGTCTTGTTGATTTCGATTAATACTTTTGCACAAGTTACAGCCACTGAAGACTTTGAAACAGAAACGAACAATGGTTCATTTGTTGAAAGTTCAATTAATTTTACACATACATTTAGTCTAACCACTCTAGCTCCTTATGGTTATGGCGGAAGTTCGAAATTTTTGGAGTTAATCACTAATTCGCCGGCGACCAGTAATTCTGCTAACATTGCAATAAATAATAGTTTAAACCCAGGTGCCTGTTATAAAATAAATTCATTTGCTGCTTATGTAAGTAATTCTAGTGGAGGAGCAATACCTATGAATGGTTCAATAACCGTTTCAGGCATACCTTGTGGACAGGTAAATACTTTAATGGCAAATATTACTATTAATTCTAATGGTGGTGCTCTTGGAAGCGGCCAAACTATAGATGCAAATGGTATTGTAAACGGACTTAATTTTATAGGAACACCTTTAGATGGTTTATATTTTCAAAGTCTAACTTTTAATACTGTTGATGGAGATGGCTTGGGTGGGGGAAATGGTTTGGTATATCTGGAGATTGATCATGTGAATTTCACAACGACAGTACCAGTAACTAATACTTATGCAATAGCAAATGCTAATTTTTCTGAAGGAAATGCTGGAACAACAGTAAATACCTATACTATTACAAGATCTCTTGGAACTTTGGCAGGTTCAGTTCAGATTCAATCATCAAACGGTACCGCTACTGCAGGTTCAGATTACGTGGCAGTACCATTAACTACCGTTAATTTCCCGATTGGTTCTTTGTCACAAACTGTAAATGTAACCATCAACGGAGATGTAACTTTAGAACCGAATGAAACGATTAATATGACGCTTTCTAATCCCACAGGTGGTACCATTAGCTCGGGTTCAGCAATTATTACGATTTTAAATGACGATAGTTTCATAGAAACCTTTGAGGATGAAACAAATCTCGCTAATACATTCACAGAAGGTGGCGTGAATTTCCAGAGTACTGGTAAACTGGGGATTTCAAAAACGGTCTCAGCAATTGGTTCTGGTAGTTCATTCGGCTTTTTAGATTCGAAAGCTCCGTATGCAACGGGAAATCAAGGATCAATTGAAGTGACGACTGCAGGAAAGACCTTTAAAATGTTAAGTGTAGATTTATGGTCTTCGCTCAATTCGGGAAATTCTTTTCCTGCAACTGCCTGTACAGTTACTTTTACGGGTTTAAAAGAAGATGGCATCAATACTGTTTCTCATTCGGCAAGTATATCTCCTACAGGTTTAAATGGATTTGAAACTGTTAATTTTACTGGAACTCCATTTGATAATATTCCTTTGATTAGCATTTCTTTTAGTGTTTCTGGTTCTGTAAATTATC
>NZ_RJUA01000069.1 GCF_024343575.1 Lacihabitans sp. LS3-19 | reverse complement strand
GAAAAAGTTTAAATTCAGATTCTTTTTGTTTTTCTATGATTTTAGAAACTATAAAATGTGCTAGAGCATTTAATGCCGTAAATATTCCTAAATATTCTTCTCCGCTTTTTGAAGTGCTAAGTATACCATAACCTAAACCATAATAAATAAATGAATTAATAAGAATCAAAGCAACATCCAAAATTTCGAATCTTTCTTTTAGCAAAAGTTTATTTGCCAAAAAAGCCACATAAAAAATAGCGTAGAATATAAAACTAAAGCCTAATGCTAAATAGAAATGATTGTCTTCTTTATAATCCGAATTAAACCAAAAAATGAATATCAACCAAGTAAATGTAAATGCTGAATAAAATAGTATTTTCCATGATTTTTTGAAGGCTAAAAATAGGATTCCGAGATTTATTAGACATATATATGAAAACAAAATGTCAACTCTTCCAGAGCCATTACTTAATAAAAATGGAACGGTGTATGCTCCCACAAGTCCAATTAAAGCTATTATTTGCCTATTATAATTTAAAGAGGCAATTATACCGAAAATTGTAAAAACAACCATTAGTAGAAATGCAATGGTTTGAGGGAATAAACCATAAAAACTATATGCTGCAAAAGTCATTAAATATAATATTGCAATAGAGCCACTTACCAATACAGCACTGAAGTTTTCGTATTTGGCTTTCAGCTTAATGCCAAAACCCAACAAACCCAAACCCATTATATATCCAAGAATTATTCTAGTTGTAGGACTAATTAAATCATGATCTATTGAATATTTGGCACCTATTGATACGCCTATTACAGTAAATAATATGCCTATTTTATTGATTAAGTTTTCACCAATGAACTTTTCAAGGTTGTTTTTTACACTAGGTATTAGTTTTTCTGTAATGCTTTCTTTTTCAACTATTTGGTTTTCAACCAAAATTTTATCAGTATTTTTAGAAACAACTACGCCAGGAGTAATTTCAATTATCTCTTCTTTTACTGTTTCCTTATTTTTCTGAGATTCACTAAACTCATTTCTAAGCTTTTCAATTTCAAAATTTATCTTTGAGTTTACTGCCGAAATTTTCTCTAATTTTTCGAGAAATTGGTCTATTTTGTCTTTATCCATGGGGTTAGTATACTTTTTACGGATTTTTATTGCCGATTTACTTTATAAAGGTAAAAATGGTATTATTAAAATCTAAAATTATGCGATTTTTTTAGATATTTTAGGAAAGCCAATTATGATGCCATTGTTTTCGCAAAAAATAAACTTTAGAATGTATCCTTTTATTTAAAATGGAGATTGTTTTTTGTTAAAGCTCAAACTAATTTTTATTGAAATATTATTTCTTGGAATTGACAACAAAAAAATCCCCAGCCTCGCAGCCAAGGATTCTCCTTAAATCCAAAATCCAGAAATATTACTTTCCAGCTTCCATTACAATGATATTCAATGCCGCCCCAGCTTTGAACCAGCCGATTTGAGCATCGTTATAAGTATGATTAACAACTATTTCGTCTTTTGTTCCATCAGAGTGGTTAGCTACCACAGTCAACGATTTACCTGGAGCGAAAGAAGTCAAACCAACAATATCTAAACTATCATCTTCTTTGATTTTGTCATAATCCGCAGGATTTGCAAATGTCAAAGCCAACATTCCTTGTTTTTTTAGGTTGGTTTCATGAATACGAGCGAAAGATTTCACCAGGATAGCTCTTACGCCCAAATGACGTGGCTCCATAGCTGCGTGCTCTCTTGAAGAACCCTCGCCATAGTTTTCGTCACCAACAACTATTGAACCCACTCCAGCAGCTTTATAAGCTCTTTGCACGGCTGGTACTTCGCCATATTCGCCTGTCAACTGGTTTTTTACTTTGTTGGTTGAGTCATTTGCAAAGTTTACAGCCCCAATCAAAAGGTTATTAGAAATGTTGTCCAAGTGACCACGGTATTTCAACCAAGGACCCGCCATAGAGATATGGTCAGTAGTACATTTTCCTTTTGCTTTTATTAATAATTTCAGGCCT
>NZ_RJUA01000068.1 GCF_024343575.1 Lacihabitans sp. LS3-19 | reverse complement strand
AGAATCACAATTCACATTTTTATCAAGGCCAACACTTCTCAAATTCTGCTGAAGATTGGAATTTATTTTTAAAAATCCCAACTGATAATTATGCCCATGCCATTCGACTAGAGAGAAAAATCAAATCTATGAAAAGCTCAAAATACATTTCCAACTTGAAAAAATATCCAGATTTAATTACTAAAATTTTAGAAGAAACAAAGAATTAAGCAACTGACTCTCCCGAAAGCTTTCGGGACAGTAGGTGCCTGGTTCGATCCCAGGTGGGCCCACAATCCTCTTCAAATTTGAAGAGTTTTTTTTTATTAATAAAGTTAAGGTAAAAGTTAATGCCTTAATTTCCCCTTTTTTTTAGAACTTTGTACTGTAAATTTTCTCCAAAACATTTTAATCTATTTTGACAAACAAACGCAAAATATTCAATGATCCAGTTTATGGTTTCATAACTATACCTTCGGATTTTATATTTGAAATAGTACAACATCCATATTTTCAAAGACTTCGTAGGATAAAACAATTGGGTATGGCGGAATTGGTTTATCCAGGGGCCTTTCATTCGAGGTTTCAGCACGCATTAGGAGCTATGCACTTAATGAATGAGGCTCTGAATACTTTGCAAAGCAAAGGTTTGCTAATTATGGAAGTTGAAAAAGAAGCTGCACAAGTGGCGATTCTTTTGCACGATATTGGCCATGGCCCTTTTTCACATGTTTTAGAATATGCTTTACTGAAAGGTGTCAATCATGAAGCCATTTCCTTATTATTAATGGAAGACCTAAACAAGCAATTTGATGGAAAATTAAGCTTGGCAATTGAAATGTTTAAAGGAACCTATAATAGAAGTTTTTTTCATCAATTGATTTCTAGCCAGTTAGACATGGACAGGATGGATTATCTAAATAGAGATAGTTTTTATTCGGGCGTGGCTGAAGGAAAAATCGGAGCAGAAAGAATCATAAAAATGCTAAATGTAGTTGATAATGAGTTGGTTGTTGAAGAAAAAGGACTCCTAAGTGTCGAGAACTTCTTGGTAGCTAGAAGGCTAATGTATTGGCAAGTATATCTTCATAAAACTTCGATTTGTTCCGAAACTATGGTTTTGAAGATTTTCGAAAGGGTAAAAGACCTAATAGCCGATGGAATTACAATTGAAATCCCAAGAAATCTGGAAGTATTTATTAAGGAAAATATAAGTTTGGATGATTTCAAAAACGATAATAAGTATTTGCAGAATTTCATTCAATTAGACGATACAGATATATGGTATGCATTAAAATCATGGCAATCCCACAGTGACCAAACGCTTTCTTTGCTTTGCAAAAATTTGATAGAGCGAAATCTCTTCAAAATAAAAATCGAAGTGGGCCTAAATACAGAAGAAATAGAGAGAGGATTTCTAGAAAAATTACACAATAAAAACATTCCAAAATCTCTCCAAAAATACTACTATAAAATAGGTAATATAAGCAACAGTGGATATGCTT
>NZ_RJUA01000067.1 GCF_024343575.1 Lacihabitans sp. LS3-19 | reverse complement strand
TATGAAACCATAAACTGGATCATTGAATATTTTGCGTTTGTTTGTCAAAATAGATTAAAATGTTTTGGAGAAAATTTACAGTACAAAGTTCTAAAAAAAAGGGGAAATTAAGGCATTAACTTTTACCTTAACTTTATTAATAAAAAAAAACTCTTCAAATTTGAAGAGGTTTGTGGGCCCACCTGGGATCGAACCAGGCACCTACTGTCCCGAAAGCTTTCGGGAGAGTCAGTTGCTTAATTCTTTGTTTCTTCTAAAATTTTAGTAATTAAATCTGGATATTTTTTCAAGTTGGAAATGTATTTTGAGCTTTTCATAGATTTGATTTTTCTCTCTAGTCGAATGGCATGGGCATAATTATCAGTTGGGATTTTTAAAAATAAATTCCAATCTTCAGCAGAATTTGAGAAGTGTTGGCCTTGATAAAAATGTGAATTGTGATTCTTAATTCTTATTTCTAAATTAGACTGAGTTGCACCAATATAGAATTTATTGATTTTTTCTGAAAATAAGATGTAACAGCAAATATCATTCATGAAAAATAGCATAAAAAAAACCTCTTCAAATTTGAAGAGGTTTGTGGGCCCACCTGGGATCGAACCAGGCACCTACTGTCCCGAAAGCTTTCGGGAGAGTCAGTTGCTTAATTCTTTGTTTCTTCTAAAATTTTAGTAATTAAATCTGGATATTTTTTCAAGTTGGAAATGTATTTTGAGCTTTTCATAGATTTGATTTTTCTCTCTAGTCGAATGGCATGGGCATAATTATCAGTTGGGATTTTTAAAAATAAATTCCAATCTTCAGCAGAATTTGAGAAGTGTTGGCCTTGATAAAAATGTGAATTGTGATTCTTAATTCTTATTTCTAAATTAGACTGAGTTGCACCAATATAGAATTTATTGATTTTTTCTGAAAATAAGATGTAACAGCAAATATCATTCATGAAAAATAGCATAAAAAAAACCTCTTCAAATTTGAAGAGGTTTGTGGGCCCACCTGGGATCGAACCAGGCACCTACTGTCCCGAAAGCTTTCGGGAGAGTCAGTTGCTTAATTCTTTGTTTCTTCTAAAATTTTAGTAATTAAATCTGGATATTTTTTCAAGTTGGAAATGTATTTTGAGCTTTTCATAGATTTGATTTTTCTCTCTAGTCGAATGGCATGGGCATAATTATCAGTTGGGATTTTTAAAAATAAATTCCAATCTTCAGCAGAATTTGAGAAGTGTTGGCCTTGATAAAAATGTGAATTGTGATTCTTAATTCTTATTTCTAAATTAGACTGAGTTGCACCAATATAGAATTTATTGATTTTTTCTGAAAATAAGATGTAACAGCAAATATCATTCATGAAAAATAGCATAAAAAAAACCTCTTCAAATTTGAAGAGGTTTGTGGGCCCACCTGGGATCGAACCAGGCACCTACTGTCCCGAAAGCTTTCGGGAGAGTCAGTTGCTTAATTCTTTGTTTCTTCTAAAATTTTAGTAATTAAATCTGGATATTTTTTCAAGTTGGAAATGTATTTTGAGCTTTTCATAGATTTGATTTTTCTCTCTAGTCGAATGGCATGGGCATAATTATCAGTTGGGATTTTTAAAAATAAATTCCAATCTTCAGCAGAATTTGAGAAGTGTTGGCCTTGATAAAAATGTGAATTGTGATTCTTAATTCTTATTTCTAAATTAGACTGAGTTGCACCAATATAGAATTTATTGATTTTTTCTGAAAATAAGATGTAACAGCAAATATCATTCATGAAAAATAGCATAAAAAAAACCTCTTCAAATTTGAAGAGGTTTGTGGGCCCACCTGGGATCGAACCAGGCACCTACTGTCCCGAAAGCTTTCGGGAGAGTCAGTTGCTTAATTCTTTGTTTCTTCTAAAATTTTAGTAATTAAATCTGGATATTTTTTCAAGTTGGAAATGTATTTTGAGCTTTTCATAGATTTGATTTTTCTCTCTAGTCGAATGGCATGGGCATAATTATCAGTTGGGATTTTTAAAAATAAATTCCAATCT
>NZ_RJUA01000066.1 GCF_024343575.1 Lacihabitans sp. LS3-19 | reverse complement strand
CTAGAGCAGTGGCTTTTAGTATTGCTTGGCCGCTGGCGTCTAGATATAGCTTGGCTGGTTTGGTAATTATTACTGGAAACTTGGTGTCTTTTACTACCAAGCTGAGGTCAGTTACCAAAACGTTGTCGTTTTTGTCGGTTGCCCTTATATTTACTGTTTTTGACTTGGTTTCGCAGGTTATTATTTCCGAAATAATATCTATGGATTTTAAACCACAGGCATCATATATATTCAAATTTGGGGTGTTTTTGTCCAGTATCAGCTCCGCACCCTTGTCTAGCTCTATTTCTAGCTTTTTGCTGCTTTGATAGGGCAGCGTGTTGTCCACTACTTTCACAACGGCCGAGGCCTTGGATACGTTGCCAGAGGCATCGGTAGCGATGAGGTCAACACTGTTGAAACCTACGTTTTCGCAGCTAAATACAGATTTGCTCAAACTTAGTTTGTGTACGCTACATTTGTCAAATGTGCCAAAATCTATGTCCTCTGGGTTTAAGGTGGCATATCCATCAAAGTTTAAGAAGATCACAGCATTTTTAGTTGATACTTGGGGGGCTGTTACGTCCAGTACCGTCACCGTACACCATTGGGTGGTTTGGTTGCCTGCGGCGTCTTTTACGCTTACACTCACCAGATTTTTGCCCATATTGTCACAGCCAAACTGGGTCTTGCTGAGCTCGATGCTGCTTATATTGCAGTTGTCAGTGATGCCATCGTTTATCTGGGCTAAGGTCAATGCAGCTATTCCATCTGACGAAAGGTTGATGACGGCGTCTTTGAGCCTCACCACTGGTGCCTGGTTGTCAACCACCGTCAGTGTATTTGTGCAGGTACTTGATGAACCATAAATGTCAGTTACTGTCAGCGATATATTATAAACTCCCACTCCAAATGGACCGACAGGGCTGATACTATAAGTGATGTCATCGCCATTGGGGTCACTTGAGCCTGCTCCTATTTGTGCTGCTGTAACCGTGGCCTGACAGTTAGATCCTATAGATACTGTCAGTGGTGTGCAGGCTGCTATTGGAGGAACATTGAGAGCTACTGAACTTATACCTGAGCCAATGGCTGTATCTATATATGGAAAAGGGTTGAACGGCGAGGGAGGAATAACTACCCTGATGACCTCTATGAGCTCTACTTCGTAGGTTTGGCCAGAGATCAAGTTTGTCAAAGTATAGGTTCGGAGCGAACTGCTGATGTTATCTATCGTTGTCTCTAATCCGCCAACAGGCTTGTATTTAATCTGGTACCTATTCAAGGTCACTGAAGGTGGGTTGATATTCACATCAGTCTCACCCCAGATGATGGTGATGCTATTGGTATTACCCACCTGCATTGCCGAGGTGATCAAGGTTTTTGAAAATCCTATTCCAGAAGAAAATACCAAGAAAAGGAGTAAAGCTAATTTTTTCATTGTTCTAATTAATTTTAGTTTTTTCATTTTTTGATTTCTTTTGGTAGGTTTTCAAAAATACTGTTGTTGGTTGAGTTTACACCACACGGGCTTTCAATTTTGGTTGCAAACACTGCACCTGCTCTGGTTTCAAAGCCTGGCAAAAGTTCTATTGCATTGCCAGACTTGAAAAGCACATTGGCGTTCAGTTCTATCTTGTTTAGAGCTATGGTATATGCCACAGCAGTCTGTATATAAACACCGCTGATGGGGGTGAGATTGACGATGTTTAGTGCTTCTGCCGAGCCTGACATAGACAATGTAGCGGCACTAGAAATAGCAGAACAGCCGTTTTTGCTAACCACGCAGCGGTATTGGTAGTTATTATATCCAATTGGCGGGAAGGCCAGACTCAAGGTAGCGGTGTTATAACCAGAATAAACTGCACTTGCTGCAACTGGAACAAAACCTGTTCCTAGGTTTACCTCCCATTGGTAAGTTACTTCTTGCAAGTTTGTTTGTACCGTAAAGGTGGCGTTGTTGCCTTGGCAAATACTTACGTTTTGAGGCTGATTGATTATAGGTGGCCCACTACTTATCGTTACACTCGTGGTCGCCGTTGCAGAACTACAGCCGCCACTTGCTGCTATCGTGTAGGTTACCGTATAAACGCCTGCCGTACTGCTGCTTGGCGTGATCTGGCCTGTGGTTGCATTGATTGTTAAGCCTGCTGGGGCTGAAGTAAATCCGCCACCTGTCGTGCCTGTTATATTTACACTTGCTGGACTGGCTGTACTACAATACGGTGTGCCGGCATAGCTGATAGTGGCACTTGGGTTATTTGTAATCGTTACACGCGTGGTCGCCGTTGCTGAACTACAGCCGCCAC
>NZ_RJUA01000065.1 GCF_024343575.1 Lacihabitans sp. LS3-19 | reverse complement strand
TGGATATTTTTTCAAGTTGGAAATGTATTTTGAGCTTTTCATAGATTTGATTTTTCTCTCTAGTCGAATGGCATGGGCATAATTATCAGTTGGGATTTTTAAAAATAAATTCCAATCTTCAGCAGAATTTGAGAAGTGTTGGCCCTGATAAAAATGTGAATTGTGATTCTTAATTCTTATTTCTAAATTAGACTGAGTTGCACCAATATAGAATTTATTGATTTTTTCTGAAAATAAGATGTAACAGCAAATATCATTCATGAAAAATAGCATAAAAAAAACCTCTTCAAATTTGAAGAGGTTTGTGGGCCCACCTGGGATCGAACCAGGCACCTACTGATTATGAGTCAGTTGCTCTAACCGAATGAGCTATAGGCCCAGTGTTTTAAGAAAAAAGAATTTCGATTCCCTTAAAAGCAGTGCAAAGGTAAGTTTTTAGATTAAAAAAATCAAAAAATAATTCAAATGATTTTTACTTATTGTGCAAGTGAAAATCTAATTGGCTATTAATTAAATCTTTATAAACTGGTTTTTTTTGGAAAAATATTAATAAATTGTTAATATGTGCCTTTAAAAGGATATTTTGGATAAAAGTCACAGTTTTATTGAAAATTTATGTCTAATTTTGAGAATGATTAAAAGTTTTTTCATACTTATTCTCTCTAGCGTAATCTTTTTAGAGGGTTTACTTCCAAAATCCGTTGGGTTTTCGGAGGCCTATAAGTTTGGGGACTTGTACAGTCATTATCAGCAGCACAAACAAGAAGGTATTAGTTTTGAAGATTTTCTTTGGATGCATTATGCCAAGGAGTCAAAACACAAGTCTAATCAAGAACACAAGAAATTACCTTCTTTCGAATCTCACATTACATTTTTGGTTTTTATTCCTGCAGCAAAAATAATTTCTGAGTTTTCAAAATCAGTTACTTTTTTTGAAGGAAAATCAAGCTCCTCAACTTATCAAAACTTATATAGATTTCAGTATTTGAAATCTCTTCTAAATCCACCCCAGTTAGGCTAAAATTCTTTAAGCTTAATTATTTTCTTTATTTTTTTTAATCATTATTATGTTTGATAAACTCGTCAGATATAGTATTCACCATAAACTTGTGGTGGGTATTGTAGTATCTCTCAGTATGATAGCTGGTTTGTTTTCTTTGAAAAACTTACCTATTGATGCTGTGCCTGATATTACCAACAACCAAGTAGTGGTGCTTACTTTGGCACCAACATTGGCCGCTCAGGAAGTAGAGCAGTATATTACAGCTCCTCTTGAAATTCAATTCGTAAACATTCAAAATCTCGAAGACATCAGGTCGGTGTCTCGACAAGGGTTATCAGTTATTACCCTCGTTTTTTCTGATGATGTAAATATTCATTTGGCTAGACAGCTGACTTCA
>NZ_RJUA01000064.1 GCF_024343575.1 Lacihabitans sp. LS3-19 | reverse complement strand
TTTTCCCTTATAATAAAATACTACTGGTTCTAATTTTTCTTCGTTAGATTCATTAATTGATAAACCTGGGTAAACCACTAAAAAATCCCATTTTGAATAGTTTGAAGTGTCTTGGGGCAAAACAATACCTAATTCTGTAAATCCATTTATGGATTGATTCAATAGTGACTTTGGTAGAACCACACCATTTTTTTCATCTACTTTGAATTTTTTCTGATATTGGAGTTGCCGGATTACCCCATTATTAATTTCATCATTACCGAAGTCTTTTGTTCCGTTCAAAAGGCTATCAAGCCTAGATTGGTATTTAAAAGATTCTAAATTCTTACTATTTGAACCTTCTTTGTTGCATGAACAAAATAAAATAATATTTGCCATTAAGGAATAAATTGCTGTTTTTGTCATAATTGTATATGTTTGTTAAAAAAATATTAATGTTACTATATTCTAAAATTCTATATTTTTTGTTTTTGAACTCTGCAAAATTAGGAACCATTTCTCTTGTAATTTTGACAGGTTATTCTTTGGTTTCATCAAAGTATTTTAAAGGCCCTTTCGTTTTTATTTTAATCACTTTGATATCTTATTCAATTGTTGATCTGTCAATAAATTTATTTATGTTAGCAGGCAATACAGTTTCTAATATATTAGATCACCTTTTTGCCTGGGTCGCATGTATTATTCCTTCAATTTTTTATTTAAAAATAATAAACAATTTAAAAATTAAATGGACAGTAATTTTAATAGTTATTCTGTTTTGTTTGGCAAGTTTAATTCAAATTTTTTATAAACTTTCAATTGCCAAGCCAATTGGGGCTCCTTTATTATTTCCATTGAAAAATTCACTTTCAATTGCTCTTGCTATTTTTGTTCATTCTAGACTGATAAAATCTTCTAAAATAAGAATCTTGAAAAATGAGCCATTATTTTGGTTTAACCTTGGATTTTTAATATCAAATCTAATAAATTTATTTATTACACCAATATATAAAGCTATTACCCCTTTTTCTGACGATTTAGCCTTTATTTTCGGAATAATTTTGAGTATTTCTGAACCCATAACTTACACCCTCTGGGCCATCGGAGTTTATAAATTAAGAACCCAACCTTTCAGACCAATCGCATCTCTATGGCCTTGATGATGGCTTCGGGTGCTGAGTTTACATGCAATTTCTCATAAATATGCTTTACGTGTGTGTTTACAGTGGCATAGCTTATGCTACATGCATCCGCAATCATTTTGTAACTCATTCCTTTTACCAAACAACCCAACACGTCTTTTTCTCGTGCTGTTAGGTCCACAAATGTTGGTTCCTTTTTCACAAATTGGTTCTGAAACATCTGCATCACTTTGGCCGCTATGGCTGGCGACAAATGCGAGCCGCCTCCATTCACTTCCTCTATAGCCTGCACATATTTTTCTGGGTCAGGGTTTTTGATGATATAGCCTGAGGCACCACCACAAATGGCCTGAAATACGCGGTCTTCGTCTTCAAAAACTGTCTGAATAAGGATTTTAGCATCGGGAACGGCCTTTCTGATTTCTATCATTGCGTGTATGCCATTCATATAGGGCATCTCAATGTCCATCAATATCACATCAGGTTTCTGCTTTTTCACAATCGAAACCGCCTCTCTGGCGTCAGGGTATGAGCCAGTCATCCAAATGTTCTCTGAACTAGCCAAATAAAGTGACAAACTTTCTCTAAAGTTCTTGTTGTCTTCAAATAAGGCTACTCTTATCATTTGCTTGGGTTTAGGTTTTAATTGTTGTAAATACGTTGTTGAAAAAGCTACCATTCTGTGTTATTTATTTCTACAAAATTGGCATAGTTTTCAATTCTAAAAAATCCCTAATTCTAGTGAGAAAGACATATAGAAAGTATAGTTCCTTTACCTGCATCACTTTCAATTTTCAATTCAAAATTTGATTCCTCAGCCCTTTCTTTAAAGTTCCTCAGGCCATTTCCTTCTGTTTTTTGATCTATTTCAAAGCCAACACCATTATCTGTTAATGTGAAAATTATCTTT
>NZ_RJUA01000063.1 GCF_024343575.1 Lacihabitans sp. LS3-19 | reverse complement strand
TTTAGCCTTTATTTTCGGAATAATTTTGAGTATTTCTGAACCCATAACTTACACCCTCTGGGCCATCGGAGTTTATAAATTAAGAACCCAACCTTTCAGACCAATCGCATCTCTATGGCCTTGATGATGGCTTCGGGTGCTGAGTTTACATGCAATTTCTCATAAATATGCTTTACGTGTGTGTTTACAGTGGCATAGCTTATGCTACATGCATCCGCAATCATTTTGTAACTCATTCCTTTTACCAAACAACCCAACACGTCTTTTTCTCGTGCTGTTAGGTCCACAAATGTTGGTTCCTTTTTCACAAATTGGTTCTGAAACATCTGCATCACTTTGGCCGCTATGGCTGGCGACAAATGCGAGCCGCCTCCATTCACTTCCTCTATAGCCTGCACATATTTTTCTGGGTCAGGGTTTTTGATGATATAGCCTGAGGCACCACCACAAATGGCCTGAAATACGCGGTCTTCGTCTTCAAAAACTGTCTGAATAAGGATTTTAGCATCGGGAACGGCCTTTCTGATTTCTATCATTGCGTGTATGCCATTCATATAGGGCATCTCAATGTCCATCAATATCACATCAGGTTTCTGCTTTTTCACAATCGAAACCGCCTCTCTGGCGTCAGGGTATGAGCCAGTCATCCAAATGTTCTCTGAACTAGCCAAATAAAGTGACAAACTTTCTCTAAAGTTCTTGTTGTCTTCAAATAAGGCTACTCTTATCATTTGCTTGGGTTTAGGTTTTAATTGTTGTAAATACGTTGTTGAAAAAGCTACCATTCTGTGTTATTTATTTCTACAAAATTGGCATAGTTTTCAATTCTAAAAAATCCCTAATTCTAGTGAGAAAGACATATAGAAAGTATAGTTCCTTTACCTGCATCACTTTCAATTTTCAATTCAAAATTTGATTCCTCAGCCCTTTCTTTAAAGTTCCTCAGGCCATTTCCTTCTGTTTTTTGATCTATTTCAAAGCCAACACCATTATCTGTTAATGTGAAAATTATCTTTTGATTTTTTTCAGAAACTTCCAACGAGGCTTTGGTGGCTTCGGCGTGTTTGGCTATATTATTTATGCCTTCTTTCAAAATCAAATACAGATTTTTGCGGTCTTCCATATCTAGTTTTACTTTTTCCATAGGTATATCTGTTTGTTGGAAATAACTGATGTTTTTTTCTGAAAGAACTTCACGGGCGTAGGCTTCTATACGCTTAAATAATCGCTCAGGAGAATCGTTGTTGGGGTTTAATGCCCACACGGTATCTTGCATGAGCGTTACCGATTCTTTTGAATTTGCGGTGATTTTATCCAATATTGGCAAAAGGTTTGAATCTTTCAGACCTTTCTTGAGTACTTGGGTATAAATGGCAATACTACTCAAATTGGAGCCCACTTCGTCGTGCAAATCCGAGGAGATTTTGTTGCGAAGTTGTTGCATTTTCATTTTTTGACGGAAATTGTACAAGAAAAAGAAATAGAAACCGATTCCAATTAATAGCAAAATATAAAATGCAATCATTGGGAAAAACCACCATTTTTGCCAAATAGCTTCTTCGATATTTACGGTTATGGTTTTAAAATCTTTTTGACTCGAAAGTCTGTATTTTAAGAGGTATTTTCCGCCACTAAGGTTAGTATATCGGATTTTTGGGAATGCTGAATTCAATAATTGGGAATCGAAACCTTCAAGTTGGTAAAAGATTGAATCGCCAATATTTGGGAATTCTATGTCAATTAAGTTCTCCAAGCCTTTTAGGTATATGGAGTCTTTTTGTGTGTTAATATAACTTTGATTTCCAAGCCCTTTTACAATAATATGTGGTCGCAATTCAGTTGATTGCGAAAAGCTTATTTGGGAGATAAAAAAAAGGAAAATTATAGTTTTATTTCTCAATTTATTTAATGCTAACAGGGTAAGGTTTCACAAATTAAGAAATATATTTTACCGTTAAATAAAAAAACCTAGTTTAATTCTGTCAGGATTTAATTTAAGGATTTGTTTACTAATAACTAAAACTTATCTCT
>NZ_RJUA01000061.1 GCF_024343575.1 Lacihabitans sp. LS3-19 | reverse complement strand
CCAAATAGCTATGGATCGATTGCGAATATCAGTGGTTCTGGCGTTTTTGCCAACGATACTTTGACTTGGAGCGGTTTATCTATCGCTTCGGGTGGTTCGGTCGTATTGACTTATGAAGCTACTGTTTTGGCTCCTGGTGTGGGTGTTTCATTTACCAATGTCGCTCAAGTGATTGCTTCTGACCAGTTCGACCCGAACTCTACACCTGACAACGATGTCCCAACGGAAGATGATTATGATTCGGTAACACCTGTTCCTCAGGTTGCAGATTTAAGTCTTTCTAAAAATATTTCTTCTATGTCTCCGAATGTTGGAGATGTAGTAACATTTACCCTTACAGTTTCTAATGTTGGACCTGATGCAGCTACCAATGTGGCTAT
>NZ_RJUA01000060.1 GCF_024343575.1 Lacihabitans sp. LS3-19 | reverse complement strand
CCAGTGTCAAATACGATAACTATCAATACAGGAGCAGTACCAACCGCACCAGTAATAGCATCTAATAAGACGGAAGTTTGTGGAACAGAAAAAGCAACATTGACAGCAACAGGTTGTACAGGTGGAACAATCACTTGGTCAGGTGGTGGAGTAGGCACTTCGAAAGAAGTCGGAGCTGGAACTTACACTGCTACATGTACAACAAGTTGTGGAACATCAGGTAATTCTAATTCAGTTACTATAACTGGAGGTACAGCACCAACGGCACCAGTAATTACTTCGAATAAAACAGAAGTTTGTGGTACAAATAAAGCTACTTTGACTGCCACAGGATGTACAGGAGGTACAATCACTTGGTCTGGTGGTGGAGTAGGCACTTCGAAAGAAGTCGGAGCTG
>NZ_RJUA01000059.1 GCF_024343575.1 Lacihabitans sp. LS3-19 | reverse complement strand
ATGCAAATATTCCATATCCATTTACTTACTCGTGGGCTGGACCAAATGGATTTACATCGTCGGCACAAAATCCGTCAATCACTGACACCGAGGCAAACCAAAGTGGAATTTATACCTTAACCGTAGAAGCTGGAGGGAATCAATCTGTTCTAACCACCTCAGTAACAATCAATCCGTTGCCTACGGTCGTCATTGGTAGCAACAGCCCAATCTGCGAAGGAGCAACCTTAAACTTGACAGCCTCAGGCGGCACAAGTTATGCCTGGACGGGTCCTAATAGCTTTGTTTCCACTGACCAAAATCCAAGTATTACTTCGGCCACAGTCGCCATGTCAGGAAACTACCTAGTCACTGTTACAGATGCCAATTTGTGCGTGAGCTCT
>NZ_RJUA01000058.1 GCF_024343575.1 Lacihabitans sp. LS3-19 | reverse complement strand
TTACTGTATATATGCCTCCGGCATTTGAAGTAGTATTTATAATTTGTGGATTTTGAGAACTTGAACTGAATCCATCTGGACCTGACCAACTATATGATGTTCCACCTGTTGCATTTAAATTCAAAGTACCTCCTAGGCAAATAGGTGAATCATTTCCAGCTGTTGGTAATGGTAAAGGATTAATTGTTATTGTAGTTTGAGCAGTTGCAGTGCACCCATTGGCGTCGGTAACCGTAAGTGTATAAATTCCTCCTGAGGCTATTACAACATTAGTAATCGTCGGATTTTGATCGTTTGATATAAATGTATTTGGCCCACTCCAATTATAACTAACTCCACCAGAACCAGTAAAATTTACTGTTTCTCC
>NZ_RJUA01000057.1 GCF_024343575.1 Lacihabitans sp. LS3-19 | reverse complement strand
AATATGGCGGCTGAAGTGCTTCTATGAAACATTTGTGCAAGGTTCAACGGCAGTAATTCTATTGAACTTTTGTGCTAAAAATCCGCCACATCGCCAAGCCGAAAAACGTTATCATCATCCAGCATATAAGCCTCGCCCATTAACTTAGTATGCTAACGTGGAAGCACTTATGAAACAATCCCTTAAATTTGAAAACTCATTGCAAGGCCGATTTTAAAACTGTTGCGTAATAGCACGAGCGTCATCCTGGTTGGAGTGTGTGTCATAACTTAAGTGGCGGTTCTGTTCCGATTACTATCAGAATACGAAACCCCGTTCAGAATATTTATTATTCCAAAAGAGCACTCCCTTTGAGTATTTTTTAAATTTAAACTCAAATTTTATGGATCAGAAAAATGAATCATTATCCATGGAAATTGTCAATCCGCATGCGGGTGGAATTGACATAGGTAGCCGTTCTCATTGGGTCTCAGTAGGTCAAAAAGAAAAAGACATCAAAGAATTTGGTGTTTTTAATGAAGACCTTCATGCTAT
>NZ_RJUA01000056.1 GCF_024343575.1 Lacihabitans sp. LS3-19 | reverse complement strand
CCATTTGACCAGCTATATGTATACGATGGTGTTCCACCTGTTGCTGATACTGTCGCTGTTCCATCTGTTCCTCCATAACATTGTACATCCGTCTTAGAGATATTATTTAAAGGTATTTCCAATGGTTCAGGCACTATAACAGTTGTGGTTGCGGAAACTAATGGGCATTTACCATCTGCTCCAATGGTATTTGTAATAGTATAAATACCAGAATTTGCCAAGTTAACTGTAATATTACCTGTAGTACTATTTAGAGCTAAACCTAAAGAAGGTGTAGATGTAAATGCACCTGGTACTGCTCCAACTGTAAATGTTGGTATTAAAATAGTATTATCTTTAAAACAGAAGTTAGTTACTAAATAATTAAATTCTGCAGTTTTAATACATTTATAAAAACCTGCGTCTACAGTTTGATTGTCATCACCACGTTTAATTACAATTGGTAAGGTTTTACCAGTTATTTGATCTGCGTCACTATCAACACTATCATCAGTTCCTTGATCTTTTGGACTATTGGTATAATCACCATTTGATCCTGGTGTTACAAATTCTACTACGTATGACCCTGGTATTAAATCATTAAACTGATAATATCCATTTAAATCTGTAATTGCAGTTAAGTTTACAATTGCACCATTACCAGTTGTTCCTGTCAATTTAACTGTAACTCCTTGGATACCTTTTTCTCCTAATTCTTGAATGCCGTTTTTATTTACATCTTCCCATACATAGTCGCCCAATTTTGCTGGCTTGAAGTATCCTGCATCCAAGGTATTGTTTGTCTCACCACTTACTACAGTTACGCTCTGAGTCGTTCCTGTTGTTTTGTCTGCATCACTGTCTTTCGTATCGTCAGTGCCATGGTTTGGATCTGTCGTTGTATAGCCACCTGGTTTGGTGAACGTTACTG
>NZ_RJUA01000055.1 GCF_024343575.1 Lacihabitans sp. LS3-19 | reverse complement strand
TAAAGATTCGAGAATTCGCAAGAAGAATCACATGGTTCAGGACTAATAACATCCAAAACAGTTTCGCATCCAGTTCCATTACTGGCTTTTACCGAAAGGTTTGTGCCAGTTGGAATGTTAATGATACGATCACCTGAAATAGTACCAGCACTAGGTGAAATGTTAGGAGTACTGCTATAGAAAGCCACACTGTAAGTAGAACCTTCACATTTGATATTTCCAAGTGTCAATGTCGGTTTAGTGCAAATGACCGTAACTTTAGCGGTGTCGGAGCAAGTATTTAAACTATACACAAAATTATATCCTCCAGCATTGTTCAACCCTGAAACAGTTCCGGAATTATTAATTGAGCTGCTAAATATATTTCCAGTTGATACTGCCCACGTACCACCTAATGGATTTGGGGTTAAAACTGTACTTGAAATTGGCAAATATATTACTTTATCTAAACCAGCATCTGGCTTGATTGGTTGAGTATTTATTATTCCAGAAGCACTTTGAGAAATACATCCCAGAGTATTTTTTACCCAAACCGAATAATTTCCAGCAGCCAGATTATTAAATATACCAGTAGTATTTGTAAAACTCAGCCCATCTAAGCTATAGCTCATTCCAACACCCGTTGGTGAAGAAACCGAAATTTTTCCAGTCGCAACGGTACAAGTTGGTTGAATTGTTGCCAAAATAGGTTTTGTTGGCGAATTCGGTTGAGGAAGAATAACTGCTTTCGAAGTGTCAGAAATACAGCCTGAATTGTTTTTTACCCAAACCGTATAATTTCCAGCAGCCAGATTATTGAATATTCCAGTAGT
>NZ_RJUA01000054.1 GCF_024343575.1 Lacihabitans sp. LS3-19 | reverse complement strand
ATGAAGGTCTTCATTAAAAACACCAAATTCTTTGATGTCTTTTTCTTTTTGACCTACTGAGACCCAATGAGAACGGCTACCTATGTCAATTCCACCAGCATGCGGATTGACAATTTCCATGGATAATGATTCATTTTTCTGATCCATAAAATTTGAGTTTAAATTTAAAAAATACTCAAAGGGAGTGCTCTTTTGGAATAATAAATATTCTGAACGGGGTTTCGTATTCTGATAGTAATCGGAACAGAACCGCCACTTAAGTTATGACACACACTCCAACCAGGATGACGCTCGTGCTATTACGCAACAGTTTTAAAATCGGCCTTGCAATGAGTTTTCAAATTTAAGGGATTGTTTCATAAGTGCTTCCACGTTAGCATACTAAGTTAATGGGCGAGGCTTATATGCTGGATTGCTGGTAACGGTTTTCGGCTTGGCGATGTGGCGGATTTTTAGCACAAAAGTTCAATAGAATTACTGCTGTTGAACCTTGTACAATGTTTCATAGGAGCACTTCAGCCGCCATATTGCCAAACCGATGTTAGCCGTTCGGTTTTTCTTATTCATACTTTTTAATCTTATCAATTAGTTGTCGTTTATAACTGTCAGTAAAAGTTAGTCCGCCAAACAGCTTTTTAGAAATCTGTTTCGAAGCAATTTTGTCATCAAACCAATCTAAGAAAAAAGTCGCATAACCACCTGTTGTAATTTCATTATTACCCATTGCAATCATTGGTGGATATTCTTTTTCAAAGTGGTCTCTACTTTTTATGCTTTTGTTTATACTCAAAAGGTAAAATTGTATATCATACGCCAAATATGAAAGTTCGTCTCCATGTAGCCCAAAATAACCCTTTTCTTTTGTCAATTCCGTGAGTAGATTTCGTAGGACTTTGTCAAAATTAATTGATGTGTCTTTTTTGAAATATTCTTGAAGTATATCAGAAAATTGTCCTGACTTAAAAGTTTCAAGTGTATCAATTAAATCCTGTTCAGAGGTGTCATAAACTTCTGAATTTACAAGACCACGAATAAATGTCTCAAAGTCTTTCGCTAAAAATGTTTTTTTGTAATCCCACTCTTGGTCAACGTGAACAACTTCTGGCTCTCCGTCATTTCCACTTTTGGAATAATCTAACATTATCATATCGTGTCCTGCTGAAGGACAGGTACAAATGAAAACTCCTGTGTTTGGGTATCCCCATTCGTCAATCATAAATTGACTACCTAAACTTCCACATAGTGAATACGTCTTTGTCCGTCCAATTCCCATAATTCCCGTTATAGCACAATGGTCTTCTGCCCAAGAGGTTCTTTCAGAAGTAGGAAAGCAACAATTTTTGGGTGTTCCACCATTATGAAGTTTCATTAACTCAATGTATGAAGCTGGAAGTTTAAAACCGAGTTCTTTTTCTATTGAAATGATAAGTTCATTCGATGGGCTATCTTCCACATATTCTTTAAGTGAATATGCGGTGTCATCCCAAAAGTCTGAAAAGTCAAAATCGTGAAATATTTTTTGCTCCATTTTTTATTGTATGTAGGGTCTCTCTAAACTTGTGACTAACGATTTTACGTCGAATTTAGCCAATATTTGGTTAATGAACAAAAAATCCCTTACCCAAATATATTGAGCTATTTTGTAAAACATAATTTAAAAAATAATCGAATCAGGAGCATGCTTTTGGAATTAATAAATATTGTGAACGGGGTAGCTTAAAGCTCCGCCAATTTTCTTTTGACAATGCTCCCATCTCCAGGATTCTGATCGGGCTAACATTTCTGCATGCACCAATTAGTAAATCGAGCTTTCATTCGATTAATATTTTTACGCTTTTGGTATTTCTACCGTTAGCAAGTTTTCTTTTTTTGACCCAAAAATGTCGGATTCTGACTAACGTTTTTGTTTTGTATTGATAATCAAGTACTTGTAATGTTCAGTTCGGCATTAGTTAGTCCAAATTTATCAATTTGTTTTTGAATTCTTTTGACCAAACCTAGTTTTCTTTTTTGGTCTAAAAACAAATAGCCTTCGGGGTTTATGTATCTGGTGCCTTTTGTTACCATATTCCATACTATCACGGCCAATTTTCGTGCTGTTGCACTTATAGCTGACACCCTCCCTTTTTTAAAACTGATTCTTTGGAAAAAATCCCTTAATGGAGTGGAGTCTTTTAAATTCCCAATTGCATTCGCCGCATTTCTTAGGGCTATTTTTAGCCGGTTACTTCCTTTTGGGACTTTACTTGATATTATTTTGCCACCAGTTTTCTTATT
>NZ_RJUA01000053.1 GCF_024343575.1 Lacihabitans sp. LS3-19 | reverse complement strand
GCGGGGCTTAACTGCTCTGTTCGAAATGGGAAGAGGTGTTCACCCGCCCTATTGACACCATGAAGGTCTTTAATGTTCTTGTCCTACATTAGGACATTAGCATTGTATCTCTTCTTTTGTCTGTTGGACAATAAAATATTTTTTGACATTGTTTTATCTTAGTTTCCATCACTTATGCCTTATGCCTTCGTGACTTTTCCCTTAACAAAACATTGATATAAGAAAGACTGAAAATTAAAATTTAAGAGCTCTCGGTTCATTAGTACTACTCGGCTGCATACATTACTGCACTTCCACCTGTAGCCTATCTACGTCATAATCTCTAACGTTCCTCAAGGGAAGTCTCATCTTGAGGTGGGTTTCACACTTAGATGCTTTCAGCGTTTATCCCGTCCCGACTTAGCTACTCTGCCGTGCCCTTGGCAAGACAACAGATACACCAGCGGTCAGTCCAATTCGGTCCTCTCGTACTAAAATCAGAGCCTCTCAAACTTCCTACGCCCACCACAGATAGGGACCGAACTGTCTCACGACGTTCTGAACCCAGCTCGCGTGCCACTTTAATCGGCGAACAGCCGAACCCTTGGGACCTTCTCCAGCCCCAGGATGTGACGAGCCGACATCGAGGTGCCAAACCTCCCCGTCGATATGAGCTCTTGGGGGAGATCAGCCTGTTATCCCCGGAGTACCTTTTATCCTTTGAGCGATGGCCCTTCCATACAGAACCACCGGATCACTATATCCTACTTTCGTACCTGTTCGACTTGTTTGTCTCGCAGTCAAGCTCCCTTTTGCTATTGCACTCATCGCACGGTTACCAAGCGTACTGAGGGAACCTTTGAAAGCCTCCGTTACTCTTTTGGAGGCGACCACCCCAGTCAAACTACCCACCAAGCGGTGTCCCCCATTCCGGGGTTAGGAACCAAATATCCAAAGGGTGGTATTTCAACGTTGGCTAAACGACGCCTGGCGACGCCGCATCAATGCCTCCCACCTATCCTACACATCAGATATCCAGTCACAACGCTAAGCTATAGTAAAGGTTCACGGGGTCTTTCCGTCCCGTGGCGGGTAGACGGCATCTTCACCGTCACTACAATTTCGCCGAGCTCACGGCTGAGACAGTGCCCAGATCGTTACACCATTCGTGCAGGTCGGAACTTACCCGACAAGGAATTTCGCTACCTTAGGACCGTTATAGTTACGGCCGCCGTTTACTGGGGCTTCGATTCAATGCTTCTCTTGCGATGACATCCCCTCTTAACCTTCCAGCACCGGGCAGGTGTCAGGCCATATACGTCGACATTAATCTTCGCATAGCCATGTGTTTTTGTTAAACAGTCGCCTGGGCCATTTCTCTGCGACCTACATTGCTGCAGGTTCCCTTTATCCCGAAGTTACAGGGTTAATTTGCCTAGTTCCTTAGCCGTGATTCACTCGAGCACCTTAGGCTTCTCGCCTCGACTACCTGTGTCGGTTTGCGGTACGGTCACTAATAATCATAACTTATCGGCTTTTCTTGGAACCTTATCCCCTCATTCGATTCGACCGAAGTCTCCTCTCAACGAACTATTCCGTCAGTTCGTATGAAGCTTTAAAATCCGTCCCCGCTTCGAAACTATTAGTGGTCCAGGAATTTTAACCTGGTTACCATCGGCTTCTGCTTTCGCATTATCCTTAGGATCCGACTTACCCTCCGTTGATTGACGTAGCGGAGGAATCCTTAGTCTTTCGGTGTGAATGGTTCTCACATTCATTATCGCTACTTATTCCTACATTTGCTTTTCTGTCCTCTCCAGCATACCTCAAAGTACACCTTCACTGATGACAGAATGCTCCCCTACCCAAGAATATTTTCTTGACTAAGCTTCGGTACTATACTTTATGCCCGCTTATTATCGATGCCCGCCCCGCTCGACCAGTGAGCTGTTACGCACTCTTTAAATGATTGCTGCTTCCAAGCAAACATCCTGGCTGTCTCGGCAGTCAGACTTCCTTTGTTCAACTTAGTATAGATTTGGAGACCTTAGCTGTAGTTCTGGGTTCTTTCCCTCTTGGACTCGGACCTTAGCACCCGAGCCCTCACTGCTGCGTATATATTATAGCATTCGGAGTTCGTCTGAATTTGGTAGGATGTGACTCCCCCGCATCCAATCGGTAGCTCTACCTCTATAATACTCAACCACAACGCTGTACCTAAATACATTTCGGGGAGTACGAGCTATTTCCTAGTTTGATTAGCCTTTCACCCCTACCCACAGTTCATCCGAACACTTTTCAACGTATACCGGTACGGTCCTCCAGTTGGTCTTACCCAACCTTCAACCTGACCATGGGTAGATCACTAGGTTTCGCGTCTACAGCCACCAACTTAACGCCCTGTTAAGACTCGCTTTCGCTTCGGCTCCCTTTCTTAAAAAGTTAACCTTGCTGGTGACCGTAACTCGTAGGATCATTATGCAAAAGGCACGCCGTCACCATATCGCATGGCTCCGACCGCTTGTAGGCGTACGGTTTCAGGTTCTATTTCACCCGGATACTCTCCGTGCTTTTCACCTTTCCTTCACAGTACTTGTTCGCTATCGGTGTCTCAGTAGTATTTAGCCTTGGCAGATGGTGCTGCCGAATTCAGAGGGGGTTTCACCGGCCCCCACCTACTCAGGATACTGCTCGTCCTACAATCCTTACCCTTACGTGACTATCACACTCTA
>NZ_RJUA01000052.1 GCF_024343575.1 Lacihabitans sp. LS3-19 | reverse complement strand
TACAATCCAGAGGACCGTCTTCCTGCACGCGGCATGGCTGGGTCAGAGTTGCCTCCATTGCCCAATATTCCCTACTGCTGCCTCCCGTAGGAGTCTGGCCCGTATCTCAGTGCCAGTGTGGGGGATACTCCTCTCAGAGCCCCTAAGGATCGTAGCCTTGGTAAGCCGTTACCTTACCAACTAGCTAATCCTACGCATGCCCATCTACATCCTATAAATATTTCAAAAGTCTCTGATGCCAGAGTCTCTATTATGCGGTGTTAATCCCAGTTTCCTAGGGCTATCCCCCTGATGTAGGTAGGTTGCATACGCGTTACGCACCCGTTCGCCGGTGACATTGCTGCCCCCTCGACTTGCATGTATTAAGCCTGCCGCTAGCGTTCATCCTGAGCCAGGATCAAACTCTCCATAGTAATATCTACTAACAGAAAGATCTCCCAACTTCGTGTTTCGTCTCTATCTCCAATAAGTTAATGAACTTTATCCCACCGTAGTGAGCTCGTTGCCTTTTCAAGCTTTTCCTTCTAAACTCTAAATCCTTCTCGTTTAATCGGGGTGCAAAGGTAACAACCTTTTTTTATTTCCCAAATTTTTATCGAAAAAAAATTTATTTATTTTTAATGTACTTTATCCCAACTAACTCTCTTATTTCTTCTCTCTCGCCGTTTGGGAGTGCAAAGGTAGCACTTCTTTTTCCCCTTTTCCAAATTTTATTTTATATGCCTTTTTATCCACTTCCCCTAATCCTCTGCTTTTCAGTATCTTCTTGTTCCTTCCCAATTAAACTTCTTCTTTTTGTCCTGTTTATTTATCCGATTGTTATATCTAATTGGATACCAATTCCGGTCTGAAAAGTTTGTAGGGATATAAATATTGGCGTAGGGTAATGTTTGTGAGGACACAAACTTTGGCATGGTGGTAATGTTTGTGGGGATACAAACTTTGGCGGCGGGAAAACGTGAGGGATAGTAGTGGAGCTCTTTGTGGCCTGGCCTTGGCCGGACACAAAAGCGGGAATGTATAGCCCGACCCTCCACCCACGGCAAAAAGCTAAAATATTGAAACCATGTTTTTGGGTGGAGGGGCACGCCCTTAATAAAATTTGCTTTAAGTTTGAATTTTTGCTTTGGACTGATTTGGGGTTTTATGAATGTTGGTTCTATATTTGAGAAAAAAAATATTAATGGATGCATTGGAGATAGTTAAGGAATATTACGAGCATTTTAATGCTAAAAACTGGAATGGGATGCTGAATCTGCTTGATGAGAATATCAGACATGAACCCAACCAAGGAGAAGTCAGGATTGGTTTGGAAAATTTCAAGGATTTTTTAGCGATTATGGACAAATGTTATGAGGAGAATTTATCTGACATGGTGTTTTTGGGCGAACCTAATAATAGCAAAGTTGCAGTGGAGTTTGTTGTGAACGGTATATATAAGGAAGCCGATGAAGGTTTACCTGCTGCAAATAATCAAAAATATGTACTTCCTGCCGGTGCTTTTTTGGAAGTGCAAAATGGGAAAATTTGCCGAGTTACTACCTATTATAACCTTCCGCTTTGGATAGAGCTTGTTTCAAAATAATATGAAACTGAAATATCATATATATATAGGTGCAAAAATCGAGGAAATTCTGGAGGATTTGGGGAAACTACGTATTTCGGTTTTCAGGGAGTTTCCCTACTTATATGAGGGAACCGAAGAATATGAAAGGAATTATTTAAAAACCTATCTTGCAGTAGAACGATGCTGCGTGGTGGCTGTATTTGATGGCAACCAAATGGTAGGTGCGAGCACTTGCTTGCCTATGATAGAAGAAAGTGATGAAGTTCAATTGCCTTTTTTGAACAATAACATTGATATAAAAAAGATTTTTTATTTTGGCGAAAGTATATTATTGCCTCAATATAGAGGAATGGGTATTGGTAATAGGTTTTTTGAGGAAAGAGAAAAACATGTTCTGAGCTTTAAGGAATATGAAATGATTTGCTTTTGTGCTGTGGATAGGCCTGAAAATCACAAAAGACGACCAAAAGATTATAGGCCGCTGAATGATTTTTGGAATAAAAGAGGATATACAAAACAAGAGCATCTTAAGGCTTATTTCAGATGGAAAGATCTTGACGAAGCAAAGGAAAGCAAAAAGCAAATGACTTTTTGGACTAAATTAATTTTAATTTAGAGGGAATTAAAAGCTAATCCGTTTGCTATTTAGGGCGTCCTTGATAATTGCTAAAAAAATTCTGTTTTTCAAGAATCCAGTCTTTCACGAGTCTGGATTTTTTGATTTTTGGCTATGAGAATTCTTGAAAAATTTACATTTTCATTTTTTTGTTAGCAATTCTTGTTTTTTAGATGAGTTTGGGCAGTCTTATCCCGTGATATTTCTCTTAAAAGTTTTTCAAGCTACTTTTTTGACTTGTTTTTGTTGCCGTTTTGATAGTCGGACGACATTTGCAGTAAAGATTCCGAAGAACATCCACACGATTTGTGTTTCTGGTGTTTTTGCTTTGATTTTCCTTAGGCCATAGTTTTCTTTTTCCGTGCCAAATGAGCCTTCTAGGCGTGTTCCTCTTTCTATAGAAAGGATGGTTTTAACTTTTTTGATATTTTTATCTGTTACTTTTTTACCCTTTGCAACAAAATTGGTTTGCAGTTTTTTAGTGGTACAAAACCGCCTATTGCTATTTGTTGGATAAATCCCATCTGCTGCTAAATGTGTACAAGTTCCAATCATCAATCGATGTTTATAGTAAGCATGCTTTAGTCTGGTAGTCTCGTTGAAGGCATTGAAACTGTGGTGTTCAATGATGTTTAGCCCTCCAACTTGCATTATGTGAGCTTTTATACCGAACTCAACGGGTTTGTTTTCTTTTCCTCTTACGATCGGCCTTATGTGTGGTTGTGAAAGACTCACTATTCTATCTTTCACGCTAGTAGTTTTATTTTCAACAAGATAGCTTTGTTGTAGATATACTTTTCGG
>NZ_RJUA01000051.1 GCF_024343575.1 Lacihabitans sp. LS3-19 | reverse complement strand
CCTTCACCACCAATTACTGTTTTTGTGAGATTTAGAGTATTTCCAAAACAAACCGAATCTGTATCAGCCACAATGTTTATACTTGGGTCAGGGTTGATGTTGAAAGTAGAGATATTTGAATACACAGTATTGCAAGAATCAAATACCATCCTTCTGTAACAAGTCGAAACCAAAAGAGCAGGAGGATTGAAAGTTACTGAGTTTTCTCCAGAAATATTCACCCATGCAGGGTTTGCAGCCAAGCAATCTTCCGCTTTTTGCCATTGGATAGTTCCACCAGACGGATTTTGAACGCTTGCGATGGTCAATGGATTGAAACCCGCACAGTTTGTTGAAGTATTAGAAACAATAGATCCAGGCGTCAATACAGAATAGACTTTGATGTTAAGCGTCTGACTTTGTGGAGATTGGCACTCTGTAGTTTGGCATTTTGCGGAAATACTGAAATTATTATTTGCAGTAATTTCAATACTTGCACCTTGCATTCCATTGCTCCAAATTATATCACCCAAGCAGTTTGAGGTAGTTAAAATAATGGTTTCCCCAAAGCAATAATTCAATTTTGAAGTAGAAATGTTAGGAGCTTCAATTCCAGGAACTACTGTAATATTCACACTTTTAGAAACCGCGTCACAAGAGTTTTTACAAGAGACTATATAAGTAGTATTTTCTGTTGGTGCAACATTAATTTGAGCTGAAGTTTGGCCTGTAGACCAAAGAATTTCTCCTTTACAGCCTGAAATTAAAATACTTACATTCGCACCAGCACAAATGGTGGAATCTGCAAAAGGCACCGAAATACTCAATTGCGGATGAAAAACAGCCGAAACTACATTGGAAGTAGCTATGTTGCATGAACTAATTATGCAATCAACTCTTGCTCTAAAGTGAAAAGTGCTATCGTTTCCAGGATTATCGAAACTAAAAGCTAATGCGTCTGAAACAGAAATATTTTTCCAAGCTGTAGAACTTTGAGAAGAACTGACTTTATTGATTTGCCATTGAATATCACATGTTCCTGCACCGCCTATTACGGTTTTTGTGAGATTTAGATTATTTCCAAAACAAACCGAATCTGTATCAGCCATAATGGTAATACTTGGATCTGGATTGATGTTGAAAGTCGTAATATTTGAATATACAGAATTGCAAGAATCAAAAGCCATCCTTCTGTAACAAGTCGATACCAATAGGGCAGGAGGATTGAAAGTTGCAGTATTTTCTCCAGAAATATTTACCCATGTAGGGTTTGCCGCGGAGCAATCTTCCGCTTTTTGCCATTGAATCATTCCACCTGACGGATTTTGAATGCTTGCGATGGTCAAAGGATTGAAACCTGCACAGTTTGTTGAAGTATTTTCAGCAATTGAACCAGGTGTCAAAACTGGATAGACTTTGATATTAAGCGTCTGACTTTGTGGTGATTGGCATTCTGTTGTTTGGCATTTTGCGGAAATGCTGAAATTTGTACTAGCCGAAATTTCAATATTTGCACCTATCATTCCATTGCTCCAAATTACATTACCAACACAGTTTGTGGCGGCTATTGTTATAGTTTCTCCAAAGCAATAATTTAGTTTTGAAGTAGAAATATTTGGAGCATCAATTCCAGGAACCACCGTAATATTCACACTTTTAGAAATAGCATCACAAGAGTTTTTGCAAGTGACAGTGTAAGTGGTATTTTCAATGGGAGCGACATTTATTTGGGCAGAAGTTTCTCCAGAAGACCAAAGGATTTGGCCTTTACAACCTGAACTTGAAATACTTAATGAAGCACCTGTACAAATTGTAGAATCTGTAAAAGGAACCGAAATACTCAATTGCGGATGAAAAACAGCCGAAACAACATTGGATGTGGCGATGTTGCAAGAACTATTGACACAGTCTACTCTTGCTCTAAAGTGGAAAGTGCTATCGTTTCCAGGGTTATCAAAACTAAAAGTTAAAGCATCTGAAACAGAAATATTTTTCCAAGCTGTAGAACTTTGAGAAGAGCTTGTTTTATTTATTTGCCATTGAATATCACATGTTCCTGCACCGCCAATTACAGTTTTTGTGAGATTGAGGGTATTTCCAAAACAAACTGAATCTGAGTTAGCTACAATACTTATACTTGGGTCAGGATTAATAGTGAAAGTCGTAATATTTGAATAAACTGTATTGCAAGAATCAAAGGCCATCCTTCTGAAACAAGTGCTCACCAAAAGGGCTGGAGGGTTAAAAGTTACTGAGTTTTCTCCCGCAATATTTACCCAAGTAGGGTTTTCTGCCGAGCAATCTTCCGCTTTTTGCCATTGAATGGTTCCTCCAGAAGGATTTTGAATGCTTGCTATGGT
>NZ_RJUA01000050.1 GCF_024343575.1 Lacihabitans sp. LS3-19 | reverse complement strand
TGCATGGACGGGTCCTAATAGCTTTGTTTCCACTGACCAAAATCCAAGTATTACCTCAGCCACAGTCGCCATGTCAGGAAACTACATGGTCACTGTTACAGATGCCAATTTGTGCGTAAGTTCTGCGGAAGTGGCTGTCGTAGTTAATCCATTGCCAACTGTCATCATTGGAAGCAACAGTCCGATTTGTGCAGGAGCTACTTTGAATTTGACTGCCTCTGGCGGAACAACCTATGCATGGACGGGTCCTAATAGCTTTGTTTCCACTGACCAAAATCCAAGTATTACCTCAGCCACAGTCGCCATGTCAGGAAACTACATGGTCACTGTTACAGATGCCAATTTGTGCGTGTACTTTGAATTTGACTGCCTCTGGCGGAACAACCTATGCATGGACGGGTCCTAATAGCTTTGTTTCCACTGACCAAAATCCAAGTATTACCTCAGCCACAGTCGCCATGTCAGGAAACTACATGGTCACTGTTACAGATGCCAATTTGTGCGTGAGTACTGCGGAATTAGCGGTCACTGTGAACACCTGTGGACTTCCACAGCCAAGCCCAATTGTTGGTTCGAATGTGGCATGTCAGGGTAGAGATAGTCTTGTTTACTATGTTGACTTGGTGCCAGGGGCTACATCTTATACTTGGACTTACTCCGGAAATGGTCTAACATTTCATCAAGGGATAAGTAATACCAGAATAATCACCATTAATTTTTCTTTTGCTGCTACTTCAGGTACTTTGACTGTGGTGGCAAATAATAGCCAAGGTTCAAGCCTCCCTTCTTCCATGAATATCACGGTGTTTGCTGCACCTTCATCACCTTCGGCCTCGGGGATTACAATTCCATCAGGTTCAAAAGGTATTATAAATGCAAGCGGATGTACAACATACAGATGGTATCAGCAGCCTTTACTTGGAGCTTCAATTTTTGCGGGGGCGAGTTTTACAACGTCTGCTTTAGATGCTTCAAAAACCTATTACATTGCCTGTAAAAACGAAGCTTCTTGTGAGTCACCCCGGACTCAAGTTCAGGTAAACGTTCCATGTTCCTCTTCTAATTCAATCAGTACCAATTATTCAGCAGGCGATAACTTGATCCCCAAGGCTAGTGCATCAAACGGTTTAATTACCGCCACTAACAAAGTAGAAAATACCGCCAAAATCACCTACCAATCTAAAGCCATTTTACTCGATGTAGGCTTCAAAGCCGAGCCTGCTGCCGGAGGGTATTTCAAAGCTGAAATAGGCGGGTGTAATTAAAAATCTATAATCCCTTTCAAATCATTAAAAAAACAAACTCATCGAATGTGATGAGAGGTGAATTGAGAAGCTAAGTAAAACATTATTAATCAAACTATTATGAAAAAGTTATTGCTTTTTGTTGCTATTGTTTTGAGCACTCATTTTTCTTATGCTCAACAATTCCCCACTTTTGATTGGGCAAGAGTTGCAAATGAAAGTTATCCATCGATTCCTTCTGTGGGAACTAATTATGGTTCTTCAATCAGATTAATTAAACGCGATGCTGCTGGCAATATTTACATCGCTGGTGATTTAAACAAGGCTATGGTATTTAATGGCCTTAATATCTACGGTCAGAATTTTTACCAGGAGGGCAATATGTACCTTATGAAATTAAATCCAACTGGAGAAACCATTCATTGGGTGAAAACGATGAATGGAGGAGGAATAAATAATTTCACTATTGATACTGATGGTTTTCTTTACTGTAATGGTGCGATGGGAGATTACGGAATTTTCAAATATGGTGCTGCCACTATTGCTGGCGGTACTACATATCCCAATATAATACCAGATGATGCTATTTTCTTTAAAGTAAATGCCAATAATGGCGATTTGGTTTGGGTAAAAAATGCCAGTAATCAGGATAATTATAGTAATTACCCTCTAATCCAAACTGATGCCAACGCCATATATGCAACCGATGGATTAGGATTAAATGCCAGTAATTCAACCACGCCAAGGGGGTATAGAATTATAAAAATATTAAAATCTATAGCTGATGCTGACCCCGATAACTTTATAGAAACCACCTTATGGGCATTGGATAAACCTTGGGTAAAAGCCAATATCGACCCTCTTTATGAAAATCATATTTTTGATATGAAACTCACTAATGACAAACAAAGTCTATGGGTGTATTTAATGACTGGTGACGTTTGGATTGATGATTTTTCAAATCAACAATACGACACTCGAGATATGATTCTGGTTAGGCTTGACAACCTCAATAATACTTCGCCTACCGTTGGATTTATGAAGAAATTCACAAGCCTTATTCCACTTAATCCAGGAGATTTACAAATTGATAGTCAGGGAAACATAATCATTACTGGAAGCTTTCGCACAGACCCAAATCGTTACACCTCGAATGCAAATGGAAAAGCCGAGG
>NZ_RJUA01000049.1 GCF_024343575.1 Lacihabitans sp. LS3-19 | reverse complement strand
ATTGTCAGATGTATCGGTTACAGTTACACCTATTGGGTCAGTACCGAATACCAAGGCTGAGTTTGCAACATAGCCTCTTTCAATATCGGCAGCTAGTAAGGTATAATGTGCTATTGCAAATCCAGTTTGGTTTGGTGCCAACACGTTTGGTGAAACACTGATTGGACTGTTAGAAATCAAAGTGTCTTCAATGAAAACATTGCTTAACGTGATATTTCCAGTATTCAATACCGTAAATCCGTACGTGATTTTATCTCCAACTAAGCCTGTTCCTACCAAAACTCCATCTTTAGTCAATCTAATTTTTGGATCATAAAAATTAAATCCAGCGTCCATAGCATTTAGATTTCTGAGAGGGTCATTTAAGGTCAATGTTGTATTCACATTAAACAAATCAGTGATTCCAGTAATTGGATCGGCGTCTGAGTCGAGTTCAGAATCTGAGCCAATGTTTTTCAAATCAGCATTCATTCCTACTGGTTTAACAAATTGGAGACGGTAATCGCCGTTAATTACATTGTTAAATACATATTTTCCATCAATTCCTGAAACTGTCGTGTCAATAATTACACCTGACGCATTGAGTAAGTACACCGTAACGTTTGGCAATGGGGTATCCCCAGCATTTTGTGTATTTGAAAAGTCTTTATCTTCAAAAACATAGTCGCCAATAGAGCCATAAGGAACATATCCAGCGTCTTTTTTGGTATTGTTTCTCAAAGTATCATTGACAGGTTTAGTAACATCAATGCTAATTGTTTCAGTCCATCCCGACGTATTAATATCACTATCTAAGGTGTCAATTCCATTATATTGAGGTGAAACCATAGCCTCAGATGGGGTTTTAAAGAATAATTTGTAGTTCCCAGAAGGCAAAGAATCAAATAGATATTTTCCATTAATATCTGAAATTGTACTATCTAACAACACAGTTCCAGTTCCGTCGTAAAGGTAAACTTTAATACTATCCATAAAACTTTCAGTAAGCTCCTGCACGCCATTGTTATTGTAGTCTGCCCAAACTAAATCTCCAATGGAACCAAATCTTACTTCAATAACTTCTGTTGTAGCCGTTGCTGTACAACCGTTTAAGCTTTTTGCCGTTACGGTATAAATGCCAGGCGTAGAAATACTTACGGTATCATTGGTTCCTAATCCATTAGACCAAAGATATGATTCTCCTCCTTGAGCAATTCTTAGAACATTGCTTTGAAGGACACTAATAGTATCATTACCCAAGATTGTAGGCAATGGCATAATCGTATCTACAGCTACAACAATTGATGCAGTTGCCGTAAATCCATTCACAATATTGGTTTTTGTAACCGTATAAATCGTGGTTATTGAAGGCAAAGCGATCGGATTAGAAATATTAGCATCACTAAGTCCAATTGATGGCGACCAGCTATAGGTATGACCAATTTCAGCTATTTCTCCAATTTCTTGTCCTAAAGTATTATCAACGCAAGTAATGGTAAAGCCTGTTCCTGCCACTGCAATTGGAATACTATTATCTAAAGTTATTACCACTTGGTCTTGATCATCTTCCGTTGGAATATTATTGTTTGGCGTACTATTTGGATCAAATTGGTCTACGCCTACTACTTGTGCAATATTGGTATAGCTAATGCCTGATAAAGGAGGCAAAACCGTAGCTTTATAAGTTAGTATTTGAGAATTTCCTGACAAAATTGTAGGAATATTCCATACCAAAGAATCTACTAATAAATTTCCAGAATTGCTTATGTTGGTAATGTTTCCATAGCCATTTGGAATAGCATCTCCAATGGAAACATTCGTAGCAGAATCAGGCCCAGCATTATTGATGGTTAATGTAAAAATGACTACATCTCCCACAATTGGATTTAAATTGCTTATAGTTTTAGTTAAACTCAAATCCGCGATCTGAGCACCAGGGGTCACGGAATCATAATCATCTTCCGTAGGTACGTCATTGTCAGGCGTTGAGTTCGGGTCAAACTGGTCAGAAGCAATCACTTGAGCGACATTGGTAAAGGAAATACCCACACCAGGAGCCAAAACAGTAGCTTCATAAGTCAATACCACAGAACCACCCGAAGCGATAGATAAACCGCTCCAAGTCAAAGTATCGTTTGCAAAAACGCCAGCACCACTGATATTA
>NZ_RJUA01000048.1 GCF_024343575.1 Lacihabitans sp. LS3-19 | reverse complement strand
ACACATATTACCGCATTAAAGATGCAACTGGTACTGTGATTGGTTCTCCTGCAGTTTTATCGTCAACAATTTCCTATACACAGGCATTCAATGGCCCAAATATTGGTGGAACTAACCCTTCAGGCTATACTCCTAAAACCTTTGATCCATCTGCCAATGGAGATTACTATATAGAGATTTATACTTCTGCTACTGCAGGAGCATCTAGTAATTTGACTACTACTAATATTTGGAGTACATTTTGGGATTTTACAGTTGGTGAAGCTAGTGGAGTAACCCACCCAGGTAGAGTATTTTCTCAGAACTGGAATTTTAGAGCTACTGCACCGACAGATAGTCCAGCTTATTCAGGAGGGTTTGATACAAAAATTAGCCCTGCATTTTATTCTTACACCAATGACCAAACTGTAGTTAAAGTACAGTTTACAGACTTTCAGCCTTTAGGTTTTAATCCCGCATTCAATTCATATGGTGTAAATCCTTCTGAAACTAACTGGTTGGTTGGTAGAAAATCTTTTTCTCAAGGAACCACAATTCCTGCTTTAACCAATAGCTTTAAAACATTTTTATCTAGTCCAGACCCGGGTGTATTTCCGGTTGCAGCATTAGCCGCAGCTCCAACATTATCCGGAAATGTTCAAGGTTGTGCTCCAAATTATAATATTCCTTATAATACTTCTGTTTTGGGAGATGTAAGATTTTTATTAGATTTAAATGGAGTAGCTGGTTATCAGGCTAATTCAATGGATAGGGTTTTAGAGGCTTTAAATGTTCCTGCAGGAAGCAATTTAATGCCTTGGGACGGAAAAGATGGATTAGGTAATGTATTACCACCAAATACAAATGTTATTACCACTATAAGTGTTTTAAGAGGAAGGGTAAATATACCACTATATGATGCTGAATTAAATCAGCAAGGATTTACTGTAAGTTCTATAAGCCCTCAAAGTAGTACAGCCATAAAGTTGTTTTGGGATGATGCATCTACAACAACCATCAGTGGTACACCTGCGAATAATTCAAATTTGACAACGGGTGGAATAGATAATAGTTTTTTAGGTCAAACTTCTCCAGCACATGCGTGGAATGGAAATTATGGTACTTCACTGATTGTTCCACCAGCACCAGATAATGGCGGAGGTGCTAGTACACCTACGGATGCTAGTGATGATTACGGTAATTTAAGAATTATCAATTCGTGGTTTTGGGCCGTTGAAGAGTCTTCAAGTTTATTGAATTTAAGATTGCCTTATTGTTTAGATGTATCTGGAAATGTATTCAATGACCCTAATGGAATAAATAATGGATTCATAGATGGTACAGGAACTAATTTTGGAGGATTATATGCATATTTAATTAATACTTCTGGAGATATAGTTTCCATTGCAACCGTTGCCTCTGATGGTTCTTATATTTTTAATAATATTGATTCTGGAGATTATACTGTTATGATAAGTACCACAACTGGGACAGTTGGAAATCCTGCTCCTGCAATTGCATTTCCAACTGGATTTGGCAGTGTGGGTGAGGGGACTATTGTAACAGGAGATGGAACTGCGGATGGTCAAACTTTAATAACAGTGGTTTCATCTAGTATATCAAATGTTAATTTTGGATTAAATAATACTCCAAATTCAAATAATGCTTCCACAACAGTTCCAAACCCTACTGGTACAAATACCGTAACAGTTCCAACATTAAGCGGATCAGACACAGAAGATGGAAGTTTGGGTGCAACAAATACAATAATTATAAAAAGTTTACCGGCAAACGGTACTTTGTATTATAATGGAACGCCTGTTACATTAGATCAAATTATAACAAATTATAATCCAACTTTATTAACTATTGATCCTGCTTTTCCAAGTGTAGGAACGGTTACTTTTGATTATGCATTCATTGATAATACTGGATTAGAAGATACAACTCCAGCTACTGTAACTATAGATTTTACGAACAATCCTCCAGTAGCAACAGACGACACAAATGCAGCGATAGCCTCAACAGCAGGAGCAAGTCCAATCAATGCATTAGCAGCGACAGATACGGACGGGTAACTATAGATTTTACGAACAATCCTCCAGTAGCAACAGACGACACAAATGCAGCGATAGCCTCAACAGCAGGAGCAAGTCCAATCAATGCATTAGCAGCGACAGATACGGACGGAACAATAGTAAGCTATACAATTTCAAGTCTTCCAACAAACGGTATTTTGGCTTTGGCTGGAACACCAGTAACGGTAGGACAAGTATTGAATCCAACAGAAGCAGCAGCCTTGACATATGACCCAAGTGGAACATTTGTAGGA
>NZ_RJUA01000047.1 GCF_024343575.1 Lacihabitans sp. LS3-19 | reverse complement strand
TTAGATACTAAAACGGCAGTCGATTGTGTAGAATATAGGAAATTTTCATATTTTAGGTTGGCTAAAAATGAAATACAGCCCTCAGATCCCTCTTCTATTTTTGCAAAATTGTTGATTTTGGCCTCGCCATTTCCTACCACTTCACCACCTAAAAGAAGAGCAATTTGATTTATAGAAAACTCCATTTATTTTATTTAAAATGAGATATATGGCCACTAAATTGACGGTAAATATACGTCATTGGCATAACAAATATAATTTTTTTTGACAATATTACTCATAGCCTTGATGGTCGGCAAGTCCGATGCCTCTGAAACGTCCAATATTGTCCCATTTTTCATGAGAATTTTTATATTTTCGTTTTGAGAAGCATATCCACTGTTGCTTATATTACCTATTTTATAGTAGTATTTTTGGAGAGATTTTGGAATGTTTTTATTGTGTAATTTTTCTAGAAATCCTCTCTCTATTTCTTCTGTATTTAGGCCCACTTCGATTTTTATTTTGAAGAGATTTCGCTCTATCAAATTTTTGCAAAGCAAAGAAAGCGTTTGGTCACTGTGGGATTGCCATGATTTTAATGCATACCATATATCTGTATCGTCTAATTGAATGAAATTCTGCAAATACTTATTATCGTTTTTGAAATCATCCAAACTTATATTTTCCTTAATAAATACTTCCAGATTTCTTGGGATTTCAATTGTAATTCCATCGGCTATTAGGTCTTTTACCCTTTCGAAAATCTTCAAAACCATAGTTTCGGAACAAATCGAAGTTTTATGAAGATATACTTGCCAATACATTAGCCTTCTAGCTACCAAGAAGTTCTCGACACTTAGGAGTCCTTTTTCTTCAACAACCAACTCATTATCAACTACATTTAGCATTTTTATGATTCTTTCTGCTCCGATTTTTCCTTCAGCCACGCCCGAATAAAAACTATCTCTATTTAGATAATCCATCCTGTCCATGTCTAACTGGCTAGAAATCAATTGATGAAAAAAACTTCTATTATAGGTTCCTTTAAACATTTCAATTGCCAAGCTTAATTTTCCATCAAATTGCTTGTTTAGGTCTTCCATTAATAATAAGGAAATGGCTTCATGATTGACACCTTTCAGTAAAGCATATTCTAAAACATGTGAAAAAGGGCCATGGCCAATATCGTGCAAAAGAATCGCCACTTGTGCAGCTTCTTTTTCAACTTCCATAATTAGCAAACCTTTGCTTTGCAAAGTATTCAGAGCCTCATTCATTAAGTGCATAGCTCCTAATGCGTGCTGAAACCTCGAATGAAAGGCCCCTGGATAAACCAATTCCGCCATACCCAATTGTTTTATCCTACGAAGTCTTTGAAAATATGGATGTTGTACTATTTCAAATATAAAATCCGAAGGTATAGTTATGAAACCATAAACTGGATCATTGAATATTTTGCGTTTGTTTGTCAAAATAGATTAAAATGTTTTGGAGAAAATTTACAGTACAAAGTTCTAAAAAAAAGGGGAAATTAAGGCATTAACTTTTACCTTAACTTTATTAATAAAAAAAAACTCTTCAAATTTGAAGAGGATTGTGGGCCCACCTGGGATCGAACCAGGCACCTACTGTCCCGAAAGCTTTCGGGAGTGTCAGTTGCTTAATTCTATGTTTCTTCTAAAATTTTAGTAATTAAATCTGCATATTTTTTCAAGTTATGAATATATTTGGAGCTTTTCATAGATTCGATTTTTCTCTCTAGTCGAATGGCATGAGAATAATTATCAGTTGGGATTTTTAAAAATAAATTCCAATCTTCAGCAGAATTTGAGAAGTGTTGGCCATGATAAAAATGTGAATTGTGATTCTTAATTCTTATTTCTAAATTAGACTGAGTTGCACCAATATAGAATTTATTGATTTTTTCTGAAAATAAGATGTAACAGCAAATATCATTCATGAAAAATAGCATAAAAAAAACCTCTTCAAATTTGAAGAGGTTTGTGGGCCCACCTGGGATCGAACCAGGCACCTACTGTCCCGAAAGCTTTCGGGAGAGTCAGTTGCTTAATTCTTTGTTTCTTCTAAAATTTTAGTAATTAAATCTGGATATTTTTTCAAGTTGGAAATGTATTTTGAGCTTTTCATAGATTTGATTTTTCTCTCTAGTCGAATGGCATGGGCATAATTATCAGTTGGGATTTTTAAAAATAAATTCCAATCTTCAGCAGAATTTGAGAAGTGTTGGCCTTGATAAAAATGTGAATTGTGATTCTTAATTCTTATTTCTAAATTAGACTGAGTTGCACCAATATAGAATTTATTGATTTTTTCTGAAAATAAGATGTAACAGCAAATATCATTCATGAAAAATAGCATAAAAAAAACCTCTTCAAATTTGAAGAGGTTTGTGGGCCCACCTGGGATCGAACCAGGCACCTACTGTCCCGAAAGCTTTCGGGAGAGTCAGTTGCTTAATTCTTTGTTTCTTCTAAAATTTTAGTAATTAAATCTGGATATTTTTTCAAGTTGGAAATGTATTTTGAGCTTTTCATAGATTTGATTTTTCTCTCTAGTCGAATGGCATGGGCATAATTATCAGTTGGGATTTTTAAAAATAAATTCCAATCTTCAGCAGAATTTGAGAAGTGTTGGCCTTGATAAAAATGTGAATTGTGATTCTTAATTCTTATTTCTAAATTAGACTGAGTTGCACCAATATAGAATTTATTGATTTTTTCTGAAAATAAGATGTAACAGCAAATATCATTCATGAAAAATAGCATAAAAAAAACCTCTTCAAATTTGAAGAGGTTTGTGGGCCCACCTGGGATCGAACCAGGCACCTACTGTCCCGAAAGCTTTCGGGAGAGTCAGTTGCTTAATTCTTTGTTTCTTCTAAAATTTTAGTAATTAAATCTGGATATTTTTTCAAGTTGGAAATGTATTTTGAGCTTTTCATAGATTTGATTTTTCTCTCTAGTCGAATGGCATGGGCATAATTATCAGTTGGGATTTTTAAAAATAAATTCCAATCTTCAGCAGAATTTGAGAAGTGTTGGCCTTGATAAAAATGTGAATTGTGATTCTTAATTCTTATTTCTAAATTAGACTGAGTTGCACCAATATAGAATTTATTGATTTTTTCTGAAAATAAGATGTAACAGCAAATATCATTCATGAAAAATAGCATAAAAAAAACCTCTTCAAATTTGAAGAGGTTTGTGGGCCCACCTGGGATCGAACCAGGCACCTACTGTCCCGAAAGCTTTCGGGAGAGTCAGTTGCTTAATTCTTTGTTTCTTCTAAAATTTTAGTAATTAAATCTGGATATTTTTTCAAGTTGGAAATGTATTTTGAGCTTTTCATAGATTTGATTTTTCTCTCTAGTCGAATGGCATGGGCATAATTATCAGTTGGGATTTTTAAAAATAAATTCCAATCTTCAGCAGAATTTGAGAAGTGTTGGCCTTGATAAAAATGTGAATTGTGATTCTTAATTCTTATTTCTAAATTAGACTGAGTTGCACCAATATAGAATTTATTGATTTTTTCTGAAAATAAGATGTAACAGCAAATATCATTCATGAAAAATAGCATAAAAAAAACCTCTTCAAATTTGAAGAGGTTTGTGGGCCCACCTGGGATCGAACCAGGCACCTACTG
>NZ_RJUA01000046.1 GCF_024343575.1 Lacihabitans sp. LS3-19 | reverse complement strand
CTGGAAACTTGGTGTCTTTTACTACCAAGCTGAGGTCAGTTACCAAAACGTTGTCGTTTTTGTCGGTTGCCCTTATATTTACTGTTTTTGACTTGGTTTCGCAGGTTATTATTTCCGAAATAATATCTATGGATTTTAAACCACAGGCATCATATATATTCAAATTTGGGGTGTTTTTGTCCAGTATCAGCTCCGCACCCTTGTCTAGCTCTATTTCTAGCTTTTTGCTGCTTTGATAGGGCAGCGTGTTGTCCACTACTTTCACAACGGCCGAGGCCTTGGATACGTTGCCAGAGGCATCGGTAGCGATGAGGTCAACACTGTTGAAACCTACGTTTTCGCAGCTAAATACAGATTTGCTCAAACTTAGTTTGTGTACGCTACATTTGTCAAATGTGCCAAAATCTATGTCCTCTGGGTTTAAGGTGGCATATCCATCAAAGTTTAAGAAGATCACAGCATTTTTAGTTGATACTTGGGGGGCTGTTACGTCCAGTACCGTCACCGTACACCATTGGGTGGTTTGGTTGCCTGCGGCGTCTTTTACGCTTACACTCACCAGATTTTTGCCCATATTGTCACAGCCAAACTGGGTCTTGCTGAGCTCGATGCTGCTTATATTGCAGTTGTCAGTGATGCCATCGTTTATCTGGGCTAAGGTCAATGCAGCTATTCCATCTGACGAAAGGTTGATGACGGCGTCTTTGAGCCTCACCACTGGTGCCTGGTTGTCAACCACCGTCAGTGTATTTGTGCAGGTACTTGATGAACCATAAATGTCAGTTACTGTCAGCGATATATTATAAACTCCCACTCCAAATGGACCGACAGGGCTGATACTATAAGTGATGTCATCGCCATTGGGGTCACTTGAGCCTGCTCCTATTTGTGCTGCTGTAACCGTGGCCTGACAGTTAGATCCTATAGATACTGTCAGTGGTGTGCAGGCTGCTATTGGAGGAACATTGAGAGCTACTGAACTTATACCTGAGCCAATGGCTGTATCTATATATGGAAAAGGGTTGAACGGCGAGGGAGGAATAACTACCCTGATGACCTCTATGAGCTCTACTTCGTAGGTTTGGCCAGAGATCAAGTTTGTCAAAGTATAGGTTCGGAGCGAACTGCTGATGTTATCTATCGTTGTCTCTAATCCGCCAACAGGCTTGTATTTAATCTGGTACCTATTCAAGGTCACTGAAGGTGGGTTGATATTCACATCAGTCTCACCCCAGATGATGGTGATGCTATTGGTATTACCCACCTGCATTGCCGAGGTGATCAAGGTTTTTGAAAATCCTATTCCAGAAGAAAATACCAAGAAAAGGAGTAAAGCTAATTTTTTCATTGTTCTAATTAATTTTAGTTTTTTCATTTTTTGATTTCTTTTGGTAGGTTTTCAAAAATACTGTTGTTGGTTGAGTTTACACCACACGGGCTTTCAATTTTGGTTGCAAACACTGCACCTGCTCTGGTTTCAAAGCCTGGCAAAAGTTCTATTGCATTGCCAGACTTGAAAAGCACATTGGCGTTCAGTTCTATCTTGTTTAGAGCTATGGTATATGCCACAGCAGTCTGTATATAAACACCGCTGATGGGGGTGAGATTGACGATGTTTAGTGCTTCTGCCGAGCCTGACATAGACAATGTAGCGGCACTAGAAATAGCAGAACAGCCGTTTTTGCTAACCACGCAGCGGTATTGGTAGTTATTATATCCAATTGGCGGGAAGGCCAGACTCAAGGTAGCGGTGTTATAACCAGAATAAACTGCACTTGCTGCAACTGGAACAAAACCTGTTCCTAGGTTTACCTCCCATTGGTAAGTTACTTCTTGCAAGTTTGTTTGTACCGTAAAGGTGGCGTTGTTGCCTTGGCAAATACTTACGTTTTGAGGCTGATTGATTATAGGTGGCCCACTACTTATCGTTACACTCGTGGTCGCCGTTGCAGAACTACAGCCGCCACTTGCGGCTATCGTGTAGGTTACCGTATAAACGCCTGCCGTACTGCTGCTTGGCGTGATTTGGCCTGTGGTTGCATTGATTGTTAAGCCTGCTGGGGCTGAGGTAAATCCGCCACCTGTCGTGCCTGTTAAACTTACACTTGCTGGACTGGCTGTACTACAATACGGTGTGCCGGCATAGCTGATAGTGGCACTTGGGTTATTTGTAATC
>NZ_RJUA01000045.1 GCF_024343575.1 Lacihabitans sp. LS3-19 | reverse complement strand
AGGATCAGAAATAATTTCTTTTTCAATGATTAAATATTCAAAAAAAGCCTTCAATCCACTGAGAATTCTGCTTTGACTTGTGTTTGACAGACCTAGATCGTTTAAATAACTCAAGAAATTGTGAATGTCTTCGTCTTTCAACTGGAGCACAGTTTTTTTCTCTCCAAAAAATTGAAATAATTTTTCGGCATCTCTCACATAGGCTTCTACAGAGTTGCCAGAAAGCCCTCTTTCTATTTTCAAGAAATTCTTGAAACCTTTTATGTGATTTTGCCAAAGCATATTTTCTATTATTTAACCAGTTTTTTTTAGGTTTTACTGATGCATCAATTTTTCTATTTCACTTATTTCTAGCGGAATACCTTCCATCAAATCCTCATTTCCTACTTCTTTTATCAATATGTCATTTTCCAAGCGAATGCCTATGGCTTCTTGCTCAATATATATTCCTGGCTCTAAAGTTAGCAACATTCCGGCTTCTAATTTCTTTTTTCTATCGCCAACATCATGTACATCAATTCCCAAAAAATGTGAAACCCCATGCGGAAAGTATTTAACAATCGCTTTTGGATTGAATTTTACATCAGATTCTGTCAAAATCTTTAATTTCACCAATTCTTTTCCTATTAAGTTTTGCGTTTCCTTTTTTAGGTTTGCTATCGTATTTCCTACCACCATTTGGTTTTTTATGGCTTTCATTACATCAAATACAGATGTGTAAACTTCTGCTTGCCTATCTGTGAATTTTCCATTTATGGGTAAAACTCTGGTCATATCTGCTTTATAATTGCCGTATTCAGCACCAAAGTCCATCAAAACTATTTCGCCACTTTTACAGATGTCATTGTTGGTAATATAATGCAAAGCACATGCATTTTTACCAGATGCCATTATAGGTTGAAAAGCGTGCATTCTTGACCTTCTTCTTTGGAATTCATAAGAGATTTCCGCTTCAAGTTCGAATTCATACATCTCAGGTTTTAAGTTTTTTGCTGCTCTTTCAAACCCAAATTTAGTAATTTCGATGGCTTTTTTGATTTGAGTTATTTCTTCATCAGACTTTATAACTCTCATGTTATTAGTTGTTTTAGCCGAATTTATGTAGTTTTTGTCTGGAAATTTTCTTTTTATTTGGTTTGATACCTGCCTGTTTTTTGAAGTAAACGAGCTGCCCTTGCCTTGGTCGGTGTCAATAGAGAAATAAACATTTTCACAATTATTTAAATATCCTTCTACAACTTTCCAAAATTCTTCACTCCAAATTATGGTTTCTATCCCAGAGAGTTCTGTTGCTTGGCTTTTGGTCAGTTTTTCTCCTTCCCAAATCTTTATTTTTTCGTTGGTTTCTTTTACAAATAATATTTCAGTCTGGGGAGAGGTGCGATTATCTAAAATAAGAAAACTGTCCTCTTGATCTATCCCAGTTAAGTAAAAAAAAGTAGAGTTTTGAATAAAACCAAAAGTACCGTCTGCATTGCTAGGAAGCGGGTCGTTGGAGGCGAAAATTGATATTGAATTAGGTAGAATTTGTTCAATGTATTTTTTCCTTTTTTCTATGTAAAAGCTATTAGGAATATTTTCGTACCTCATTCGTTAATAGTTTATATTTGCAATAATAATTAATAAAAAGGACTTGGGTAAATTGTTTTCTCGAATTTTGGTTTTAATGTTTTTGGTGTTTTTCAAAGTCAATGGACAAGAAAAATATTGGATTTTCTTAAAAAACAGAGATTTGTCATCGGTAAATCCTGTTTCTGATAAGACTTTTTCAAATCGGAAAATGCTTGGTTTGAGTGAAAACCAAATTTCTGATTTTGGGCCCAAATATACTGATTTAGAAAAAATCAAGGGTTTAGGAATTCAAATTTCAAATACTTCAAGATGGTTTAACGCGGTTTCTGTTTATTTAAATTCTTCCCAAAAACTATTGGTTTCAAAATTAGATTTTGTAGATAAAATTCAAAGAATCAATGCTTTCCAGAGTTTAGCCTCTAACAAAAAATTCGGATATGACGACGGAATTTATCTCAATTATGCTTTGCATCAAATACATGCGGAGGCTTTTTTGGAGAGAGGACTTCTCGGTGATTCTGTCGATATTGGTATAATAGATGGCGGTTTTTATCAGGCAGATATCAATCCATTTCTTAAAAATATTTTTACTGAAAATAGAGTAAAAGATTACAAAGATTTTTTCATACCACCCAGAAAAGAGTTTTTCAACGAACGCAAATCCAATGGTGATTTACACGGCACCATGGTGATGAGTGCGGTGGGTGGTTTTGATGGGGAGAAAAAGCAATTAGGTGGTTTGGCTCTTCAAAGCAACTATTATTTGGCAAGAACAGAGTCGTCGCAGCAAGAGTCGAGAATAGAAGAAGACAATTGGATTGCTGCCATAGAATGGTTAGACAGCCTAGGCGTAAGGTTGGCAAATTCTTCTTTAGGCTATGCTTTGGGTTTTACCAATCCTGCCGAAAACTATTCTCCAAATGACATGAATGGCCATACAAGTGTGATAGCAAAAGGTGCCCAAATGGCTGTAAATGAGAAAGGAATGATATTGATAGTTTCAGCTGGTAATGAGGGTGAAAATAAAAAATGGGGAGGGATAGTGTCCACACCAGGCGATGTAGAAGAAGTGATAAGTGTTGGTGCCAATGACGAGAATAGTTTGAAAATGGGATACAGTAGCAAAGGCTCTGGAAATGTGAGTTTTATAAAGCCAGATGTAACAGTATATTCCTATAATGGCACCTCTTTGGCAGCACCAATTGTCACTGGATTTGTAGCTTGTATGTTACAAATTAATCCAAAACTGAAAGCCTCAGACATAAAGAAGATATTTCAAGAATCCTCAAGTTTGACAGCTTCACCCAATAATTATCTGGGCTATGGTATTCCAGATGCTAGATTGGTTTTAAATCAACTTGAAGGGAAGCTTTTTGAATTAAAAACTGCACAAAAAGTTAAGGCAAAAGGAAAATACAAAATTAGCTCAATAGGAGAGGAGAAAGCTGTAGTTTTTCATA
>NZ_RJUA01000044.1 GCF_024343575.1 Lacihabitans sp. LS3-19 | reverse complement strand
ATAGTCGGTCAACTGCTGTAGGTTCAAATGCAATGTTGAATGCAGACAATAGAACAACAGGTATAATCACTAATAACACTGCGGTAGGATCTGAAGCCTTGAAAGGAAGTGCAACACCTGCTAATAATATAGGAACGGGAAATACTGCGATAGGAAGCGAGTCTATGATGGCAAATACAAGTGGAAGCGGAAATGTTGCAACTGGTTATGCTACCCTTTCAAGCAATTCCACAGGTAATTACAATTCAGCATTTGGACAAGGCACATTAATATCAAATTCAACTGGAAGTTATAATTCAGGGTTTGGAAATGGAGGATTATTATTGAACACAACAGGAAATGACAATACTGCAATTGGACATGATGCCTTAAACCAAAATAGAGCAAACAGTCGATCAACAGCTGTTGGATCTAACGCAATGTTTAACGCTGATAATAGAACTACAGGCCAAGAGACATATAACACTGCTGTTGGTTTTAATTCTTTAAAAGGAAGTGCTACGCCTGCAAACAATACAGGACGCTTTAATACAGCAGTAGGAGACGAAGCCTTAATGGGAATAACATCAGGAAACTCAAATTCGGCAGTCGGTAGTAGGGCATTGCAAGTAAACAGTTCAGGACAATACAATGTAGCTATGGGACAAGATGCATTGGGTTTAAATACGACAGGTTTTGATAATACTGCCCTGGGTTATCAAGCTTTGAGTGGAAATGTTGGAGGCCAAAGAAGCACCGCAGTGGGTCGATTAGCAATGCAACTGATGAACAACAGTGCCGCCATCTCTGGTAACACAGCCGTAGGAAACGAAGCCCTAAGAGGAAGTGTTGTTTACGGTAACAATACCGGAACAAACAATACTGCTATTGGTCATGAAGCCGGAATGAATAACTCTACAGGAGGTGAAAATACAAGTGGTGGGTCTGGTTCATTGAAATTAAATCAAACAGGTAGCTTTAACACCGCTTTTGGTAAGTCTGCATTGGCGGTTTCTAATACCAATGACAATGCCGCTTTTGGCTCAGATGCACTAAAATCTAATTCCACAGGAGAAGGAAATAGTTCATTTGGTCGTAGAAGTCTTGAGAATTCAACTGGATCTTCAAATACTGCCTTTGGTCACACGGCTGGTAATCTCCTAGTTGCTGGAGACAGAAATACTTTTTTAGGAACGGGTGCTGGTTTTTTTCAGACATCTGGTTCAAATAATATAGCAATTGGAAATAACGCACAAGTTCCGTCAGCTACTGGAAGCAATCAGATAAAAATAGGTGATGATCTAATAACTGATGCTTATGTTAAAGTTGCATGGACAATAACCTCAGACAAAAGATGGAAAGAAAACATCCAAACCAGCCCACTTGGCCTAGATTTTATCAAAGATGTTACACCAGTGCTTTATCATAGAATAGGCAATGAAAAAAAAGAGCAAGAATTTGGTGTTATTGCCCAAGATTTGGAACAAGTATTGGCTAAATATGGCTATTCAGAGACCGACTTGGGTCTTCTCTCAAAAGATGACAAAGGATTCTATTCCGTGCGTTACAATGACTTAATAGCTCCAATGATTAAAGCTATGCAAGAACAGCAAGAAATGATAGAAAATCTAAAAAAAGAAAATGCTGAATTAATATCAAATAATTCTAAAATAGAGAACCAAATCACCGGTATTTTAGCAAGATTGAACCACATTGATGGTCTATCAAAAGTAAAAACTTCTCCTAGTGAAGTAGGAAAGTAATATTAAACTAGCTTTTAATTAAACCACCTGAATATCTCGGGTGGTTTTTCTATTTTCTCTTCAGGCTAAAAAATATAAGTATCTCCTTGACTAAGTTTCAAAATTATTTTCAATATTTGAAAATGGACGGTTCTTTCGTTTCATAATAAGAATAAGCCATT
>NZ_RJUA01000043.1 GCF_024343575.1 Lacihabitans sp. LS3-19 | reverse complement strand
TGCAATGTTGAATGCAGACAATAGAACAACAGGTATAATCACTAATAACACTGCGGTAGGATCTGAAGCCTTGAAAGGAAGTGCAACACCTGCTAATAATATAGGAACGGGAAATACTGCGATAGGAAGCGAGTCTATGATGGCAAATACAAGTGGAAGCGGAAATGTTGCAACTGGTTATGCTTCCCTTTCAAGCAATTCCACAGGTAATTACAATTCAGCATTTGGACAAGGCACATTAATATCAAATTCAACTGGAAGTTATAATTCAGGGTTTGGAAATGGAGGATTATTATTGAACACAACAGGAAATGACAATACTGCAATTGGACATGATGCCTTAAACCAAAATAGAGCAAACAGTCGATCAACAGCTGTTGGATCTAACGCAATGTTTAACGCTGATAATAGAACTACAGGCCAAGAGACATATAACACTGCTGTTGGTTTTAATTCTTTAAAAGGAAGTGCTACGCCTGCAAACAATACAGGACGCTTTAATACAGCAGTAGGAGACGAAGCCTTAATGGGAATAACATCAGGAAACTCAAATTCGGCAGTCGGTAGTAGGGCATTGCAAGTAAACAGTTCAGGACAATACAATGTAGCTATGGGACAAGATGCATTGGGTTTAAATACGACAGGTTTTGATAATACTGCCCTGGGTTATCAAGCTTTGAGTGGAAATGTTGGAGGCCAAAGAAGCACCGCAGTGGGTCGATTAGCAATGCAACTGATGAACAACAGTGCCGCCATCTCTGGTAACACAGCCGTAGGAAACGAAGCCCTAAGAGGAAGTGTTGTTTACGGTAACAATACCGGAACAAACAATACTGCTATTGGTCATGAAGCCGGAATGAATAACTCTACAGGAGGTGAAAATACAAGTGGTGGGTCTGGTTCATTGAAATTAAATCAAACAGGTAGCTTTAACACCGCTTTTGGTAAGTCTGCATTGGCGGTTTCTAATACCAATGACAATGCCGCTTTTGGCTCAGATGCACTAAAATCTAATTCCACAGGAGAAGGAAATAGTTCATTTGGTCGTAGAAGTCTTGAGAATTCAACTGGATCTTCAAATACTGCCTTTGGTCACACGGCTGGTAATCTCCTAGTTGCTGGAGACAGAAATACTTTTTTAGGAACGGGTGCTGGTTTTTTTCAGACATCTGGTTCAAATAATATAGCAATTGGAAATAACGCACAAGTTCCGTCAGCTACTGGAAGCAATCAGATAAAAATAGGTGATGATCTAATAACTGATGCTTATGTTAAAGTTGCATGGACAATAACCTCAGACAAAAGATGGAAAGAAAACATCCAAACCAGCCCACTTGGCCTAGATTTTATCAAAGATGTTACACCAGTGCTTTATCATAGAATAGGCAATGAAAAAAAAGAGCAAGAATTTGGTGTTATTGCCCAAGATTTGGAACAAGTATTGGCTAAATATGGCTATTCAGAGACCGACTTGGGTCTTCTCTCAAAAGATGACAAAGGATTCTATTCCGTGCGTTACAATGACTTAATAGCTCCAATGATTAAAGCTATGCAAGAACAGCAAGAAATGATAGAAAATCTAAAAAAAGAAAATGCTGAATTAATATCAAATAATTCTAAAATAGAGAACCAAATCACCGGTATTTTAGCAAGATTGAACCACATTGATGGTCTATCAAAAGTAAAAACTTCTCCTAGTGAAGTAGGAAAGTAATATTAAACTAGCTTTTAATTAAACCACCTGAATATCTCGGGTGGTTTTTCTATTTTCTCTTCAGGCTAAAAAATATAAGTATCTCCTTGACTAAGTTTCAAAATTATTTTCAATATTTGAAAATGGACGGTTCTTTCGTTTCATAATAAGAATAAGCCATT
>NZ_RJUA01000042.1 GCF_024343575.1 Lacihabitans sp. LS3-19 | reverse complement strand
AATTAGAAATTATTATTGTGGTGGTGTTGGAGGAGGAGGAGGGAGAGCTTTAACTCCATCGCCTCCACCACCGCCTTGGATTTTTATGCCCGTTATTGGGTTTCCGTAAGGTGTCATTTCTGTCGAATTAAAATTTTTTCCCTTATAATAAAATACTACTGGTTCTAATTTTTCTTCGTTAGATTCATTAATTGATAAACCTGGGTAAACCACTAAAAAATCCCATTTTGAATAGTTTGAAGTGTCTTGGGGCAAAACAATACCTAATTCTGTAAATCCATTTATGGATTGATTCAATAGTGACTTTGGTAGAACCACACCATTTTTTTCATCTACTTTGAATTTTTTCTGATATTGGAGTTGCCGGATTACCCCATTATTAATTTCATCATTACCGAAGTCTTTTGTTCCGTTCAAAAGGCTATCAAGCCTAGATTGGTATTTAAAAGATTCTAAATTCTTACTATTTGAACCTTCTTTGTTGCATGAACAAAATAAAATAATATTTGCCATTAAGGAATAAATTGCTGTTTTTGTCATAATTGTATATGTTTGTTAAAAAAATATTAATGTTACTATATTCTAAAATTCTATATTTTTTGTTTTTGAACTCTGCAAAATTAGGAACCATTTCTCTTGTAATTTTGACAGGTTATTCTTTGGTTTCATCAAAGTATTTTAAAGGCCCTTTCGTTTTTATTTTAATCACTTTGATATCTTATTCAATTGTTGATCTGTCAATAAATTTATTTATGTTAGCAGGCAATACAGTTTCTAATATATTAGATCACCTTTTTGCCTGGGTCGCATGTATTATTCCTTCAATTTTTTATTTAAAAATAATAAACAATTTAAAAATTAAATGGACAGTAATTTTAATAGTTATTCTGTTTTGTTTGGCAAGTTTAATTCAAATTTTTTATAAACTTTCAATTGCCAAGCCAATTGGGGCTCCTTTATTATTTCCATTGAAAAATTCACTTTCAATTGCTCTTGCTATTTTTGTTCATTCTAGACTGATAAAATCTTCTAAAATAAGAATCTTGAAAAATGAGCCATTATTTTGGTTTAACCTTGGATTTTTAATATCAAATCTAATAAATTTATTTATTACACCAATATATAAAGCTATTACCCCTTTTTCTGACGATTTAGCCTTTATTTTCGGAATAATTTTGAGTATTTCTGAACCCATAACTTACACCCTCTGGGCCATCGGAGTTTATAAATTAAGAACCCAACCTTTCAGACCAATCGCATCTCTATGGCCTTGATTTTTATAAGAAAACATTGCAAATTTTAATATCAATTTCTATAAAGAAAATCTTAAATTTATATGCTCCTATATTCAAAGACCCTTTATGCCATATATATATACAGTGGTGATTTTTTCATATTTCTTTTGTTTGTTTTAGGCCTTTATTCTTTAATTAACATTAAAAGCTTTAAATCTGATTTTAAATGGTTTATGGTTTTAATTTTAGGTTATCTCTTTTTTGAGGTATTGTTTCTTGTATATAAATACTTTGGAATAACTGAAACTCATTTCATAAACCACCCCTATTCTTTTTTTGCATTAATTTTTGCTTCTATTTTCTATTCAAAAATTCTTAATTCTAATCAAATAAATATATTAATAATTTTCACTTGCTTAATATTTATTGGATTTGATTGTTACCAAATTTTTACATCAAAAGGACCTCTAACTAGTCCGAGTATTTTCCCAGTAATGAATTTTTTATTCATTTTGTTAAGTTCTTTAGTTTATAAAAAAATTGTAAAGTCTCCTCGAATTAAGAATACTAAAAATGAATCTTTATTTTGGATTAATTTGGGCTTTTTCATTACTAATATTTTTCAACTTATTCTAGTACCCCTCTTTCGTCAAGTAATTCCAATCTCAGATGACATTGCTTTTATAGTTGGCACTCTCAAAAACCTCGCTGACCCCATCACCTATACCCTCTGGGCCATAGGAGTTTATAAATTAAAAACCCAACCTTTCAGACCAATCGCATCTCTATGGCCTTGATGATGGCTTCGGGTGCTGAGTTTACATGCAATTTCTCATAAATATGCTTTACGTGTGTGTTTACAGTGGCATAGCTTATGCTACATGCATCCGCAATCATTTTGTAACTCATTCCTTTTACCAAACAACCCAACACGTCTTTTTCTCGTGCTGTTAGGTCCACAAATGTTGGTTCCTTTTTCACAAATTGGTTCTGAAACATCTGCATCACTTTGGCCGCTATGGCTGGCGACAAATGCGAGCCGCCTCCATTCACTTCCTCTATAGCCTGCACATATTTTTCTGGGTCAGGGTTTTTGATGATATAGCCTGAGGCACCACCACAAATGGCCTGAAATACGCGGTCTTCGTCTTCAAAAACTGTCTGAATAAGGATTTTAGCATCGGGAACGGCCTTTCTGATTTCTATCATTGCGTGTATGCCATTCATATAGGGCATCTCAATGTCCATCAATATCACATCAGGTTTCTGCTTTTTCACAATCGAAACCGCCTCTCTGGCGTCAGGGTATGAGCCAGTCATCCAAATGTTCTCTGAACTAGCCAAATAAAGTGACAAACTTTCTCTAAAGTTCTTGTTGTCTTCAAATAAGGCTACTCTTATCATTTGCTTGGGTTTAGGTTTTAATTGTTGTAAATACGTTGTTGAAAAAGCTACCATTCTGTGTTATTTATTTCTACAAAATTGGCATAGTTTTCAATTCTAAAAAATCCCTAATTCTAGTGAGAAAGACATATAGAAAGTATAGTTCCTTTACCTGCATCACTTTCAATTTTCAATTCAAAATTTGATTCCTCAGCCCTTTCTTTAAAGTTCCTCAGGCCATTTCCTTCTGTTTTTTGATCTATTTCAAAGCCAACACCATTATCTGTTAATGTGAAAATTATCTTTTGATTTTTTTCAGAAACTTCCAACGAGGCTTTGGTGGCTTCGGCGTGTTTGGCTATATTATTTATGCCTTCTTTCAAAATCAAATACAGATTTTTGCGGTCTTCCATATCTAGTTTTACTTTTTCCATAGGTATATCTGTTTGTTGGAAATA
>NZ_RJUA01000040.1 GCF_024343575.1 Lacihabitans sp. LS3-19 | reverse complement strand
TAAGGATTCACATTGTCAGATGTATCGGTTACAGTTACACCTATTGGGTCAGTACCGAATACCAAGGCTGAGTTTGCAACATAGCCTCTTTCAATATCGGCAGCTAGTAAGGTATAATGTGCTATTGCAAATCCAGTTTGGTTTGGTGCCAACACGTTTGGTGAAACACTGATTGGACTGTTAGAAATCAAAGTGTCTTCAATGAAAACATTGCTTAACGTGATATTTCCAGTATTCAATACCGTAAATCCGTACGTGATTTTATCTCCAACTAAGCCTGTTCCTACCAAAACTCCATCTTTAGTCAATCTAATTTTTGGATCATAAAAATTAAATCCAGCGTCCATAGCATTTAGATTTCTGAGAGGGTCATTTAAGGTCAATGTTGTATTCACATTAAACAAATCAGTGATTCCAGTAATTGGATCGGCGTCTGAGTCGAGTTCAGAATCTGAGCCAATGTTTTTCAAATCAGCATTCATTCCTACTGGTTTAACAAATTGGAGACGGTAATCGCCGTTAATTACATTGTTAAATACATATTTTCCATCAATTCCTGAAACTGTCGTGTCAATAATTACACCTGACGCATTGAGTAAGTACACCGTAACGTTTGGCAATGGGGTATCCCCAGCATTTTGTGTATTTGAAAAGTCTTTATCTTCAAAAACATAGTCGCCAATAGAGCCATAAGGAACATATCCAGCGTCTTTTTTGGTATTGTTTCTCAAAGTATCATTGACAGGTTTAGTAACATCAATGCTAATTGTTTCAGTCCATCCCGACGTATTAATATCACTATCTAAGGTGTCAATTCCATTATATTGAGGTGAAACCATAGCCTCAGATGGGGTTTTAAAGAATAATTTGTAGTTCCCAGAAGGCAAAGAATCAAATAGATATTTTCCATTAATATCTGAAATTGTACTATCTAACAACACAGTTCCAGTTCCGTCGTAAAGGTAAACTTTAATACTATCCATAAAACTTTCAGTAAGCTCCTGCACGCCATTGTTATTGTAGTCTGCCCAAACTAAATCTCCAATGGAACCAAATCTTACTTCAATAACTTCTGTTGTAGCCGTTGCTGTACAACCGTTTAAGCTTTTTGCCGTTACGGTATAAATGCCAGGCGTAGAAATACTTACGGTATCATTGGTTCCTAATCCATTAGACCAAAGATATGATTCTCCTCCTTGAGCAATTCTTAGAACATTGCTTTGAAGGACACTAATAGTATCATTACCCAAGATTGTAGGCAATGGCATAATCGTATCTACAGCTACAACAATTGATGCAGTTGCCGTAAATCCATTCACAATATTGGTTTTTGTAACCGTATAAATCGTGGTTATTGAAGGCAAAGCGATCGGATTAGAAATATTAGCATCACTAAGTCCAATTGATGGCGACCAGCTATAGGTATGACCAATTTCAGCTATTTCTCCAATTTCTTGTCCTAAAGTATTATCAACGCAAGTAATGGTAAAGCCTGTTCCTGCCACTGCAATTGGAATACTATTATCTAAAGTTATTACCACTTGGTCTTGATCATCTTCCGTTGGAATATTATTGTTTGGCGTACTATTTGGATCAAATTGGTCTACGCCTACTACTTGTGCAATATTGGTATAGCTAATGCCTGATAAAGGAGGCAAAACCGTAGCTTTATAAGTTAGTATTTGAGAATTTCCTGACAAAATTGTAGGAATATTCCATACCAAAGAATCTACTAATAAATTTCCAGAATTGCTTATGTTGGTAATGTTTCCATAGCCATTTGGAATAGCATCTCCAATGGAAACATTCGTAGCAGAATCAGGCCCAGCATTATTGATGGTTAATGTAAAAATGACTACATCTCCCACAATTGGATTTAAATTGCTTATAGTTTTAGTTAAACTCAAATCCGCGATCTGAGCACGAGGGGTCACGGAATCATAATCATCTTCCGTAGGTACGTCATTGTCAGGCGTTGAGTTCGGGTCAAACTGGTCAGAAGCAATCACTTGAGCGACATTGGTAAAGGAAATACCCACACCAGGAGCCAAAACAGTAGCTTCATAAGTCAATACGACCGAACCACCCGAAGCGATAGATAAACCACTCCAAGTCAAAGTATCG
>NZ_RJUA01000039.1 GCF_024343575.1 Lacihabitans sp. LS3-19 | reverse complement strand
GTACCAACCGCACCAGTAATAGCATCTAATAAGACGGAAGTTTGTGGAACAGAAAAAGCAACATTGACAGCAACAGGTTGTACAGGTGGAACAATCACTTGGTCAGGTGGTGGAGTAGGAACATCGAAAGAAGTAGGAGCAGGAACATATACTGCAACTTGTACTACATCGTGTGGAACTTCGGTTAATTCAAATACAAATACAATCGGAAGTAAGCCAGCACCAATAGCACCAGTGATAGCTGCTAACAAGACAGAGATTTGTGGAACAGACAAAGCTACCTTGACAGCAACAGGTTGTTCAGATGGAACAATTACCTGGTCAGGAACATTAGGAACAGGTACTTCGAAAGAAGTGGGAGCCGGAACATATACCGCAACATGTACTACTTCATGTGGAACATCGCCAGTGTCAAATACGATAACTATCAATACAGGAGCAGTACCAACCGCACCAGTAATAGCATCTAATAAGACGGAAGTTTGTGGAACAGAAAAAGCAACATTGACAGCAACAGGTTGTACAGGTGGAACAATCACTTGGTCAGGTGGTGGAGTAGGAACATCGAAAGAAGTAGGAGCAGGAACATATACTGCAACTTGTACTACATCGTGTGGAACTTCGGGTAATTCAAATACAATTACAATCGGAACTAAGGCCTTGCCAACAGTTCCAGTAATATCAGCTAGTAAAACTGAAATTTGTAGTGGCGATGAAATTACATTGACTGCACAAAATTGTACAGGAACTGTAGTTTGGTCTAATACGCAAACAGGTGCTATTATTAAGATATCTACTGCTGGTGATTATGCCGCTATCTGCAAGAACGAATGTGGTGAAAGTGACAATAGTAATATTGTGAAAATAGTAAATGGAGGTGTACCAAATGCTCCTTTAATTACAACTGACAAAGTAACGGTTTGTGATACTATAAAAGCTAGATTAGTAGCAGTTGGTTGTGCTAGTACAATTGAATGGAGTAATGGTGCTACAGGTGAAGTGATATTTGTAGGAATTGGAACTTATACTGCAAAATGTAAAAGTTCATGTGGTATCAGTGCAAGCTCAAATATTATAAAAATTGAGAATGGAATAATTCCAGCTGCACCAGTAATTTCTTCAAATAAAGCTTCAATTTGTGGAACAGATAAAGCTACTTTGACAGCAACGGGCTGTTCTGGAGGCACAATTAATTGGTCAGGCGGCGGAGTAGGAACTACAAAAGAAGTTTTAGCTGGAACTTATACTGCTACTTGTACAACAAATTGTGGTACATCAGGTGCCTCTAATACTGTGACAATATCTGGTGAGGCAGCCCCAGTTGCACCAGTAATTACCTCAAATAAAACTTCGGTTTGTGGAACAGATAAAGCTACTTTGACTGCAACAGGATGTACAGGAGGTACAATCACATGGTCAGGTGGTGGAGTAGGAACAACCAAAGAAGTTGGAGCTGGAACTTATACTGCAACATGTACAACTAGTTGTGGAACATCAGGAAATTCTAATTCAGTTACAATTACTGGAGGAACAGCACCAACAGCACCAGTCATTACTTCGAATAAAACAGAAGTTTGTGGAACTGATAAAGCTACATTGACTACCACAGGTTGTACAGGAGGTACAATAACTTGGTCAGGTGGTGGAGTAGGCACTTCGAAAGAAGTCGGAGCTGGAACTTACACTGCTACATGTACAACAAGTTGTGGAACATCAGGTAATTCTAATTCAGTTACTATAACTGGAGGTACAGCACCAACGGCACCAGTAATTACTTCGAATAAAACAGAAGTTTGTGGTACAAATAAAGCTACTTTGACTGCCACAGGATGTACAGGAGGTACAATCACTTGGTCTGGTGGTGGAGTAGGCACTTCGAAAGAAGTCGGAGCTGGAACTTACACTGCTACATGTACAACAAGTTGTGGAACATCAGGTAATTCTAATTCAGTTACTATAACTGGAGGTACAGCACCAACGGCACCAGTAATTACTTCGAATAAAACAGAAGTTTGTGGTACAAATAAAGCTACTTTGACTGCCACAGGATGTACAGGAGGTACAATCACTTGGTCTGGTGGTGGAGTAGGCACTTCGAAAGAAGTCGGAGCTGGAACTTACACTGCTACATGTACAACAAGTTGTGGAACATCAGGTAATTCTAATTCAGTTACTATAACTGGAGGTACAGCACCAACGGCACCAGTAATTACTTCGAATAAAACAGAAGTTTGTGGTACAAATAAAGCTACTTTGACTGCCACAGGATGTACAGGAGGTACAATCACTTGGTCTGGTGGTGGAGTAGGCACTTCGAAAGAAGTCGGAGCTGGAACTTACACTGCTACATGTACAACAAGTTGTGGAACATCAGGTAATTCTAATTCAGTTACTATAACTGGAGGTACAGCACCAACGGCACCAGTAATTACTTCGAATAAAACAGAAGTTTGTGGTACAAATAAAGCTACTTTGACTGCCACAGGATGTACAGGAGGTACAATCACTTGGTCTGGTGGTGGAGTAGGCACTTCGAAAGAAGTCGGAGCTGGAACTTACACTGCTACATGTACAACAAGTTGTGGAACATCAGTTAATTCTAATTCAGTTACTATAACTGGAGGAACAGCACCAACAGCACCAGTAATTACTTCGAATAAAACAGAAGTTTGTGGTACAAATAAAGCTACTTTGACTGCCACAGGATGTACAGGAGGTACAATCACTTGGTCTGGTGGTGGAGTAGGCACTTCGAAAGAAGTCGGAGCTGGAACTTACACTGCTACATGTACAACAAGTTGTGGAACATCA
>NZ_RJUA01000038.1 GCF_024343575.1 Lacihabitans sp. LS3-19 | reverse complement strand
GCAGCTATACATTACTTCCACAATCGCCTTGTTTCGTGGTCCTTCGGGCGTGCTTAAATCTATGCAATTCAGCATGGCTTCTATTTCATGTAAATGCAACGTTTCAGGTAGTTTTCGAGTGATTTTAGGTGAGGAAATCAATTCTGTAGGATCAGAAATAATTTCTTTTTCAATGATTAAATATTCAAAAAAAGCCTTCAATCCACTGAGAATTCTGCTTTGACTTGTGTTTGACAGACCTAGATCGTTTAAATAACTCAAGAAATTGTGAATGTCTTCGTCTTTCAACTGGAGCACAGTTTTTTTCTCTCCAAAAAATTGAAATAATTTTTCGGCATCTCTCACATAGGCTTCTACAGAGTTGCCAGAAAGCCCTCTTTCTATTTTCAAGAAATTCTTGAAACCTTTTATGTGATTTTGCCAAAGCATATTTTCTATTATTTAACCAGTTTTTTTTAGGTTTTACTGATGCATCAATTTTTCTATTTCACTTATTTCTAGCGGAATACCTTCCATCAAATCCTCATTTCCTACTTCTTTTATCAATATGTCATTTTCCAAGCGAATGCCTATGGCTTCTTGCTCAATATATATTCCTGGCTCTAAAGTTAGCAACATTCCGGCTTCTAATTTCTTTTTTCTATCGCCAACATCATGTACATCAATTCCCAAAAAATGTGAAACCCCATGCGGAAAGTATTTAACAATCGCTTTTGGATTGAATTTTACATCAGATTCTGTCAAAATCTTTAATTTCACCAATTCTTTTCCTATTAAGTTTTGCGTTTCCTTTTTTAGGTTTGCTATCGTATTTCCTACCACCATTTGGTTTTTTATGGCTTTCATTACATCAAATACAGATGTGTAAACTTCTGCTTGCCTATCTGTGAATTTTCCATTTATGGGTAAAACTCTGGTCATATCTGCTTTATAATTGCCGTATTCAGCACCAAAGTCCATCAAAACTATTTCGCCACTTTTACAGATGTCATTGTTGGTAATATAATGCAAAGCACATGCATTTTTACCAGATGCCATTATAGGTTGAAAAGCGTGCATTCTTGACCTTCTTCTTTGGAATTCATAAGAGATTTCCGCTTCAAGTTCGAATTCATACATCTCAGGTTTTAAGTTTTTTGCTGCTCTTTCAAACCCAAATTTAGTAATTTCGATGGCTTTTTTGATTTGAGTTATTTCTTCATCAGACTTTATAACTCTCATGTTATTAGTTGTTTTAGCCGAATTTATGTAGTTTTTGTCTGGAAATTTTCTTTTTATTTGGTTTGATACCTGCCTGTTTTTTGAAGTAAACGAGCTGCCCTTGCCTTGGTCGGTGTCAATAGAGAAATAAACATTTTCACAATTATTTAAATATCCTTCTACAACTTTCCAAAATTCTTCACTCCAAATTATGGTTTCTATCCCAGAGAGTTCTGTTGCTTGGCTTTTGGTCAGTTTTTCTCCTTCCCAAATCTTTATTTTTTCGTTGGTTTCTTTTACAAATAATATTTCAGTCTGGGGAGAGGTGCGATTATCTAAAATAAGAAAACTGTCCTCTTGATCTATCCCAGTTAAGTAAAAAAAAGTAGAGTTTTGAATAAAACCAAAAGTACCGTCTGCATTGCTAGGAAGCGGGTCGTTGGAGGCGAAAATTGATATTGAATTAGGTAGAATTTGTTCAATGTATTTTTTCCTTTTTTCTATGTAAAAGCTATTAGGAATATTTTCGTACCTCATTCGTTAAAAGTTTATATTTGCAATAATAATTAAAATTAATGATTGGTAAAGTATATTATGTCTTAATCAGTCAAAGATCGAAATACACTTGTTTAAAGGTCGGAGCCTTCGCACAGTGTGTGGTTTTGATGCTGAGAAAAGGCAATCCGCTTTTTTGTTCCATTTGTAACATTAAAATACAAATATTCATGAAGAAACTTAATACTTTGTTTTGCTTGTTCATATTTTCAAATTCATTAATCGCTCAAAGTAAAATTCCTCATAGTAAAAATTTTGATTTATTAATAATTAACAACATTTTACTTTGTAAATCAATATCAGAAAACGATCAAATTGAAAGAGACTCTTTATTTATAAAAGTTTATGATTCTGAAATTATAAATAATAATATTTACCAAAAATTGAATTGGGGCAAAGACGGAAATCAAATTGGTTTTATTCGAAAGATTAAAAATGAGGTTTGGTTTTTATCAATTGACAAAAAAAAAGAATCCAAATTATTTGATTTGGAAAATAAAAAAAAATACATTTTATCAGATTTTATATTTAAGGATACAAAAATTGAGATATCATTAGAAAGTAAAGTAAATTATTTTTCTCAAGAAGTAATCTTTGCAACCTATAAATGTAACGGTTTATCTGACTTTGGATATCCATTAAAAGAAATAGGATTTAATACAAGAGATGGAATAACTAATATATTATTAGTCAATTATCATTCAATTTATCCTTATATACAATGTATAAATGTCAAATAACTAGCTCTGCCTTTACTTTAGCAAATGAAAAAAGAATTGAAAAATATAAGTAATTTAGGAAAATTTATCTTGATAAATTTTCCTAAATAGGAAGCAGGCCGTCCTCGCTGTGCGAAGGATATTTACTTCGAACGTGTGTAAAGCGGCTTTTAGCCGCAGGAAATGTTAAATGTTTTACGTTACAAAATAATATAATTGGAATAAATGTTAAATTAAATTATGTCTTATTCGATCAAAGACTGATAAATACACGTACGAAGCTCAGAACCTTCGCACAAGCTGGTGTCGAATACTGGATATTTTCGTACCTCATTCGTTAATAGTTTATATTTGCAATAATAATTAATAAAAAGGACTTGGGTAAATTGTTTTCTCGAATTTTGGTTTTAATGTTTTTGGTGTTTTTCAAAGTCAATGGACAAGAAAAATATTGGATTTTCTTAAAAAACAGAGATTTGTCATCGGTAAATCCTGTTTCTGATAAGACTTTTTCAAATCGGAAAATGCTTGGTTTGAGTGAAAACCAAATTTCTGATTTTGGGCCCAAATATACTGATTTAGAAAAAATCAAGGGTTTAGGAATTCAAATTTCAAATACTTCAAGATGGTTTAACGCGGTTTCTGTTTATTTAAATTCTTCCCAAAAACTATTGGTTTCAAAATTAGATTTTGTAGATAAAATTCAAAGAATCAATGCTTTCCAGAGTTTAGCCTCTAACAAAAAATTCGGATATGACGACGGAATTTATCTCAATTATGCTTTGCATCAAATACATGCGGAGGCTTTTTTGGAGAGAGGACTTCTCGGTGATTCTGTCGATATTGGTATAATAGATGGCGGTTTTTATCAGGCAGATATCAATCCATTTCTTAAAAATATTTTTACTGAAAATAGAGTAAAAGATTACAAAGATTTTTTCATACCACCCAGAAAAGAGTTTTTCAACGAACGCAAATCCAATGGTGATTTACACGGCACCATGGTGATGAGTGCGGTGGGTGGTTTTGATGGGGAGAAAAAGCAATTAGGTGGTTTGGCTCTTCAAAGCAACTATTATTTGGCAAGAACAGAGTCGTCGCAGCAAGAGTCGAGAATAGAAGAAGACAATTGGATTGCTGCCATAGAATGGTTAGACAGCCTAGGCGTAAGGTTGGCAAATTCTTCTTTAGGCTATGCTTTGGGTTTTACCAATCCTGCCGAAAACTATTCTCCAAATGACATGAATGGCCATACAAGTGTGATAGCAAAAGGTGCCCAAATGGCTGTAAATGAGAAAGGAATGATATTGATAGTTTCAGCTGGTAATGAGGGTGAAAATAAAAAATGGGGAGGGATAGTGTCCACACCAGGCGATGTAGAAGAAGTGATAAGTGTTGGTGCCAATGACGAGAATAGTTTGAAAATGGGATACAGTAGCAAAGGCTCTGGAAATGTGAGTTTTATAAAGCCAGATGTAACAGTATATTCCTATAATGGCACCTCTTTGGCAGCACCAATTGTCACTGGATTTGTAGCTTGTATGTTACAAATTAATCCAAAACTGAAAGCCTCAGACATAAAGAAGATATTTCAAGAATCCTCAAGTTTGACAGCTTCACCCAATAATTATCTGGGCTATGGTATTCCAGATGCTAGATTGGTTTTAAATCAACTTGAAGGGAAGCTTTTTGAATTAAAAACTGCACAAAAAGTTAAGGCAAAAGGAAAATACAAAATTAGCTCAATAGGAGAGGAGAAAGCTGTAGTTTTTCATAAAACCAATGCTAAGAATGTTGAAAGTCAGGAGATTGTGGTTTTTTTAGACGGAA
>NZ_RJUA01000037.1 GCF_024343575.1 Lacihabitans sp. LS3-19 | reverse complement strand
GGGCACGGCAGAGTAGCTAAGTCGGGACGGGATAAACGCTGAAAGCATCTAAGTGTGAAACCCACCTCAAGATGAGACTTCCCTTGAGGAACGTTAGAGATTATGACGTAGATAGGCTACAGGTGGAAGTGCAGTAATGTATGCAGCCGAGTAGTACTAATGAACCGAGAGCTCTTAAATTTTAATTTTCAGTCTTTCTTATATCAATGTTTTGTTAAGGGAAAAGTCACGAAGGCATAAGGCATAAGTGATGGAAACTAAGATAAAACAATGTCAAAAAATATTTTATTGTCCAACAGACAAAAGAAGAGATACAATGCTAATGTCCTAATGTAGGACAAGAACATTAAAGACCTTCATGGTGTCAATAGGGCGGGTGAACACCTCTTCCCATTTCGAACAGAGCAGTTAAGCCCCGCACCGCCGATGGTACTTGGATCAAACCCGGGAGAGTAGGTAGATGCCAGTTATTTATTAGAGCCTCAAAGAGTATTCTTTGGGGCTTTTTTGTTATCCTAGGTTCTTGAATCAAATATTCGCTTTTGATTGCCATAAGAAGTTATTGGATTAAACGAGGTGAGTAATGGTGCAGTATTCAGAATCTGGCTTGTTATTGTGACTATAAATACTTCAAAGATAAATCAATCTCTTTACGTTTTTTACGGATCAAGCAAAAAAGTTGGGGGGAATCTAAATAGTTATTTACTTCGTGTAAAAAAACTAAGAACTTGAATAAGGAACTTCTTCAATTATTACTACCAGAAGGGTTATTAGAATACTTTGAATTTGTTAAAGTTGAAAATGTTGTAGAAACCTATAATATTTATATTTCAGAACGTAATATAATCCCTTCAGAATATGAAGGAGATAAATTAGAATCCAAAGGTTTTTTTGACGAAGAAACTGTTCGGGATTTTCCACTTCGAGGGAAGCCCTGTTTCTTGAAAATCAAGAGACGTAAATGGTTAAATCACAACTCTGGGAAAATAGTTTATAGGAATTGGGAAATTGTAGCAAATGGAACGCGAATGACAACGGAATTCGCGACTTTTTTAAAAGGAGCTTTTAGATAATACACCAATTAGCTGTAAAACACTTGGGGAGATTTTTCATTTAGATGGAAAACGTTTTCAAGAACAATATGCAAGTCATCTTAGTGGATATACGAATTGGAGTCAATTGGATCATGCAGAAAAATGGATTTTATTTCCTGAAAACATAGGAGAATACCTATCATTGGACGAAACCTGCCTATCTAATGGCGACCTGTACACTATATTAACCAACAAAGCTGCGAAAGGCCAAAAAGGGGCTTTGGTAGCAATGATAAAAGGAACAGTTAGTGATACAGTAATAGAAATTTTAAATAAAATTCCAGAAGCAAAAAGGAAAAAAGTAAAAGAAGTGACACTAGACTTGGCTCCAACAATGGAGAGAATAGCAAAGCGTAGTTTTCCCAAAGCTAAACGAGTATCAGATAGGTTCCATGTTCAAAGATTAGCAAGTGATGCCGTACAGGAAATAAGGATAAATCACAGGTGGAAAGCAATAGAACAAGAGAATAAAGAAATAGAATTAGCCAAGAATGAAAAGAAGAAGTTTATCCCAGAAATACTGGAAAATGGAGACACTTTGAAACAATTATTAGTAAGAAGTAGGTATTTATTATATAAAAGAGAGGTCAAGTGGTCTCCATCACAGGTGCACAGAGCAGAAATATTATTTAAACT
>NZ_RJUA01000036.1 GCF_024343575.1 Lacihabitans sp. LS3-19 | reverse complement strand
TCCCGTTTCTCGCCCTGACACTTGGGGCAGTGTCGATTTCGACAGGAGTTATAACTTAGGCTAATATTGCCACAACTATCACAGGCATCTATATGGCCACCCAAGGCTGCGGTTCGGCAACGTTTTATGGCCGATAGGGTGCGTAATTGCCATGTATTTATTCCTATATCTTCTACCTTTTCACCCAAGCGATATAGTATATCGGCTACTTCCCACTTGGATTGCATACTACTGGGCAGTATTCAGCAAAAAGCGTATCTAAAGGACTAAAAGGTTTTACTCTACCACTTTGGGCTACGTGTAGATAAATCATCGTGGTCTCGATACTTTCATGACCGAGTAGCCCTTTCAGCGTTACGATATCTGTGCCATCTTCGAGCAAATGTGTCGCATAAGTATGTCTGAGCGTATGTACGTTTACGTGTTTAACTATTCCAGCTTTTTTGGCTGCCTGTCTTACTGCCCATTGTACTCCTTTTTGTGAATATCGGCTATCAAAATCGCCACCTTTGCGATTCTCCAAGGGCTGACCATTAAAGACCCAATCTACAGGATTTTCGGCTCCAATATACTTCTTCAGACCCCTAATAAGATGCTCACTAAGCGGAACATACCTGTCTTTTTTACCCTTTCCTTGATAAACATGGAGCATTTTACGATCAAAATCCAAATCTCTCAATCGGACATTCCTTGATTCAAAACAACGAAGACCGCAGCCGTACAAAAGGCCGATCAAGATTCTATGCTTCAATAAATCAGGTGCATTTAGTAGCCGCCAAATTTCTTCTTTACTAAGCACGACAGGAAGCTTTTTGTCTTTCTTAATACTGGGCAATCCCATATCTATCGGCTTAATGCCTTCTATTTTAAAAAGCAATCTCAAGCCGTAAATTGTAAATTTAAAATAACTCTCGGAGGGTGTTTTATGCTCTTCTTGTACGAGGTTGAGATAGTCCGTTAGTTGGTCTTCATCAAGTTCGGTAGGAATACATTTAAAATGCAGTGCAATCTTAGCTAAATGCCTGATATAGTTGAGATAAGTACTCCGACTTCGACCTAATATCGAAAGTTTCTTCTCAAACTTTTGGTTCAATTCTTTGAATCCCTTAATTTCATTGTCAGCTTGAGCAATTAAAGTGTGTTGTCCCAGCTCTTCAGGCTTTTTTTTGGTGTCATGATTATAAAATTTAATTGGTTTAAATCTAGTATTTCAATCAATATCATGCCAAAAACTACCGAAGGTTTAGTTCAACAGCAGCTACCCAAAAGGCGGGGTTTCGTGTTCCAAAGACAGTTTTGTGGTTAATCAAACATTAGTTTTTCAAAACAAGTTTTGTGGTAAAAGTCCCGCCCTTCGGGTAGCTGCAAAACGTTGTGCTTCATTATGAGAAACCGTACTACAAACTGATGGAGAATAAGAAAATAAAATATTATGACGAAGTAAGTCCTCTTTCTCATTTTTATGATTTTGGATTAACCCCTGATGATATTAAAGTTTCAATAATTGATTCATTTGCTCCATATTTCTCAAATCAAGAAAGCTTGAAAAAATATGCAGTTTCGGACTTAACATCCAATTGGTTAGCATACTTGTCGGTTTATAAGGAATATCCAGATTCTTTGAAATTTATAGACAACATATTAGACATTCTTAATGGAGCCAAAGAAAAGAACAAAAAACTAGCAATTGAATCATATGCACAATGGATGCCTGAAACAACTCAGAGTATTTCAAGGTTTTGGAGTTTACATAATAATCAAATGAAACTTCATAAATTATGCATTGAAGATTTCGTTGAAGAGTCATTGCATATGATAGGTCAAACAATTGAAGGATTGTCAAAATCCTTTTTTAAGATGCTTCTTCAACTCAATAAAATAAAAAGAAATAAGCAATATGATATTGCAGAGATAAAACAGAAAGATTTAGGAGTAGTAATTGATGAATTAATAAATACTACAGAGTTGGCAGATCTCTTGATTTTACAACCGCATAATATCAGATTAAATCAATGGCGAAATATTGCATATCACCATAACTCACGGATAATAAACAATGAGATAATTTGTGCCTTCAATAAAAGTGGTGATGTTTATGAATTCAAATTAACCCGACAGGAATTATCTGAAGTATTAAAAAGAATCTTACTGATTTTCAAATTAGTTCGGATTTCTGAGACAATTTTTGGATTTGACAACCTTGAAGATGTGCAATCCGAAGTTAATAAACTTGATAAAACCTTAATTAACGTAAGAGGCGATGGTAAATTATTAGACTTTTATTCTGGCATTGAATCACAAGGCTTTAGAATCGTTGAATTAAAAACATCTGATAGAAAATCAATGCTCATTTTAAAAGATTTAGAACCTTATGGCGACTTTATAAAAAGAGCTATTCATTCTTCACAGTTTTTATATAATTTATGGCTATACACAGAATCAGAATATCTACAAGTTGAATATCAATTATTTAATGGAGAGAAATTTTTCACTTCTGAAATTGATAACAAAGGTTTTATTGATTCGTCAGAGAAAAGCACTCTTAGTGAAATGCTTAAAAATGTAAAATTTACTCCTCACATTAAAGAATACCAAGATACTAACCCAATTGATACAATAAACTTTCCTGAGGAATTAGAAAAACTGAAAAGTGGCTACCTCTCTCAACAAGGTGAGAGAATTTCAATTAAGGAATTTTCAGAACAGTTTACTCAATCTGTTTTTTGTAATTATCTAGTACTTAAATCAGAAGGATTTGAAGATAATACAATTAAAATCAATGTCGGCTCTGACGGTTCATTAGTAACTGGAGAAAAGGATAATAAACCGATGGTTTTACAAGTTCCAGCTAGAATCATGAATTTGGCATTACAAAAATATATCATCAATTTGATTGGGAAGACAATTGAACTTTATAATAATGGTAGATTGCAATATGAGATAGTTGAATCTACAAAGCTGAATCATAGGTTTTATCTTAAGAAATCTCAGATTAGAGAAAGACTAATGGAAACTGAGGAAAAAGAATAACGAAAGCACAACAATATGTATAAAAAATTGCCGAATCGTATGTTATTTGAGCTTTGTAGCTCGTGTCAACTTCATCACAACTTGATAAATTTGAGCTTCGAAGTCGGCAACATTTCATACATTTAACGTTATCAGCAATCCAGAATATAAGCCTCGCCAATTAACTTAGTATGCTAACGTGGAAGCACTTATGAAACAATCCCTTAAATTTGAAAACTCATTGCAAGGCCGATTTTTAAACTGTTGCGTAATAGCACGAGTGCAATCCTGGTTGGAGTGTGTGTCATAACTTAAGTGGCGGTTCTGTTCCGATTACTATCAGAATACGAAACCCCGTTCAGAATATTTATTATTCCAAAAGAGCACTCCCTTTGAGTATTTTTTAAATTTAAACTCAAATTTTATGGATCAGAAAAATGAATCATTATCCATGGAAATTGTCAATCCGCATGCTGGTGGAATTGACATAGGTAGCCGTTCTCATTGGGTCTCAGTAGGTCAAAAAGAAAAAGACATCAAAGAATTTGGTGTTTTTAATGAAGACCTTCATGCTATCGCGGATTGGCTTGAAGAAAACAAAGTAACCACTGTAGCTATGGAAAGTACAGGTACTTATTGGCAAGCACTTTATGCCGTTCTGATTAGTCGTGGTTTTCAAGTGATCTTGTGTAATGGCAAGTTT
>NZ_RJUA01000035.1 GCF_024343575.1 Lacihabitans sp. LS3-19 | reverse complement strand
TTATACTTGTCTGATAATCAATATATAATGTTTGGTATTCTATGGCCATCTTGTTAAAAGACTCTTGATAAGCCTCTTGTTTCTGTTTTAAGTCTTCGTCCAACTTTTTTACAGCTTTATAGTTTTCATAAACGTAATCTTCATAAATATAAGCAAATTTTTGAGCTGAAGTACTAGAAGATACTTTTGCCGAAGGCTTTTTTGTTGCTGGTTTTTTGGTTTGGCTTATTGCCGATAGAAATGTTAATGCCAAAAGTGTTGAAAGAAGAATACGTTTCATCAAGAATTATTTAATTTTTGTCAAAAATACTTATTTCTTTCTAATGTTAAACTAAATTTTATTTAACGTTTAATTGGGATAGTAGAGAATTTACTCAATAATTGAATCGAAATAGGATTATAATATAAGTTTTTTTTAAATTTGAATGATGGGGAAAAACTAGAAATGCTTACAAAATTCTTTTTTTCTTGATTTCTAAATATTGATTGATGACTTGCGAACTTAGGTTTTCCGGGCGTGTCAAAAGTGCTTTTATGCCGTGTTTTTCTAATTCTTTTGCTATCAATTTATTTTGATAAAGCATGTTATGGCCAATCGTATTATTGTAAATCTCTTTTAAGTCTTTGGCTTGTTGGTTTACTATTTGGGCTATTTCGGAGTTTTCAAAAAACACCAAAAGCAATAAATGATGCCTTGATAGCGAGCGTAAATAAGGGAGATTCCGATGCATTGCGTTTACTGAATCGAAATTTGTAAATATCACCAAAAGACTCCTTTGACGGATATTTAGTCGAACAAATTTGTACAGCATTTCAAAATCTGACTCTTTAAAATCTGTTTCGATATTGTAAAGTTTCTCAGTGATTTTGCCAAAATGTTTGAGGTCTTTTTTGGCAGGAAGGAAATTGCATTTTTCGTATGAAAAACCAAGAAAACCTGCCCTGTCGCTCATGGTAATTATGGTTTTTGAAAGAGCCAAACAGCCATTTATGGCATAATCCAAAAGCGTTTGCTGGTTAAAAGGCATTTTCATGGTTCTGCCCAAATCTACCGCACAGTAGATATCCTGGCTGCGTTCGTCTTGGTATTGATTCACCATTAGATTGCCTCGCTTCGCACTAGCCTTCCAATTTATATGGCGATAGTCGTCACCACTTGAATAGTCCTTGATTTGCTCAAATTCAAGGCTTTGTCCTATTTTTCTTACTACTTTTTCGTTGCTCTGTTGGTTGTTTACTACGGCATTTATGTGTAGTCTTTTGAATTGCTCAAAAGAAGGATAACAAGCTGATTCTTGTTCAAACTCGAAAACTTCTTTTCGCATTACAAGACTGTATTTTTTTATCTGCAAAAACACCGTTAAATTTTCCCATAGATATAGTCCACGAACTTTTGGGTAGATATCGTAATTGATTTCTGTAATATCATTTGGCTTAAAAATACTTTCCTTTTCCCAGTTTCTGATTTGTAATTGCTCTGGGAGGTCTTCAATCAGTTTGGCCAGGAAATTATGGGAAGTATTATTTTTGATTTTTAGTTTTATCCAATTCACATCTCCATTGCTGAGTATTGAAGGCAATTTTCGGTTTGCTTCAATCGGTTCTGTGTTTCTAAATAATATCACTGTTTCTAGTACCACAGCTATCCAAAGCAGGAAAAACAAGAGTTTACCCAAAACAAAAAATGCCTGGTTCAGTAATCCAAAACTAAATAAGACTACGCATACACCCAGCCAAATGAATGTGTTTCGCGTGAGATAGAAGGATTTTATCATATAAATATTTATAAATTACTTAAAAAAATCAACTTATAATAGTACCTGAAAAGCTAAAAAAAATCTAAACTTTTGTTTTTGCGAAAGCATAAATTGGTTCATAAAAGCAAGTCTTAAAAAGGCAAAGTCTAAAACCTTAGCCATAGATTTTGATTATTATTGCACTTCTTATAACCTAAAGTCCTGAAAGGGCAAATTCTCCAACCCTGAGTAAAGCCTAAGTTTTTGACTCACTTCTAGTAAACCCAGCCCTGAAAGGGCGTAATCCCCAACCTTAGGCGTAACCCAAGGTTATTTAAAGTACCCGACATGAACTCTAGCCCTGAAAGGGCGAAATCAAAACACATCATAATCTTAAGACTTGACTTAATCCCAAACATATCTTTCATCATATTCAACTTTATACTTCTTTAAAAATTTCCTATATTCTGTTTGAAAAGACTGTTTTTGATGGTGAGTTTTTTGATTTATTATATACCTTTCCACTATTTCGATGTCCGATGGCTTAACCGAAAATGCTCCATATCCATTTTGCCAATAAAAATTTTGATATTCTTTTCCTTTCGTTTTCATCCATTTCGAAGAATTCTTTTTTACTTCTTCTAATAATTTCGCCAAAGTTACTTTTTGCGATAATAAACATAGTATATGCACATGATCTCTATATCCTCCTACTTTTATTGGATTACATTCCATGTTTTTACAAACCCCTCCTAAATAATTAAACAATTCTTCTTCGATATTATCATCAATAAATGCTTGTCGATATTTTGTGCTAAATACTATATGCACATAATTTCTGATTAATGATTGCCCCATTTGATACTCATTTTGGTTGAATATGCTAACGTTGTAACGAAAACCAAGGGCGTTGCCCCCGGCTATTGATTTTGCCCCTTCGGGGCTATTTTGAAATTTCATTTTTCAATATCGCACCGTGAGCCTCTCTGTATACTTTTTACTAGATGCCCCGTGCTATTGATTTTGCCCCTTCGGGGCTATTTTGAAATTTCATTTTTCAATATCCTTTTATCTTGGTATTTCCATCGTATTAAACAATTCCCCTAGAACCTCGTCCTCGGTTATGCCTTCCATTTCGGAGTCGGCGGTTAAGATGATTCGGTGTCTTAAA
>NZ_RJUA01000034.1 GCF_024343575.1 Lacihabitans sp. LS3-19 | reverse complement strand
TGAAGAAAAAATAGCTGCGGCTGAGCGGTATGATGGTTTTTTAGCCATAAGCACCAATAATCAAACGCTGCCAGTAAGCGATGTCTTAGATCAATATAAACAACTATTTAAAATAGAACACAGCTTTAGAACCTTCAAATCCCACCTTGAAACCAGACCAATGTTTCATTGGACAGACCAAAGAATAGAGGGCCATATTTGCCTTTGTTACATAGCCTTCGCCATTCAAAACTTCGTGCTACAAAAAATAAATCGTGACAAAAATGTGATTACAGAAAAATTGCTAAGAGAAGCATTAGACAAAATGCAATTAAGTCTGATAGATAACAATGGGAAAAAATCTTACTTGAGATCGATGCCATCAGAAAACGAAAAACTCATCCTAAATAAAATGGGTCTAAAACCAATCTTACCAATCCAAACACAAGAAAAGTTTAAAATCTAAAAATCCACCAAAATAATGGTTTGTAGAGAGCCGATTGGACAATACTGTGCCTTATTATCAATTACTTAACTCAAAATGGTGTCAAACTCAAGTGGTATATAGAGAGACCAAGTCATGGAAGTGGCCCATTATTTAATTAGTTTATATGAGTGCCTTGGCTTATTTTTCGGCTTTTGCTGTTTATTGGTTATTGAAATAAGACTTTACCATTTTACGATTTTAAACACTATTTCTTTATAATTGTCCCTTTCATAAAGAACCCCTATTTTTCTTTTACCAATTTTGACAATATCAGAATAAGCAGTAAAATCACCTTTTCCATCATTAGCATCAATTAAAACTGACTTCGGCCAAGTTTTTCCTTCATTTTTACTAATTCTGAGCGTAAGGTTATTGCGTTTATTTATATCTGCCGCATTTGTGAAAGCTAGTTTTTTGCCTCCAATATTTAAAAGACTACCTTCACAAACTGGGTCAATAAGTTTTTCATTAAATTTTTCCGATGTCCAAGTTTCGCCATTATTATCACTAATAGCAACAATTCGTTGCTTTATATCACCTTTTTGATTCCTTGTATTCAACATTAATCTATTATTGGACAATTCTGCCGCTGTGGCTTCATTGCTACCTTTTAGTTCTAGACTTTCACTCAATTTGAAAGTTTTTCCGTGGTCATCAGAATAAAATGCATGTGCATGATAATCTTCAAAATGTTCCAAAGGCTCGCCTTCACTGTGGTTGGCAGGCACAAATAGTCTTCCTTTTTTTGAGCCTTTCGTCAATTGTAAGGCATGGCCTGGTGTATTTGCATAAGATCGCCATTCCGAGGGCCTATGTGTTTGGGAAGTAATATCCAAAGGGGGCGACCAAGTATCTCCATTGTCAATAGAGGTAACATAAAATACTTCTCTCTTTCCATGGCCTTTCCGGACTTCGTTTTCATGGTTATTGCCAGCATTATAAAACAGGAATAATCTGCCTTCTGGGTATTCAGGGTCCAAGAAATCAAAAACTGGTGCATTATTGCTAACTTGGAGGTCGTCATTGTCCACTACAATTTTAAGTTTGCTCCAAGTTTTGCCCTTATCGCAACTTTTCCGCATTACCAAATCTATATTGCCAAAATCTCTAGCATTATTTACTCTGCCTTCGGCAAAAGCTATTAAGCAACCATTTTTTGCAGTAACTATTGCCGGTATTCTAAAAGATTTGTACCCTTCAGTTCCGGAGGTGAAGATGGGTGTTTGGGCGAAACAAGTGAAATTTAAGAATAGGAAAAATGAAATGATTTTCAGATACTTGCTTCTTTCCATAATATGTTTTTTTATTAATCGCACATCAGTTTTCATAATAGATTTTGATACTTTTTTCTTCTAGTTAAGTTGAAAAACTAAGCAAAATCTAAAGGTTTGCAATATTAATTCGAGTTTTTTAATTTTATGTATTCCTCAAATTTCATTCGTCCAATTCGGGGAGCGATTGTGTCTACTTGAATAGCAGCTACAAAAAAAGCAAATTTATTATATAGATTTTTATTTAAAATTCTGAAAAAGGGCAACGAGAGCTTGAAAAACTGAAGAGGAATATTTTTTAAACTTTTTGTTGGGCAGACTTCATTTTGTATTATTTCATAGAGTTCTCGCCTAGTATATATTGTCATTCCACCTATTTCTTTTGTTACGTTTACAAGTTTAATTGATTCAACACATTCTTTCGCCAAATCTCCTTCATATATTGGATTTGTCTTCATATCTCCTTTCCCTATATTAATTAAACGGCCTTTTTTTGCCATTTCAATCATGTCTATAAAAGCACTGAATATTGCTGGTGGTTTAATTATTGAATAGTCGATTCCCGAAGATTTCAAAAGCTCAGAAAATTCATGGTGGACCCTGAAGTATTCTAAATGCAAATATTTTTCAGAATGAAAAGCAGAAATATAAATAAATTTCTTAATACCACTTTTAATAGCTTCTTTAAAAATAGTGGTGTTTGCATTTAGGTCAATCTCTTTGAATGACGGTTTACTAAAATCATTTGGAGATACACTTTTTCCCAAAGCGGAAATGACTATGTCATAACCATTACAAATATTTTCTAATGAAGTGGGATTCGTGATATCAGCTATTATGTATCTATCGGTAATACTTAATAATTCCTCTGCTTTTATCTTACTTCGGACAACTACCGTTAATTCATAGCCTTTCAGTTTCGCTTCTCTTGCAATCTCTTTACCTAAATTACCTGTTGCTCCAAATAGTATTAGTTTTTTCATATTTCTATGGATTTGTTATTTTCGTTTGGCGTAATTTTAAAATTTAAATACTTATTCCAGCCTGTTTTAAAATAGCTAAGAATGTGCCCTTTTTTATATCTTTATTGCCATGAATTGGCACAATGGCAGTTTTGTTATTATTGGGATTGTGATAAATGTGATGTGAACCTTTTGAACGTTTAAAAACAAAACCATTTTGTTCCAAAAGGCCAATTAGGTATTTTGGAGTTTGGTTCATGCGACGGCCAAATTTAAGGAATATTCAAAAGTATTGGAGTCATCGGGGATTTTTTCTCCTCTCTCTTTTAATTCTTCTATATAAAGTTGGATGGCTTCTTTAGCCATTTCAATGGCTTCTTCAAGGTCGTCTCCTTGTGTTATACAGCCGGGTAAAGACGGCACCGTGACCATAAAACCTCCTTCCTCTTCTTTTTGTAGATGAATTTTGTAATTATAATTCATGTAAAATATTTTTGATAGTCAAATATAGAATAAATATGGGATTTTAAAAATATGGTTACTTCCAACTGATGAAAAAAAATGGGTTTTAAAACAATTAATATTCTGAATACAAAGTCAATCCGAAAAATTGAGAGTTTATTAATCGAATTAATCTAAAATCCCTCAATCGAAAAATCGTAAATCAATTCACCCCCGCGGATGAAACTCCTTCAAAGTCTGCTGCAAATAAGCTCTATCAAGATGCGTGTATATTTCAGTAGTGATTATTGACTCATGACCTAACATTTCCTGTACAGCTCTTAAATCCGCTCCGCCTTCAACCAAATGAGTGGCAAAACTATGTCTTAGTGTATGGGGAGATATACTTTTATGAATGCCAGCCTTTTCTGCTAAGTCTTTGATTATCAAAAAAACCATCACTCTGCTTAGGGCTTTTCCACGTCTATTTAAAAATAATATATCTTCATGCCCATGTTCAATATTCAAATGGCTTCGGCTTTCATTTTGATAAATTTTAGCAAACTTTATCGCTTCATTTCCAATAGGAATCAATCGCATTTTGTTGCCTTTACCTACTACTCTCACAAAACCCTCATTAAACAAGCAATCTGAAATTTTAAGGCCGGTCAGTTCAGACACTCGTAAGCCGCAGCTATACATTACTTCCACAATCGCCTTGTTTCGTGGTCCTTCGGGCGTGCTTAAATCTATGCAATTCAGCATGGCTTCTATTTCATGTAAATGCAACGTTTCAGGTAGTTTTCGAGTGATTTTAGGTGAGGAAATCAATTCTGTAGGATCAGAAATAATTTCTTTTTCAATGATTAAATATTCAAAAAAAGCCTTCAATCCACTGAGAATTCTGCTTTGACTTGTGTTTGACAGACCTAGATCGTTTAAATAACTCAAGAAATTGTGAATGTCTTCGTCTTTCAACTGGAGCACAGTTTTTTTCTCTCCAAAAAATTGAAATAATTTTTCGGCATCTCTCACATAGGCTTCTACAGAGTTGCCAGAAAGCCCTCTTTCTATTTTCAAGAAATTCTTGAAACCTTTTATGTGATTTTGCCAAAGCATATTTTCTATTATTTAACCAGTTTTTTTTAGGTTTTACTGATGCATCAATTTTTCTATTTCACTTATTTCTAGCGGAATACCTTCCATCAAATCCTCATTTCCTACTTCTTTTATCAATATGTCATTTTCCAAGCGAATGCCTATGGCTTCTTGCTCAATATATATTCCTGGCTCTAAAGTTAGCAACATTCCGGCTTCTAATTTCTTTTTTCTATCGCCAACATCATGTACATCAATTCCCAAAAAATGTGAAACCCCATGCGGAAAGTATTTAACAATCGCTTTTGGATTGAATTTTACATCAGATTCTGTCAAAATCTTTAATTTCACCAATTCTTTTCCTATTAAGTTTTGCGTTTCCTTTTTTAGGTTTGCTATCGTATTTCCTACCACCATTTGGTTTTTTATGGCTTTCATTACATCAAATACAGATGTGTAAACTTCTGCTTGCCTATCTGTGAATTTTCCATTTATGGGTAAAACTCTGGTCATATCTGCTTTATAATTGCCGTATTCAGCACCAAAGTCCATCAAAACTATTTCGCCACTTTTACAGATGTCATTGTTGGTAATATAATGCAAAGCACATGCATTTTTACCAGATGCCATTATAGGTTGAAAAGCGTGCATTCTTGACCTTCTTCTTTGGAATTCATAAGAGATTTCCGCTTCAAGTTCGAATTCATACATCTCAGGTTTTAAGTTTTTTGCTGCTCTTTCAAACCCAAAT
>NZ_RJUA01000033.1 GCF_024343575.1 Lacihabitans sp. LS3-19 | reverse complement strand
CCATGGACTGTCTTGTTAAAGGGTTGATTTAAAGTGGTTTAAATTAGAAAATGAAAGTTTTTATTTTGTGAGATTGACTTCCAATTATTTTTTTGTTTATACTATTATTAGTTACTTTTAATTCAAATTCAAAAAATAGACAAGCAAATATTAGCCTCAGGCTTGAATTTTGCGTATTTTTGAATTAACAGAATAAATGGAAATAGTCATGAAACTTTCTGCATTCTGATTTAGTCTTCAAAATATTTTTTTTGTGTAGACTGAAGAAATTTTAATTAATAAAAAAGTTTTGAATTTTTAGGAATTTAGTAAAGAAGTATATTGAATCGTGATGCCTTCCTTCCAAAATAAAGACTAATACTTCAATTTGTTTTTTATTTAAAAGATTAAAAAATACTAAAACAGGTAATTTTACCCATACATAGTAAAATTGTACATTTTACTTTTGCCAATAATAATTTTTTATAATGGTATGAATAGGTAATTTATTTGAATACAAACGAAGTTTTCAAAAAGTAGATAACCATTATAAAATTTTAAAATGACAAGTAGCCGTAGAAAATTTGTAAAGAAAACAATTGCATTCACCTTAGGAATTAATGCAATATTTCATTCTAAATTGTTTGCATTGGAAGGTTCTCCTTCAAAAAATGTTTTTACCAAAGGGAATCAAAATAAGCTAAAGGTTTGGGGCTTGTTAAAAGATGAAAACCTAAAACCTTTAAGAAATGTAGAAATAGTGTTTAAACATAGTAATTCATCTAATAACGAAAACGCTTTCGAGTATTTTGGCAAGATTTTGACTGATGGATTAGGTAGATACTCTTTTATAACTGACAAGCCATTAGGGTATTTTGAAGATGGTCGCAAGAAAATGAACAGGATGTTTTTTGAAATAAAAACACCAATAGGTAAGGGATTGAAAACCAAGTTGTTTTTTGATTCATTAGGAATGACTTATGTAGATAATCATCACGTGCAAAATACAGATTTTAAATCTGGACCTGTCTTACCAAAGACAAGTTTAGAAAATGAAAATTTTGCAAATGTTGAATTTAATATTAATATAATTTTATAGCCAATTAAACAAAAAAAAGTATGGATCCTTTAATCGCAGAAATCAAATTGTTTGGAGGGAATTTTGCACCCAGAGGCTGGGCTTATTGTGATGGACAATTATTGTCAATTGCTTCAAACCAGGCATTATTTTCAATTTTGGGCACAACCTATGGAGGGGATGGCAGAACCACTTTTGCTTTGCCAGATTTAAGAGGAAGAGCACCAATAGCTCCTGGAACAGGCCCTGGATTAACTAACCATCAGCTAGGTCAACGAGGCGGTACAGAAACCAACACTTTAAATGTTACAAATTTACCGGCTCATACCCATAGCATGAATGCCTCTAATGATACCGCTTCTAGTGGTTCGCCAGCATCTAATTCATTGGGAACAGCAGCAAGAGGAGGTACTGTGCTTCCATATGCACCTGGAGCCGCGAATCAAGTAGCAATGGGCTCTACAACTGGCTCAGCTGGAGGAAATATACCTTTTAATAATATGCAGCCTTATCTTGCTTTAAATTATATTATTGCATTGGTAGGTATTTTCCCATCAAGAAATTAAGGAATTATTAAATAACATGAAAACGAAATAAAATTATGGAACCATTAATCGCGGAAATTAAATTATTTGGAGGAAATTTTGCACCCAGAGGCTGGGCATATTGTGACGGAGCATTGTTGCCTATTAGTCAATATAGTGCACTGTTTTCAATATTGGGCACTATGTATGGAGGGGATGGTAGAACCACTTTTGCTTTACCAGATTTGAGAGGTAGAGTACCAGTAGGACCTAGGCAAGGCCCAGGTTTAAGTGACTATCAGGAAGGCCAACGTGGTGGTACAGAAACAAATTCATTAACTACCAGCAATTTGCCAGCACATACCCATAGCATGAATGCCTCTAATGATACCGCTTCTGTCGGTTCGCCTGCATCTAATTCATTGGGAACAGCAGCAAGAGGAGGTACTGTGCTTCCATATGCACCTGGAGCAGCAAATCAAGTTGCAATGGGCTCTACAACTGGCTCAGTTGGAGGTAATATACCTGTAAACAATATGCAGCCTTATCTTGCTTTAAATTATATTATCGCGTTGGTGGGTATTTTTCCATCCAGAAATTAAAGAATTATTAAATAACATGAAAACGAAATAAAATTATGGACCCATTAATAGCAGAAATCAAATTGTTTGGAGGAAATTTCGCACCCAGAGGTTGGGCATATTGTGACGGAGCATTGTTAGCGATTAGTGCAAACACCGCATTGTTTTCAATTTTAGGCACAACCTACGGAGGGGATGGCGTTAACACTTTTGCTTTGCCAGATTTAAGAGGTAGAGTGCCAATAGCTCAAGGAACAGGGCCTGGATTAACTACACGTTCCCTTGGTGAAAGAGGTGGTAATGAAACTAGTTCATTAACTACAGCCAATTTGCCGGCTCATATTCATAGCATGAATGCCTCTAATGATACCGCTTCTGTCGGTTCGCCTGCATCTAATTCATTGGGAACAGCAGCAAGAGGAGGTACTGTGCTTCCATATGCACCTGGAGCTGCAAATCAAGTTGCCATGGGCTCTACAACTGGCTCAGCTGGAGGTAATATACCTGTAAACAATATGCAGCCTTATCTTGCTTTGAATTATATTATTGCGTTGGTGGGGGTTTACCCTTCGAGAAACTAAAGCCTCTATTATAAGTTGTTGATTGCCAAGGAGTATTTATTAAGATTTAATAATAAAATTACTCCTTGGTATTTATGATTTATTAAAATATATTTTTTATTAAAACTTTTTCTCACACAATAAGACTTACCAAATATTTAGCAGCAAGAATTATATCAAAAACATTAATTTTATGAAAACTATTTTTACTTTATCAATTATCAATATTAAGCTTAAAAGCTTGCTGTCTTTTTTTGTAGTCTTGTTGATTTCGATTAATACTTTTGCACAAGTTACAGCCACTGAAGACTTTGAAACAGAAACGAACAATGGTTCATTTGTTGAAAGTTCAATTAATTTTACACATACATTTAGTCTAACCACTCTAGCTCCTTATGGTTATGGCGGAAGTTCGAAATTTTTGGAGTTAATCACTAATTCGCCGGCGACCAGTAATTCTGCTAACATTGCAATAAATAATAGTTTAAACCCAGGTGCCTGTTATAAAATAAATTCATTTGCTGCTTATGTAAGTAATTCTAGTGGAGGAGCAATACCTATGAATGGTTCAATAACCGTTTCAGGCATACCTTGTGGACAGGTAAATACTTTAATGGCAAATATTACTATTAATTCTAATGGTGGTGCTCTTGGAAGCGGCCAAACTATAGATGCAAATGGTATTGTAAACGGACTTAATTTTATAGGAACACCTTTAGATGGTTTATATTTTCAAAGTCTAACTTTTAATACTGTTGATGGAGATGGCTTGGGTGGGGGAAATGGTTTGGTATATCTGGAGATTGATCATGTGAATTTCACAACGACAGTACCAGTAACTAATACTTATGCAATAGCAAATGCTAATTTTTCTGAAGGAAATGCTGGAACAACAGTAAATACCTATACTATTACAAGATCTCTTGGAACTTTGGCAGGTTCAGTTCAGATTCAATCATCAAACGGTACCGCTACTGCAGGTTCAGATTACGTGGCAGTACCATTAACTACCGTTAATTTCCCGATTGGTTCTTTGTCACAAACTGTAAATGTAACCATCAACGGAGATGTAACTTTAGAACCGAATGAAACGATTAATATGACGCTTTCTAATCCCACAGGTGGTACCATTAGCTCGGGTTCAGCAATTATTACGATTTTAAATGACGATAGTTTCATAGAAACCTTTGAGGATGAAACAAATCTCGCTAATACATTCACAGAAGGTGGCGTGAATTTCCAGAGTACTGGTAAACTGGGGATTTCAAAAACGGTCTCAGCAATTGGTTCTGGTAGTTCATTCGGCTTTTTAGATTCGAAAGCTCCGTATGCAACGGGAAATCAAGGATCAATTGAAGTGACGACTGCAGGAAAGACCTTTAAAATGTTAAGTGTAGATTTATGGTCTTCGCTCAATTCGGGAAATTCTTTTCCTGCAACTGCCTGTACAGTTACTTTTACGGGTTTAAAAGAAGATGGCATCAATACTGTTTCTCATTCGGCAAGTATATCTCCTACAGGTTTAAATGGATTTGAAACTGTTAATTTTACTGGAACTCCATTTGATAATATTCCTTTGATTAGCATTTCTTTTAGTGTTTCTGGTTCTGTAAATTATCTTGCAATAGATAACTTTAATTTTGCTCCTTCTAACATTACTACCACTCAGCTATCTATTAATGATGTTAGCCTATTGGAAGGTACTTTAGGTGGTAATACTTCAGCAGTTTTTACTGTTTCTCGTTCTAATAATAGCACTGCATTTTCTGTAAATGTAACATCTTCTAACTTAACTGCTTCGGCAGGATCT
>NZ_RJUA01000032.1 GCF_024343575.1 Lacihabitans sp. LS3-19 | reverse complement strand
TAACCTCTATTAGATGTCAAGCTGCTGGAAGCGTATTTTATACAGCTACCGCAAGTAATAACACTGGAATAAGCTATTCAATGGATGTTGCGAGTATACTTGCTGGAAATACCATTAACGCTACTACTGGGGAAGTAACTTATGCTGCAGGTTGGTCTGGAACAACGCAAATAACTGTTACAGCTCAAGGTTGCAATGGTCCAAAAAGTACTGTTCATAATGCTACGACAAATCAGCCAGTTCAGGCTCCAATTTTTACATTAGGAGCAAATTCAACAAGATGCCAAGGAGCAGGAGGTGTAAATTATTCTGCGACTGCATTAAATTCAACAAGCATATCATATTCATTGGATGCGACAAGTTTGGGTGCAGGAAATACCATAAACTCAAGTACAGGAGTAGTTACTTTTGTAGCAGGTTGGTCAGGAAACTCTACTGTGACAGCTTCAGCAGCGGGATGCTCGGGCCCTTTGACCTCTACACATGCCATTACTACAACCCCAACAGTCGGAAATCCTATTTTTGCAATGGGTAGTACTTCAAGCAGATGTATTGCGGCAGGAAATGTTACTTATTCGGCAACTGCCACTAATAATACTGGTATAAGTTATATCTTAGACAATACCAGTTTAAGTAATGGAAATACCATTAACTCAAACACTGGAGAAGTTACATTTGATGTAAATTGGTCTGGAGTATCTATCATTACAGTAACCGCTACTGGATGTAATGGCCCCAAAACTGCAACACATACTGTTACTACTAATTTGGCTGTACTTACTCCGGTTTTTGGTTTGGGTGCAAGTTCTATAAGATGTCAAGGAGCAGGAGCAAATGTTTATTCAGCAACCGCCACAAATACTACAGGCATAGTTTATACTTTAGATGCCATTAGTTTAAGTGGAGGAAATACTATAAATGCATCAACAGGCAGTGTCACTTTTGTAGCTGGCTGGACAGGAAACTCAACAGTGACCGCCACTGCATCTGGATGTTATGGACCAACCGTACAGTCACATACTATTTCAACCACACCATCGGTTACTAGTCCAGTTTTCGACTTAGGTTTAACAAGTACTAGATGCCAAGGTGCAGGAAATGTAACTTATCATGCAACTTCAACTAATCAGACTTCTTTAACATATACTTTAGATGGAATAAGTTTAGCAGGTGGAAATACCATTGACGCCAATACAGGAATAGTAACTTATTCAGCTGGATGGAATGGTACAACAAGAGTTACTGCAATTGCATCTGGATGTAGTGGTCCAAAATCAACAATTCATACTATTACTGTTACGCCGACTGTAGGTTTACCAGTATTTACTTTGGGAACAAATTCTGTTAGATGTCAAACTGCTGGTTCTATAACTTATACTGCAACTTCAACCAACTCTACAGGCATGACTTATGCTTTAGATGCGACAAGTTTGTCTTTTGGTAATACTATAAATTCAGCCACAGGAGCTATTACTTTTTTGTCAACTTGGACTGGAAATTCAACAATTACAGCAACTGCAACAGGATGTAACGGCCCAAGATCTAGTACACATACTATAAACACGATTTATATTCAAGCGGTAAATGATAGTGGCGTTGGCCAACAAGGAACTCCTTTAATTTTGCCAGTACTTAATAATGATTTAGGAGATAAAGATCCTACCAAAGTTACCATCGTAACTCAACCTAACAATGGTTTTATCCAAATAGGTACAAATGGTGAAATTACTTATCTTCCAAATGGTAACTTCTATGGAGTGGATCAATTTACGTATAGCGTTTGTTCAACTGGTTCAACTTCTTGTTGCTCTCAAGCAACAGTAAATGTTCAAATTGACGAAGCTTTAAATGACCCATGTTCAGAGGCAACAAAAAGTAAGATTTTCTATTTACCATTTCCAGAAAATACAAGTTACTTGAGAAAATCTCTTTGGAGTGCAGGTAGCGTAAGTTATTTAAGTGACTCTGTAAGAACCGTGGTAAGTATCAAAATTCCTTACCCTGGTAATATCATTACCTATGATCATTGGGAAGATGGATATGAAGCAGATATTACTATTCCAACTCAATCAACAACCGAAATTTGGGGAGATGGTATTTTAAACAATGGATTTGCACCGGGTTATCCTACGGATATTATTCCTGCAGGAGGCTATATATTAATCGATAATCACTTTAGATACAATCCTAGAAATACCGCACAATTTGTTTTTGATGGAAAAGATAAAATCCTAAGTTCTAATGACATAGCAATCTCAAAAATTTCAGGTGATGCGGGTTATGGGGCTGGAAGTAATAATTTTGACGTTCAAAACGTAAAAACTAACGTATTCGACATAACTAGGTTTGGTAAGTTTTTCGTAATTCCTTTTGGAGAGGATAATACGCTCGGCACTTCTCCAACCTCAGCTTTTAAATACACTGGTATATTTATTAGAGCCTCTGAAAACGGCACGGTAGTTAACTTAGACTATAATGCAGATGGAAATATTGATATTTCATCACCGGTTTTAAATGAAGGTGATGTATGGTTATATGATGGAACGGCTTCTACCCCTGGTGTTATTACAGATATCAACAACAGCAATGACATAAAATCTGGTGCTATCCTTACTTCAACAAACAATTTCGGCGTAGATGTTGTATTTGGTGGTATTGATAGTTATGGAACTAGAAACATGGCTCTTTTGCCTGGTAATTTTTATGGCGACACCTATTTCTCACCAGCTCATACTACCTTAAGTACTGCCCCAGTATATGCCTTTTTTACGAACAATTTATCATCCCCAATTACCATTGATTGGAATTCTGGCACTTCTAATTCTGGTTCATTTGTGATTGCAGGTAAAGGGAAAGGATTTTTAGATTTAAATTTAGCAAATGCTTATAAGTTTAAAAGTAGAAATGGAGAAGCATTCACTGCTGTAGCTGTTTTTGATGCCGACACGGATGGTTCTGCTTACGACTGGTCGTTTAATATGATTCCAGAAAATAGGTTATCTACTTTTGCAAGTGTTGCTTGGGCTCCTGGAAGTAGTAATGGAACTGGAAATTACAACCCAGTTTGGGTTACTGCTCCAACAGCAACTACTATCTATATAAAATATGATGGTAATTTAGCATCTCAATCTGCCACTATTAGCCCTTGTGGAATGCCTTATGATATTGCCGTACCCATAACAGCTTTGCAATCTTACAAAATATTGGATGTAGACAATGACCAAACAGGTTTAGCAGTATTTACTTGTGACGGCACAAAAATAGCCGCTGTATGGGGACAAAACCCAAATGGAGCACCTCCAGGTTCACCAGGAATGGACGTGGGTTATGTAATGGAACCACGGTGTTTACAACAATTGATAATTGCCAATGATGACATTACGGATACCGAACCCAATACACCTGTAATAATTGAAATTCGAAACAATGATTATGGTTTTTTATGTACGCCTAATCCACAATCGGTTTCAACATTAGGATTATTACAACCAAGTAACGGAACTGTTGTTATTAATCCAGATGGAACAGTTACCTATACGCCAAACAATGGATTCCAAGGAACAGACCAGTTTGAGTATAGACTATGTTCAATAGAATACCCTGGAATTTGTGATGTGGCTTTGGTGAAAGTAAGAGTTTCAACATGTATTGCCAATGCAAACGAAAACTTATTTAGAGGAAAAGTATTTGTAGAGTCGTTACCTGATAATAGCACCTATAATGGTGAGCGGTCAGCTCGTGGTGTTCAGGTTGATTTGTATATTGACGCAAACTGCAATGGAGTAATTGATCCGGGTGAAGGAATCACCGAATCAACTGTTTCTGACATTAACGGAAATTATTCTTTTAGTACAAAAGACGGAAATAATGCTAGAGATGATTTTGAACCAACAGCCAGTTTTTCAGGAAATGATGGTGGATTAAACTGGAACAACAATTGGACGGAATCTGGTGATGACGGTAATTTAAATACAGGAGATGTTAGAATAATACCAGATGCTTCGTCTGGCGGAATGGGCAACGCAATAAGATTGTCTGGGCCAACAAATGGAATCAACAGAGCTTTAACTTTCAATAACACTTTAAGTGCAGTATTGAAGTTTAGTTATCGTAGACAAGGACTTGACAGACAGGGTGAAGGAGTAAACGTTTTAATAAACGGCTCTACGGTATTTACTTTAAACGATGGTCTAGCTGTTGGAACTGATATAAATTATACCAATGTCTATTTACCAATAACTGCTTACAATGCAAACGGGGTAAATACTTTACAGTTCATCACAAACGGCTCTGTATCAACTGACGATTTCTTTTGGATAGATAATATTGAATTATCTTTTTATAAAAACCCTCCTATATGCTATGTTGCCAAAGTTAACACTGGTAACACAAATGGTGCATATATTCCTTCGCTTCTAAATACCCAAACTGCGATATTTAATGTCTTAGGTGTTTGTGATAAAGATAACTTTTTAGGTGTTTTACCAAGACTTATTGCAAGTGACGACAATGCTTTTACTTCAATAGATAAAGACATAAACATCAATGTATTAGCAAATGACATAGTGGGTATTCCTGATACAAGTAAAGTCTCATTTATTGGTGTAACTATTACGCCTTCGAATGGTACAGTTAGCGTTAATACGAATGGTACAATTAAATATGTTCCAAATCAAGGATTTACAGGTACTGACCAATTTGAATATAATGTTTGTAGTTTAGAAGACCCTTTGATTTGTGATATTGCATTAGTGAATGTTACAGTATCATGTGCATCTTCTCCATACATCAACGAGATAAATGGTTCGGTTTTTATAGATTATAACAACAATGGAATTTTTGGAATAGGCGAAAATGGCTTAAATAACACAAGTGTAAATCTATTCTCTGATTTAAATAATAACGGAATACTAGATATTGGTGAGCCAATTATTGATACGCAAGTAACAGATGGCAATGGATATTATTCATTTGAAATAAATCCTGCAACGAGTGTCCTAAATTATTTAGATCAATTTAATTTCAGTGCTGTAGCCAACCAAAGTAACGGATCGACACCTTGGACTACAAGTTGGACTAAAATAGGTGACTTAGGTACTTTTGGACAAAACAATATCCAAATCTCTAATATTTCAGGTTTGAGTATTCAATCAAATGCTGGATTGGTAAGTGGTGCATATAGAAGTTTAAATATTGTTGATGCTATTTCTGCAAACCTTTCGTTAAACTATAGCGAGCAAAATCTAGATTTACAGGTAAATGACTATGTTGATTTACAAATAGCAAACTCAGCCTCACCGTCAAGTTGGCACCTATTAAAAAGATTTACTGGAGCTGATGGAAATCAAACTGGAACATTGAATTTTGATATTAGCAATTTTATGTCTGCTAATACAACTATAAGATTTGTAACCTCTGGAAGTTCACTCATGATTCCTGGTGATGTGGTTTATTTTGACAATATCAAAGTAGATTATTTGCAACCTTTGCCTGGAAAATATGCCGTTCAATTGGCTCAACCAATTCCTGCTGGATATTCTCTGACTTATCCTAGTCCTTCTCCAACAGGATATTATACAGCCTCGTTTACAAAAGCTGGACAAGGTACTTGTAGTAATAACTTTGGCTTAGCAGTGACTGACCTTGCTGTAGTAAAAACAGTAGATATCCCTAATCCTTATGTTGGAGATACAGTTGTATTTACTGTGACCGCTACTAATAATGGCCCAACGGATGCTTCTAATGTAATAGTTACCGATGTTTTACCAACAGGATATGATCTTATTGGCGTTACTGCTACCGCTGGAACTTGGGTTGGTACGAGTTGGAATCTTGGAAATATGATAAATGGAGCTAGTGAAAATTTATTGATTTCAGCTAAAGTAATTGCTCCTGGTGGTTATCTAAATACGGCAAGTATAGCTGGAGATCAGCCAGACGTTAACCTTTTAAACAATACGAGTAGTGCTGCTCCGGTACCTATTCCAATTATTGACTTATCGCTTAGTAATCAAATAAATGACCCAACGCCGAATGTTGGAGATGTGGTGACATTTACAGTAAATCTAGAAAACGCAGATTTAAGTCCAGCCACAAATGTGCAAGTTGTAAATGTGATTCCAAATGGATATTCAAATATTACGAATATTAGCAGTGGAGGATCTTTAGCTGGTAATATTATAACATGGACATTTGCAAATATTGCCAATGCAAGTAGCCAAATTATGACATATCAAGCTACTGTAGAACCACCGTTGGTAGGTGTTACTTATACGACTACAGCCCAAGTATTGGCAGCATCAGAGCAAGATTTAGACAGTACGCCTAATAATAATATTGCGACAGAAGACGACCAAGCAAGTGCAAGTGCAATACCTCAAGTTGCTGATTTAAGAGTAACAAAACAAATCAGTAATGTATTGCCAAATGTGGGCGAGGTGGTTACATTTACCGTTACGGTATTTAATGATGGGCCTGATAATGCCACCAATGTTTCGCTAGCGAACGAAGTTGCAAATGGTTTTAGCACTATCTCAAATATTAGTGGAGGTGGAACATTAACTGGCAATATAATCAATTGGAATATCGCCAATTTACCAAATGGAAGTAGCCAAACTTTCACATATCAAGTCTCTGTTTTAGCACCAGGAGTAGGAATAAGTCATACAAATATAGCACAAGTCTCGGCATCGGATCAGTATGACCCAGATAGTAGCCCAAACAACAATATCAGTACAGAGGATGACCAAGCACAAATAACAGCCACTTTACAAGGAGCTAATCTTAGTTTGACCAAACAAATAAATGATAGCAATCCAAACGTAGGTGACATTGTTACATTTACAATAACACTACATAACTCTGGACCAGACCAAGCAACCAATGTTGCGATTGAAGATATTGTTCCAAACGGATATTCAAATATTAGCAATATAAATAATTCGGGAATTTTATCGGGTAGCGTAATTAATTGGAACGTAGCCAATATAGCAAATGGTGCAGATTTAGTTTTAACTTATCAAGCCCAAGTTAATGCTCCCACATTAGGAGTGAATTTTACAAATATTGCCCAAATTATTGCTTCAGACCAGTTTGACCCAAACAGTATTCCTAACAATGACATTCCAACAGAAGATGACCAAGATCAGGTAACTTCGGTGCCAAGAGTTGCTAATTTGAGTTTGTCTAAAACTTCAAATATTTTAAATCCGCAAGTTGGGGAAGTTGTAACTTTTACAATATCTGTAAATAATGCAGGACCAGATGCTGCCAACAATATCGAAATAACAGATTTACTACCAAATGGTTATTCTAATATTTCAAATATTAGCAATTCTGGAAGTTTATCAGGAAATACTATTACTTGGAATTTGGCTAGTTTAAGCAATGGAAATTCTCAAGATTTCACTTATCAAGCAACTGTTTTAGCACCTACTTCAGGAGTATCATTTACAAATATTGCACAAATAAGCAGCGTTGATGAATATGACCCAAACAGTACGCCGAACAATAATAATTCAGGAGAAGATGATCAGTCGGAAATTACTTTAGTTCCACAAGTAGCTAACCTTAGTTTGACGAAACAAATAAATGACATAAATCCTTTGGCAGGAGATATGGTTACTTTTACTGTTACTGTAAGCAATGCAGGACCTGAATCAGCCACAAATGTTGAAATAGAAGATATCGTTCCAAATGGATATTCAAACATTATCAACATCAGTAATTCTGGAGTTTTAACTGGAAATAGTTTAAAGTGGAATTTAGCGGCTATTGCAAACGGGGCATCCGTTTCATTGACATATCAAGCTACTGTTTTACAACCCGGTGTAGGTATTTCTCATAAAAACGTTGCACAAGTAACAGCCTCTGACCAATACGACCCAAATAGTTCACCAAATAATAATAACCCAAGTGAAGACGACCAATCTGAAGTAACTGCTGTACCTGAAGAGGCCAATTTGAGTATTTTGAAGCAAGTTGACAATTTGAATCCAAATACTGGGGATGTGGTTACATTTACTATTACGGTAAGTAATGCGGGTCCAAATGATGCAACAAATATTTTGATTCAAGATGCTATACCGAATGGCTATTCTAGTATCACAAATGTTAGCAATTCTGGCACCGTGGTTGGAAGTAATCTTGAATGGAGTATTTTGAGTTTGGCAAATGGAGCATCTCAAACTTTGACCTATCAGGCAACTGTAAATGAGCCAATTCCGGGAACAAACTACACCAACATTGTTCAAATTATGGATGTTGACCAATTTGACCCGAACAGTACGCCTGGAAATAATGTACAAGGAGAAGATGATCAATCTCAGGTTACGACAGTCCCTAATGTAGCCAATTTGAGTATCACAAAAGCCACAAGCAATACAAATCCAAATGTTGGTGATACTATCACTTTTACTTTAACTTTATATAATGCTGGGCCAAACGACGCCACCAATGTAAGTGTAGAAGATATAACACCAAATGGATATTCTGACCTTTCCAATGTTAGTAATGGCGGAATAATTACGGGAAATACTGCTAACTGGAATAACTTAACAATTCAAAATGGTGCAAATTTAGTCTTAACTTATAAAGTTAAAGTTAAAGCTCCTTTTGTAGGTGTAAATTATACAAATACAGCTCAGATCACTTCTTCAGACCAATACGACCCAAATAGTACACCGAGTAATGACAATCCTACAGAGGACGACCAAGGCTCTGTTACTACTGTACCACAAGAATCAAATTTGAGCCTTTCAAAAACAGTAAGTAATACTTCTCCTAATGTTGGGGATGTGGTAACATTTACGGTTACAGTTTCCAATGCTGGTCCTGATGCAGCTACAAATGTGGCTATAGAAGATGCTATTCCAAATGGTTATGGCTCGATTGCCAATATCAGTGGTGCTGGTGTTTTTGCCAACGATACTTTGACTTGGAGTGGTTTATCTATCGCTTCGGGTGGTTCTGTGGTACTTACTTATGAGGCTACTGTTTTGGCTCCTGGTGTTGGTGTTTCTTTTACCAATGTCGCTCAAGTGATTGCTTCTGACCAGTTTGACCCGAACTCTACACCTGACAATGATGTTCCTTCAGAGGATGATTATGACTCCGTTACGCCTGTTCCTCAGATTGCGGATTTGAGCCTTTCTAAAAACATTTCTTCATTATCGCCGAATGTTG
>NZ_RJUA01000031.1 GCF_024343575.1 Lacihabitans sp. LS3-19 | reverse complement strand
ACTAATCAGAACGGCATAAAGTGCTTGCCAATAAGTACCTGTACTTTCCATAGCTACAGTGGTTACTTTGTTTTCTTCAAGCCAATCCGCAATAGCATGAAGGTCTTCATTAAAAACACCAAATTCTTTGATGTCTTTTTCTTTTTGACCTACTGAGACCCAATGAGAACGGCTACCTATGTCAATTCCACCAGCATGCGGATTGACAATTTCCATGGATAATGATTCATTTTTCTGATCCATAAAATTTGAGTTTAAATTTAAAAAATACTCAAAGGGAGTGCTCTTTTGGAATAATAAATATTCTGAACGGGGTTTCGTATTCTGATAGTAATCGGAACAGAACCGCCACTTAAGTTATGACACACACTCCAACCAGGATGACGCTCGTGCTATTACGCAACAGTTTTAAAATCGGCCTTGCAATGAGTTTTCAAATTTAAGGGATTGTTTCATAAGTGCTTCCACGTTAGCATACTAAGTTAATGGGCGAGGCTTATATGCTGGATTACCCCTAACGGTTTGTGTATGTGGCGTGGCGGGCTTTTGCCCGACATGAGCACATACACTTTGTTCCATGCTGTTTTCTTTTTTATCCGTAATTTTTCATTATTATCTCCTTGGCTTCTTTCTCAGCATCGTAGTTGCTTTCAAACTCCTTATTGAAAAAGTAAAACATTGCCATTTGATATTCTGGAAATTCAAAGAAAATATGTTCGTCCATTGTATGGAAAAATAGAGATTGTTTGTTTTTACTTCTCCAAAATACTAACGAAAAATATCTCGATTCTTTGTCTTGCCTTTTAATTCTTGCTTGTGATTTTCTTAATTGAGCCATTGCTTTGTAAGGAGACAACTCAATATTCAATCTCATTACTGACATCGGTACATCTCTGAAAATCGGAATAAAATCCGTTGATTGTTTTCTTCTAAATTTCCTTCTAAAATTAAGAACATGAAATTTGTATTCAATTATTTCTAACCAACGAATTACATTTAAAGATTCTTCATATTCATAATAATCATTACTCAAATCCGTATCTCGAAAAAGATTATTGATATGTTTCTCTACCTCTGAAAGCGTTTCATTATTACACTTCGAACATGCAGGAATTGCAGTTTTAATAAAAGTTTGTTTACTCCCATTTATTACCGTTTCAAAAAATCTTTCTGGGTCATTTTCGAAGCACCATTTTGGCAATACATGTTCTTTCGTTAAATCTTTATCTGTGCCACAAAAGGAGCACAAGTCATCTTCTCCTGCAAAATTCCAAGGGTCAAAATGATTTCTTTTTATATGGTCGATTATCAATTTGCCATTTTGTTTAAAATTCTTTCTCAGCAATTTGAATTTTTCATCAACCATTTTTCTTTTTTCTTAATAGCATACAACGAGTCGGTTAACGAACCTTATTTTTCGAGTGTCGTTAATTTCGCAATTAGTTTTTTGGTGATATGTTTTTTAAGATGTTGAAATTGAGGTAGTTGCGAAAAGTGTCTAGTTTCGTTAATTTTTTCATGCGTGATTTTGAGTTTCGTTAAGCGATTAATATTTATAACAAATATATTCTTTACATTCCTTATTTCCAATGATATTAGTGCCAAATTATTGGAGGTTTTTCTCTATTATAATAAAGAAATGCTGTAAACCTTTCGGCTTGATGGTTTGAACACATCTACATTCTATTGCTCAGTTTTTGTAAGCTATTACTTTTGCCATTTGTGGCGGTTCTATTGGTTTCTGTTTTCTTTAAATATTAAATCAGTCACTATACTGAGGTTTTGCTTGGTTTTATGGTTTGGATCTTCACTTTTTAGGTGTCTTTTTTCTTAAATCAAAAAGGTCTTTTCTGCGGTCTTGGAGGTTTCTTACACTTCCGGCTTTGTTGAGTTCTCTTAATAGATCCAAGTCTACGTCTGCCAACAAAATCATCTCTGCATTTGGCGTAGCTTCGGCCTTGATGCCATTGGATGGAAACGCGAAATCGCAAGGCGTAAATACCATGGATTGGGCAAATTGTATGTCCATGTTGTGTACTTTGGGTATGTTGCCTACGCTGCCGGCTATGGCCACATAACATTCGTTTTCGATGGCTCGGGCTTGTGCACAGTGCCTTACGCGTGAGTAACCGTTTTGGGTGTCTGTCAAAAACGGCACAAAAAGGATGTCGATGCCTTCGTCGGCCAAAAGTCTACTCAATTCCGGAAACTCCACATCGTAACATATCAAAATGCCGATTTTGCCGCAGTCGGTGTCGAAAGATCTAAGCTCTGAGCCACCCACCATGCCCCAAACTTTGGCTTCGTCTGGCGTTACGTGGAGTTTTTCGTAGCGTTCTATGCTGCCATCTCGTCTGCACAGGTAGCCAACATTGTAGAGTTTGCCGTTTTTGATTTCGGGCATACTGCCACAGATGATGTTGATGTTGTAAGAGATAGAAAACTCCGAGAATTTATTAACGATAGTTTCGGTGTGTTTGGCCAATTCTCTAATGGCTTCAGGTTCAGAGAGGTGGTTGTTTTCGGCCATCAAAGGAGCATTGAAAAACTCAGGAAAAAGTGCAAAGTCAGCCCTATAACCCGAAACCGCATCTATGAAAAACTCCGCTTGCTCCATCAGCTCGTCTATGCTGTCATACGATCGCATCTGCCACTGAATCAGCCCCAAACGCACCACTTTTTTGATACTTTGGGCCTTAAGATTGGGTTTTTCGTAATAGATATTGTCCCATTCAAGCAGCACTGCATATTCGTTAGAGGCCTCGTCGCCTTCCAAATAGCCCTTTAGGACCTTCACAGGGTGGAAATCGTTGGAAATCTGGAAACTCAAAACTGGGTCGTGGATTTCTTTGGTTTTTACTTTTTCTATGTATTGTTTTGGCGTAAGCGTGCCTGCATATTTGTGAAAATTGGGTATTCGGCCTCCGAAGACTATCCCGCGAAGATTCAGGTTTTCGCAAAGTTCTTTTCGGTAATCGTACAATCTGCGGCCCAAACGTAAGCCTCTGAACTCAGGAACGATGAAAACATCTATGCCATAAAGCACATCGCCTTTGGCGGCGTGGGTGTTGAAGGAATAGTTGCCCGTGATTTGTTTGTAGGTGTGGTTGCCTGGGAAATTGTCATAATCCACTATGATAGATAATGCACAGCCTGCCAGCATTCCGTTTACTTTTATAACCACCTGTCCTTCAGGAAATTTCATCAGCAAGGCTTTGATCTGGTTTTCTTTCCAATACGCATCAGGCATGCTTTGGTAAGAGGAAACCATGGCTTCTTTAAGTTCCTGATAGTCTTCAACGGTTAAATAAGTAAGCTCTATATTTTCTATATCTTCGATATTCATAATTTGCGATAAAATGTGTTTTGAATGTTAACAAAGGTAGGGGTTTTTGATGGTTTAACCTTAGGGAATGCTGCGGTTTTGGTGAATTCGAATAGTCTTTGGATTAAAATTTTCGAAAAGAAATGAGTTTTTGACTTTTATTTAATGCAAATTTCATAAGCAAAAACTTTAAAATCAAATATCACCTCATCCAAACTTTCACGCTGCATTGTTCACCGTTTTGATTTAGGGAACTCAAGGTGTATAAACCCGCTGGAATATGTGTTTGCGGATGAATTTCTAAATAATCTTCTTTTTCTAAAATACTCAAAATATCTACTTTTTGCCCAGCCACATTTGACAATCTAACGCTTGTTTTGTCAACATTTGGAAAATAGAGTTTCAAAAGTTCTCTATTTTCAGATGGATTTTCGAATATCAAACAAGTCAGATTATCTTCTGGTACACTAATTTTTACTTGGTTTCTTCTTGTTTTTATGCCATTGCCAAAATCATAAATTAAAGCATAAAAGTTTTCGGTGATAAATGGTTTTTGGTCAGCAAAAAGTGGATTTTCAATCTTTGGAATCCATTCAAACCAGTTTTCTTCGTCCTTACTTTTCTGTATGCTATAAATTCCTTTAGACTCAAAATCAATGATATTTAACTGTGGAAGTTTGTTGGTATTTAAGTCCCCTTCCAAAATACCAAGAGGTAGATTTGCACTCCAAAGACCAAATTCGCCTGTTTTTTGGCTGCTAAACTCCACGAATTTAAATCCTTCTTTAGCAGCATTTTGCCAAGTTGTGGAGGTTTCAAGCCAATAATTGTCTGTGAGGTCGTTGTTTCCTAAGTCACAGTCTGGATTCAGACCAGCGTAGTTTACAATTAAAACTTCCTCGCTTATTTTCTTATCAAAATTTTCGATTTCGGTGTTGGTAAGATAAAATCTGAGTTTCACATTGGACGAAAAGACTTTGGAAGCGGTAAATCTAAAGTATCTCGGATAAAAATCGGTGAGGTTTAGGTCTTTAATACTTTTTGATTGCGTGGTTTTAAGGTCAAAGCTCACTTTGCCTAAATTTTGTCCCTTGGGATGAATGGCTGCAAATATCTTTCCGTTTTTGTCGTAAATATAATTCCATTGATTTGGGTCTAAAGTCAGGCCAGTTTGACTGATGCATGAATCTGCTTTGGTATCGTAAAAACATGGCTCTAGACTAAAGTTTATTGCAGTTTTAAAGCTAAAACATCCATTTTTTCCTTCTACAGCCGCGTACTGTTTTTGAGCGATATCAGCATTTAATTCCACGAAATTTTCTGTATAGTCTTCATCTTCAGGGTTTATAAACCAGAATGTATTTAGATTATTGATTTTAAGCGGTTTGGTTTTTTCTGAAAATTGACAGAAAACAAATGTGTTTTCTAAAATACTAATTTCTGGAGCCTCAAGAATGTTGAGGTCTATTTTGGAATATGGACTTTCACAAGAATTTGCGTCTTTAATATAGGCTAAATAGCTCAATAAAGTCGCATCAGAAAAAGTGAAATTCTCAATTTTGCTAGAGTCTAGATTAACTAAAATGGTGTTTGCTGGCAATGCAAGGAATACTTTATCAAAAGTAGAAAATTGGCATAAATCCAGATTTGAAAGTTTTAAAGGTTCTGGGTTTTTATTTATGTTGATTTTTAGGGTATTGGAATTTCGAACACAAGTACTTGAACCTTGGTTAAAAAAAGTCACCCGCAAGCGGTAATCACCTGATTCACTTGGCTTTGGGATGAAAGTTTCGTCTAAGCTAGAAGTAGTAAAAATGGTGTTGTAGGTGCTTCCTTCTTTTAGTTGCCATTCGAAAGTTTTGGGTGTGCCTTGAATTAGATTTTCAAAAACCTTTGCACTTAACGATTCATTTTCACAGGTTTTAATGTTTGACAAATCAGCAAGAATGGTATTTACGCTGAGTGAAACCTCATCTGAAATGATTTCTTTTGTACCGTTACTAACAATGCAGCGATAGATGCTACCATCCAAATGAGGTGCCACGCCAGCATCTGCTATTTTCAAATCTTTGGTATTTTCTCCTGCAAGTTTTATAAAAACTCCATCCTTTTTGATTTGCCATTGATAGCTAATTACCGAAGCAATTGCACCTTTGGTTTTTAAAGTAAACGTTACCGTGTTTTTATCGCAATTGGCTTGGTTGCTTGGCTGCGTAGCGATACCAAATGAAGCGATTATTTCGGATTCTATTAATAGTCTTTCACTTTCGCAGCCTTTCTGACTTGTTTGGGAAACATAATGGTCGTAGGAACCAATTTTCTGATAAGTTGGCGAATAGTTTATAAACGTTTTGCCTGTTCGAGAAGTGTACCATTTTAGGTTTTCTCCATTAGCGGTAAACTCCAATCCTTCCTCTTCAAAAACACTTAAAGGAGTGGTATTTGTGGGTTTTGGAGGTTGAGGGTTTATGATAATTTGCATTAAAGCTTTTTCACTTTCGCATTCGTCTTGGTTTTTGAAACTATAATAAAACAGCTGATCACCAGCGTTTTCGGTTGAAATAGTAGGTTGTTTTGTAAGTCCAATTGTGCTTCCTAAAGGATACCAAATGACGTCTATAGTTGATGGTTCGTATAACTCAATTTTTGGAGACTTTTCGGCTTGACAAAATTCAAAGCCAATGTCATTCGGTTTAGTTGGGTAGTCTCCCACACTCAGGGTCATTAAGTCGGTTGTTTCGGTACAAGTACCTGTACTAGAGTTAAATAACAGAGAACAACGGTATTGGAATTCATTCGCTTTGGTAAGTTCTGTTATGGACATTTGAAGGCTATTTGTGCCAGAAATACTTCCTCCATCTGCAAGATCAAGCCAATCAGCCCCAGTTCCTGTTCGGTATTGCCATTGAATTACAGAAGGTATTCCTGTAATAGTGTGGGTATTGTTAAGATTGAAATTAAGGTCATTGCCTAAGCAAAGTTTTTGGTTTGGCAAACTTCCTTGTACTCTATTCACATTCAAGCTTACTTCCTCGCTTATTATTTCTTCTATTTGGTTGTTGATAATACATCTATAAAGCGTACCATTTGGGCTTTCGGCATTTCCAACACTTTTAATTTTTAATTGCTCTGTAAGTGCTCCATCTATGTAATTGTTGGCATCATCTAAGTTGCTGAAAGCAGTTTCATTGGGTCTTTTTCTTTGCCATTGGTAGATTAAGTCTCCACCTAGGGCTGAAATCTCAAAATTTGAGGTGTTTCCGTAGCAATTGATTAAAGACAATGGCTGGGTAACAATAGCTAGCTCGGGGATTAATCTGGCGGTTATTTGAATTCGCGGACTTTCGCAAATGCCAATAGTTTGGCTTACCCAAAAAGTATAAAGTCCAGGAATTGTAACTTCTGGAGTTTGGCTTAAAGGAATTGATGAAATTGCACTTTCATACCATTTTAAACTTTGACCATTGGCTGTAAAAATTAATGCAGAAGGGCTATAAACAGAATCTGGGGTGGTATTTATTGGGCCTTCAATTCCAGGAACCACTTTAATATTCACACTTTCAGAAACCGCATCACAAGAGTTTTTGCAAGTGACTGTGTAGGTGGTATTTTCTGTAGGGGATACATTTATTTGAGCAGAAGTTTCTCCAGAAGACCAAAGGATTTCTCCTTTGCAGCTTGAGCTTAAAATGTTTACATTCGCACCAGCACAAATCGTAGAATCTGAAAAAGGCACTGAAATACTCAATTGCGGATGAAAAACAGCCGAAACAACATTGGACGTGGCGATATTACATGAACTATTTATGCAATCAACTCTCGCTCTGAAATAGAAAGTGCTATCGTTTCCAGGATTATTGAAATTAAAGGCTAAAGCGTCTGAAACAGAAATATTTTTCCAATTTGTAGAACTTTGAGATGAGCTAGTTTTATTTATTTGCCATTGAATATCACAAATTCCTTCACCACCAATTACTGTTTTTGTGAGATTTAGAGTATTTCCAAAACAAACCGAATCTGTATCAGCCA
>NZ_RJUA01000030.1:11213-11544 GCF_024343575.1 Lacihabitans sp. LS3-19 | reverse complement strand
AAAAACCCATCTAAAATCAACAGTAAAGCAGCTAGGTTCTTTTTAAAAGCACAAGAAAATAGTAAATATAGTCTGAATGAAGAAAAAATAGCTGCGGCTGAGCGGTATGATGGTTTTTTAGCCATAAGCACCAATAATCAAACGCTGCCAGTAAGCGATGTCTTAGATCAATATAAACAACTATTTAAAATAGAACACAGCTTTAGAACCTTCAAATCCCACCTTGAAACCAGGCCAATGTTTCATTGGACAGACCAACGAATAGAGGGCCATATTTGCCTTTGTTACATAGCCTTCGCCATTCAAAACTTCGTGCTACAAAAAATAAATC
>NZ_RJUA01000030.1:146-11193 GCF_024343575.1 Lacihabitans sp. LS3-19 | reverse complement strand
GAGCGGTATGATGGTTTTTTAGCCATAAGCACCAATAATCAAACGCTGCCAGTAAGCGATGTCTTAGATCAATATAAACAACTATTTAAAATAGAACACAGCTTTAGAACCTTCAAATCCCACCTTGAAACCAGGCCAATGTTTCATTGGACAGACCAACGAATAGAGGGCCATATTTGCCTTTGTTACATAGCCTTCGCCATTCAAAACTTCGTGCTACAAAAAATAAATCGTGACAAAAATGTGATTACAGAAAAATTGCTAAGAGAAGCATTAGACAAAATGCAAGTAAGTCTGATAGATAACAATGGGAAAAAATCTTACTTGAGATCGATGCCATCAGAAAACGAAAAACTCATCCTAAATAAAATGGGTCTAAAACCAATCTTACCAATCCAAACACAAGAAAAGTTTAAAATCTAAAAATCCACCAAAATAATGGTTTGTAGAGAGCCGATTGGACAATACTGTGCCTTATTATCAATTACTTAACTCAAAATGGTGTCAAACTCAAGAATAAAATCATATTTTTTAAATATTAATCATAGTTAATGTTCTTTCTGTGTTAAATTTATTTTTACAGTCGGGTTTTTAGCCTTTGATTAACTGTAGGATTTACTCCCTCCATTAAAATGTTATAATCTCCTTTATTTATTATAGCCCTTTTTTAATTTTATTGTTAATATCCTACCATTCGAGATATGGAAGGATATTTTTGCTTAATGTGTTTATAGTGAAAGCTTGTTTTTGATTAAATTTATACCTGTCAATAGCTTATTTTCACTGAAAGTTATTCCTGTGGCAAGAATTGCAAATTGTATAAATTCTTTTGGTGATTGAAAGATAAAAGGTGACCAATATAATAGGTTATAAAACAAAAAAAGCGACCCTAAAGTCGCTTTTCTATTAATATTTAAGGTTCTTATTATCTCAACAAGAACTCAGTTCTAGAACCTGATTTAACTCCTGTTGGAGTAGTGTACGGTTTGCTTGGATCTTCATCTCCAAATCCACCATAACTCATTCTTGATTTAGATATACATTTTTTCTTCATAAAATAAGAATAGATAGCACAAGCTCTCAATTTTGCCAATCTTACATTTTGCGAGCTATTTCCCCCATCATTATAAGTATTGATTGTTAAGTTGGCATCTTTACATCTGCTCAAAACATCACAAACTCTTTGAAGTGATTTGTAAGAAGATGGTTTAATCTTATTGGTTCCAGGGTAGAATTCAATTCCTTGAGCTGCAAAGCTTAATTGCTCAAGTTCAGCAGCAGTAATTAAACAACCACTTGCCGATTTGTATCCTAGCATTGGAGCTACACCATTTACATATCCTTCTGGACATCCTTGATTGCTCATTAAGCCAGGAACCGATGGGCATAAGTCCTTGTTGTCTGGAACACCGTCTCCATCGCTATCTGGGCAGCCATTAGCTGAAGCTAAACCTTTAACATTGATACAGTCATCGTTTGCGTCAGCTATACCGTCTCCGTCACTGTCTGGACAGCCATTTAATGCTGCAGGACCAGCTGCATTAGGACAAGCATCATCTTTGTCCGCTATGCCATCTCCATCCGTATCAGGACATCCTTTTAATTCCTTAACACCAGCAACATCTGGACATGCATCATCTTTATCTGCAACACCGTCAAAATCTCTATCAGGACAACCCATAAGGTATGCAGGTCCAACTACAGTAGGACAAGCATCATCTTTATCTGCTATTCCATCTCCGTCAGAATCAGGACATCCTTTAAGTGCCATTGGTCCAGCAATAGAAGGGCAGTCATCATCTTTGTCTGGAACACCGTCTCCATCAGTATCTGGACAGCCTTGGAATTTCGGTAACCCAGGAACATTTGCACAAACATCACATTTATCAACAACCCCGTCTTTATCAGAATCTTTATCTCCGAATCGATAGGAGCCTAAAATATTAGCTAAAAAATAACCATCTTTTCTGTCAGAATTACCAGCCATGCTGATACCATCAAGATAATCAGAAGTAGAAAAACGGTATCCAGCTTCTGCTCCTAAGGTTACTCTTCTAGTGGCATTATATTTTAAACCTAAGCCAACAGGGATAACTGCGGCAATTCTGTTGCCGAATTTTTCAAGGTGTTGTCTATCTGCATCTAAATCTCTTTGTGTAACAGGGAAAGTGGCTCCAGCCTCTTGGTATACCGTAGGATTAGAGTAAGTGGCTCCAATACCTGCAAATAAATATGGGGCTAAGTTTTTCTTAGTGAAACCATCACATGTAAACTTTCTGTCTTTTAAGGGGTAAAACTCACCCAAAACTGCTGCCTCAACAAAAGGAGTAGAAGAGAATTTTAATCTTCTATAATCCCAAAGTTTGTCAGGATTATCAAGGTCACGACCTGCTAATTTTCCTATAAGCACTTGAGGCCTAATAGCAAAATAGTCACTAATATGTCTTCTGAGGAATATGCCGCCCATAAATGCATTTTGCGAAGGATAGGCTTTACTACAGTGCATATCACCGAAGTATTGGTTTAATCCTAGGGGAATACCAACTTCCCATGGGTATGGCTTGCATACAGTACAAGAATCTTGTGCCTTGGTTGTTATGGACCCAAAAGCAAAGAAAGTTAAAATTAGAAATGTTACCTTCTTCATTTGAATTTAAGTAATAGTAAAAAAAATTGACATGAATATACGACAAAATTATTGCCTGCAAACCATTCAGTGCATATTATGTTACAAAAATAGAATATTTAGTTCTCAAATAAAACAATTTATGCGATTATTCCTATATTAATTTAGTTTTCCAGCTAAATCTAAAATGAAAGAAAACATTACTGAGGTGTTTTTCAAAGCTGAGAAACGACCTGATGCACCGCTGTGTCCTGAGGTCATGTCTGTATGCAATAACAAAATATTATTATCTTTTTTATGCTCTCTTAGTTTTGCTACCCATTTAGCTGGCTCCCAATATTGAACTTGACTATCGTGCAAGCCTGTAGTTACCAAGATATTAGGGTATTTCTGCTTTGAGATATTGTCATAAGGAGAGTAAGTCAACATATAGTTATAAGAATCTTTATTCTTTGGGTTTCCCCATTCTTCAAACTCACCTGTTGTAAGCGGAATAGTTTCGTCTAACATTGTAGTTACTACATCTACAAACGGAACAGCAGCAACGATACCTTTGTAAAGTTCAGGTGCTTGATTAACAATTGCACCCATTAAAAGGCCGCCAGCACTCCCCCCCATTGCAAAAAGGTTGTCTTTTGAAGCAAAATTCTGAGTAATTAATCCTCTTGAGCAATCTTCAAAATCATTGAAAGTATTCTTTTTGTTAAACATTTTTCCACCTTCGTACCACTTTCTTCCCATTTCTTGTCCTCCTCTTATATGGCAAATTGCATAAACAAAACCACGATCAAGTAAACTAAGTCTGGAAGGACTAAAAGAAGCATCCATTGAAGCACCATAAGAACCGTATGCATATTGCAGCAAGGGTGCAGTTCCATTAATTTTTGTGTTTTTATGGTAAACTATAGAAACAGGCACATTAACTCCGTCTCTAGCCTTTATATAAATCCTTTCAGTTTTATAATTTGCTTTATCAAATCCTCCCAATATTTCTTGTTCTTTTAACAAAGTTTTAACTTTTGATACCATATTGTATTCAAAAGTTGAACTAGGTGTAGTCATCGAATTATATCCAAAACGCAATACTTGAGTGTCAAACTCATAGTTTATGCCAATAAACGCATCATAAGTAGGTTCACCAAAATCCAAGAAATGTTCTTTTTTGTCAATTTGATTTATAATTCTCAGGTTTATCAGGCCTTCTTTTCTCTCTTGAATTACTAAATGATTTTTAAAAACCTCTAATCCTTCGAGAAATACATCTTCTCTATGTGGAATCATGGTCTTCCAATTTTTAGTATCAGTTGCTTGATCTTCTTCAACTTGGGAAATTTGGAAATTAGGCGAATTTTGATAGTTTGATCTTATGAAAAATTTGTTTTCGAAATGTTCCAAATAATATTCTAAACCAACTGCTCTTTTTAAAAAAGTTTTAGGTTTTTCATTGGGTTTGCTAGCGTCAATTAGTTGATATTCTGTTGCTACACCATTTTGCTCTGAAAATATCGCTATGAATTTTTTTGATTTCATTCTACCTAATCCCATATAATATTCATTATTGATTTCCTCATAAACCAATTCGTCAAATTGCGGATCTGTACCTAATAAATGTTTATAAACTTTATCACCCAAAAGCGTTTGTTGGTCTCTAATTATGTAGAAAAAAGTTTTATTATCTGCTGCCCAAGCAAAACTTCCACCTTCAGTATTTTCTATTTTTTCAGGGTAAATCTCTCCAGTTTTCAAATTCTTAAATTGGAGCACATAATTCCTCCTACTAACATTATCCGAACTAAATGCTATAATGTCTTCATTGTCAGATATTTCAAATCCTCCGAACTGAAAATAACTTTGACCTTTAGCCATTTCATTTCCGTCTAGCATTATTTCTTCGAGATTATTTAAAGAAGTCTTTTTTCTGCAAAAAATTGGATATTCTCCGCCTTCAATATATTTCGAATAATAGTAATAATTGCCATTTTTATAAGGCACAGATTCGTCTTTTTCTTTTATTCTGCCTTTCATTTCTTCAAACAAATTTTCCTTAAGTTTTTCTATAGGCAGCATTACTTTTTCTGTGAATTCATTTTCAGCATTGAGGTAATCAATTACTTCTGTGTTTTCTCTGTCATTTAACCAATAATATTCGTCATTTCTGGTATGGTCATGAATAGTTATTAGGTGAGATATTTTTTTGGCAATTGGCGGATTAGCTCCGTTTTGTGTCATTTTTTGAGCCATTGTACTTTTAAGTATTACTATGAAAAAAATTAAAAAAATAGGTTTTTTCATCATTAGAAAGATTAAAAAACCTAAATAAAAAAAAATATTTTATATTTGATGGATTTAATATTATCGCAAATCTAATCTTCAAACCATTCATAGAGATATAAATAGAACCTTATTATGAAAAAAAAATTTATTATTCTGCTAATTAGCTTGGTAGGGATAACCGCTTTTAAATCAAAAAATGGAGATTTGAAGGAGGTCTTCATGAAAATAAATCAAGATGTTTTAAATAATGGCAAAGCATATGAAACTTTAGGAAATGCCACCTCTACTATCGGGCATAGACTTACTGGAAGCAATAATGGCAAAAAAGCCGAAGAGTATGCTTATAATTTATTTAAGAAATACGGATACAATCAGACCCAATATTTACCCTTTGTGGTTGAGTCTTGGTCTAGAGATACAGTTAGCCTTACCCTTGTTCCTAATAAAAGCGACAATTTTGTAGATTATGAAGTTGTGGCTTTAGCTCATTCTCCTGTTTCTTCTCATATTTCGGCTAAAATTGTTGACTGTGGAGACGGACTTGAAGAGGATTTTGAGAAAGTTAAAGATGAAATAAAAGGCAAAATTGCTCTTTTTAATATTAATCTCCAGTTAGAACAAAGCAAAGGGAAAAAGAATCTGCATAGGTCTGAAAAAACCGCGTTGGCTATTGATTATGGTGCAGTGGGGGTAATAATTGCAAATGCTGTTGAAGGTGGTGTATTGCTTACAGGGACAGCTTCTGTTACTGGTGAATTGATACCTATTCCTGCTGTTTGTGTTTCGGTTGAGTCAGGTAAGAGTATCCGTAGATGGATAAGAGATGAGAAAAATATTTTGGGGGTGATGGATATGAGAAATTTTAGTCGACCGATTAATGCAAGAGATGTTGTGGCAACATTTCCAGGGTCTTCAAAGAAACTAAAAAATGAAAAAATAGTAATAGGTGGGCATTTGGATTCTTGGGATTTGGCAACTGGAGCTATGGATAATGGCATAGGCTCATTTACTGTTTTAGATATTGCAAGAGTATTTAAAGCTTTAAACCTAAAAACGAAGAGAACCATAGAGTTTACGATGTTTATGGGTGAAGAACAAGGACTTTTAGGATCTAGATATATGGTTAAAAAATACATGGAAACGGGTCAATTAAAGAATGTGAAATTGATGATGAACCTTGATATGGTAAATAACACAATGGGTTTCAATGCTGGAGGGAATGATGCTTTAAAAGCAAAAATGGACGAAATTGGTGAAATTATTAAACAGATAGATGCAACTTACAAAAATACAAATCGAAATGCAGCGGGATTGCATAGTGACAATCAGCCATTTATGTTGAGAGGCGTTCCTTTTTGTTCGCCTTCTGGTAGTTTTCCGGTGAAAGCATATAATTGTTATCATGCTAATTGTGATAGATTTGACTTGATAAATAAGGATGAAATAAATAACAACGTGCGTTTTACAGCAATGATGTTATATGCCTTGGCTAATATGGACAATCTACCAGTGAAGTCTATGAATGATGAAGAGACTAAAGATTTTTTGACTAAACAAAATCTAAAAAAAGAGCTAATTATAGGAAAAGATTGGCGTTGGGAAGAATAATTAATAATTGAAAATATGTTATCCACAACATTTGGAGCTGCGGTTTATGGCGTAAGTGCCGCTTTGATAACTGTAGAAGTTAGTGTATTAAAAGGAGGATTTGGCGTAAGCGTAGTCGGTTTGCCTGATAATGCCGTTAGAGAGAGCTTACAAAGAATAGATGCCGCCCTAAAAAACGGAGGCTATGAACTATCAAGATACAAAACAATAATTAATCTTGCTCCTGCTGACATCCGCAAAGAGGGTTCTGCTTACGATTTGCCAATAGCTTTGTGTATGCTTACTTCAGGAGGTAAAATAGAATATGAAAAAAATCTGCAAGATTATGTGATTTTAGGTGAGTTGGCCTTAGATGGTAAATTGAGACCCATAAAAGGCGTATTGCCAATTGCAATAGAAGCCAGAACAAATAAGCTTAAAGGTTTTATTTTACCTAAAGAAAACGCCGTAGAAGCCTCTATTGTAAATAATCTGGAAGTGATAGCAGTGGAGACCTTGCAGGATGCTGTAGCTTTTCTAACGGGAGAAATAGATATAAAACCCTTGGTTACTGATACAAGAGATATTTTTTATCATACCATTAATGAATACGAGGCGGATTTTTCTCACGTGCAAGGACAGGAAAATATAAAAAGGGCTTTGGAAATTGCTGCCGCAGGTGGTCATAATGCAATAATGATTGGTCCTCCTGGAGCAGGAAAAACGATGTTGGCTAAAAGATTGCCATCCATTTTACCGCCATTGACGCTGATGGAGGCCTTGGAAACCACTAAAATTCATTCTGTAGCAGGAAAATTAGATTCAAATTCGTCTTTGATAGCACGAAGACCTTTCAGAAATCCGCATCATACTATCTCTGATGCTGCATTAGTAGGAGGTGGGAGTTTCCCTCAACCTGGAGAAATATCTTTGGCACACAATGGCGTGTTGTTTTTAGATGAATTGCCTGAGTTTAAACGCACTGTTTTGGAAGTAATGCGTCAGCCCTTAGAGGAGCGTAAAGTCGTTATCTCTAGAACAAGATTGGCCGTAGAGTTCCCCTCAAGTTTTATGTTGATTGCGAGCATGAATCCTTGCCCGTGTGGATATTATAATCATCCCGAAAAAGACTGCACTTGTCCTCCAGGAGCTGTGGAGAAATATTTAAATAAGATTTCGGGACCACTATTGGATAGGATAGACCTTCATGTGGAAGTAACACCCGTCAGTTTTGACGAAATATCTTCGACAAGAAAAAATGAAACTTCTTCTGAGATAAGAGAACGAGTAGTAAAGGCTCGCGAAATTCAAATTGAGCGTTTTAAGGAGTTTGAAGAAATACATTCCAATGCCATGATGCCTGCTGAAATGGTTAAGAAAATCTGTGAAATAGGTGATCCCGGTAAGGCACTTTTGAAAAAAGCCATGGAACGTCTAGGACTTTCAGCTCGTGCCTATGACCGTATCCTTAAAGTTTCTCGTACAATAGCTGACCTTGCAGGATCAGAAGAAATCAGAATAGAACATTTAGCAGAAGCCATACAATACCGAAGTTTGGATAGAGAAAACTGGGCAGGGTGAGGTTTGTTTAGATAAATATTAAAAAAGACTAAATAACAATACTAATGAAAACAATTAACATTTTCCTCGCATCATCTTCAGAATTGAAATTCGACAGAGAACAATTTGAAATTTACATTAATAGAAAAAATAAAATGTGGATTCAAAAAGGTATCTTTCTTCGACTTGACATTTGGGAAGACTTTTTAGATGTGGTATCGCAAACAAGGCTTCAAGATGAATATAATAAGGTCATAAAAGATGGAGATTTATTTGTGATGCTTTTTGCAAAGAATGTTGGAAAATTTACAAATGAAGAATTTGAAACTGCTTTTGGACAATTTAAAGTTACCAACAGGCCTGCAATCTTAGTTTATTTTAAAGATGTTTCTTTATCCATTGCGACAATAAACCAAGATGATATGATGAGTCTATGGGCCTTTCAAAAAAGGCTGAAAGAAATTGGGCATTTTTATACAGCATTTACAACCATTGACGGCTTACTTCATCATTTTAATCATCAATTAGATTTATTGGTAGAAAAGGAAATTATAGAACTTTCAAATGAGATTAATTCTGAAGCTGTTGATCTAACAAGTTATAATAGTACAATTGGCGACCACAATTCTAACATCAATATCCAACAAGGCAATGGAAACCACATCAGAAAGCCACAATAATAATTATTCTAATGAAATTGGGAATGGTAACAATGATTTTATCCTCCAACAAGGAACTAATAATACACTTATTGTCAATAAATTTTACGGGTACTTCGACTTCGAAGAAACACCATTTTTCAGTGTTGATACCGAAATACTAAATGGCATTAAAGGTTTTCACGAATTAGAACCTGAACAATATAATTATAGAAAATTCTATAGCCAAGCAAGTGATGATGTTGTTCAATGGTGGGGGCAAATGAATGATGCAGTGGCAGAACGTGAAGTTACCGAGGAAATCTTAAATCAATGTTATAATGGATTAGAATCTTATGAGCCAGTACTTGTTTGGATTGAAGGTTCTGGAGGTATGGGTAAAAGTACACTTTTGAAGAGCATAACCAAAACATTAACTCTTGAAAATGGCTTTAGTATTTGCTGGATAAAAGCTACTAGTTGGGAAGATTTTGAAATGTATTATAAATCAAACAAAAATAAATTCCTTGATTTTAACTTGATTTGTATTGACCAATTAGATGATGAACAAGATAAAGCAAGTGTTTTACGCTGGCTACAAAAAGTAAATTTAGGAAAAACAAAAGTACTTATTGCTGGAAGACCTATGCAGAAAACTATTCCTAATTTACTAGTAAATGGAATAGAAAGTATTTTTAACCTTGATAATATTAAGAATAAAGAGGACAATTTTAGTCTTGTGAATAAATTGGCCAGTAAAATAAAAGAATGGAAAAATGTAGTTAAAAATGAGAATTTTGTAAAACTTAAGCCATTTCAATTGATATTTGTTCTTCAACGCCAAGAACACATTGGCATTGAAGTAAATTCCATAGAGGAAATTATTAAATATGACCTTGAATTACTTGCGAATGATAGCCTTTATTCAGGCTTTAAAGATAGCTTAGGTATTTTGGCTTGTTTATATAATGAATTTAAGAATGTGCATTTTAGTAAAGAAGCATTTCTTTGGCTGACTAATTACTTACAAAAATCTGATATTGTTGAAAATTTAAATAGCAAACCAATTGAATCATGGGATTATCTTTCAGTGTTACAATATTACATTTCAACAATCAAAAGTCCAAAAGATAAAAAAAATATTGTTCCCGAAAGTATAGTTTTTAATCACGATGACTTATTAGATAGTATCTTTAACTGTTATGAACAGTATTACCCGAAACAATATGAGAGAAGAAAAAAAAGCATTTTTAATTTTATTATCAATAATACAGATATGGTAACTTCTTCGAGGTATTTATATTATATTGGAAGATATACGAATTATTTCACCAACGAAGAAATTGTATCAAATATAAGAAAGTTGATTGAAAAGAAAAATAGCCACCATTCATATATATCCATATTATTTTATCCTCAAGAGGTATCAATTTCTGAAAAAGAACGAGAATTATTTATTGAAGAATATTTTAATAATATTAGTACTTCTAATCTTTGGGTTTGTTCACATACAAATAATTGGCTTAATTCAAAAAGTAACATAAAAAAGAACGAATGGATAAAAAGGGCGGTTGAAGAGTGGAAGGTAAATTATGTTTCCTTAATCGAACATTACATTAGTAATATTTTAACGGATGTGAACCAACGGATAAAATTTATTATTGGACATTGGAATAGTTATAGTGAGGAAGTACAATTACTTTTCTTGAAACTTTTAAAACGAAATAATTATAACAAGGAAGAATTAGAAAAATTAGCAATTGAATTGTTTTCTAAAGGTAGAAATGAGGAAGTAAAGAAAGCATTATTCAAATTTTTAGAGCGAAATAATTATGCAAAGAAAGAAATAGTAAAATTAGCAATTGATTTTTTAAAAAATACCAGAAATGAAACGATTAAAGTTGAATTAATCAATTCATTAGAGCGATTTAATTATGACAAAGAAGAACTGGTAAAATTAGCAATTAGTTTGTTTGAAAAGACTAAAAATGAAAATGTTATAATTCAATTAATAAAATGGTTAGAGCAAAGTAATTATGATAAAGAAAAATTGAAAGAAAAAGCAGTTAATCTGTTTGAAAAGGCTAAAAATGAAAATGTTATAATTGAATTAATAAAATGGTTAGAGCAAAGTAATTATGATAAAGAAAAATTGAAAGAAAAAGCAGTTAATCTGTTTGAAAAGGCTAAAAATGAATATGTTATAATTCAATTAATAAAATGGTTAGAGCAAAGTAATTATGATAAAGAAAAATTGAAAGAAAAAGCAGTTAATCTGTTTGAAAAGGCTAAAAATGAAAATATAATAGGTGAATTACTCATTTTTTTGGAGCGAAATAATTATGATAATGCAAAGTTAGTT
>NZ_RJUA01000030.1:0-126 GCF_024343575.1 Lacihabitans sp. LS3-19 | reverse complement strand
AGCAAAGTAATTATGATAAAGAAAAATTGAAAGAAAAAGCAGTTAATCTGTTTGAAAAGGCTAAAAATGAATATGTTATAATTCAATTAATAAAATGGTTAGAGCAAAGTAATTATGATAAAGAAA
>NZ_RJUA01000029.1 GCF_024343575.1 Lacihabitans sp. LS3-19 | reverse complement strand
ATTTTTGCTTATTTTTCGTACAAAACCTTGAAGAGTTGGTACAAGCCCTTGTTTCTCAAATTCTTCGGGCAAGAGATTATGCGACAACAAACGCACATCATTATAGGCTTTTTCGAGGTTTTCTCTGAGGTTTTGATGAATTTCCTTTTCTTCGGTATTCATCTTTGATTTGTCAATCATATCGACATTCAGCCAAAGAGCCGAAAGTGTTGAGCCGAGATTATCGTGCAAATCGGCAGCAACTCGTTGGCGTTCGATGGTTTGTCCTTTCAGAAGAGCGGCTTGTAGTTCGGCGTTTTGTTTTTGGAGAGTTTCCTGTTTTTCGAGAGAGAGTTGTTGGACTTCAATTAACTTTCTTTCTAAATTGATGCTATTATTACCAAATTCACGAGATATATAAATTAACATAGATATGGGTATTGACCAATTACAAGCCAGAAAAACTAAATCCTTTATGCTAAAGGATGAATTTATTTTCATATTCAAAAAGTAGCTTGTGCCAAACAATATTAAAACGGCAGAAAGAACCCAAAATACTATTAAGCCTGCAATCACAATTACGAAAGATTTATTACCACTTAGATAGGTGGTAATCGACAACCTTAGTACAAGAAACCTAGAAAAAACAAGTAGAAAAAAACCAAGAATTCCACCTAAATCAGCATTAATTATCTGAAAAAATATTACAATTACAGCGAAACCCAATATTAACCAAAAAAAAATATTTTTCCTTATATTGTTTAGGCTATGAATTGCAATAAAAAGAAATGTCGAAGAAATTGTTGTGAAAATTGTTGGAAGAGTATTCTGGTCTGCATTAGTAATATTAGGATCAATATTAAACAAGGAAAATGAATAAAAGCTACTTGAAATAACTGCTGAGATTGCAGCAATAAAAAAGAAAAAATTAGCTTTTTGTTTTTTATAAACTAAAAATAAACAAAAATGTATTATTGATAATACTAGAAAAAAACCTATATTTAAAATAGTCAACATTAAGGCTCCTTGACCAACATTTGAATCTTGTGTTGATTTGGAAAATTGATCATTTCTTTTCCTAAAGTTAGAATCAGGATTGACTACTTCAGATTTTTTTTCCCCACCTTTATCAAGCAAAATTCTTTGCTGCGATATGCTATCAATGCGAAAAACCTCATTTTGGGCATAAACGTCTAAATGATAGATAGTCAATAAACTAAATATCAGTAGTTTTTTCATAGCCTAAATTGGAATATTTATTTGTGAGTTTGTCCCTTCATTTTCTTTTGATACTAAGTCCCAAGTTCCATTCAACGACTCCACTCTTGCTTTTACATTTTTCATTCCTTTGCCATCGCTTTCATTGTCAAAAGTACCAATTCCATTGTCAGAAACTTTTAGTGAAATCTGCCTTTCAGTACGAGAAAGTTCAATTTTAGCTTCGGTGGCTTTTGAGTGTTTGACGATATTATTGACCAATTCGAGGCATATACTGTAAAGTTCAAACTCAATTTTATTATCAACTCGGCCAAAACCTTCATCAATTTGTAAATCGAAACGAATTTTTGAATTTTTGCTTATTTTTCGTACAAAACCTTGAAGAGTTGGTACAAGCCCTTGTTTCTCAAATTCTTCGGGCAAGAGATTATGCGACAACAAACGCACATCATTATAGGCTTTTTCGAGGTTTTCTCTGAGGTTTTGATGAATTTCCTTTTCTTCGGTATTCATCTTTGATTTGTCAATCGTATCAATACTCAGCCAAAGGGCTGAAAGTGTAGAGCCCAGATTATCGTGTAAGTCAAGAGCTACTCTTTGGCGTTCGATGGTTTGACCTTTGAGGAGGGCTTTGGAAATTTCAGAGTTTTTCTTTTTTAATCTGAAATTTGAATAAAAAGTAATTCCAATTACTGCTAGTAGTAGGGAAATAAGTATAATGCCAAAGTACTTTATTGTGGATTGCTTTTCGACGTCTTTCTTTAAATTTTCATTTTCTAAAGCTGTAATTTTTAATTTATTCTGTTCGGTTTGGTATTTGAGATTGAGTTCATTTATCTCCTCTTTTTGTATATTTTCAAAAAACTTTTGTTGTTTTATTTCGAACAAATTCAAATAATAATATGCTTCCTTAAAGTTATTTTGTTTAAAATAACTTTTATGTAGAAGTTCTAAATAACTAAGTTTATAAGTTTCAAAGTCATTTCTGTAGTCATATGCCTTCTCAAAAATAGCTATCATCTCTAATCCTTCTTTACATCGATTTATGGTGCTTTGGTACATATTATTTAAAAAATAGTACTCAGCAACTTTACTAATATATATATGATTAATATATGCCCGATATCCTGCTGCAATGCCGTATTTTTTGTCTTCTAAAATTGGGCTTATTTTTTGGTAATACTTCTGTGCAAGTTCCATTTCATTCAAACCTAAGTAGCAAGCGGCTAAGCTAGCATAGATCGTAGGCAGCATATATTGTATATCATTACTCAATTGCCTTTTCTCAGCAATTTTCAGGTATTCTATCGCTCTTGGATAATCTTTAAGCTCTAAGAATACTTCTCCCAAATAATCATAGGCACGAACGATATCAAGTTCAGAATCAGACAATAAAGCTAATTCAAGAGCTTTTTTATAATAGGGAAAAGCCTTATTTTTTTGATTCTTATCAGGTAATATGTAACCATAAATTGCTCCAATCTTCAAATAAGCATAAGAAGAATATGCATAATATTTCTTACTTTCTAGTTCCTTTGCAATACTTAATAAACTTTTGGAACCATTTATTTTATTTACGCCATTTATTAAATTGTCGGCCTCTCTGATACTATCTAGTAAATAGGCAATTCTGTTATTATTCCTTGAATAAAACTTTAACGAATCCCTCCATTTAGATACATTCTCGGATGGTATTTGAATAATTTGGTATAAAATTTCTATTATAACGCTATCTTTTTTAGCACTTGGTGGAAGTTTCTTTGCCTCCGCTAATTCATTCATAAATACTATTTGACCGAAGGAAAAATTCAAGTAGAAAATAGTAAATACTAAGGTAAAACATAGTTTTTTTTTCATCCTTGGCACATTAGAAGGAAATAAATATCTCATTTACAACACCCATATTTTCATTTCTTTTAACTTCCCAAACCCCATTCAATGACTCAACTCTTGCCTTCACATTTTTCATGCCTTTGCCATCACTGTCATTCTTAAAAGTGCCTATTCCGTTGTCAGATATTATCAAATATATTTCTTTTTCAGTACGGGAAAGCGTGATTTTTGCTTCGCTGGCTTTTGAGTGTTTGACGATATTATTGACCAATTCCAGGCAAATACTGTATAACTCAAACTCAATTTTATTTTCAATCCTGCCAAAATCTTCGTCAATTTTCAAGTCAAACTTTATTGCGGAGTTTTTATTCATTTTTCGAAAAAATCCTTGCAGGGTAGGCAAAAGTCCTAGTTTTTCGAACTCTTCCGGCAGTAAATTATGTGATAGCAAACGCACATCATTATAGGCTTTTTCGAGGTTTTCTCTCAGGTTTTGATGAATGGCTTTTTCTTCTGTATTCATTTTTGATTTGTCAATCGTATCAATACTCAACCAAAGTGCTGAGAGCGTACTACCCAAATTATCATGCAAATCAAGGGCAACTCGTTGGCGTTCGATGGTTTGACCTTTGAGAAGAGCTTGGGAGATTTCGGCGTTTTTCCCTAGGAGCTCTTCGTTGCGTTTTTTCAGTTTCTTATTAGTACGTATAACATAAATGGTTATTATTAAACCAACTGTACTCATTAAAAAGAAAAACCACCAAAGTTGATTTTGATTTTTGCTTTCTGTTTTTAATTTTTCTAATTCTGTTTTTTGAAGTTTTTCAGTTTGGTATTGTAAGGCTAATTGTGCTTTTATTCCCTCTTGCCCATTTTTAATTGATTCGGCATTTAAGGAGTCCTTATAAATACTACTCTGTTCCATAAAATATAACGCCCTTTTATGATTTTTAAGCCCCTTGTATATTTTATAACCGTTTTGGTTGTAACCATATATTTCGGCCATAGAATTGCCAGTGTTGCTAAACTGATATGATTTTAATTCCTCAAAATATCTTTTAGCTTTTTCATAATTTCCTTTCTTTTCTATAAAGTACTTTATTAAGTCATATCTTACTTGTTTATGCAAGCTGATATAGTCGCTAATATCTTTAGGCATTTCGCTTAGCGTACGATTTATAAATTCCATTCCTTCTTCTTCTTTATTGGAGTTTAAATAGCACATACCTAAATTCAAATCATTAAAAATTTTAGTGCGATTATCAATGTCTTTAAATTTATCAATTTCTTCAAAAATAGGAATTGCTAAATCTAGTCTTTCTCTAAAAATTAGAGTATTTCCTTTGTAATTAAGGGTGTAAAGAATCCACTTTTTACTCTTTATCTTTTTTGCAACAAGAATGGCTTTATCAATATATGAAAGTGCAGAAAGGCTATCTGTTTTGTGAGTGAGAGCCATCGATAACCTCATTAATGTATAAATTTGAGAGGGATAATCCCTCAATTTTTCCAACTCACGTTCCGCTTCTAAAAGTACTTTTACGCTTTCGACTGGCTTCTTATCAAAAATGCTGCTATTTCCATAATACATCTTATATCTAGCAATCCCCTTTTTCCAATTTATTCTATACGCTATTTCTTTGTATTCGTCATAATAAAGCTTGCCTTTATTTACCATTGGTGGTGTTTCAATGATAGAATCCAGACACATCAATTTTAATGTATCACGATGAAATGAAGAAGGTAGTTTGACTAAGGAATCATATTTATTTTTATATAGATTGTACTTCTTTATCTCAGCTGTTTGAGCACTAAGCTTAATTAAAGCCATAAGAATAGTTATTCCCGATAGAATAATTTTATTGTACATCTAAAGAAGATTTAAGGAATATTTACCACTTCAAATTTTTAACTGAAATCTCCACAAAAAACTACACATTTCAAAGTTTCGGCATAAATATCATGGTTTACCATGATATGAAAAATCATGGTTTACCATAATACAAAACCAAGGTAAACCATGAGTAATTTTAATAGGAGGATTGAAGAGCTTTGTGATATCAAAACTTAATAATTTTTAGGATGCTTAGTAATCGAGAAAAAGAAGTGTTGGGGTTAATAAGTGAAGAATTAACCACAAAAGAAATAGCATCCAAATTAGGATTAAGTATTTCAACCATTGAATCACATAGAAGAAATTTATTTCAAAAACTCAAAGCTAAATCATCGGTCGGATTAATAAAGGAAGCTATTAAAATCGGTTTGTTAACCGAGCTCTAAAACCACCACTATTGGTGGCTGCATCACTTTAGCATATTTCAGACCTTTGAACAATAAACGATTAAACTATGGACACAATATTTATAGGAAGCAGAAGCCATGTAAGGCCTGACAGCATCAAACTTTTAGTTTCTGATATCAATTACACTGTGGTTCATTTTCTAGATGGAACAAAAACATTGGTTTCTACCACCATGGGAACTATAGAAAGTCGCTTGCCCAAAGAAAACTTTGTGAGAATAAACCGGAGCACAGTAGTGAATCGCTCAGCCGTTTCCCACTATTTCATCCGCCCTGAATACGACGAAGTAAAACTCCAAGATGCCTCATTTGTAAAAGTGAGCAGAAGACGTAGAATGGAAACGCGTGAAATTTTGAATAGTAAATAAACCCTTAAATAATAAAATATGAAAACCTCTAACTACCTACTCTTTTTAGCCATTTATGGCGGCATTACGGGAATCCTGATGCTTTTTAATGCCACTGGCACTTTAAAAATGTATGGTGTAGTGCCGGCAGATCAATTTCATGTGGCGATATTTCAATATCTCGGCATTTCTAATTTCTGTTTGGCACTGCTAACCTTTTTATTCAGAAACGAAACGCAAGTCAAAAATATCAAAAACCTGCTATTAGTAACTATTATAGTGCATATATCCAGCACATTAAAAGGCTGTTACGATATATTTTTACAAGATATACCCGGCAATAACTTCTTTTGGACAGATGCTATTTTTAGGCTTGTGGTGGGTTTGGTGACGTTGGTGGTGTATTTCAATATATCTAAGAAAACAGATTAAAAATTCTAAACTGAAATATCATGAAAATTTCAAATTTTATTCTTTTAGTAAACATTTATGGCTTTTTTCTAGCAGGATCAATGTTGTTACTCCCATCGAATACTGTTGAATATTTTGGTGGAAATCCCGAAAATCTTCAAGAAACAGGCCTTATGCAATACCTCGGCGTGGCACATTTAGCATTCAATACTTTTGGCTTTTTGATACGTAAAACTTTAGAAAAAAACACCCTAAAAGCCTTTTTAACAGGTGTAATGATAGCCACATTTGGTGGATTAGCGGTGTCATTTTATAATGTTTTTGCAAAAAACCTTCCCATTCATTCATCAGCCATTATTGACTGGAGTATTTGGGCGATTTTAGGGATTGGAAGTATCTATTTTTTCCTCAACCTTTCTAAGAAAACCGCTAAATAATCATATTAAACTCAAAAATCATGAAAAAAATAATATACCTCTTTCAATTAGTCCCAAGTCTTATTTGGGCTCAAACTACGTTTACCGAAGCAGATTTTAATGCAATGAATGTCCGGTATCTTAAAAACCCAACTGCTTTCATACAAAATGAAGCTACCTCAAATTTTGTTTATAGAGGTACTGATGGTATCGCTTATGACAAAGCCGAAACGATTAAAGTTTATGAAATACTCACGGAGGTTTCAAGAGAATACAGCAACACTAAAATTCGCCAGGTGGGTGCAAATGCTGTACTTACCAGCCTCATAAAACATACTGTAATCATAAAGCCAACAGGTCAAAAAAGAATTGCTGATGAATTGCTCACAGCCACTTTTGTCCATGAGAAAAACAAATGGCTTTTACAATCTGCTACGCATTCTTTGCCATCCGGTGACTTGGTCGCTGACGAAGCCTCTGTAAAAAAAGTAATAGAAGGCCAAACAAAAGCTTCTTACGACAAAAATGCCGAAAAAGCCCTGTCTTACTGGGCCAATGTGCCTTATGCCAGCTATGTTTTGACATCCATGAACGCTAATTTGACGGGTTATGAGCAAATCAAAAATACCTATACGATGTTTATGAAAGCCAATCCCACACCAGATAATTCAAAAATAGAAACCAACTACACTAATATAAGGATTCAAGGAAATACGGCCTTTGTGAAGCATGAAGAGGTATTTACCAGCGACAAAGGCATCGTTACCAAACAAAACTGCTACCGTTATCTCGAAAAAATAAACATGGAGTGGAAGTTGGTGGGCTCGGTGGTTACACCTATGCCATCCGTAAAAACTGATGATGAAGTAGCCATCAAAAAAGTAATAGAAGACGAAACGCAAGCGTATTTAGATGGCGAAGGCAAGAAACTACTGAGCTATTGGGCTGATAAAAAGACCAATGAAAGTGCTAGTCAGTCCCTAATAACCTATTTAGGTCAACCCTACGCCAAAGGCGAAAGCATGGAAAAACTCCAAACCGTGGTATTGCCAAACCTCAAAAAACAAGACCTCAAAATAGAGCGTGAGGACTTCGAAATCAGAATCAATAAAGACATGGCCTGGGCCACCTATACCCAAAAAGCTATCGCCAACGGCACCGTGGCACAAACCATACGCGAGACCCGAAAACTGGAACGTATCAGCGGAGAGTGGAAGATTGTGTATGTGGGTGAGCAGGGGGTGAAATAATATAATTATTTAAATATTAGAATTTTATGAAAAGGTTTTTGCTTTTAATACTAGTCATTACCGGACTTGAAGGTTTTGCACAAACAACACCTATTTGCACCCCTACCACCACTCCCAATTGTATGATGGACCCCTTTGATCCTTTTGGTGGAGGAGGATTTTACCTTCAAAATTTCACTTTGAATGGTACTATGGCTAACTCAACTCCATTATGTAGTTCTTATAGCCTTGACAATTCCACATTTATAAATAGTAACCTTACAAAAGGAGAAACATACTCATTTAGTTTGACCAACGGTAGTCCATTTAATCCTTTTTACCCTCAAACTGCCATTTGGCTGGATATCAACGATGATGGAGATTTTGATGATCCAGGTGAAGAATTGTTTCAAGCAGATGAGTTTAACGATTTTCCATTTGTACCACAAATTACAATTCCTACAAACTGCGTTGGAGGATTAATTCACATGAGAGTCATGATTTGCAATGATTTCAATGCCACACTTACACCTTGTGGCACTTTTTCTTTTGCTGAAACTGAAGACTATGTAATCCAAATTGAAGAACCTAGTCCTTGTGCCCCAACTTTAAGCAGCAATTCGCCAGTGGAAGTTGGAGCAACTATTCAATTGAGCAGTTCCATGGCTGATACTTATTCATGGACAGGGCCAGAAGGTTTCAGCAGTTCACTTCAAGAACCTACTATTAGCAATGCAAGCACGTTAATGTCTGGAACTTATTCTTTGACAGTCACATCTGGTACTTGTACAACTACGGCTACAATTAATGTGACAGTAGCAAATATTTTGGTGGCAAACTATACTTTTTGTGGAAATGCAGATGATATCAGCACCAATGCAAATAATGGAACTGTAAATGGAGCAACTTTGACTACAGATAGACTCGGTAACCCAAATAGTGCGTATAATTTCAATGGAACAAGCGATTATATCAGTACAAATGCCCTGGCTACATCAAATTTAGACGACTGGTCTATGATGGCATGGGTAAAACCAAACTCACTTAACCAAAATATTGGATGTATACTAATGAATGGTTCTGATGATGGAAGCTCAGGTAATGGGTATTCTATGGTGATGTCTGATGGTGGTGGTGGGTCTGGTAATAATTTGGCAGGCTTATTTAGTGGGGTGTCCTTCTATAATTCCGGCGGGACTTTCAATACAGCCAATCAATGGTATCATGTGGCCATGGTGAGAAACAATGGGATTACTAAAACCTATATCAATGGGGTTCAAACCTCTCAAACTTCAAATGATAATCCTGCTACACCAAGCGGCACTTTAAGGATAGGAAGCATGAATGGAATCCGGTTTTGGGATGGGGCAATTGATGACATTAAGATCTATGAAATAGGTTTGAGCCAATCAGAAATTCTAAATATTTACAACTCAGAATTGATAGAATCAAATTGCAGCGGAACTTGTAATCCGGCTATTGGTAGTAACTCACCCATTACAATTGGAAGTGACATTCTTTTGACAAGCTCTTCGGCAGATTCCTATTCATGGACAGGCCCAAATTCATTCACAAGTACCGACCAAAACCCTGTTATTAGTAATGCGACTTTAGTAGAGGCTGGTACTTACACTTTGGTAATCACTTCGGGAACTTGTACTGCAACTGTGAACATTACGATTGTCGTAAACCCCGCGGCTGAACTGGTAGCCCAATACGACTTTTGTGGAGATGCCAATGATGCCACGAGTAATGCAAACAATGGAACTGTATATGGTGCTACAATGGGATTAGATCGGTTTGGAAATTTAAGTGCTTATAACTTTAATGGAACGAGTGATTATATTACCATACCCAGCACAGTAAATAATAATTTCGGAACAGATAATTTTTCAACGAGTATTTGGTTCAAGACAAATTCAAATACACCAGTGATGGCATTATATACAAAAACTGAGAATACTGGATTTCCTTTCGCCGGTACAAATGCCTATGTAAATGCAGATAATATCGGTAGTGTACGAGCCCGAACAGATTATTATAATGCCGTTGAAGCAACGGGTAGCTATAATGACGGTCAGTGGCATTTAATGAATTTTACTAGAAATGGGACTGTAAATAAAATATATGTTGATGGTGTTTTAAAAGACACTCAAACAAGTAGTAGTTTGATAGATGTTAGTCAAAACACCCCTCTTATTATAGGCAGAAATACAGGAAATGACTATTTTTTTGATGGTCAGTTAGATGATTTTAAACTATACAATGGCGTGCTTACTGTTGATGAAATTTTAGCAGAATTCAATAGTACCGCGGGGTGTCAAGCTTCAACTTGCAATCCTATAGTCTCTTCCAATTCTCCTATTTGTGCGGGACAGACCTTAACATTTCAAAGCTCTAACGCAAGCACATATTTGTGGGAAGGACCCGATGGTTTTATTAGCACAGCCCAAAATCCAAACCTAATCAATGTATCGCAAAATGCTGGTGGAATTTATACTTTAACAGTTACTATTGGTTCAAATTGCACTGCTACCACCACGATTGAGGTAATAGTATACAATCAAGCTCAATGCGAAGGCCTTATTGCCTGGTATAAACTTGATGGAGATGCTATCGATTACAGTGGCAATAATTTGCATGGTACAATTCATGGCTCGCTTAGTTCAACAACAGATATTAACGGCAATTCGGCGGGAGCATTACATTTTGACGGTAATATGGATAACTATATAAGTGTGAATGATAATGGACTTCTACATCCTGCCAATATAACAATTTCAGCTTGGGTAAAATTATCAGAAAATTATTTTCAAACAATCGCAAATAAGCCTCTTGGAGCTTATATTTCTAATAGTTGGGAGTTATTAGCAAATAATTATGAGCTATATGCAAGAATTGGCTTAGATAATGAATTCTTTGTGGACCAAATTTCAAACAGCCAATCAACTCAAAATAGATGGTCTAATGTAGTTCAAGTAATTGACAGAGACAATGACCTTTTTAAACTATATATCAACGGTGAGTTAATTGACTCGCATTCATTTACAGGTGAAATATTATACGACAATAATCCTTTGCTTTTAGGTATTGATATGGAATGGGGGTCCTTTGTCAATCCTCTAAATGGAGACTTAGACGATGTTAAAATATACGGTTCGGCAATGACCGATAACGAAGTCAAAGAACTCTATGAAAATAAGTGCGGAATAGATATTGCAAGCAATAACGTTAATTGTTCATTTGGTACATTGACTTTAATGAGTAATGCAGCTACTTCGTATGATTGGTCTGGGCCAAATGGATTTACAAGTTCAGTACAAAATCCAAGTATCGAAAATGTAACCACGAATGCCAGCGGCACTTATACTTTAACGGCAGTTTTGGGCACTTGTACTGCTAGTGCCACTTTACCAATTACAATTATTCAATCGCCTGATGCCCCTATTATTACAGGAAATACAGAAGTTTGTTATGGTGAAACTACATTACTTTCCGCCCAGTGTCCAACAAACACTACAACATTTTGGTATAACGAAAATGGCAATAGTCTGGGAAATGGACCCGATTTTATGACTTTTGAGATATACGAAAACGGTAGTACGATTAGTAATCTCTATGTTGCCTATTGTCACGATAATGTGACAGGATGCCGAAGTGAAGGCACAAATATTGAGATTACTTTAAAGTCTTCTCCGCCAATAATTACCATAAATTCAAACTTCTTTTGTAAAGGTGAAACTGCAAACTTAAGTAGCACCGCTGCCGACACTTACTCATGGACAGGGCCTAATGGATTTTCAAGCAATCTTCAAGAACCAGCTATTGTAGATATTACCACCGCCGCTGAGGGAATTTATACATTAACCGTCACGGATTTAGGTTGTACGCTTACGGCAACTACTCAAATTTATGTAAGAGAATTAATCATAAATAGCAATTCTCCGCTGGCTGAAGGAAGTAATTTACATCTTATTTCGGGACTAAATTTCAATGATATAACCATTTACGACTATTCGTGGGCTGGGCCAAATGGATTTACGTCCGATTTGCCTTATCCGGTTTTAGAAAATGTTCTGGCCAGTCAAAGTGGAACTTATACATTGACAGCCACAACAAATATTTGTGTTACCACTGCGATGATAAACATTAATATAAATCCTTTGGCAACAATAAGTAACAATACACCTATTTGTGCGGGAGATGAATTGAATTTTACGGTTTTACCTGACAATAACATCTCAGGAACGGCTGGGGTTTTTGACATAAATTCATTGCAGTATATCGAATCATCCAACAATAATTTCCCATCAGATAATTTCACTATTGAAATGTGGATTAAAACCACCCAATCGGACGGCGGACTGTTTTATAATGGAGATGTTAACCTTAGTAATTATGCAGATAAACATATTTTTATTGAAGATGGTTATTTGAAAACCAGAATCCTTCCTTTTGCAGAGCCAGGGTTGAATTCCGGCGTTTTGGTAAATGATAATAATTGGCATCATGTTGCTGTAACTCAAAAATCTGAAAATAACGAAGGAACAAAAATCTTTGTGGATGGCACATTGGCAATTCAATCACCCAATTCAAACACTTGCATAAATGCACCCAACATTTATATCGGCGTAGAGCGAAATTTATCCTGGTCTGATGGAAATTATATAAGGTATTATGATGGATTAATGGATAATGTTAAAATTTGGAATGTAGCCAAAAGTGCAGTAGAAATCCAAAATGGTATGTACGCAGAAGTTTCAAATGCCCCTGATTTAGTTTATATTCAAAAATTCAATAACTCAATTAATGAATTTAAAGGAGGAGCACCAAATGGAATTGCTTACTCAAATGCAAATATTCCATATCCATTTACTTACTCGTGGGCTGGACCAAATGGATTTACATCGTCGGCACAAAATCCGTCAATCACTGACACCGAGGCAAACCAAAGTGGAATTTATACCTTAACCGTAGAAGCTGGAGGGAATCAATCTGTTCTAACCACCTCAGTAACAATCAATCCGTTGCCTACGGTCGTCATTGGTAGCAACAGCCCAATCTGCGAAGGAGCAACCTTAAACTTGACAGCCTCAGGCGGCACAAGTTATGCCTGGACGGGTCCTGGTGCTTAGTTAAATAGCTTTGTTTCCACTGACCAAAATCCAAGTATTACTTCGGCCACAGTCGCCATGTCAGGAAACTACGTGGTCACTGTTACAGATGCCAATTTGTGCGTGAGCTCTGCGGAAGTGGCTGTCGTAGTTAATCCATTGCCAACTGTCATCATTGGAAGCAATAGCCCGAT
>NZ_RJUA01000028.1:20784-78141 GCF_024343575.1 Lacihabitans sp. LS3-19 | reverse complement strand
AATAGGCATCAAAGCTAACAAAAAGCGAGTAAAATCACTCCTCAAACTACTTAAAAAAGGAATTGATGCATATCAGAATCTTTTAGATCAAACCAAAGGTTTACATCTTTCAGAAAAAGTTGCAGCTAAATTTAAAACCATCCGAAAAGTATATCTACAACAAAGCTATCTTGTTGAAAATAAAACTACTAGCGTGAAAGATAGAATAGTGAGTCTTTCACAACCACACATAAGGCCGATCGTAAGAGGAAAAGAAAACAAACCAGTTGAGTTTGGTATAAAAGCTCACATAATGCAAGTTGGAGGGCTAAACATCATTGAACACCACAGTTTCAATGCCTTCAACGAGACTACCAGACTAAAGCATGCTTACTATAAACATCGATTGATGATTGGAACTTGTACACATTTAGCAGCAGATGGGATTTATCCAACAAATAGCAATAGGCGGTTTTGTACCACTAAAAAACTGCAAACCAATTTTGTTGCAAAGGGTAAAAAAGTAACAGATAAAAATATCAAAAAAGTTAAAACCATCCTTTCTATAGAAAGAGGAACACGCCTAGAAGGCTCATTTGGCACGGAAAAAGAAAACTATGGCCTAAGGAAAATCAAAGCAAAAACACCAGAAACACAAATCGTGTGGATGTTCTTCGGAATCTTTACTGCAAATGTCGTCCGACTATCAAAACGGCAACAAAAACAAGTCAAAAAAGTAGCTTGAAAAACTTTTAAGAGAAATATCACGGGATAAGACTGCCCAAACTCATCTAAAAAACAAGAATTGCAAACAAAAAAATGAAAATGTAAATTTTTCAAGAATTCTCAAAGCCAAAAAACAAAAAATCCAGACTCGTGAAAGACTGGATTCTTGAAAAACAGTATTTTTTTTGCAATTATCAAGGACGCCCTAAGTCTATAATTCAATGTCTAATATTTTTTTTTAGTTGGCTTTAAATTCCACCAAAACTCCTGCTGGAATATCTAAAACTGCACCCATTTCGGTGCATAGAATATTTGCCACAGCCTTATAACCCAGTGAAACGTTTACTTTATGGGGATTTTTGATAATTACAATTTCACTTTCCAAAGGTACATGTTGACAAGACCAAGTATTTGGGTCTGACCAATTTCCAGACTGCATGGTATAATTTTTGTCTGCCTCACATGGGTTTGAGATATATTGATGGAGTTCAAAACCATATAGAGGATGGAAAGCCCAAAAGAGTAGAATGTTTTCAAATGGCATAAAATATTTTGGATTAGAATTTATTACACCTGGATTTAAGTCTTTAATCAAATAAGTGCCAAGTGATGTTCCATCACTTCTCCATAATTCATAACCATTTTCTGAATTTTGAGTACTGAAATATATTTTGCCATCAAATGTTGTCATTTCATAAGGCAAATCAACATTCGTCCTACTTAAGATCAAATGAGTTCCATTATTAGTACCGTCTGTTTTGTAAATTTTGAACATGAATTTATTCAAATTTGTGCTATAAAATTTCACAAAAACGAAAAGTTCATTTTCGTTTTTCACATATTTAATATTGTAATTATTTATATTGGTTGGACTGGAATTTTCAATTTTTAATTCTGTGAATTTATTGGTATTTTCATTTGTACCATCGGTACTCCAAAGTTCTAAAAAAGTACCTTCATTATTTTGATTTAAATGACCAGAAAATATCAATTTACCGTTTAGTTTTGTTAAGAATAGGGTGTTTGCTGAGGAGAACATAAAATAATCCCCTAGGATTTTAATTTGATTTGTACCTGCAATCGTACCATCTGTTTCGTATAAAGAAAAATCTGGAGTAGGGAACGCACCTTGGGAAAAAAATAGTATTTTTTCGTTATACTCTACAGGAAATTTCATGTAGGTAGGCCCAGATAGTATGCCACCAGAAAACTGACTACTGCCCGCTAATGTTCCATCGCTTACAAACAGGCCATCGTCAGCCGCATAGATTAATTTATTGCTAATACTTATTTTGTTTGAAGGAGAATATTGGTCATTTGTGACGGAATTAATATTCCCATTTGTAATGTCGTAGGTCCATAAAACTCTTCTTAAAAGATTAATGTCAAATCCTGAAAAGAACAATTTGGAATCTATTAAAATTAATTCTTGAGGTTCAATGTTGGGATAATTTAACAGATTGATTTCTACCGTACCCATTTCAGTTCCATCCGATTTAAATAACTTTTTAGGTCCCAAATTATTAATTGTAGCTGTAAAAATTACAGAAGTATCTACGGCCACTATTTCGAAAATTCTTATGCTTTGGTCTAATGGTGAAATATCTTTTACCATTTTTGTTCCACCAGAAGTTCCGTCTGTTTTCCAAAGCTCAGTTCCATTTATATCTGTACCACTAAAATACCAGTATTTTCCTGCTTTCGCTGATATTTCATAATTTTTAGAGCTTTGTGTTATTGTATTTATGTTTTTAAGGAGTTCCTCATTCTGAAAGTTTTCATCACATTTCCAAAGCTCAAAATTATTGATAGGATCATAATTTTGGAAAAAAATGGTGCCATTTGTGGCAGAAATATATTGAGGAGGATAAGTGTCTATGGCATAATTTAATGGAAGTAAGAGTTTTTTGACCATAAAAGTACCCGTTGGCGTTCCGTTAGTTGTCCAAATTTCATCAACATTAGCTTTAAAAAAAACCTTACCGTTGATACTTTCGAAATTAGTAGGATATGATGAAGTACCTGAGTTTAGGTCTTTTACTAATTTTGTTCCCTGAACGGTTCCATCAGATTCCCAAAGCTCAAAATCATTGTTTTCAGATGCAGAAAAGTAAAATTTATTATTGTTAAAACCCCAAGTTTTATTATTTTAATCTCCTTTCAGTGTTCCATTTCTTAGTGAAAATGTACGAGAAGTAGTTCCATCGCTTATCCAAAGCTGTTTATTGTCAAAATTGAAAATTATTTTGTCTCCATATTTTGCTAAACTAATTATTTCTTCGCTAAAGTTATAGTTAGAATTAGAGCTGATTCTTTTAACCAATGTTATAGTATTTCCATCCGTTTTCCAAAGATCAGTATTAACAAGAAATGGTGAATTTTCTACATAGTAAACCCTTTTTATTAAAATGTATGATTGATTGTCAATTTGAATCGTTCTCTGAAAAATATTATAATTAGAGGAAGAATAATTATTTGTAATAACACTATCAATTTGTTCTATTAAGTTTGTGCCATTTTCAGTTCCATTGGTTTTCCATATTTTTAGTTTTGATAATGAAAGAGAAGGAATTTGAGGTTCCATTTGCAAGAGAATTGCCTCTTGTCCTAAATATTCTGGATTTCCAAGTCTAGAAAGTTCACTAATGCCTATTAATTCACTTGAGACTAAAGTTTCCTGCCCGTTTTCTATTCTATAGAATTAATTAAATGTTGAAATATGATAAGGAACATGATTGATAAAATATAAATAATTGAAAGGGCTATTGTCAAGTAATTTTTCTTCTGATACTCCATCGGTTCTCCATAATTCAAAACCATTTTGAGGATATGTTTTGTTGACCCAAAAATAAAGATATCCATTATCTACTTGTAGGTTTGTGTAAAAAAATGAAGAAAATTTAAGGGTTTTATCTGTAATTTTTTTTGTGTTTAAATTGGTGCCATCCGTTACCCAAAGTTCTAATCTTCCATTTATTTTTACGGTAAAAAATATCTTACCGTTTACTTCTCTGAAATTAGAAGGATAAGACCCATCTTCTAATTGGTTAATATCTTTGAAAAGACTTATTTGGCCATTTAGGTTAAAGGAGAAGTTAAGGAATATAAAAAGAGATAAGAAACGCATTATTTGTTTTGGATTTAATATTTCAAAAGTAATCTATTTTTTGTTTTCCTCTAACTTTTGTCATAATATTCCTAAATTGTTTCCTCATTTCATTCAAACCTGAAACTCATGAAAAAGATATTTCTACTTTTGGTATGTCTGCCGCTCATAACGATTGGTCAAATCAAAGATGCTCCAAACCGTGTGGAAGGCGAAGGGCCATATAATAAACTTATAATTAGAGGAGTAACCTTGGTTAATAGCACGGGAGCACCTCCTATGGGGCCGGTAGACATTGTGGTTGAGAAAAATAGAATCGCGGCCATAAAACAAGTGGGATACCCTGGTGTGCCTATTGACCCTAAAAGAAGACCCAAAGCCGAAGCTGGTGACAAAGAGTTAGATTGTACCGGCATGTACCTTACGCCTGGTTTTATAGATATGCATGGGCATATTGGAGGAAGCTCCCAAGGCACACCTTCCGAATATGTTTTTAAGCTTTGGTTGGGCCATGGTATAACTACTATCAGAGAACCATCGGCTGGAAACGGCCTAGACTGGACGCTTAAACACAAGCAAAAAAGTTTAAAGAATGAAATCACTGCTCCGAGGATATTGGCTTATACGGCTTTCGGAATGGGTTCTGATACGCCAATTGTTACGCCAGAGCAAGCGAGAGAGTGGGTGCGAAACAATGCCAAAAAAGGTGCAGATGGAATTAAGTTTTTTGGTGCTGAACCTGAGGTTTTTAGGGCTGCTCTATCCGAAAATAAGCTTTTAGGACTTCGTTCCGCCTGTCATCATGCTCAATTAGAAGTAGCTAGAATGAACGTATTGGCCACTGCAAAAGCGGGTTTAACGTCTATGGAGCATTGGTATGGCTTGCCAGAGGCCTTGTTTGATGAGCGTACGCTACAGAATTACCCAGCAGACTATAATTACAACAACGAACAGAATAGGTTTGAGGAAGCTGGTAAACTTTGGAAACAAGCCGCCGAACCAGGCTCTGCTAAATGGTACCAAGTGATGGACGAGCTTTTGAAGTTAGATTTTACGCTTGACCCGACTTTTAATATTTATGAGGCCAATCGGGAGTTTATGTTGGCTAGGAGGGCAGAATGGCACGAAGACTATACTTTACCCTCGCTTTGGCGTTTTTATGGGCCTAGCCGTATATCTCATGGTAGCTATTGGCTCAACTGGGGCACAGAGCAAGAGGTGCAATGGAAAGAAAACTATAAGATTTGGATGAGATTTGTAAACGAATACAAAAATAAAGGTGGAAGAGTTACTGCAGGTTCCGATTCTGGTTTTATCTATCAGTTGTATGGTTTTGCTTATATAAGAGAGTTGGAGTTATTGCGGGAGGCGGGCTTTCATCCATTGGAGGTTATCAGAGCAGCAACTATTAAAGGTGCGGAGGCATTGGGTATGGACAAAGAGATAGGTTCCGTAGAAGTTGGGAAACTAGCAGATTTTGCGATAATGGAGGAAAATCCTTTGGCCAATCTAAAGACGCTTTATGGTACAGGTGCCATAAAAGTAAATGATGCTAACGAAGTAATAAGAGTAGGCGGCGTGAAATATACTGTAAAAGACGGAATAGTGTATGATGCCAAAAAACTTTTGGAAGATGTAAAAGTAATGGTGGAAAAAGCCAAGGCAGAAGAAAATTTTGAGATTTTGCAACCAGGGATAAAGAAACAAGGAGAAGGGAAAGTCGGTAATTGATACAGAATATATGCTAAGAATCCCCTCCGAAATACAAGCACACCAATTTGAGTCTCTAAAGATTCAAGATAATACTTTTGTTGCATACAGAAGTGATGTTTATCCTTCTAAAAACGATGTGTTTTTTGAAGAGAACGCCGTAATATATGTTTTAGAAGGAGATAAAATCTTTAGCAGTTCTAGTCAAGAAGTGAGAGTGCAAAAGGGCGATGTGCTTTTTGTAAAACGAGGTTATTATTTGATGTCAGAGTCTATCAATGAAGCCTATAAAAGTTTGGTTTTCTTTTTTGATGAAAAAATATTGAAAGAATTTGTGAGCCAAAATTTAGAATTATTTCAAAACATAACTGACTCAGACCCTAATAGTTCATGGTTGTTAACTTTGAAGTCTAACGAAACTTTTGGGAAATATATAGAGTCCATTCAACCCTATTTCAAGACTAAAACGAAGTATCTCAATCAGTTTCTGAAACTAAAAGTACAAGAACTTCTCCTTCATCTTTTGGAGTTTGATCCGAAAAATCAACTCAAAAATTTACTTTTTTCTATTTATGCAGGTCAAAAAGCTGACTTAGATTTTATCCTTAATACTTTTTATTTGAAACCACTCAACCTCAACGAACTCGCAAAACTTTCGGGGAGAAGTCTTTCGGCTTTTAAACGGGAGTTTCAAGAAAAGTTTAGTATGTCGCCAGGAATTTGGATTAAAGACAAAAAATTAGAGCATGGAGCTTTCTTGCTGAAAAACAAAATAAGCAACGTAGAAGAAGTGGCAGAAATGATTGGATACGAAAGCGTTTCGCATTTTATTAAGAGCTTCAAAGATAAGTATGGTGTCACGCCAAACAAAATTGGTAAATAAATTTAAACCACATCCTTACCTTTATTTCATCTATTTTACCGTTCAAATAAAATCAATGGCTTTGAGTGCCATATAGATGTTAAAATTGTATTCAATTATTGAATCGAAGTATGAAATTCAAAAAATTACTAATTATTCTTTTTGCGACTTGCGGTATGGTTGCCCAAGCTCAAACCAAAGTAACGGGTTCAGAAGTAGCTCAGAAATATTCCTTGCGAGCATGTATAGATTATGCTTTAAATAATAATATTTCGCTTAAGCAATCTCAAATGGCCGTTGAAAATGGTATTGTGACATTAAATCAAGCCAAAGTTGCCAATCTCCCTACTGCCAACGGGCAGTTTAATCTCAATGGCAACGCCGGTAGAAATGTTGACCCATTTACAAACAGTGTAGTAACACAAACTATCGGTACCAATAACATGGGTGTTGGATTAAGCATGCCAATATATAATGGTGGAAGAATAAAAAACACTGTAGATAGAAGCCAATTGAGTTTGGAAGCTGCTCAAATGGACATTGCTACCCAGAAAAACAATGTTTCTCTACAAGTTGCTGTGGCATATCTTAATGTATTGTCTACAGAAGACCTAATAGATGTGGCACAAAAGCAGCTAGAAGTTACTAGACTGCAATTAGATAGAACAGCAATACTAATTCGCTCAGGAGCTTTGCCAGAAACAAATATATTTGACCTAGAAGCTCAGCAGGCAAATGATGAGTTGAGTTTGATAAATGCACAAAACAATCACGAATCTGCTATTCTGACTCTAAAGCAAGCCATGAATGCTCCAACAGAAATGATTGTGCAGGTTTCAAGAATAGATGTACCGGATCCAAATATTATAAATTATGGCGAATCACCTAACGCTATTTACGAAACGGCAGTTGGTTATTTGCCTGAAATTAAAGCGGGGGATTTAAGAGTAAAAGCCGCTGATAAAAATATTGAAATAGCCAAAAGTGTAGGTTTGCCGACAATATCTGCAACTACTAACTGGGGAACTGCTGTATCTAGCGTGGCCAAAAAATTGATAGCTAGTACGCCTACTGTTAACCAAATTCCTGTTTCTGCCGAATTTGAAGGACAGACAATTCCTTTTGTTATTAATTTTCCGCAAACAAATTATACATCTGAAGGCATTCCATACTTTAAACAATTGACTGGAAACCAAAACTTAAACCTTGGTTTATCGGCTAGGATTCCGATTTTCAATGGATACAATCAGAAATATCAAACACAAGCTGCCAAAATTCAAAAAATGCAGGTGAATTTGCAAAATGACGCCACAAAATTGCAAATAAAGCAAAATATAGATCAAGCATACATCACGATGCTAAATGCACAAAAAAGGTATTCGGCTACATTGATGCAAACCAATGCATTAGAAAGGTCCTTCAAGGCTGCTGAATCTAGATACAATGCTGGGTCGAGCACATTTGTAGATTATAATTTGGCAAAAACAAACTTAGATAGAGCAAAGTCGAATCTGATTGTTGCTAAATACGATTACATATTTCGAATTAAAATATTAGATTTTTATCAGAATAAACCATTAGCATTTTAAGAATTATGAAAAAGAGATCGAATAAAATTTGGTATATACTTTTAGGTGTTTTGTTGGCCCTTTTGATTTTGTTTTTAGTAGCTAAAAAACAAGGTTGGATAATGCAGGAAAAGCCAACAGAAGTAGAATTGTCTAAAGTTATTAAAGGTACTTTGGTAGAAACTGTTTCTGCATCTGGCAAAATTCAGCCGGAAGTTGAAGTGAAAATATCGCCTGACGTTCCTGGTGAAATTATTGGACTTTATGTAAAAGAGGGTGATTCTGTTAAAAAAGGTCAGCTTTTATTAAAAATTCAACCTGAAAACTATGTTTCTGTTGTTGATAGATTCAAAGCAGGTGTAAATCAATCAAGAGCAAATGCAGAACAAACCAAAGCTGCTATTTCTAGAGCGGAGTCGCAATTGCTAAGAGCTCAAATGGAGTACAATCGTCAGAAAAAACTATTAGCTGAAAAAGTTATTTCTCAGTCAGATTTTGAAACTGCAGAAACTAATATGAAGATTGCTCGCCAAGATGTAGACGCTGCAAAATCAAATTTTGAAGCTGCAAAATATGGAATAAATAGTGCTGAAGCAGCTTTGAAAGATGCTTCCGAAAACTTGAGGAAAACCAATATATATGCTCCAATGAATGGTATTGTTTCTAAACTTGCGGTAGAGTTGGGTGAAAGAGTAGTGGGTACATCTCAGATGACAGGTACCGAAATGTTGAGAATTGCAAACCTTAACAATATGGAGGTTCGAGTAAACGTAAATGAAAACGATATCATTAGAGTTAGTAAAGGAGATACTGTAATTGTTGATGTAGATGCTTATTCTTCTTCTAATAAAAAGTTTAGAGGAATTGTATCACAAGTAGCAAATACAGCAAATGGAGCTGGTGGATCATTGACGGGAAGCTCAAGCAATTCAACTGAATCTGTTACAGAGTTTGAAGTTAGAATCAAAATTTTGCCTTCCTCATATAGTGATTTAATTAATATCAGCGAAGGTAAAAAATATCCATTTAAACCTGGAATGACTGCAACAGTTGATATTGTAACTTCTACCAAGCCAGGAGTACTTTCTGTGCCAATTTCAGCAGTTACTACCAGAGTTGAGGGTAAAGACAAGAAAGATAAAAAAGAGGAAGATGGAATGGGTCTAGGTGCAGTTGCTGAGGAAAGTGAAATCAAAAAGGATAAGCCGAAAGAAATAGTTTTTGTAAATGACAAGGGTATTGCAAAAAAACGCGAAGTTAAAACTGGCATAACAGATACAAGTGCTGGCATGATAGAGGTAGTTTCTGGTTTAAAAGATGGAGAGGAGATAATATCAGGGCCATTTTTAGAAGTTTCAAAAAAACTTAACGACGGTGATAAAGTAGCCTTAAAAAAGGCAAAAGAAGTTAAAAAATAAATATAGGGTTTAGGGTTATCGGAAAAGAGTGACAGTTTTTGGTCACTCTTTTTTTTTAAATATATAAGGCAAATGTGCTATTTTTGCCTTTAAATCATTTCAAAAACAAATGAGTGTAACGGTAATAGGTGGAGGAAGTTGGGCTACGGCATTGATAAAAATTCTTTCTGAGAAGAACATTAAAATAAAATGGTGGCTTCGGAATATTGAGGCTATAAAACATATTAAGAAACATCATCACAATCCCGAATACCTATCTAGTGTAGAGCTGCATCCTTCTAAAATCAAACCTTATCACAATCTAAAAGAAGCTCTAAAAGGCTCAGAATGGGTGGTTTTGGCAATCCCTGCGGCCTTTGTGGAAGCAGCTTTAGCTGATGTAAACCCAGAACTATTTCAAGGGAAAAAAATAATCTCTGGTGTTAAAGGTATGGTGCCTTCTCATAATCTTTTGGTTACAGATTGGTTTTCTGAAAAATTCAATATTCCAAAAGGAAATTTCGGAGCCATAGCCGGTCCGTGCCATGCTGAAGAAATTGCTCTTGAAAAACAATCTTATCTTACTATCGCTTCTGAAAACATAGACACTGCAAAAGATTTTGCTGAGTTATTAGCCTGTAGATTTGTCAAAACAGCCTTTATTAAAGATATTGACGGTGTGGAATATGCTGCTGTAATGAAAAATATCGTTGCTTTAGCTTGCGGAATTACACACGGAATGGGTGCTGGCGACAATTTCCAAGCCGTTATGGTTTCCAATGCGATGCTCGAAATCGAACGTTTTGTTAATAAGATATCACCTGCCGAAAGGGAAATAAATTCGTCTGCTTATTTAGGTGATTTGTTGGTGACAGCCTATTCACAGTTTAGCAGAAACCGTACTTTCGGTAATATGATAGGCAGAGGATATTCGGTTAAAACGGCACAGATAGAACTGAAAATGATAGCCGAAGGCTATTATGCCGTAAAAAGTATTCACGAAATCAATAAACATTTGGGTGTCAAAATGCCAATTTTAGATTTTACTTATGGTGTTTTATATAAAAACCAAAGTCTTCTTAAAGCTTTTGAAAAACTAAAAGAACAATTGATTTAATTGTTCTTATTTTACCGTCAATACTACTCTTTGGTAACGTGTTAAAGCAGGAGATCCATCATCAGTCCCTTCCACAATTACATGAAAAGTGCTTCCGCTTGCTGTTTTTTTAGGTAATGTAAAGGTCGCAGTATTTCCTTTTGTATTTATTATCAACTTTTCTTTTGATGTTCCAACATCCTCATACTGCCAAAATTTTACTGCAATTTTGTTACCATCTGGATCTGCAGTTTCTGCATTGATTTTTACCTTTTGTCCTGGTTTTACACTTAGGTTTTTCCCTCCTTTTACTGTTATTTTAGGAGCATGGTTTGCCTCATTGAATTCTTTCACACACCAATCTGCCCGTGCAGCAAAGTCTTCTTGTATAGCTGGCACCCAACGTGCTTGAGCAAATCCTAGGTCAATTTTTTGTGTAAATGGATTGTAATCTGAAGCGGCTTCACCATCTTCCCATCTGTTTGGATGAGTTTTAGATTGCACCAATCGTCCTCCCCATCCTCCATTTTGCGGATTTTTGAGGTTCTCAAGTCCAATATCCACCAAATGTAAAAATGCGGGCGAATCTCCCTCAGAGATAAAATCATATTTCGTAAAACTTCCCCACTGGTTATTCTTGATTTTTTCAGGATCGCTATAGATGTCTTCTATTTCGCCTTTGGGTGGATTTTCGTCACCATAACTATAATACATTTTGGTTAATGCTCCATGATTCAAAATTACTTTTTCACCCATAAAAGAACCCTCTAAGTACTTATGAAAAGCCTCAGGAACAGCCTTTTTCCAAAAATACGCAAAACACCAAAATTGATTTGAATTATAAAATATTTTCACATCTGGCCAATTAACCGATATGTATTTTCTATAAGTAGCATCTTGGTCAAGTATCGCATAAATTATAGCCTTTTGACACACTTTTTTATAGATTTTTTCCCATGAAGCCGTGTTTTTATATTCGTCTTCAATAGATTTCATTGCTCTCGCTATGGTATTTGTACCGCCCCATACTTGCAGATATAGCGGCTCCATATTATCGTCAAGCAGTTTGGCTTTTATATATTCTGACCCCTCGGTATCCTTTTCCATTTCACCTTCAAAGTCAATGTTCCCTATTCTTATTAGGCTTTTTAAATGAGTATCACTCGGATAGTCTACTGAATGCTTTTTCAAGTTTGGATATACTTTGCCATAAGCATCCACCAACTCAAAAATCCAGTCTGTGCCGGGCCAACGCAATTCCGTTCGTTCGCCGTACATTTTTTTTGTCATATCCATTTCTGAAATAAACTTCGTGCCTTTCCCATCGCCTTTGTAGTGCCACTGTGAGCTACTGATTATCAAGCCTTCTATGTTAAATTCATTGGCATATAACAGCAACCTCACAAATGAATCCACGTCGTCTAACTCGCCATCTGTTGTTACAATCGTTCTTGGCTTTGAATTATTTTGCCCAAAACTGACCAAGGAAATTAACATTAAAAATAGTATTTTCTTCATTTACCCAAACAGGTTAGTATTTATATAATCATTTCTGAATTTGCCATCAGGGTCATGTTTCGCCATCAAAGCTTTAAACTCGTCCAATCTACTTATTCTAGATTGTAGTGTTTTTGGTTCCATTCTGAACACCTTGCCCCAGTGCGGTCTAGGGCTAAATGGATCCAAAGCCTTTTCTACTTCAGGCAAAAGTGCATTTACGGCATCAATTTCTTGTTTCCAGGTAAAATGTATGGCTAAACAAGTCTTTTTATAAAAAGGGCTCATCGGCAAGTCGTCGGCAGCTATTGTTCTTATTTCTGTAATAAAAAGTAGAGGAGCCACTTTTTCATTGAGTTTTTCTACAGCCATAAACGCCTCATAGGCATGTTTTATGTCCACAAAAAACTCCGATTGCAGTTCTTTGCCGCTACTTGGCGTAAAACCCATCTTAAAGTGTGGCATCCTTTTGTACCATGGTCCTTCCTCGCCCATTTGGTCGGTGCAGTTTATAGCATCAGCAGACTCTATCGGATGCAGGTTTTTTGTGGCAAGCGTAGCTCCAAAAAACTCCTTCGGTATTTCCTTCATGTCTTCTGATTTACTCTTGATCCAAACCTCACTCACGTTTTTGTTTTTCCAGTCGGTAAACAAGCTCACACTATATCCACTTCCCATTATTTTCTCAAAATCCTTCTCCAAAGCCGCCATAGGCATGTTTTGGTAAACTATCTGTTTCATCTTAAAAGTCGGAACCACTTTCAAAGTCACCTGCGTTACAATACCCAAAGCACCCAATCCTATCACGGCCATCCTAAACTCATCACCGTCTTTTTCCTTACTCAGTTTTACCAATTCGCCTTTTCCATTCACCATTTCCAATGCCGTCACCGCTGTAGCTAAGCCGCCATTTTTTATGCCCGATCCATGTGTGGAAGTGCTACAAGCTCCTGCCACCGAAATATGTGGCAAAGATGCCAAATTGTGCAACGCAAACCCGTTTTCGTCTAAATATTCGCAAAACTCTCCATATTTTATCCCCGACTGCACCGTCACGGTATGTTTTTCCTTGTCAAGGCCAATCACTTTATTAAACGCCGCCGTCGAAATCTGATTAAACTTGCTGTCTGCTATACCATTGAAGCAGTGCATAGTGCCCAATCCCTTGGCCTTGTCATACGATTTTATCATTTCCTGCAGTTCTTCTACAGAATGCGGAGCCACCAAATTGTCCGTGTTGTAGGTATAGTTCCCAGCCCAGTTTGTTCGTCCTACTTTTATCGCTTCTCCCATAGTTTCATTCGATGTGGTGTTTTCATTTGCATTATTGCAGCTCATCAATTGCGGAAAAGCCGCCCCAGCAGCAAATAGCGAAGCTGACTTTAGAAATTCTCTTTTTTTCATAGATGCTTATATTTTTTCGGTTGAATACTTATCATAGTTAAGAAAATTTGGGCGGCACCAATAGGTCGGGCTCTCGCCACTCGCTCTTTGGTGTTCGGCCAAGGCCAGACCACCATAGGAGCTCAAACAAAGGCTCCATCCCTGCCGCTGCGGCAGTCTTAGATTTTAGAGCTTTCCTAATTTTAAATCCTCAATTATACCTCTATTTTACATACTCCACTCTGTCGGTATTCTGTCCCAACGGTGTTTCTTAAGTTCGCTTAACAATGACGAATCTAAAGGTCCAGCATCAGAGCAACCCATATTCATATCTACGTTTTTAATGCGTCTCATTCCAGGTATTATGGTAGAAATTTCTGGATTTGCCAAGATAAATCTTAAAGCCATTTGTGCCATAGTCATTTCATTAGGAATTAATGGCTTTAAAGCATCCGCATGTTCAACACTAGAACTTAGGTTTTCAGGCACAAAATATTTCGAACGCCAGTCGTCTTCAGGGAAAGTGGTATCTTTTGTAAAAGTACCTGTCAGCGTTCCCTCATCAAAAGGCACGCGAGCTATTACGGCAATGTCTTTTTCTCTGCAAAGTGGAAGCAATAAATCTTCAGGAGCTTGGTCAAATATATTATAAATCACTTGTACCGCGTCTATCAAATCGGTTTTGATTGTTTCTAGACAATTGTTGGGTTCCCAGCGATTTACACTTACACCCCAAGCTTTTACTTTTCCTTCCTTTGTGAGTTTACTTATGGTTTCTTTCCATTCATCTTGTTGAGCCCAAGCGTCTTCCCAAACATGAAACTGCTGCAAGTCCATGCATTCCACGCCAAGGTTTTTTAAGCTCTTTTCGGTGTATTCTACTATATAATTTGCAGGAAAAACGTCTTTAATGTCAAAATGACTTTTCGATGGCCAAATTCTGTTTTTAGGTGGAATCTTGGTAGCTACATAAAGTTTTTTTGAAGCATTTCTTTTTAATGTAGCATTCAATATTTCCTCACTTTTTCCTTCGCCATAGCCCCAGGCCGTATCGAAAAAATTACAACCTAATTCTATAGCTCTGTCTAGAGCTTCGTTCACTTCTTTTTCTTCTGAGCCTGTCCAGCCTGCCATTCCCCACATGCCGTAGCCCATTTCGCTTACTTGCCAGCCAGTACGGCCAAATTTCCTGTATTTCATTTTAAATATTTCTCCCAAAACATCATCTGGGCTTTTGTTGGTAAAGGTTTCGAAACTATTTCTTTATCTATTATTAACACATTTTCATTTTTTGGATCATAAACTTCCCATTTTGGCAAATTAGCCCCATTTGGATTTCCAGTTTTGGCAAAATTTACCCAATATTCAGACATTTTATCAGCTATTTCGAAGTCCACTTTTTCCCAAGGACGGTTTACTGTTTTGAGGTTATTGTATGCATAAGGAACTTCGCCCGTGTGGAATGCACCAAAGTCTGTTTCAGGCGTATAGCTTGGTAGTTTTCTGTTAAAATTATAAATATAGGCCTTAGATTTTCCAGTGCTAGTTTGCATTTTAGCCCAAACATAATCTTGAACCCCAAAATACTCATCTCTTCCTACACCCATTTGTGATTTATAAGCTTGCTCGTCCGTTTCCGCTGGATAAACTGCTAAAAATTCATCAGTCAACTCGCCGAATCTTTTTCGTGAAGTTTCTTTGAAATTTTCTGCAGAAAGTGGCTTACCAGACACCCTGTCTTCTTCGTTCCATCCTACTATCGATGGTACATCATTTTGTTTTCCTTTTTTGAATATTTCACCAATACTTTCTGGTAAAAAATAACCATCTACTATGGGGGAACTCAAACCTCCTTTTCCTTTGTGAATCTCTTCTGAAGATAGTTTTCTTAGTTCTGCCAAAGATTTACAGTTAAGATTTTCAGCAAATTTGGCTCCTTGCTCTTCGGCATTTTGTAATGTTAATTTTGGTCTTAATGGACTATCTAATATACTACCACCACTTTCGGCGATAGCTTTATGAAAAAGTCCTTTGGATAGGGGAGAAGCCACAAGATTGTTTACAGCAAAAGCACCTGCAGACTGACCGGCTATAGTTACATTGGAAGCATCGCCACCAAATTGAGCTATGTTTTTCTGAACCCATTTTAATGCCGCAAGCATATCTAAAAGTGCATAGTTCCCTGAAGAATTATATTCAGCCTCTTTCGTTAATTCAGGATGGGCTAGGAAGCCAAAAACACCTACACGATAATTGATAGTAACAAACACTACGCCTTTTTTGGCCATAGCTTCTCCATCATATATCGCACAACCAGCTCCTCCACTTCTAAAACCTCCGCCATAAATATAAACGAACACTGGTCTCTTTTCCTTTTTGGTTTTGGCTCCTGACCAAATATTTAAGTACAAGCAATCTTCACTAATTGGCTCTTTAGGTATTAGATATTCTTCAGTCCAACAAAAAAAAGGAACAGGTGGGTCTTGCATTGGACTAGGTCCAAAGCTTAGGCAAGACTTAGTGCCTTTCCATGGAATTACAGCCTGAGGTGCTTTCCATCTCAAATCGCCAACTGGTGGTGCTGCAAAAGGAATCCCTTTATAGATTTGAATTTCTTCTTTAATTTCTCCTACTATTTTCCCACCGGTGATGGTCGCAGTAGGAGATTGGGCAAATAGCGATGCAGAAACAAGAACAGATAAGAAAATGCTAAAGATTTTCATGGGTTATTTTTCTCAGGTTGAATATTTGTCCAAGGTAAAAAGACTATGGAAGTTTTGCAAGAATAATAATTTAAACCATAAAAAAAGCCCTGAATTTTAAAATTCAAGGCCAATTTTATTCTCAATATTATTTTAATCAATGAGCTTTTGATTGCTTAGCTCAGTGTATAAGTCAACCAAATTTATTTTCTCTAAATTTTCTTCTCCAATTTCATCTGCATCTAACAACTCCACTCCATATCTTTTATAAGCGGGAGATTCTATCAAAGTTTCTACATCAACGCCATTTTTCGTCATTTCTTGGATAGTTTTCAAAAACTTATCTTCTTGCTCGAATAACCCAATTTGGTTAGTAGGTTTTGGTAAAGATATTTTTGCAGGTTTTTCTGGAATAATTGCATGTATGCCTTTTCCAACTTCTGGCTTAGTTTCCTCAACTTTTTTTGGTTCTTCTGGTTCAATATCTTCAAAGATTTCGTCAAACCTTGCAGCTACTATCGTTACTCTTACTTTGTCTTTAAGAGTTCTATCTATCGCAAAACCGTGTTTGAATATTTTTGCTCTAGATTTTATTTGGCTTTCCACAAAATCCGTCACTTTAGCTTGGTCTGACATTTTGATTTTGTATTCTGGTAGCTCGTCAGAATAGGCAATCGAAACCAAAATTCGTTTCGCTCCTTTGATGTTATTGTTTTCTAACAAAGGAGAGTTAAGAGCAGCCTCAATAGCTATCGAAGCTCTGTCAGGACCAGAAGCTTCGGCTGAGCCCATTACCGCATGGCCTGCATCACCTAATACAGTTTTCACATCGGCAAAGTCCAAGTTTACTATACCTGGTCGGGTTATCAATTCTGCAATACTTTTTACGGCATTTGCCAAAACTTCATCGGCTTTTTTGTAGGCAGATTCTATGTCCAAATCGCCGTACATTTCTACTAATCTATCGTTTTTGATTACTAAAACTGTATCACAGAAATCTTTAAGTTTTGCTATTCCGTTGGTGGCTTGTTCAAACTTGTCTAATCCTTCGTGTCTGAAAGGATCCGTTACAACGCCAATAGTTAGTCTTTTTTTAGACTTTGCATATCTTGCAATTTCTGGAGCAGCTCCAGTTCCAGTTCCACCACCCATTCCAGCGGTGATAAACACCATTTCGGTTGGGTCTTCAAGTAGGTCATTTATAGATTTTTCACTTTCTATGGCAGCTTGTTTTCCAACTTTCCAGTCAGTTCCTGCTCCAAGACCTTTGGTGAGTTCAGCACCTAGTTGAAGTTTAATAACGTCTTCCGGAAATTGTTTTAAAGCTTGTGCGTCGGTGTTGCAGGCCACAAAATCAACATCATGAACACCTTGATGGTACATGTTGAGCATGGCGTTTCCACCACCGCCACCTACACCTATTACTTTTATTATTTTTTGCATATCTGACTTAAAATCAAGTGTATATTCGGGTTCTAAGATCATAAAATTCTTTTTAAGATTACTGTTTATCTATTGTAATCGTCGTTCATTTTATCATCAATAATGAGGTCTTTTAGTCTTTCAAATAAAGGTCTCTTAGGAGATTTTATTTCAGACTTTCCATTGGGTTTCTTTTCTACTTTTTCTGGCTCCGCTGCTTTCAAAGGTGTATGTTTCAGAATTCGATTGTCTATTCGATTATCAAATTCTAAGTTGGATGCCATAAGAAGACCTAGAAGTGTAGAATATTTAGGTTTGTTTAAATATTCAAATCCGTTGAAGTTAATTCTATTATTTATTTTAGCCTTTCTTACACTTTTCATCTTGCACACTTCTACAAAAATATCTTTGATGATACCCATAGAAGATGTCCCGCCTGACAAAATCAATCCGTTAGTTAGTATACCTTCATACCCAGACCTAATAAGTTCACTTTTTACTATGGCGGCTATTTCTTTTAATCTCCATTCTACTACCGTAGAGGCATTTTTCAAGATAATTTCAACTGATGCAAGATCTTTTTTACGCTCTATAACTGCTGTCTCAGTATCGCTTATGCTGCTTGAGGGGATATTTCCACAGATTTTTTTAAGCATATCAGCTTCGTCAAAACTGATATGAAAAGTATCTGCCAAATCTTTCGTTATTACGTTTCCACCAATTGGTATCGCTTTGAAATATCTGATTCCATTTTTTTGGAAAATACATATTTCAGTCATTTCAGCACCGATATTTATTATAGCTACACCATTTCTTTTATCGTCAATTGTGCTATCAAGAAGCGAAAACGAGTCAGCAATTGAGCTAATTAATACATTCTCAATTTGTATAAATGGCTGTTTAGGGTCATCTGTTTTGGCTTTTACACTTTTTAGCGTATAGTATAGATTTTCAAGACTTTCCGATTTTGAAGTTAGAAAGAAAAAATCCCCACCAATTTGCACACCAAACTTACCTACTACTTTTTCGCCAGCTTTTACGTCGTTAACATAAAAATCTTGTGGCATGCAGTGTAAAACTGTACGACCTGGATGAACTTTGAAGGTTAGCCTAACATCTTCAGCAAGCCTATCTACATCAGACTGCTGAATTTGCTTATTATCCCCTGACTTGGTTACTTTGCCTTTGTGGAAGTGTCCTTGGATATCAGGATTAGAGATATTGACATTTACAGACTCAAGATTAATGGTAAGTTTGTCGGCAAGTTCTTCTAGCACGGCATCTACTATCTCTATGGTTCTTTGAGCGTTTTCAATTTCCCCGTTTCTCAAAACTTCGTCTTCAGGTACAACAAGTTTTTCAACAAAGCCATTTAGCTTTATTGTGCCGTCTTTTTGTAAAGAACCCGCAACAGCACTAATTTTAGAAGTGCCTATGTCAAGCCCAACTACTAAATTATCTTCTTCCATGTCAGATTTATGTTATTAAACCGCGTATTAATATTTATACAAACTTATTTAAAATCACTCAATTACAAACTATTTGACCCTCATATTTTACACTAATTGTTGAAAACTCGCTCCATTTTTTTTGAGGCAATATCTGCTTATAAAAAATTAATAGTTTTCCTAGTTTAGAATTTATATTTTCAGGTCTTCCAAATTCAATTATATTATCGCCCAAAAGAGGAATCATTTTTATTTCTTTTAGCTTATCAACGTCAATTTGTGAAATTTGTGCTGACCAAAATTCATCCTCATTAATAGTGTTTAATAACTTCAATAAATCCTTATTTTTATCGGATTTTAGGTTTTTTAAATTTTGTAAATAATTACCACTTATTAATAATACCGTTGGCGTGAAATGCTTTGAAAAAGGGAAAATGTTTCCATCTTCATCCAAATATCTATCTGCTACTTGATTATGGTTTAATATTCTGGCAATAGGTTTAAAAGTTTCGATATCGAGAACAAGATGGCTTTGAAGGTCAAAATATGCCTCGCATTTTTTAACTTTTCCGCTCTCTAAAATTCTTTTTTCTACCTTAGACAGTGCGATGTTTTCCATTATTTTTCCTTCAAAAGGGTCATTGCCATATTGCGTAACCCATTTTTCGATATCTTCTTTGGTTACCAAAAACTGCTCAGAGTTGTCTTTAATATTTGTTATGATTCCTTTACACCTTTTGTCGGAATTGTTTTTTGTGGCTGCTAATATTAAAAATACAGCAAAAACAGCTAAAGTGCCACCGATGGCATAGCTAAATACTTTTTTAAATTTTGGAATTTTCATAATTGATCTAAAAAATTATTGGGATTTTCAATCAATTTAAACCTATCTGCATCTTTTGTCTCAAGGTCAGTTTGGCACCATTCTTTCAGCGTTTTACTATCGTTGTTCCAACCTTTTCCGTCAAAAAACTCCAAACCTTTATGGTCTCGGATTTTATAAAGTGCGGCAGGTTTGTAGGCAGTGCCTAGATAAGTGTATTTTTTATTATTGTCTTTGCTCCAGCGGATTACTCGCCACATCATCCATTTGCCAAGTGAATGAGAACGCATATATTCTGTGTCAAAAAAAGCAAACCAATAATGAACATATTCATCAGTAATAGAAGCTAAAACATAACCTAGTGTTTTTTCTGAATTGCTAAACTTGAAAAGATGCGTGCCAGTAGTTTGTTTTAGAATGTAATCCCATCTTTCAAGGCTCATATTGTCCTCTCCGATACGTTCATTTATATAGTTGGCACAAAAAACCTTAAAATCAGGATCGCTTAATTCAAAACTAGATTTTTCTATTAAATCTAATTTGATATTTAGAGATTCTATTTGGCGATTGACTCTTCTGTTTTCTGAAGTATCATCGAAATTTTCGAGATTTACTCTAAGACTTCTTGCTAAATAAAAAAGTTCTTTTTCGATATGTATGTTTCCAGTGTACGGTAGGAAACCTTTTTCATAGAGTTCATTCAATTCTGCTTCAGACTCTTTTTGAGCATAAATTGCATAATTAAATGTATAAGTGCCGTAATCGGCATTATTTTCCGAGAAAAAGATTTTCATTTTTGGGTTATTTTTAGAATTTCTTCTACGATCTCTTTTGCTGCAAAAGGTTTTGCAAATTTCACTATATTTTCTGATAAACTCTTCAGTTTGGCCTCATTTTCCAATAATTCTATTATTGTGTCTATAAGTTTATCAGATATTTCAGCATCTTTTACAAGAAATGCCGCATTTTGAGAAGTCAAACTTAGTGCATTCTGCGTTTGATGGTCTTCTGCTGCAAAAGGATACGGAACCAAAATGGATGCTTTGCCTACTAGTGAAAGTTCAGATACTGAAAGTGCTCCTGCTCGTGAGACAACTAAATCTGCTGCGGCGTAAGCTTGGTCCATTTCATATATAAAATCCGATACGTACACCCTTTTGGTTTGTAAATTGTTTGCAATTTCCTTGGCTTGATCGATAAATGTTTTACCTGTTTGCCATATGATTTGCAAATCGTTGTTAAGTAAGTTTTGAAGACCGTAAGCAATTCCTTTGTTGATACTTAAAGCACCTAAACTTCCACCAACTATCAACAATGTTTTTCTGTCAGTTTCTAAGCCAAAGTGTGCTTTGGCATCTTCTTTTTTAATTGAACTATTTATCAAGTCATTTCTAACAGGATTACCAGTAAAAACTATTTTCTCTTTTGAAAAAAACTTGTCCATATTAGGATAAGCAACACAAACTTTCTCTGCTTTTTTTGAAAGAATTTTGTTTGTTACACCTGCATAAGAATTTTGCTCTTGAATCAAGGTTTTTATTCCTAAAATATTGGCCATTCTGAGTGTTGGACCACTCGCAAAACCACCAACACCAATAGCGATATCGGGTTTGAAAGCCCTAAGAACTTGCATTCCTTTCCATAGGCTTTTTATCAATTTTACAGGAAAACCAACATTGGCTAGCATGTTTGATCGATTGAAACCTGCTACTGGAAGTCCAACTATTTCGTATCCTGCCTTTGGGACTTTTTCCATTTCCATTTTCCCTAAAGCTCCCACAAACAATATTTCCGCATTTGGTCTTTGTGCTTTTATTTCGTTCGCAATGGCTACTGCTGGAAATATATGCCCACCTGTACCACCTCCAGATATAATTATTTTAAGCCCCTTTTTCATATCTTATCTTCGCTTTTAGTAACACTCAATACTATACCCACTGCAACCGAAGTAAATAAAGCCGAGGTTCCACCCATACTAATTAATGGTAAGGTTTGACCAGTAACTGGACCCAAGCCAACATTGATAAACATGTGTGCAAATGCTTGCAAGACAATGCTTAACGTAAGTCCAATACTCAATAAGCCACCAAAAGCTCGTTTGGTATTTTTGATATTCCAGACGCCTCGCTCAAGTAACCAAAGGTATAGCCCCATTACCACTAAGCCCCCCAGAAGTCCCCATTCTTCAATTAGAATAGAATATATAAAATCTGAAAATGCGTCGGGTAGAATATTTTTTTGGCTGCTATTACCAGGCCCAATTCCGAAAAACCCACCACGTGCAATTGCAATAAGTGCATAGTTTTTTTGATCACTTATGCTTCCATGCTCACCTCCTATAAGGAGATCTCCATCCAAGTCTTTGTTTACGAAACTTTCCGTACGGTCTATGACCGTCTGAACTCTACCCAATTCTGTTCCAGTTGCTCGTTTTACAATTAAACCCAGTGAAAGTATGCCAATTAGGCCTATCAATAAAAAAGCCACCATTTTGGTAAGGTATCTTTTAGGAACCCTACCGATCCACATAATAAAAAAACAAGTTATACCTAGAATAACAGAGGTTGAGAAGCTGGAAATAGACAATAGGCCAACTATTATTACTATCCAAATGATCATTACTGTAAGATCTTTCGCCTTGTAATCTATATGCTGTCTTCTAGCAAGCATTGCAGAGAGATTTGTAATTAAAACCAGCCTTACAAAATCTGAGGTTTGAAAGGAAAAACCAAAAATAGAAACCCATCTCCTTGCCCCACCAACACTTATTCCAAACATTAAAGTATAAAGAATTAGAAATGGAGTAACCCAAAGGAATATTTGAGCTAAACCAGCATATTTGGTAATATCAAACTTATGAATGATGAACGTGATAGTTAAGCCTACCAATAAAAAAAAGGTATGTTTTAGAAGATATACTTCGGCGTTACCATCAGTTTTTCTGTATGCTAATGCACTAACGGAACTATAGACTACTACTACACTGACAATAGACAATAGCAGTAAAATCCACCAAATCTGCTTGTCACCTTGCAGATGGTTTTTTAACTTAAAAGAAGTCATTCGGGTAAGATTTTTATATTTTTGCACGTAAGAGAATCGCAAAATTCTCGAAACAAAAATATATTATTAATTCTATAAAAATTAGCAATAATGGTAAAATAAATTCTTTGCTAAACAAAAAAGGGGAAATCTCGCTTGATTTCCCCTTTTTCTATTTTTGTCCTAAAATTATTTTTTTAGAGCATCTCTAATCTCAGTAAGAAGGTCAATTTCAGACGGCCCCGCAGGTGCTGGTGCTTCCACAGGAGCTTTGGTTTTGTTATAAGCTTTTACTATAATAAACAAAACTAATCCAACTGCGACCAAATTAATAATTGCATTTAACCATGAACCATATTTAATAGCATTTTCTGGTGTAACGACCGTTCCGTCTGGTCCAATTACAGCAGGGTCAAGTACAAAGCTTAATTGTGAAAAATCAGCTCCACCAGTAAAGTGTCCAACAAACGGCATTGCGATATCTGTCACAAATCCATTAATAACGCCACCAAGTGCTGCTCCTAAGATAACTGCGACGGCAAGGTCAATAACGTTGCCAGTCATAATGAAATTTTTGAATTCTTTTAACATAGTAAAAAAGGTTTAAGTTTAAAAAAGGGGTTTATTATAATTGTATTCCGAATCCTAAGTTGAGGCCACCATTTGTCTGCCATGTACTTTTATATTTACCACCATCAACCTCAGATTTAGATATTTGATCTCTGTCAAAAATTCCTATTAATCCCATATTAAGATTGATGTATTTATTAAGTTTCGCAGTTAGTATTATGTTTACGTTGTGATCAATAGGTTTAGAAACAGGTGCATAAGCATAAAATGATTGCCATCTACCTTTGATATTAAGGTTTTTTGTAATGTTTCTATCATAAGCTGCTACACCTTGAAAACCCGCTTCGAATAACATTTTCTTGCCTTGCTCTACACCATAGGAGAAGAAAGTGGCATCTCCATCCTTGTTTGTTCCGGCTTTTTTAGTGTTTTCAAAAACTTCGTTGTTCATTACAAATGTTTGACGTAATGTAGCTCCACCAAAAGAAAGCATTAAATGTGGAGTGGCTTTATATTCCAACCCAACTCCTTCTGAAAGAAATGCTGGTGCAAAAAGGCTAGAAATTACTGGTTTTTTAGTATCGGCATAGTCATACCCTTTCAAAAATTGAGAAAGTAAATTTACACCAGCGAACCAATTTAATTTATCGTTAATTTTTCTAGCATATTTAGCATCATAGAATAATCTATCAATGTTTTTTCTGAATTCTTTCTCTGTTACGCCATTTACTTTTGGCATATTATTTAAAAAACCTAGCTGGAGCTGTAAATCACTTGTAAATGCCCCTTTTCCTTTTGTAAATACTGCTTTGTTGCTAAAAACCGTACCAAGACCAATATTGTTTACACCACCACCTTGCCATGATTGACTAAATGCGGATCCGCTAAAATTGGCTCCCAATTGAGTCCCTTTAGTCCACCATCCATATTTTAAAGAATCCTCCATGTTTTTTAGTACAGGTTTCTCAATTTTTTGAGCTTTTACAACTGTAAGGCTTGATAGCAACACAAACATTAAAAGTGTAATTTTTTTCATTTTGCAGAATTTTTGTTTTGTAATATTTTAAATTAAGACAACCTTAATTGAATAAAGTCACTTTTTCGGATTGAAGAACTTTTAGTGGAAATATTGTCTGTCCTCCCTCTGTTTCTAGAACTATACTTGTATTGTCCATTTTTAGAATCTTACCTTTAACACCCAATATCTCTATTACTTGACCCTCAATAAACTTGTTTTTCGAATAAAATGAACTGATAATATTTAGCAAAATGTCTTTAGAAGCAAAACCGTATCCAATAGAAAATGCTAAAACCATTCCTCCAATAATAATATTAAAACTAGACTCTAGTAATGCAGTGTTTATGCCTGCTTGTCCTAAAGCTAAAATTATGGTAATAAATAATAAGAAAAAGAATATTCCCATACCTATTAGTTTTCCAGAAGCTATGTTGAATGATTTGCAAAGAGCTACAACAAAATTTCTAGCCAAATCAGATAGGAATAATCCCAAAAGTGTCATTACACTAGCAACCATTACCTTAGGTATGAAATTTACCAACATTAAAAACATATTGGAAATGGCAGGAACTCCAAGTTTATCAGCAGCAGAAACAGATAAGAACAACATTATGAAAATGTAAACTATCGTAGCAATGATTTTGCTCAATTTAAAATCTAAATTGAATTTTTTTATAGCGTCTATGTCTTTGATTTTATCACCAATTTTGTCAATTCCAACTCTAGAAAGGACATTTTTGATAATTATCGAAGCTGTTTTTGCAACTATCCAACCCACCAATAAAATCACTATAGCACTTATAAAATTTGAAGTAAAAGTACTGAACTGTTCTATAAGTTTTGAAAAAGTATCTATTAGGATATCTTTAATATTGGGTAATTTATTCATTGTCATTTGTTTTTTTTGGTTCGAATTCTTGTAAGTATTTTAAGCCTGCTTTTAGTGGTTCTCCTAGGAACATATTGACGATAACCATTGATTCTCTAATGAGTTCAATCTCAGATACAAGCATATCCTTTAAAGCCTCTGGTGCCTTTAAGTCATCATCAAAGAAATCATCAAATCCATTCATTTTTTCCAAAATAAAATTAACTTTATTATTATTAAACCGACAACAGCGATGTTTTCAAGGTATAACTTTCTAAGTTTATCTTTACTCCTTAGCAATCTCATTTTAACAGCACTTTCAGAAATATTTAATGTATCCGCAATTTCTTTTATGCTAAAATCATCCTGGTATTTCATCAAAAGCAAGGCTTTTTCGTCGCTAGGAATTTTCTCCATGCTCTTTTTAAGTCCCTCGCTATGCATAGATTCTATTTCACTTTCCCCATGATCTTCCTCAAGGTCAAAATTGTCATCTAAACTAACTTCTTGTTGCTTTTTATTGACCCTGATTTGGTCCATGCAGTAGTTGTAGGTTATAGAGTAAAGCCAAGTGGAAAACTTTGCATTTTCTTTAAATGTTCCTATCTTAACTATTAGCTTTAAGAAAATGTCATGCGTAAAATCTTCCGCCTTTTCTTGATTATAGGTGAAGGAGTAACATTTTCTATAAACTTTGTTTGAATAACGCTCATATATCTCTTCAAAGTAGGAATTTCTTTGAGAGTCTACGTACAAGGATACAAGTTCTTCGTCGCTTAAATGTTTAAGTTTAGAGTTTTTCAATTTTGACCAATTATTATTTAAAAAGTAACTTTGGGTTTAAATTTTTTTTTGGTATGCTAACTATTATAAGGTAGTTGATTAACAAAAATAGATTAAAAAATTTGAATCAACTTAAATTTGGAGGATTTTGTTAGTAAATGGGTGGATTGAGGTTGTTTATACCAGCTTTTGAAAAAACTCAAATATTTATTTTTCATTTTGAAAAAAATTTTATTTAAATAATTCTTTAAGAAAACTGGTTATTTTTTAAAAATATAAGTATGCTTGTACTTTATTTTAGATTAATAATAAATTATGACTATAGAAGATTATTTTGGAAAACTAACTACAAGTGTAAAGCCTGAGGTTTTAGAGGGAATAGATACCGTTATAAATTTTGACATGAAAGGTAAAGATGCCCACATTATAGTCAAAGACAATGCAATCACAGTTCATGAAGGTTCAGCTGAAAGTGCAGAGGTAAGTATTACAGCTAAAGAAAGCGATTTGCTTTCAGTTATTAATGGCGACACCAATCCTATGATGGCAATGATGATGGGGAAATTGAAAATTTCAAACCCTGGAGCTATGATGAAGTACGCTAAAATTTTAGGTTTAATGTGAAAAAAAACCCCAATTTATACTCAAATTGGGGTTTTTTTTGCTTTTTATCTTGTAGAATAATTCGGAGCTTCTTTTGTGATCTGAATGTCATGTGGATGTGATTCTTTCATGCCAGATGAAGTTATTTTTACAAATTTAGCTGCTTGTAAAGCTTCTATGTTTGCCGCACCACAATAGCCCATTCCGGCTTTTAGTCCTCCTGTCATTTGGTATATTATTTCTCTTACCAATCCCTTGAACGGTACTCTTCCAACAATGCCTTCAGGTACTAGTTTTTTGACATCGTCTGTAGCGTCTTGGAAATATCTGTCTTTTGATCCATCTTCCATGGCTTCAACCGAGCCCATTCCTCTATAAGATTTGAACTTTCTTCCTTCGAATATTACTATTTCGCCTGGAGCTTCTTCAGTTCCAGCTAATAATGATCCCATCATGATGGTACTCGCCCCACCAGCAATCGCTTTTACTATATCTCCGGAAAATCTGATTCCTCCGTCCGCAATAACTGGAACACCTGTGCCTTCAAGTGCTTTAGCACAGAGATAGACAGCCGATAATTGTGGCATTCCGATACCAGCAATAATACGTGTTGTACAGATACTTCCTGGTCCTACACCTACTTTTATGCCATCAGCACCTGCATCGGCAAGAGCCTTTGCTGCTTCACCTGTTGCTACGTTTCCGCATATTACATCAAGATTAGGGAATTTAGCTTTTAGGTTTCTAAGGGCATCAATAACGCCTTTTGAGTGTCCATGAGCAGTGTCTATACTTACTACGTCTACCCCAGCTTTTACTAAAGCCGCTACTCTGTCTTCAAGGTCCGGAGTTACACCCACTGCTGCACCTGCCAAAAGCCTTCCTCTTTTGTCCTTGGCTGCATGTGGTTTGTTTTTCTTTTTTAAAATATCCTTGTAGGTAATTAGGCCAACTAATTTGTTTTTACTATCAATTATTGGAAGTTTTTCGATTTTTTTATGCATCAGAATACTTTCAGCATCTTCTAGACTTATGCCTTCGTTTGCTGTAACCAATCCATTGATAGTCATGATGTCTCTGATAGGAAGACTCATGTCAGTTTGGAATCTTAGATCTCTATTAGTTACTATACCTTTGAGGGTTTCTGTTTCGTCTATCACTGGTATTCCACCAACTTTAAACTCTCGCATGATTTTTAAGGCATCTCCTACAACAGCATTGATATTAAGCGTTATAGGGTCTGATATCATCCCACTTTCAGATCTTTTTACACGTCTGACTTGGTCCGCTTGTTGCTCTATACTCATGTTTTTGTGGATTATGCCAATTCCACCTTCTTGAGCTATAGCAATGGCCATTTCATGTTCGGTAACGGTATCCATTGCTGCAGATATCAATGGTATGTTAATTTCTATGTTTTTAGTGAGCTTGGTTCTAGTGCTTGTATCTCTTGGAAGTACTTCGGAATACGCAGGAACAAGGAGAACGTCGTCGTAGGTGAGTGCTTCAAAAAGAAGCTTTGATGAGTCTAACATATGGCAAATAAATCAGTTTTATTATTTGCCACGCAAAGCTATGAAAAAAATATTAAATATGCTTATGCGTGTATAAACAAAAGTTTCTTTTTTGTAAAAATCCAATTAAATGATAAGAAAAGTGCTATTTTGATGTGTTTTTTTTGAAAATCAAACTATTTGAAGTCTTTGCGTATTTACTGATTTTTTACTTCAAAAACTGGGTTTTCTTTGATGTTAATTTTCAATAATGTACGACCTGAGCCAATAGCATAGGCAGAATTTTCGTCAATGAAAATAGCTTCATAAAGACTGAAAGGAAGGTTAAGACTTGTGTGGTGTAATATTAAATTTGAATTGTTTTGGTCTAAAATGATATTTCCGTTACACCCAGTGTAGAGCGTATATTTTTCGTTTTTGACTCTGCCCCAAAGCAAACCTGAGCCCTCTATGATTTTTTTGTGGCTAGATGTGTAAATTCTGCCTTTTTTGCCTATCCAGCCGCCGGTTGCTACAAACTGACTTTCAGACTCAAATTGGATTTCATGAAATATACTATTTCCTAGTTTTTGTTTTTTATTCCATTTCTGATTTTCATAAACAAACATATCAGTCTTATTTGGTGAATACATTAAAGCATACACTTTTTGATCATAAGGATTGACTTTAACGCACCAAACCATATTGAACAAGTTGTGATATATTCTCGTCCAAGTTTTACCCATGTCTGATGATACCAAAATAAATCCGTTCGGGACTGTTTTTCCAGAATGTGCAATTTTAGAATTGCCACCACTTAGATAAATGTTTTTTTTATAGTCAACAGTGAGGTTATAAAAGCACGCATTTTCGTATCCTTTAACTTTTACCGTTCTCCATTTCTTGGTTTTAATATCATGGAAATACACTGTGCCTTTATCTCCACTAGCAATTAATGTTTCATCTGAAAGGTTTTCAAGTTTGTAAATATCCAAATTCTCACTAGGATATTCTATATTTTCAATTTTCCCATTTTTGTCAATGCTTTTGAGAATGCCGTATTTGCCACAAATCCAAAATTTGTCTTCAACTTTTGCAATATCATAATAGGAAGAGTCAGAAAATGATGATCCCTGCTGCAAGATATCTACCGAAATGTCTTGTGCTTTTGATTGCGAAACGCCTGTAATAAAGAGTAAAAGTAGTAAAAGTCTATTCAAGTGATATTGGCTTAAAAATTCTATAAATACTCAGGTTCTCATCTAAATGGCAATAATAATAAAAAATGTTTACAATCTAAATGAAAGCTGTTTTTCTATTAACAAATATCTTGCCTTTTATAGAAAATCGAAGGAATCTCCATCAGATAAAAATGGAAATTTTATGCGATAATTGTGTAGGTCTAAATACGAAAGTTGGGCAGAGAAAATTCCATTTTGGTTTTCTGCATCTAATAATTTTTTGCCCGAAAAATCAAAAATCATGGATTGCCCATTATATTCTAAATTATTACCGTCTTTTCCAAGTCGATTTACGCCGATTACATAGCATTGGTTTTCAATTGCTCGTGCTTTTAAAAGTGTTTTCCATGCGTCAATTCTAGCCATTGGCCATGATGCAATATAAATCAAAATGTCATAAAAGGGCTCGGTGTTTCTACTCCAAACAGGAAATCTTAAGTCATAACAAATTAATGGTTTAAATTTCCAATTTCTTATGTTGGTGATTATTTTTTCATTCCCTGAAGAAAAATGACGATGTTCGCTTCCATAAGAAAACAAATGCTTTTTGTTATAGATAGAAATATCACCGTTAGGAGAGGCCCACTGTCCTTGGTTGTATTTCTTGCCTCCAATTTCTATAGCTAAAGAAGCGTATATGTGAGCATTTATGGCTTTAGAAGTGTTTTTTAACCATTGTGAACTTTCTCCATTTAGGCCTTCAGAATAATGCATAGAAAACCCCGAATTGAACATCTCTGGTAGAATTATCAAATCGGGGTTTTCCGTTTTTGTATTTATTGTTTTTTGATAATTTTCAAAATTCGCCTCTGGGTTTTCCCAAATTATATCCGTTTGAATCAGGCTAACTTTGAGGATATCTTCCATGGTTTTTTAAGCAAATTTCATTCGGTAATCAGCATCAACTATGCCTTTTTGTATTTGTCCAAGTTTCTTTTTAAGCATTTGTTTTTTTAATGGTGCTATAAGGTCTGTGAATAAAACTCCTTGTATGTGGTCATATTCGTGCTGAATAATTCTTGCAGCCATTCCTGTATATTCTTCGGTATGCTCTACAAAATCAACATCAACATATTTAATTGTTAAAGTATCAGGTCGCATTACATCTGCTCTGATTCCAGGAATACTCAGACAGCCCTCTTCGAAAGCCCATTTTGGCCCTTTTTCTTCTATAATTTCTGCATTAATAAAAGTCTTTTTGAATCCAATCAGCGTTTCGTCTATTTCGTCTTCGGACTCTGCTCCTTTGTTTATTATTTCGCCATCCACAACAAAAATCCTATATGCAAGACCAACTTGTGGCCCAGCCAAACCTACACCAGAAGCGGCATACATAGTTTCAAACATATCTTCCGATATTTTCTTTACATCTATTTCTCCTGGATTTATGTTTTCGCAAACTTTCCTTAATACAGGGGCACCAAATGCTACTATAGGATAAATCATTTTATTAAATCTAATGTTTTGATATTGAACGTCTTTTATTTTATTTTAATTCCTGCTTTGTTGAAAACAGGTTGGTTTTGGAAATAATCTAAATCCGCTGCAACCATTTCTTTTACCAACGCCGGAAGGTCATATTTTGGTTTCCAACCCAATTTGGTTTGAGATTTTGTAGGATCTCCAATTAAAAGTTCAACTTCAGTTGGTCTATAATAAACAGGATCTACTGCCAAAACTTTTTTGCCAATTGGTAATTGAAACTCTGGGTTAGAACAAGCCAATACAAATGCTTCTTCGTTTTCGTCTGCACCTTTAAATTCTAAACTAATACCAACTTCAGAAAATGCCATTCTTACAAAATCTCTTACTGTAGTTGTAATTCCTGTTGCTATTACATAATCTTCCGCAACATCTTGTTGCAAAATCAACCACATCGCTTCAATATAGTCTTTCGCATGTCCCCAGTCTCTTTTAGCGTCCAGATTTCCCAAGAAAAGGCATTCCTCTTGACCTAAGGCAATTTGAGAAACAGCTCGGGTGATTTTTCTAGTTACAAAAGTTTCGCCTCTTAAAGGTGATTCATGATTGAAAAGAATTCCGTTACAAGCATACATATTGTAAGCTTCTCTATAGTTTACTGTAATCCAATATCCGTAAAGTTTAGCCACCGCATACGGCGATCTTGGATAAAATGGGGTTGTTTCAGATTGCGGAACTTCTTGAACTAAGCCGTAAAGTTCAGAGGTAGAAGCTTGATAGATTCTGCAACTTTCTGTAAGTCCCAAAAGTCTTACTGCCTCAAGAATTCTTAGAGTGCCAATACCGTCGACATTGGCTGTGTATTCTGGTTCATCGAAACTCACTTTTACGTGAGACATTGCACCGAGATTGTATATTTCGTCAGGTTTTACTTCTTGAATTATTCTTATGATATTGGTTGAATCCGAAAGGTCTCCGTAGTGTAATATGAACTTTACGTTTTTTTCGTGAAGATCTTTATAAAGATGATCTATTCTGTCAGTATTGAAAAGCGACGCTCTTCTTTTTATGCCATGTACTTCGTATCCTTTTTCTAATAAAAACTCAGCTAAATATGCCCCGTCTTGCCCTGTTACTCCTGTAATTAGTGCTTTTTTCATTTAATGTTTATTGCCTTTTTTACGTTTATTTTATCTCCAATTATCCTTGCAGTTCCAAATTTAGACTTTAAATTAGCTATATATTTATCTGCTTGATCTACATTTATAAAATCTCCAACTTTGATTTTGTATGTAGGTTGACTGTAAGATTCGTATAGTTCTAATTCTGGAAAATATCTCAAAAGATAGTTTCTTGCACTTTCAAAATCTGATTTATTATTACCTGAAAATACTTGTATCCTGTAGCCTTTGCCATCTGTAACACTCAGATTTTTTTCTTTCATCTGGTCTAAAACAGCATCTACAGCTACATTCTCATTTTTTATTTTCTTTGGATTGCTGTCTTTGGGCTTTTCTTGTTTTTTTGGAACTTCGACAATCTCTTCAGTTGAGTTTTCGGTCTCATATTTTGGTAAAAAAACAGAAAGGTCTTCTGAATATTCTGTTATTTTTTCGTAGCTTTTTTCCCCCTTATTAGGTGTAAGTCTGTTTGTACAGCTCATGAAAGCAGACAAAATGAATAAGTAAAGCAGATTTTTTTTCATAAAAACCGATTTATTTGACGCAAAATTAACAATTTAGTCTTGTATATGAAACGATTGTAGGCAAATAAAAAAGACATTCGGGAGTCCCAAATGCCTTTCCAAGACGAAAATACTTTAACCTATGATAAATCACCTTAGTATTAAGGGTGATGTTTTAATTCTTCCTTTGCTGCAAATATATAGAAAAATATTTAATAAAAAAATTTAATTAATCAAATGTGATTATTTTGAAATGTATCTTTCAAAAAATTCATAAATTCTTAAGATTCTATCTATTCTTTGGCGGACATTTCCTGCCCTTGAGAGCTCATGAGTAGCACCTGGCATTCTTACATATTCTACATCTTTACCTAAATATTTTAAACTTTTAAACATCATTTCTGATTGGATAACTCCCGTACGTAGGTCGTTTTCGCCATGTTTTATTAATAATGGCGTATTTATTTTATCGACGAAAGTATAAGGAGAGTTTGCGTCTATTTTTGTTTTGGCTTCGTCATCCCATGGCAAGCCGAAATAATTTGGTGTTAGCCTCCAAGCGTTTCCTTCGCCCATAAAAGTTGTTAAATCATATACACCTCTTTGAGCAAATGCCGCCTTGAACCTATTGTCATGAGCAACAATCCAGGCTGTAAGATATCCAGCGTAGGATCCTCCTGTAATCACTTGTTTTGAAGTATCTACCCATGATTCAGCTGCTGCTATTGCACATGCTCCGAGGGCGTCTTCTTGCGGGCCTGTGCCCCAGTCACGGTAGTTAGAAAATTGGAAATCTTTGCCATAGCCGCCCGAACCACGTTGATTTGGGTAAACAACACCATAGCCTTGAGCACAAAAATATTGGAGTTCATGCCACATAGATGCCTCACCAGGCCCCCACATGGCAGTTGGTCCACCATGCATTTGGAGTAGTAGTGGATATTTTTTACCAGCTACAAAATCCGTCGGTTTCATTATCCAGAATTCAATCTCTTGCCCTGCTGAGTTTTTGAATGTGTGTTTTTCTGGGTAACTCAGTTTTTTAGTTTTTACCCAATCGCCGTTTATATTGCTAATTTTTGTTTGATTTTTTAAGTCTAAATCCGCTAAATAAATCTCATGAGGATTGGAAACATCGTTTTTGGCGAATATTACCTTGTTATTATTTGTAATAGTCATGTTGCCATTGCCAGATTCGTAATCTGTAAGTTTGGATACTTTGCCTGATGCAATATCTAATTTAAAAAACGGTATTCCTCCATTTGAACTGGCGGTTAATAATAAAGATTTTTCATCTTTTGCCCATTCGATATCATTTGGTACTCTGTCGAAATTTATCTCTTTAAAAGCTGTTCCGTCAGTATTGAACATACACAATTGGCCATAGGACAGAAGATTTGGACTAGACATGACAGTTGCTATTTTTTTGCCAGAAGGCGAAATGCTAAGTCCACCGAATCGTTTTCCTTCTATATCCAAAATTGTTTTTTGAGTTAAGTTACCTAGGTCTATTTCTATGACTTTGTTGCTTTGTTCTCTGTCTGGGTGCAGTGCGGTATCTCTTGCGGTGGTTGCGAGTATTTTGTTGGTATTAGGTATATATACTGCATTTTGAAATGAATTATAACCTGTCGTAATCTGTCTTGGTTTTGCTTTTTCCTTTATTTGGATTTCATATATATGTGTAAATCTCATTTCAGGCTCTACTGTTGATTCACCTTGAAAATTCAATCTGTTGAGGACTTTGGCTTTTTTGTCGATCACATCTTTGTTTAGATATGCTCTGATTTCCTCTATATTTCCATCAGGATTGGCCTTTATGTTTTTGTTTTCGATTAAAAAGGCATTGTTTTCAAAACCTGGCTTTTCGAAAGACCATAAGGGCAATTCTTTTTTAGGATTAGAAATTGAATCTGTTAAAATTTCATTTAGACTTGAGCTTGAAGAAAAAAGGATTTTACTTCCATCTGGACTAAACTGTGGCGAAGAGGCTCCGTTTTTAAGAGAAGTTAACTGCCAAGGTTCTCCACCATCTAATGGCAAAATAAAGATTTGGGATTTTTCTTTAGCAGTTCTTACAAAGGCCACAGTATTTCCATCTGGTGATATGGCAGGTTGCGAAGCACTCTCTGAACCTCTTGTGAGAGCAATGTGTTTTTGTGGATTGTTAAGATTTATCAGATACAAATTAGTGACATAGTCGTATTCAAGGGGCTTTTCTGTGTTGGCTTCAATAGTTTTTAAGGCATAGATTACTTTGTCGGTCGCATTTACTATAGATATTATGTTTTTGATTTTTGTTAGGTCCGTTACCGTTATTTTTTCCTGCTGAGCAAAAGAAAATTGACAAATAAGTAAGAGAAAAAGAATTTTTCGCATTGGTTTATTGTATTTAGTTTGAATGAAATGATTTCGAAATTTAAGCTTTAAAAATGAATATTAAAATAGATATCGTGTCGGATGTTGCTTGTCCGTGGTGTTATGTAGGTAAAAAGCGTTTGGAAAAGGCACTAGCTATGGTGCCGGAGATTGGTGTAGATATAACTTGGCAGCCGTTTCAGCTTGATCCGAGTGTACCAAAAGAGGGAAGAGACTTGAAGCCTTACTATGAGGCGAAGTTTGGAAGTGCCGAAAAAGTGCAAGAGATATTTGAGCACATGGGAAGAGTGGGTGAAGTGGAGGAAATTGCTTTTGATTTTAGCAAAATGGAACGAACGATGAATACCCTTCCGCTACATGTTTTGATGTTAGAAGCTGAAAAAGAAGGATTTAAGTCCGAGCTAAAAGCGAGGTTTTTTAAGGCATATTTTGAAGATGCCAAAGACTTGAGCAAAACGGAAAACTTGGTAAGCATCATGGCTGAGTATGGCTGGAGTACCGAAAAAGTGTCAAGTGTTTTGTCAAATACCGAAATGATGGAGGAGGTAAAAGCTAAGATTGCTTACTTTCAATCAAGGGGTGTGAGTGCCGTTCCGTTTTTTATTTTTAACGATAAATACGGTATCAGCGGTGCTCAACCTCCACAAACACTTGTAGATACGCTCCGACAGATCCAGCAAGAAATGGCCGCCGAAACTACTATTGCAGCTGGAGAGAGTTGTGATGTGGAAGGTGGGGAGTGTTAGTGATTGTTTGTAAAGGTTTTCAATTATTTTTGTAAAATGCTGACAGTTAATTTTTTAAAATTCAAGCAAAATTTAAATGCCTTTTTGGACAAGGCAAATCACTTTCCAATTATTGTTACTCAAGCGAATGGAAATGTTGTTATGATTATGTCAAAATCTGAATATGATAGCTGGGAGGAAACTTTGTACTTGTTGAAAAGTCCAAGAAATGCTGAAAGGCTTTTGAGGAGTATTGAGGGGTTTGAATGAGTGCTTTTTTATTTGAACTTCTTCAAAAAAGCTTATGAAGTTAAAACAAAGTTTCGAGTTCATGCCTTAAATGATTAAAGAGGCCTCGAAACCATTTAGCAATCTTTATTTCATCATTAATTTTATGGATATGAGTATCTTCATTTTGCCAATTTGCATTCATTGCAAAATGGATTTTACTAATTTCAATTATTTCAGATTTTACTAATTCAAAAGAATCAAAAGTCGGATTTTCTCCTTCAGAAATAAAATCCTTTAATTTTTCACCAATGGCTTTATCAGTTGTAATATGCCAATGAGGTTGTGGGTGGGTTTCAGTATGCTCAATTCTATCATCCCATTCCATCCTAAATAGTTGATTTTTAATATTGTCATTTTCATTTCCTTGAAAAATAGAAATGGTGATAAATATTCCAAATTGGCCAATTCTAATTTCAATAAAAACCCAAAAATCATTGAACCATTTTAAAACAGAAACCTGTTCACCACCATTATTGTAATAATTGACTGCTTTATCATTGGAATTATTTAATCTATATACATAACTGTTTGAAGAACTTCCCGTCAAGTTTAGATAAAAATGAGACTCGTGAAATAAAAGCTTACAACTGTCATTTATGGATTTGATAAATTTTAAACGATCTAACATACTTTTTACATCATTGGATAAAATGATTTTTTCAAAACATTGTCAATTGCCTCTTTTACATAACTATTTCCATTAGAAAGTTCCATACCAAGCTCAACTAGTTTTTTATATGCCAAATTATCTTTCACTAAAATTGAATGTACATTTGGAATTGGGATATTAGATGTGTATTTCGCACCTAAATCATACCAGTTTCCACCTGCAAGTTGTTTTGAAAAAATGGACAAAAGGATATCAAATATGCTACTTGAAAATACAGATAAATAAAAATAATAGTCCTCAGTTAAAAACTCTTTTTTAGGTATCCAACCATTCCCTCTCTCAACCACGTATTCGCCATTTTTATCAAATGCGAAAGAATCGGATTTTCCGAATTCCGTGGAAAAAAGTCGAATTGCTTGGTTTCTTAACCATGCTCTATGTTCACTTAATTGCCACCAAGATTCAATTTTAACACGCGGCCTATTTGAAAGTTCATGTTTATATTTGATAAATTTAGTAAATGTGTAGTTTGCATGCTTCTCAAAATCGACTTCATTTCTTAAACTCAATCCATCTTTATTGTAAGGATACCAAACATAATTCGTTAATTTTAAATTACCATTTTTAATTGAATCATTAATTATTACTTTCCTGTAATATTGTCTTTCTGATTTAGGAATTTTTTCATATTCAGTTTCAGGAAGTATAAAAATAGAATTATTCCCTGTTCTGATGCCTTGTTTAACTATAAAAATATTCGAAATTTTGGATAGCAATCCTTCAGATACGAATCTTTCTAAATCCTTTAAAGTATTATTCTCTTTCAAGGAAATTATTTTCCACGTATCAGTTACTGTAGGAAATATTGAGGGATTATAAATACTATAATTTCTATCGTCTTTTGAAAATGCTCCATTAGCTTCAATTTTCCTAAATTCTCTAAGGGCTTCTTGTGCAATACCTTTATCATTTTTTGTCCATATTACCTTTGGAATAAATGGCTTTTGGGGTTTTTGTCCAATAAAAAAGCTCACATCCGTTAGAGCATCTTCAAAAACGAAATTTCCCAATTTAGCTAAAAGTTTTAGTGACAATTGCTCATTTATTTCATTACGCAAATGCTTGTAGGAGTCAAAGGTGAAAATTGAAGTGGGAAGAACACAACCAATAATTCCTTCAGAATTTAATGCAGATACAGATTTATAGAAAAAAGCACTTGCTTGGTTTGGCTTTACCATTTTTAATTGGCTACCAAATGCTTTTGCTAAAGCCTCTTTTGACTTGGCATTAAATAATAGTTCCCAAGAAATAAATGGGGGATTCATCAAAAGAAGGTCATAATCGTTTTCCCAGTTTTCTGATAAAGAATCTTCTACCTTTTTAATTTCAAAATCTAATTTATTATTCCATTGTTTTCTGTTTTCGTATTGCAAAAGAAATTTGGAGGTGTTAATTGCACTTTCTGATGTATCCCAACCCACAACTTTAACAATACCTTTGTATCCAAGATTCTTTAATTGCTTTAATGCTTCGATTAAGAATTCCGATGAACCACAAGCAGGGTCAAAAATTTTCAATAATGGTTTTTTTAAATCTAAATATTTCAAACAATTTTCTACAATAGACCTCGCTAAATACTGCGGTGTATAATGTACGCTTGAATATGCATCTTTTTTTGTATTAATATTACTGGAAATTCCATTAAACAAATCAAGTTGTGAATCAAAATATACAACTTCTCTATGAGCTTCTTGAAACAAGGCTCCAGAAGAATGTCTTAATATTAAATCTAATTTAGGCTTGATGCCTTTTACCCCATTTTTTAACCTTTCAGAATAATTTTCAAACTCGTCAGGTAATTTTATATTTTCAATTTCCCAATCGTTGTATTTTATTTGGGCAACATCTTCTTCAATGCTTATCAAAAGTTGATAGAGAATGTTAATGGCAACAGATGGATTTCTTTTCTCTTTTGTGAAATTTCTTAATTGTCTGAAAATATCGATTATAAAAGGGACTACATCATTTTCTGTTTTATATGATTTTGAAACTAAGTATTTATAAAATTTCTCTTTACTGTTTTCTACCTTTTCAAGTTCAACTTCTTCTGATGATTTATTTAACCAATTGAATACTTTTACTTTTTTATCTCCTACAACAACAAAGTTTTTTGTGTTTGTTGACCATGAATTTTCATAAAAATCAGTTTCTAATTCTTCTCTTTCATCAGTTTGAAGACAAAAATCACCGCTTCCACCATTGAGCATAAGAAATCTATTCAACCCATCTAGTGGATTGATTTTAATTGGTAGAAGTCCAAATTCACTTTTCCAAAAATCTGTATTCGATAATGCCCTCATTTTGCAAAAATATACATAATTTAAAAATAATTGCCAATTCAATATTGATATTTCGTGTTAATTAGTTTTGTCGAAACCTTATTTGAAATTATTTAGATATCAATCTACTCATTCTCACCCCGCCCGCGGGTCCATTTTTATCCCGCATTTTCGCATGCTTAGCACTTCTACAGACGGGAAGCCGAATTCTTCTACTACTTTGCCTTCTATGTAGTACACGCCTTTGCCTCGAAAGGGGTACCGCTCGATGTTTTGTGGAAAATGTGTGGTGTCGAAAAACTCCCCTTCGTGGTCTATAAAATAGCCAAAGGCCATTTTTTTGTTGTTTTTGGTACGTATAGCTTTGTAGGTGACCATGTATCCGTAGATTTTTACGTGGCGACCAACCAAAGTCCCCAGCTGTGCAGCGGATAGCTTGGAAAGCGGTGCTTCGGAGATCATTGTAAAGGCAGACTCTAGCGGAAAACCCAACAGTTCTATTTCATCGTAGCGGTCTTCGAGACCATGGCTGATGAGTGCGGGCAATTCAAACTTTTGCTCTTCCCATTCAAACAAAGCAGGCGAGGCTTCAACCATTTTTTGGGTTTTGTGATGAAAAAAATGTGCCTCCCATAGCAACTCTTTTTTGCTTAGTCCAAATGCCCTAAATGCTCCAACGCGTATCAGAATAGTAAGCTGTTCTAAACCCAAATATACCCTATGCACAAAATCTTGAAAACTAAGATATTGGCCTTCGCTGCGGCGATTGTCTAGAAGTGCATCTATTGTTCGGCTTTCCAGACCTTGTATGTGTATCCAGCCTAGCCAGATAATAATGCCCTCTATACGAGTGAGATAGTGACTCTCGTTAATGTCGGGAGCTTCTATTTTGGCACCGTAACGGCGGGCTTCGTGGGCGTACATTTCGGTATTGTAAAATCCCCCGAAGTTGTTGATGACCGCCACCATAAACTCTCGTGGATAGTGTGCCTTGAGATAAAGACTTTGGTAACTTTCTACCGCAAAACTCGCGGAGTGTGCCTTGCTGAAGGAATAGCCCGAAAAACTCTCAATCTGCCGCCAAACCTCCTTGGCTATGTCATCAGGGTAGCCGCGTTCCTTGCAGTTGGCATACCATTTTTCTATGATACGTTCAAACTCTTTCTTTGACCTAAACTTGCCGCTCATGGCCCTACGTAAAACGTCTGACTCTGCCAGCGTGAGCCCTGCAAAATGGTGAGCTACTTTGATGACGTCCTCTTGATACACCATCACGCCGTAGGTTTCTTGGAGGAGTTCCTCCATTTTTGGGTGTATGTATTGTATTTCGGTGGGGTTATGGTGGCGTTTGATGTATTCGCTCATCATACCACTAGCAGACACGCCAGGGCGGATGATAGAGCTGGCCGCCACGAGCGTGAGGTAGTTGTCACAGCGGAGTTTCCATATCAGCTGCCGCATAGCGGGCGACTCGACATAAAATGCACCCATGGTTTCGTGTTCTACCAATTGCCGCCTGATTTCGGGGTCTTTTTTAAAATCTTGAATGGCATGTATGTCGATGTTTACCTTGTGGTTTTCTCTTACGATGTCCACGCAGGTTTTGATGTGGCCAAGCCCTCGCTGCGACAGTACATCGAACTTAGCAAAGCCTATTTCTTCTGCTACATACATATCAAACTGACAGATAGGGAAACCCTTCGGCATAGGCTGTAGGGCCGAATAATGTGCCATGGGTTCTTCACTTATGAGCATACCGCCGGCGTGTATTGACAGGTGCTCGGGGAAGTTTATCATCATGGGAGCATATTTGAAAATATACTGTGTGTGCTCGTTACGGTGGTTGGCGTTGGGGTTGTTGATGAGTTCGTCTATTTCGGGTTTGGGTAGGCCAAAGACTTTGCCTAGCTCACGGTAAATAGAGCGACCTTTGAAAGTATTGTAAGTGGCCATAAGACTCACGTGCTCGCGGCCGTAGCGTTTGAATACATAGTCGATGATCTCGTCGCGTTCGTCCCAACTGAAGTCAATGTCAAAGTCAGGCGGAGAGGTACGATGTGGGTTGATAAATCGCTCAAAATACAGATCCAACTCTATGGGGTCTACGTCAGTGATGCCGATGCAATAGGCCACAATGCTGTTGGCACCAGAGCCTCGCCCTACGTGGTAATAACCCCGTGATTTGCCGTATTTGATGATGTCCCAGGTAATCAGAAAATAAGAGCCAAAGTGAAGTTCTTCAATGATTTTGAGTTCACGCTCTACCCGTTTTATGGCCTCTTTGTTGTTTTTGCCATAGCGATAAAGTATGCCGTCGTAGGCCAGTTTACGTAGTAGGTCGAGGTCGTCTGCGGTGGTGCTGGTAAATATTTTCTTGTTTTTCGGACTTTTGTAATCAAACACAAAACTGCAGCTTTCGAGTATCCGCTCGGTGTTTTCGATAAGCTCGGGATAGCTTTTAAAAAGTTGCCTTAGCTGCTCGGGAGTTACAAAACTTTCGTGAGCCGTGGCGTGGCCAGTAGGCGAGAGGCGACTCAGTAGGACGTTGTGATCGATGGCTCGCAGCAGGCGGTGCAGGTTGTAATTTGGGCGGTCCAGAAACGTGACTGGCTGCCAGAGGACGAGCTTGCTGGCATCCAGCTTTGATTTATAACGAAAGAGCTTGTTGAAGTCCCAGTGGCGGACACCGACAAATTCGTTGGGCTTAAGCTGGCGGTAGCTGTCGAGAATTTCGATTGGATAGATGACATAGACATTTTGGAAATTTGGTGATTGACTAGGAAAGACGGTTTCGGATAATAAATGTGCTGTCAGGTGTTGGTTGATTTCTACATATCCAGCGTGGTTTTGGGCCAAGCAGATATACTTGAGGTCGTCGCCGTTGCGAAATTCTACGCCTACTACAGGTTCTATTTCGGCAGCTATACACTCTTTTACAAAATCAAAAATACCTGAACTAAGGTTGATATCTGTCAATGCCAGTCTTTTCACGCCAAGAGTTTTGGCCTGAGCTACAAGTGCTTCGGGCGAGATGGTGCCGTACCGCATGGAGTAGAAAGTGTGACAGTTGAGATACATTTTTGCTTTTGCACATTGTTGGGTACAAATATGGTGAATATATTAGCAAGTGATTGCCGTGAAATTTAGCATAATGGGTTTTGTATAGATTGAGAAAATTTGGCTAAAGCCAGAATGGATTTTAAATTTCTATCAACATCCAGCTAAAGCTGGATGGAATTGATTTGTTGGACAAAGATTGGAAATCAATTGCCACAGGCTTCAGCCTGTGGATACCAAAAAGGATTTTAAATTTCTATCAACATCCAGCTAAAGCTGGATGGAATTGATTTGTTAGACAAAGATTAGAAATCAATTGCCACAGGCTTCAGCCTGTGGATACAAAGATTGGGAATCAATTGACACAGGCTTTAGCCTGTGGATACAAAGATTGGGAATCAATTGACACAGGCTTTAGCCTGTGGATACTAAAATGGATTCTAATTTGGCTTTAGCCAAAACAAACAATTACAGGATTTAACAAAATCAAATAATGAATTTAAATCTAATCTGAAGCTGAATGCAATTGATTTGTTGTGACAAAGGTTAGAAACTAATTTCATCAGGTTTCGGCCAAAAAATCTAGACTTTCTTTTTATTTTTAATACAAAATTCTAATTTCAATAAGATAAACACAATCAAACATGCCTTACATAAAAGTATATATCCATTTTGTATGGAGTACTAAAAACAGAGTTCCATATTTAAGAACACCACAAATACGAGCGGAAGTCTGGCAGCACATAAGAGAAAATGCGAAGAAAAAGGGGATATTCATAGACTTTGTAAATGGATATGCAGAACATTGCCATTGTTTAGTATCACTTGGTTCAGAGCAAACAATAAGCAAAGTAATGCAATTAATAAAAGGGGAATCTGCCTTTTGGATAAATAGAGAACAAATGGTTGAAGGATATTTTGAATGGCAAGATGAATATTTTGCTGTAAGTGTAAGTGAATCTAAAATAGGGGTGGTAAGAAATTATATCAAAAATCAAGAAGCACATCATTCAAAAAAAACTTGGCAGCAGGAATATGATGAGTTGATAAATAAATATGGATTTGTGAAACATAAAGATTGATAATTTGGAAAAATCACTGTGATGAATGGTTTTCAATAATTCGAATTAGACTTCATTTTCGAATATTTAGTTTTAAATAGAAAAGTGGAAACTGATTTCCAAAATCTTAAAGCTCAAAAAAAGTTACAGAATGTAATTAAATACAATTTTGTGCCACATTTCAACGCATTTGAGGTTTATCAATCTATTTTTTAATAACTTCGGGTTTCAAATTGAATCATTCAAATATTTTTATGAAAAAACGTTTTGTTTTTTATGTTCTTCTTTTTGCTTTTAGCATTCATTCTGTTCATTCTCAAAGTTTGTTGGACGATGAAAATCCGGTAGATTTAAATGCTTGGAAGAATGCTTCTTGGAGAGAGGTTTCGGATTTATCTATTGCACCTATTTCTAAAAAAGCAGAGGTTAAAAGTGGCAAAGGAGCGATACTTGCCGACGGAAACGCATCGATGGTGTTTCCAGAAGTAAATCAAAGTTATATACTATCATTTGATTGTAAAATGGAGCCTCAATCAATTGCTCATTTGGCACTTACAAACGAAAATAAATTAAGTTTGGCTATCAGTGAATTTGGCTCAATTCTTACTAATGGAATTGAAAATAGGCCAGATGTAAATGCCGCAAGAGCCTTAGGTTTATGGCAGAATGTGGAAATAAGTGTAGACAAATCAAAGAATTTGCCGGGATTCATTACTGTAAATTTCGTGAAAGTCAATAATCTAATAGTGCTTCAACATATAATACTTCCAGCTAAAGACCTAGAAAAAAATCATTTGAAATTTGAAGTTAGCAATGGGAAATTTGCCTTGAAAAATCTCAAAATATTAGAGCAAAGCGACATAAAGCCAATTACACTGACGGATTTAAAAGGAGAAATTTGGGAAGATTTTGATTGGGATAAAATATCAACCGAAGGACGTAAATCAATGGCAAAAGCAGAAATAAATGCTTTGAATTACGATATTGGACAGGGTTTATCTAGAAAAAACTTTATTGCGAAATATGACGGAGTTTTAAATGTTGACAAGGCAGGGATATACAATTTTATGCTGGATATATCTGGAAAATTTATGTTGACAATTGACAATGAATTGATTTTTCCATTTGACGAAAGCTTTTCAGATAGGCAGCGATTTAGCAAAAAAGTAAACTTAAAAGAAGGTAAGCATGACTTTCATTTAGAATATCTAAAAGTCTGGATGAGGCCAGCTTTAGGATTGTCGGTTTCTGGAAACGGTGCCAAGTCTTATGCCCTAAACGACCTTACTTCATTGCCAGAAATAAAAAATTACGGAAACATTAAACTGAATCCCAAAGTGCAAACAGAGGTGATAAGAGGCTTCTATATGCACAATGGGGTAAAAAATACAACTGCTTTAGCTGCTGGTTTTACGTCTAAACTTAACTATGCAATTGACATTGAAAAAGGGTCTTTGATGACGATTTGGAAAGGAAACTTTACTGATATGACCGAAATGTGGCACGAAAGAGGCGAGCCACAGACTTTTAAAGCCGATGGTATGTATGTCAATTTTTCTGGAAAAGATATTCTACTTGATCAAAACAATAAGCCTGTCAGCATAAATTATCTTGGACAAGAAATGGACAGTGATAATTCTCCAATTTTCGAATACCAAACTGAGCAAGGTCTTGGATTGACAGAACAGATTTTGCCAATGAATGCTGGATTCAATGTAATGTTCAACTTTAAAAATACTTCAAATACGAACCTAGTGTTGGGAAGAAGTAAAGAAATAGTTAAAGTGGAAAAAGGCGTCTATAAAGTTGGCGATTGCTACATTCAAATAAATGAAAAATTAAAAGCTCAAATAGTGCAAATAGACGATGAGAGTGTTTTGTTAGTTCCGGCTACAAACTCAGTTTCTTACAATTTGATTTGGTAATTCTATTTAAAAGCTGTTCGAAAAAATCTCGAAAAAAATATGAAAATCTTTAATATAACCATCTGTTTTTTAGTTTCTGTAAGTTTTGTGTTTGCCCAAAATAAGCTCAAAACTGAAGAAAATTATTATAAAATTGTAACTGTACCAGTACCTGCTGACATTGACTTGGAGGTAGGAGGGATAGCTGTTATACCAGACGGAAAAGTTGCCGTAAGTACAAGAAAAGGAGATATTTGGATGATTTCCAATCCATATATGTACAATAATTCTTTGCCGAGTTTCAAAAAATTCGCCTCTGGCTTGCATGAGCCTTTAGGCTTGGCATATATCGATAATAAACTTTGGGCTACCCAAAGAGGAGAAGTAACAATAATAACTGACGAAAACAAAGATGGCGTTGCGGATAAATACAAGGCGTTTTACAAGTTTCCACTATCGGGCAACTACCATCAATATTCTTATGGCCCAGTTCAATTGCCTGACGGCGACATGATATTTACATTAAATGTAGACTGGATAGGTAAAGGCGGGAGCCTTACAAAATGGAGAGGCTGGATGTTGAAAATTTCTCCTGATGGTAAAATGACGCCTTGGGCTACAGGTTTAAGGTCACCCGCTGGTTATGTGGCCCTCAGAAATGGTGATATACTCTATGGAGAAAACCAAGGCGACTGGGTGGGTTCTGGAAGAGTTACACATTTAGAAAAGGGTGATTTTGCTGGAAATGTGGCAGGATTAGCTTGGACAGGTGAGCCGGGTTCTCCTCTTACTTTGAAAGAAAAAGATGTAATCGACTCTGGCGAACCAATGTACAAAGTGGCCAAAAGTTTGCCCGATTTAAAAGTGCCAGCAGTTTGGTTTCCACATACCTTAATGGGTATTTCAACCTCTGACATAATTGAAAATGCTGATAATGCTAATTTTGGGCCTTTCGAAAATCAATGCTTTGTTGGAGACCAAGGGCATAGTAAAATTATGAGAATGACTTTGGAAAAAATTGATGGAGTTTACCAAGGTGCTTGCTATGCTTTTAGAGAAGGCTTTCAATCAGGAATTCTTCGCTTGCGTTGGGGCCTTGATCAGTCTATGTTTGTAGGTATGACTAGCCGCGGTTGGGCTTCAACTGGTAAAGATGATTTTGGATTGCAACGCTTGGTTTGGACAGGTGAGACGCCTTTTGAAATAAAAGAAATAAAGTCTATGCCTGATGGTTTTGAATTAAACTTTACGAAACCGGTAGATTCCAAGACACTTCTTGATCCAGAAAGTTATGTTTTAAATAGCTTTAACTACAAATACCATCATATTTATGGCAGTCCAGTTATTAATCTTCAGAAAAGAATATTAAAAGCGGTCAAAGTTGCTGACGATAATCTTTCAGCAAGGATTGTTTTGGATTCATTGATTTTAGGAGAAATTTATGAAATTAGACTGCCAGGGGTTAAAAATTCGGAAGGAGATAATCTTCTACATGATTTTGGGTATTATACTTTAAACAGGATAAATCAACAGCCTGGATCAGTAGACATTGAAAAATATAAAGTAGCAGAAGTTAAACCAATGGACCATAGCCAACATGCAGGTATGGATATGGACGCTGGCAAGATGATGCCAGCTAAAGTCTCAGCGAAAAGGCAAAGTGCAATGCCAGAGGAGTGGTATGGCAAAGTGGATCAAACGATATCAATAGGCACTAAGCCAGGCTTGAAATTTAATGTTTCGAGTATTCAGGTAAAAGCCGGAGCTAAAGTGAAGTTGACTTTTAACAACAATGACGACATGCTGCATAATTTACTCATTGTAAAGCCAGGTACTGTTGATAAAGTGGGCATGAAGGCCTTCGATATGGGTTTAGATGCAGAGAAAAATGCTTATGTGCCAAACATGGATGAAGTGCTTTTTCATACTTGGATTTTACAACCAGAGAGTTCTGAAACGATTTACTTTACTGCTCCCGAAAAACCGGGTAAATATACCTTTGTATGCACTTTCCCAGGACATTATACACTTATGCAAGGCACTATAAATGTTGTAAAATAATGCTTTTGTTTATTGGAATAATTGCTAAAAGACATTTTTTCTTAGCAAAATAATAATTTCGAAATTTTGGATTTTTCAAAAATAAAGACACCTCTCAATTTTAATTTTTCAGAATGCCTCTGGTTTCTCGACCGTGGATTTGACGAATGTATGCACCAAGTGGCGAATGGCAAAGTCAGGAAGTTATTTGAAATAGACAGGCAATTGGTTTTGGTAGAGGTAAGTCATGAAGGAGAAAATTTAGCAATGGAAATCCTAAAAGGGGAGCTGAAAAACCAAGAAAAGCTCGTTGAAATAGTAACAGATTGGTTTGATTTGGGTCGAGATTTAACGCAATTTTATGATTTATTAAAACAAGACTCCGACCTAGCTTTTCTTTCTGAAAAATATGCTGGGCTGCGATTAATGGCTATTCCTGACCTTTTCGAAGTGATGAGTTGGAGCATAATCGGCCAACAGATCAATCTCACTTTTGCCTATAAAATCAAAAGAGCATTGGTTGAGTATTATGGGGAATTTTTGGAATATGAAAATCAAAAATACTTTTTATTTCCTAAACCAAAAGTACTGAAAAATGCCGAAGTAGAGCTGCTCAAAGAAATGAAATTTTCGAGACAAAAGATTGACTATATGTGTAATCTGGCCAATTCATTTGCGAATGGAGAGATAAGTTTTGAAAAAGTAAAAGCTCATAATACCCACCAAGAAATGATGAAATATCTGGTGAGTTTCAGAGGAATTGGTGAGTGGACCGCACAATACACACTCATGAAATGTATTAAAAATGCCGAAGCAATTCCTTATGGCGATGCGGGAATAAACCAAGCACTATTTGGTCTGAAAAATATTCCGAAAAAAGGAAGCCGAAGCCAACAAGAAGCCATTTTTGCACAATACCCAGGCTGGGAAGCTTATTTAGTTTTTTATTTGTGGAGGTGGTTGAGTGACAAAGATTGAATATTTATTTTATCCACCGAAAAGTAATATTAATCCTCTCCCCAGCTTCTTTAATTTTAGGCACTTGATGCAGCCAATGGTGTTGTGTGGTACTCTGCATCATCAATAAACTTCCAGGTGATAAGTTCATGTTTATCAGTGTTTTGGGTATTGTTTTGTGTTTGAACTGAAACTTTCTCTCTGCTCCCAAAGATATAGAAGCAATCACTGGATCTTTGCCTAATTCAGTTTCATCGTCAGCATGCCAACCCATGCTGTCTTGGCCGTTTCTGTAATAATTGAGTAAGGCAGAGTTGAATTTTTTAGCTGTTTTCAACTCTACCATTTCTTTAATTTTTAAAAGATTGGGGGTGAATTTTTGTGGAATATTAACCAATCCTGAATATTTATAAGTTTTGCCCTCTTCAGCATACCAAGCAGTTAGCCTCGGGAAAAGCACCTCTTTTCCATACATTTTCATGCCTTCTTGCTTCCAATTTATCTCTGATTTCAGCAATTCAAAATACTCATTTCCTATGAAATCGGCATAAAAAAGCACCTCGCCATCAAAAGGAAGGAGGTTTTCGGAAGGAAAAAGGCTAAGCATTTTATTTTTTTGCCCAATAGTCTAGCACCATCACTTTGTCAAGATGTGGCCCAAGAACTTTGCCAAATGCTTTGTGATCTGGGTGAGGAAGGTAAATTGCACGGTCTTCTTCACTTTTGAAAGTCAAAAAGAATACATGCGTAAATCCTTGATCAAGGCCTTCTGGGCTATTGTTTGTTCCCCATTCATAGCCTTTAATTTGCTTTATTTTGGTTGGCAAAGCTCTGAAAGCATCCTCTACTTTTTTGATATCTTCAGGAGTGCTGTTATCTTTGAATTTAAACATCACCACGTGACGCAATTCTTTTTTCTGAGCCAATACTTCGGTACTTAGTGCCATTGCAAATATCGAGATGAGAATTAAAACTTTTGTTTTCATTTTTTGTAAAAGGTTGATTATAAATATTTCATATACGTTGCTAAATCTTTGTCGCCTCTGCCAGAAAGGCCAATTACTACTTTGTCGGATTTCTGCAAATCCATGTAATTTAAGGCTGCTAATGCATGACTTGACTCAATGGCAGGAATGATTCCTTCCAATTTGGCCAATTCAAATCCTGCTTTCATGGCTTCTTCGTCAGTTATGCCCATAAAAGTAGCACGCTTGGTTTCCCATAGGTGTGCGTGTAAAGGTCCAATGCCTGGATAATCTAATCCCGCCGAAATAGAATGCGGCTCTACTACCTGTCCGTCAAAGGTTTGCATTAAAAGGCTCTTGCTGCCATGCAATATGCCAGGTTTTCCAAGGAAAGTTGTTGCCGCAGATTTTCCAGTGTTTACGCCATGGCCTGCTGCCTCGGCTGCAATTATTTTAACAGATGGTTCGTCTAAAAAGTGGAAATATGTACCTGCCGCATTTGAGCCACCACCTACACAAGCCACCACATAATCAGGAGTTTCTGAGCCAGTTTGTTCCAACAATTGCGTCCTTATTTCTGCCGAAATAACCGATTGAAACCTCGCCACCATATCTGGATAAGGATGCGGTCCTACTACGGAGCCAATGATGTAATGTGTGTCAGTCGGATTGTTAATCCAATGTCTCATGGCCTCATTTGTAGCATCTTTTAAGGTCTTTGATCCACTTTTTGCAGGTCTAACTTCCGCACCCAACATTTTCATTCTTGCCACATTAGGTGCTTGACGTTCGATGTCGATTTCGCCCATGTAAACGATGCATTCCAAACCCATCAAAGCACACATTGTGGCAGTGGCTACTCCATGTTGTCCGGCACCTGTTTCGGCTACTATCTTCTTTTTGTTTAGCCTTTTAGCTAATAAAATTTGTCCTAAAGTATTATTAACCTTATGAGCACCAGTATGACAAAGATCTTCTCTTTTTAGGTAAATTTTTGCTCCGTATTTTTCAGAAAGGCGTTCTGCCAAAAATAATGGAGTTGGACGACCAACATAGTCTTTGAGCAATCTCGCAAATTCTTCTTTGAAAGCCTCATCATTCATGATAGAGAGGTAGTTTTCTCTCAACTCTTCCACGTTTGGATAGAGCATTTCTGGAATAAACGCTCCGCCATAGTTTCCGTAATATCCTCTCTCGTCTACTGCATAAGCCGAAACTGCACTCATCTTTTTCTAATTTTTTCGAATAATATTTTCAATGCCGAGATATCTTTCAATCCTGGCGAAGTTTCAAATTTGCTATTTACATCTACTCCTGCGAGATTCAAATCCTTCAATTCCAAAACCGCATCGAGGTTGTCCAAAGATACACCACCAGCTAATAAAAAAGGTACTTTTTGGTTGTATTTCTTTAAAAGTGTCCAGTCAAAAGATTTTCCATGTCCACCATATCCATCGCCTTTGGTGTCAAAAAGGAAATAATCAACTGCTTTTTCAAATGCCTCAGTTTTCTCAAAATCAAATGCACTATCTACAGAAAACGCTTTAAAAATTCCAACTCCTAATTTCTGCAATTGTTTACAAAAATCTGGGCTTTCGTGGCCGTGGAGTTGAACGTAGTCTAATTTATATTCCTCTATTTTCTGTTTTATTTCTTCAATATCTGCATTTACAAAAACGCCTACTTTTTTTAAGTTAAGATTTTTTATAAATTCTAAATCACCCCCATTTTCTACAAACCTCGGTGATTTTTCATAAAATATCAAACCCATAAAATCAGGCCGTAGCTCTGCCAGCTCCAGAATATTCTGGTTTGCACGCATTCCACAAACTTTGATTTTTAGCATTTTTTTATCTTTAAGGCACTAATGCACTAATGCACTAATGCAAAAGGCTTCAAGGCATAAGGAATTAGGTACGAAGGCATAAGGCACAAAGTTTCAATTCAATTTCCTAAAAACCAATATACTAATTACCCATTAATCAAACTTACAAATTCTTCCAAAGCTCCGGCTGGGTTATTGGTTTTCATGAAATTTTCTCCCATCAAAAAACCCTGATAACCTACTTTTCTTAACTGTTTTACGGTATCTGGATGCGAAATGCAACTTTCTGAGATTTTGATTTTGTCGATTGGAATGAAATCAAATAATTCAAGCGAAGCATTTACATTGTTTTCTGCGAAATTTTTCAGGTTCCTGTTATTTACACCTATGATATCCACATTTTCCATTGGGCTTTTGTCGATTTCAGCTTTGTCATGCACTTCTAGCAAAACTTCCAAACCCAGTTCGTGAGCTTTTTTGCTCAAATTCGCAATTTCTTCTGCTTCTAAATTCGCCGCTATCAATAGTATTACATCAGCTCCCCAAGCTTTGGCTTCATAGATTTGGTATTCGTCTATCATAAAATCTTTTCTAAGAAGAGGCGTGTTTGGATTATTTGCTCTTGCCAAAAAAAGATCTTCCTTAAATCCACCAAAATACACTGTATCCGTGAGTACGCTTATACCAGCCGCACCAGCTTTAGTATAGCCTTCGGTGGTTTCAACTATGCCAGCACCCATATTTATTTCACCTTTAGATGGCGACTTCCTCTTGTATTCAGCTATTATTCCAGTCGAATTTGAAGATAATAAATTGGATTTCAGCGAGTTCGTTTTTCGGTTGAAATGTTCTGACGCTTTTAGTTCTTCCAAAGAAATCTTTTCTTTCGCACGAAACAGCTCTACCTTTTTGTTTTCTATTATTTGATCTAAAATCGTCATTCTGTTTTTTCTTAATGTTTTTTTCGTACTCTGCTTAAGGTTTCAGGTGAAAGACCCAGAAACGATGCGATATATTTTTTCGGTGCACGATCGTATATATCTGGAAACATTTCTTGGAACACTTCGTTCCTTTTTTGTGCACTCATCATTCTTAAAAACCTCACTCTTTCGTCGTACATTACAAGGTACATTTCTGTCAATATTCTCCCAATATAATTGGCTTCAGGCACCATGTCATAAAGCTCTTGCATGCCCTTATAGGTTATCGAAATCATTTCCGAATCCTCTAGAAGCTCGATGGTCTCAACCGACGGCACCTGCGGAATATAACTGTGGGGAATGTATATAAACCCAAATTCGCCCACAAACCATGAGGTTATTTCCGTATTTGACTCTTCAATAGTATAATATGACCTCACCATACCCTTTTCGATAAAATATAGTCGGTCGTTTATCTCTCCAGCTTTAACAATAATATCCCCGGCTTTTCCTACATGTTTAGTAAGTCGCTTCAGCAATAATTTTTCTGTTTCTTTATTTATTGGATATATGGCTTTTAGTGATTCTACGAAAGGTGTATACATATTGCACGATATTTTTTACAAATATAATGCAACCATCTAATAAAATAATTGCATCTTTATTTTGAAACCAGTTATATGACAAAAATTTTATCAATTTTCGAAACAGAATACGATTTGGCAAAGGCTCTTATAAAAAGAGACCCAATAGCTCAGCGTACTTTCTACGATAAGTTTTCGGGGAAATTTTTAGGAATTTGTTGTAGGTACATAAGTGATGTGATGGCTGCCGAAGATATTATGGTGGAAAGCATGATGAAGATTTTTGAGAAAGTGAATCAATTTGGTTTCAAGGGAAGTTTCGAAGGTTGGGCAAAAAGGTTGGTTGTTAACGAGGCTCTGATGTATCTGAGAAGCAAAAAAATGTTTGAGGTGACTATGGAAGATATGCATGAATTGCAGAATTCTTATTCTCAAAACATGGATTTTGAATCAGAGGAATTGCTGAAGTTGATTCAGGCTTTGCCTAATGGCTACCGAACTGTTTTTAACTTGTATGCCATAGAAGGCTATAATCATAACGAAATAGGGGAGTTGTTGGGGATTTCGGAAGGTACTTCAAAATCGCAACTAAGTAGAGCTCGGGTGATTTTGCAAGACCAATTAAAAAAAAATGAAAAATACGGATATAGTATATAAATATTAAAGAGATGGATCCTATAGATAAGCTTTTTTCGGATAAATTAAAAAATCATGAGGTTCAACCTTCTGATAGGGCTAATATATTGTTTTTGAGTAAAATAGAAAAAAAAGAAGAGAAGAAAAAGCCTCTTTTTTGGTGGACTATGTCTTTGGCGGCTTCGTTATTAATAGTTGGGTTTGCTGGGTTTTATTTTTATTCTTCTAAAAAACAAAATACAGTTGATTTAGCTCAAAATACTGAAAAAAGACAAGAAGATGTAAAACTGTCAGAAAATGCCGAGATACAAAATTCTACTCTTCCAAAATCTCAAGAAAATGTTTTGGAACCTTTGAAAGAAGTGGGAGAAAAAGGTTTTTCGAAATCAGTAACCGTAAAGCATACTTCCAAAATAGTTGAAGAGCAAGATTTGGTAGTAAGTGATAAAAGCAGTCAACTTTCTGAATATCAGCCAACAAAGGAAGTTCTTAAATCTGTACAAATTGCGAAAATTGATGAAAAAGCCCAAGTAGCCTCGGCAATTGTTCCTAATCAAGAAACATTAATATTTCTGACTCCGATGTTGGCTATGAATGGAGCAATGAATCCACACCAAAAAGCCTTAACAATGAAGGCTTTGCAAAGTAATTCAGAAAATAAAGAAGATTATTTTTCTGAAGAAAAGTCACTCTTTGTGAGAGTGATTGATGAAGTTAAAAATTTGAAAAAAGGCGAGAAAGTAGATTTTAATAAGTTAGGATTTAAACCCATTGAGGAGCTAGCACTCAATCAAGACGGTTTTATAGTCTCCGAATCGCACCAAATAAAAGAAAAGTTAAACTGGATAAAATCAAGATTAAATAACAATTGATATGAAAAAGGTATTATTAATGACAGTATTGTTAGGAGGAGGGATGGCTGCTCAAGCCTCTATAAAAAAAGACACAACCATTATAGAGTTTAATGATAAAGCGACTAACAACAGCGTGAAGGTAATTTCTAACACAAACAAAACGATAGAATTACCCATGAAACTCAACCTCGAAAGTGTGTTGAAGGCAGTAGGTGTAGATTCTAATGAGCGAGAAAGAGCGTTTGTAATGATCTCGAAAGGAGGTACAAAAAAAGATACTCTTCTATTGTTTTCGCACGAAGGTCAAAGAATTAAAATTATTACAAAGGATATTATTTCTAAAAGAGATACTACTATAAAAGGCTCAAGCGAGAGAGAAATGGAGGAGGAAATAGAAGATGAAATTGAGACATATGTAGAAGAAAATGAAAACTATAAGCCTGGAGATCATCATAACAAAAGTGATAAAGCTCCAAAGGTGAAGAAGTTCTTTTCAAGAAGTGATTTCGCTATCTATCTTGGATTAAACAATTTTGTAAAGCCTCAGCCAGCTTCGCCAAACCAATTGTTCGAACTTAGACCTTGGCAGTCTCGATATGTGGCTCTGTCACTTCGTAAAAACGCCACTTTGATTAAAGGGAATAAAGTAGATGTTGCGTTCAGTTATGGGCCTGAAATTGCTTGGTACAACTTCATGCTGCAAAACAACAACCTTGCAAAATATGAATCAGGACAAGTTTCATTTGTACAAAATGCTAAAGAAACCGATAAAAGCAAATTGGTTATGCCATATTTAAACTTCCCAGTTTTATTGAATTTTGGGTTTAAAGAAGACAAATTTAAGATAGGCTTTGGTGGTTATGCTGGATACAGAGTGGGCGGATATTCAATGGAAAAATACAGTAGACGTAGCGAAAACAAAGTTAAAGGCTCATTTGGATTCAACGACGTTATTTACGGTTTAACAACCGAAATAGGCAAAAGAAATGGCCTTACAGTTTTTGCTAGATATGACCTTAACAAGTTATTCAAATCTAATCAAACTTACGCTCAAGATCTTCAAGCCTTCAGTGTTGGGTTTAGATTGTAAATAAGCGATTTATATCTTAAAAATTAGAGAGTCAATATTGGCTCTCTATTTTTTTTGGAAAAGAAATTGAATACTTTTCTTGAAAATTCTTTCTCGAATTGAATCTATGAATTTTACTCTTAGTAGATTTAGATTCAATATTATAATTTGATTTAAATTCAAATGAAAATTAAGCACGCAATCCTGATCTTGTCTTTAGGCATTATTTCTATTTTGTTGGGTGCTTTTGTAAAAATTATGCATTACAATTCAAGCTATTTTAGGTTTTTTGTAAGTTTAGGGCTTTTTTTAGAGGCATTTGTAGCCATTTACTTTCTTTATAAAATATTTACTCATCTCAAATTCAAAAGAATATTAAGTCAGAAATGATTGTATTGTGTTTTTAGTTTATTGATTTATAAAACTTCGAATTTTGCTTAAATCATTAAAAGAATCATTGGTATAAAAACTAAAAAAGAGAGCCGTTTTCGACTCTCTTTATCATAATTTAAATGTTTAAGAATTTATAATTTTCTAAATGAAATAGGCACGCAGATAGTTTTGCAAGGCATAACACAATTTGTCGGTGGGTTTACCACAATTTGCTTATCCACACATCCAGGTTTAATAACTGTTATGATTAAAGCCTTACTTGTTGGAATATTAGTGATTTTGGAATCGACAATCGCTCCGTAGTTTATACTTATAGACGCATCATTTTGTTTAGTGAAATTCACAGAGTACGTATTGTTTTCAGAACAAATTGGTCCACTTACAGATACTCCAGGATTTGTGCAGTCATTTAAACAAGACTCAGGACTTGGCACCGCAATGTGTACATTACAAATCGCTGTTCCGACAGTATTGGTGGCAGTTACTACCAAATAAGTACCGATTGGCACATTCACTATGCTATCGCCATAAACCGTTCCTGCATTTGAAGTAATTGTTCCAATATCAGCTTTATATGATACACTGTAGGTTGTTCCCTTGCAAATCGGCTGTCCGACGTAAAGATTCGAGAATTCGCAAGAAGAATCACATGGTTCAGGGCTTATTACATCCAAAACAGTTTCACATCCTGATCCATTGCTAGCTTTTACAGAAAGGTTAGTGCCAATTGGAATGTTTATGATGCGGTCTCCAGAAATAGTGCCAACACTAGGTGAAATGTTTACAGTACTGCTATAAAAAGCCACACTATAAGTTGATCCTTCACATCTGATATTTCCTAGCGTCAATGTCGGTTTAGTGCAAATGACCGTAACTTTAACGGTGTCCGAGCAAGTACCAACTTTATACATAAAATAGTAATCTCCAGCAGTGTTGAGATTAGTAACTACACCACTTGAGTTGATGTTACTTGAATGAGCATTGGAAGCCAATGCACTCCAGAGTCCTCCAGTCGGTGTACCCGTAAGAGTAGTTGTATTTACTGGCAAAACTACTATTTTGTCTGTTCCAGCATTTGATGAACATGGCGGAGTGCAATTGGTAGGAGGTAAAACACTTATTTGTTTATCAGCACATCCCAGTTTTTTAACAGTTATAATAAGTGTTTTATCTAAAGGAATGTTTGAAATTTTAGAATTAGAAATTACGCCGAAGTTGGTTGTAATAGATGCACCCGAAACCAAGTTATAGTTTACAGAGAATGTATTATTTCCTGAGCAAATCGGTCCACTTATAGATACTCCAGGATTTGTACACTCATTCAAACAAGACTCAGGACTTGGCACCGCAATATGTACATTACAAATGGCTGTTCCGATAGTATTCGTAGCTGTTACTACCAAATAAGTACCGATTGGCACATTCACTATGCTATCGCCATAAACCGTTCCCGCATTTGAAGTAATTGTTCCAATATCAACTTTATATGATACACTATAGGTTGTTCCTTTGCAAATCGGCTGTCCAACATAAAGATTCGAGAATTCGCAAGAAGAATCACATGGTTCAGGACTAATAACATCCAAAACAGTTTCGCATCCAGTTCCATTACTGGCTTTTACCGAAAGGTTTGTGCCAGTTGGAATGTTAATGATACGATCACCTGAAATAGTACCAGCACTAGGTGAAATGTTAGGAGTACTGCTATAGAAAGCCACACTGTAAGTAGAACCTTCACATTTGATATTTCCAAGTGTCAATGTCGGTTTAGTGCAAATGACCGTAACTTTAGCGGTGTCGGAGCAAGTATTTAAACTATACACAAAATTATATCCTCCAGCATTGTTCAACCCTGAAACAGTTCCGGAATTATTAATTGAGCTGCTAAATATATTTCCAGTTGATACTGCCCACGTACCACCTAATGGATTTGGGGTTAAAACTGTACTTGAAATTGGCAAATATATTACTTTATCTAAACCAGCATCTGGCTTGATTGGTTGAGGAAGAATAACTGCTTTCGAAGTATCAGAAATACAGTCCGATTTTTTTACCCAAACCGTATAATTTCCAGCAGCCAGATTATTAAATATTCCAGTTGTATTTGTAAAACTTATACCATCTATGCTATAGCTCATTCCAACACCAGTTGGTGAAGAAACCGAAATTTTTCCAGTCGCAACGGTACATGTTCTTCGGAATCTTTACTGCAAATGTCGTCCGACTATCAAAACGGCAACAAAAACAAGTCAAAAAAGTAGCTTGAAAAACTTTTAAGAGAAATATCACGGGATAAGACTGCCCA
>NZ_RJUA01000028.1:20547-20764 GCF_024343575.1 Lacihabitans sp. LS3-19 | reverse complement strand
TCAAAAAAGTTAAAACCATCCTTTCTATAGAAAGAGGAACACGCCTAGAAGGCTCATTTGGCACGGAAAAAGAAAACTATGGCCTAAGGAAAATCAAAGCAAAAACACCAGAAACACAAATCGTGTGGATGTTCTTCGGAATCTTTACTGCAAATGTCGTCCGACTATCAAAACGGCAACAAAAACAAGTCAAAAAAGTAGCTTGAAAAACTTTTAA
>NZ_RJUA01000028.1:20403-20527 GCF_024343575.1 Lacihabitans sp. LS3-19 | reverse complement strand
TGTAAAACTTATCCCATCTAAACTATAGCTCATTCCAACACCGGTTGGTGCAGAAACTGTAATTTTTCCAGTCGCAACGGTACAAGTTGGTTGAATTGTTGCCAAAATAGGTTTTGTTGGCGAA
>NZ_RJUA01000028.1:0-20383 GCF_024343575.1 Lacihabitans sp. LS3-19 | reverse complement strand
ATTTTGTTGCAAAGGGTAAAAAAGTAACAGATAAAAATATCAAAAAAGTTAAAACCATCCTTTCTATAGAAAGAGGAACACGCCTAGAAGGCTCATTTGGCACGGAAAAAGAAAACTATGGCCTAAGGAAAATCAAAGCAAAAACACCAGAAACACAAATCGTGTGGATGTTCTTCGGAATCTTTACTGCAAATGTCGTCCGACTATCAAAACGGCAACAAAAACAAGTCAAAAAAGTAGCTTGAAAAACTTTTAAGAGAAATATCACGGGATAAGACTGCCCAAACTCATCTAAAAAACAAGAATTGCTAACAAAAAAATGAAAATGTAAATTTTTCAAGAATTCTCAAAGCCAAAAAACAAAAAATCCAGACTCGTGAAAGACTGGATTCTTGAAAAACAGTATTTTTTTAGCAATTATCAAGGACGCCCTTTTTATTTTATTAATTTATTCAAAACTAATCCAACAACAAACCCTATAAAAATACCCAAAACATCTGCAAAAATATCCCACAAATCAAAGCTTCTATGGAAATGCTCTGGAAGCAAATATTGAACAATTTCTATTAAGACTGCGAAAGTTGCCATCATCCAAAAAGTCTTCAAATAAGATTTTTGATACATTAGCCATGAAAAAGAAAGTGCCCCAAAAGCCAGAAAGTGAGCAGTTTTGTCGTCGGGACCTTCTGGTAAATTTTCCGAAGGCATAAAACACAAAAACGCCACAAAAAGTGTTAGAAAAACAGAAAAATAAGATTTAGTATAGAAAAAATCAACAAGCTTTTGCAAAATCATTTGATAGAAATATAATCTGTTCCGTCTGAAAAAATATTAAAATTATTGGCACCTGACTTGTTCAGAATAGTTGTTCTGATTTCATTCCCATCATAAAAACCCAAATTTAAAGTTATAGTTCCTGTTCCGACATTACTTACTTTCCAAACCTTGCCCGTTCTTGTGTTGGCTGCAGGCAAAGTAAACATGGCATCTGGGCCTTTATGAATATAAATCTCTACTTCATCAGATAGACTTACATCTGATGTAGAAACCATGAATGGATGTACCTGATCCGCCAAATTTGACTTAAACACTTCACCATCAGAATTTACTGTTAAAACCTTTTCAGGACTAGATTGATTAGCAAGGCCAGTAATTTTTAAAGGATCTGAAACAGCTTCAATGGTCAATTTATGCGTAACATTTTGAGTACCTATGCCCACTTTCCCTGCAAAAAAATTATTCAAGACACTGGGTTTAATAAATATTCCCCAGCCTTTTTGGATAATTGAAGCATTTACTCCTCTAAAATCTTCTAGTCTCAAGCCATAAAAATTATCAATTATAGCAAGATTATTCGACAATGGATCAGTAAAAAAACGTAGATTTATCAGGTCAAATTCCGTATTTCTGTAAGTCCTTTGATTATTACTAAACGTTCCGGAAATTTTCAAAACCGAAGATTTAACTAAATGACCACCATCTCTAAATCCAATGACATCTTTACTTCCTCTTACAAAATTCAACTCAGCAGTGCTATTGTGAACATCAGAAAAATAAGTCCCTGATTTAAAATTGGCGTAATTATTAGCCACAAAAACATTATGACTTTCACTTACTCCTTCCGCCAAACCAACTGTGGTAGAATCTGGAGATATAAGATCTACTCTGGGTTCATTTAAACTAACATACATACCTCTATTGTCATTAGATTTATATTTATCAGTTACTAAGAGCTTATTCTGATATGGCGAAATAAACGCATGTGAAATAGCCACTCCTCCAAACCTATACACTTTCGAAGAATCTTCATTATTGTAAATAACCGTGGAATCTTTTTTCCAATTGCTCTGACCAAATGTCAAAACTTGACAAAAAACTAGAATTACTATAATTGAATATTTCATTTTTATTTAAAATTCATCCAAATTAAACAAAAAAAAGCATTGAAGTCTCCATCAATGCTTTCTGAAATATTATTTTTATTATCTGGTAATCCAGCTAAACTCATACGCAAGTTCAGGCACTTTGGTTCGGTCTGCAATTCTTTTTAATCTATCTGGCAATGCCATCAAATAATCTCTTGCCTTTTCTGCAGAATCGTTTAATTCGGAAATCTTATCTATTTTCCAATCTACCAATAAATCTTCCAAAATTTTAATATAATCCATTGTAGTATATACACCCAAACGCTGAGCAGAATCAGAGAAATGCGTAAATACATCACCCATTTTTTGTCCAGTTTCTCTCAAAAAATGTGCTGGCATTACTATTTTCTTTTTCATCATATACTCGAAAGCCAACATCATTTCCGAAGGGTCAACTTCAAAAAATCTTTCTACAAATGTCTTATAGGCTTTTGCGTGACGCATTTCGTCAGCTGCTATCACTCCACAAACTTTAGAAAGATGAGCATTTCCGAATTTTTTGGCTAAAGTGGCTGTACGTCTGTGGGAAACATTCGTGGCCAACTCTTGAAATGAGGTATAAACAAAGTTTTTGTAAGGATCAGTATCTGTACCAATATCAAAACCATCCGCTATCAACCATTGTGTCGAGGTTTCCATTTCTTTCATATTCACTCTACCAGACAAATACAGATATTTGTTCAACAAATCTCCATGTCTATTTTCCTCTGCAGTCCACCATCTCACCCACTTAGTCCAGCCAGTTTGTTTCTGTTCTACCTGATTTACGCCATCTACCGCCATCAACCATGACGAATATGTAGGCAAAGCCTCCTCAGTAACGCAGTCGCCAACTAATACAGCCATATAATCATATGGCAGTTCTTTACAAGATGCCTGCAAATCTTTAAGTTCTGACGTAAAATTATCTTGTGTGGAATCAGGCAAAAAATCTGCTGGCTGCCAATTGGTTTCAATGGGATTCAAAAACTCTTCAATTAAAGCATCTAATTTTTCCCCAACAAACCTCATTACTTCTATTCTAGAAACCGGTAATTTCATAATTTCATTTTTTAAATAATAAACAAAAGTAAATAAAATTTAATGTCTAAGGACAATTGCAGTATTAAAATAAACTATTTTAGAGAAATCATTGAAACTTACTAATTCGAAAAAAATAATTAAATTTGCAGAAAAATTCTCTTTGTGAAGAAAATTCTCGATTACATTCTAGGTTCCATTTATCTTCTCTATTTCGGCATAATTTTGGTCATTTTCCATGGTATTCAATTCATTGCCTACGAAGCTTTTGGTCAAAAAGCTCATCAAAAAACCGTAGAATGGTTAAATTTCTGGATAGTATTTGGTTGGTACTTAACGGGATCTTCAGTCACGTTTAAAATAAACACCGACCTGCCCAAAGACAAAACAATCATTTTTATTTCCAACCACCAAAGCATGTTTGACATACCTGGCATTATTTGGTTTTTAAGAAAACATACACCGTTGTTTATTTCTAAAGTTGAACTTTCGAAAGGTATACCGAGCATTTCCTATAACCTTAGAGTAGGAAAAGCAGCCTTGATAGACAGAAAAGACCCAAAACAAGCCATTTCTGAAATTATAAAATTTTCAAAATATATCTATTCAAATAAATATTCAGCAGTGATTTTTCCCGAAGGAACTAGGTCTAGAGATGGAAAACTTAAGCCTTTTGCTATAGGTGGAGTAGCTACCCTCTTAAAAAAATGCCCTGAAGCAGCAGTTGTCCCTATTGCACTTAGTAACACTGGCAAATTTAACCCAAAAGGCATATTTCCTTTGACAAGTTTCACCAAAATGTCATGGAATACATTGAGTCCAATCGAAAGAACTGGTAAAACTCCTGAAGAGATTGTAATAGAAGCGGAGAAACAAATCAATGATTTTTTGAACAAAAAATAGCATTTTTGCCAATTATTTCGTTTTTTCACGACACAAAGAACAACAAATTTATAAATATTTGTTTTTTTGCATTAAACCAACAAACTGTTTCAATACTCAAACATGAATTACGAGATTTACACCGAAGGTGAATTTAAATATATAGACGAAGGCCAAGGTCAACCATTAATGATACTTCATGGCCTATTTGGTGCTTTAAGCAATTTCGATGGCGTAATTGAAGGTTTTAAAGAAAACTATAGAGTGGTAATTCCTGTTATGCCTATCTATGACATGCCCATGCGACAAGCTAGCCTTGAAGGATTACAAGCCTTTATCGAAAGATTCATCGAACTTAAAAACTTAAAAGACATTATCGTCCTAGGTAATTCTTTGGGCGGACACGTTGGATTGCTATACACATTAGCACATCAAGACAACGTGAAATCTTTGATATTGACAGGTAGTTCAGGTCTTTTTGAAAATACAATGGGTGGATCATTTCCTAAAAGAGGTAGCTATGAATACATCAAAGAGCGGGTAGAATATACATTCTATGACCCAAAAACTGCAACCAAAGAACTTTTGGATGAAGTGTTTGAAATAACCTCAAGCATTCCGAAATGTATGAATATTGTCCAAATAGCCAAATCTGCTCAGAGGACCAACATGGCCAAAGAGATAAATGCTATAAAAGTTCCTACGTGTTTGATTTGGGGATTGAATGATACAATTACTCCACCGAGCGTTGGGCATGAATTCAACAGATTGATCTCTAACTCTGAATTGCATTTCATAGACAAATGTTGCCATGCACCTATGATGGAGCAGCCTGAAATATTCTGTGAATATATGGCAGGCTTTTTGGATAAAATAAAAGAATCAGAACCGACACTAAAATAAAAACACCTACCAAATGGTAGCAAAAGAACTAATTGACAATAACATTCCAGTATTAAAACAAACTGACAATGTAGATCGTGCTCTTCAGTTGATAAATGAAAGCAAAACTGTTCATTTGCCCTACTTAGAAAACGAAGAATTTAAAGGCTTTTTCTCGGAAGATCAGCTTCATATATTTGATTATGATGCCATGCTTTCTGACATTTCGCCTTTAGTAGTATTAAATTATATAGACGAAAACCTCCCTTTGTTCGAATTAATAAAGGTTTTCTCAAAAACACAATTGGATATCCTACCAGTTTTTGATGAACAAAAAACCTTTTTAGGGATTGTAGAGAAAAAAGAAATAAATGAGCAATTTATTGCAAAGTTTTCTTTAGACGACAATGGAGGTTTAATAGAAATCAATTTACACAACAAAGAATACTCGCTCTCCGAAATATCGAAAATAATAGAATATGAATATGCGAAAATAACCAGCTTATTTTTGTTTCATGACAGTGCAAATCATCTTCATTTAACTTTAAAATTAGACATAGCTCAAATAAGCGGGGTGATAAACTCATTGGAGCGGTATGGATATGATGTAGTTTCATATTATGCTTCTGAGCCTGTATCCAATCTTGAAAAAGACAGATACGACTTATTAATGAAGTATTTAAGTATCTAAAATTGTTTTTTTATGAAATTTGCAATACATGGTCGAGTATTCAAGCCCGAATCTTCATCTGCTATACAGGAGCTCTTTAATGAACTAAAAAACCACAACATAACTTATCAGATTTCTGAATATTTCGCCCAAATATTACAAGAAGCGGAAATAGCCTTTGAGAAATCCGAAACTTTTAACTCATCGTCTGAGCTATTGGATATTGACATAGCTATAAGCATTGGAGGAGATGGCTCATTTCTAGAAACCTTAGGCTTAGTTGCAAACAAAGAAATACCTGTTTTAGGAATAAATTTCGGTAGGTTAGGTTTCCTAACAGACATACAGCCTCAAAATATCAAGAAAACTATCAAAAAAATTGCAGCGAAGCAATACAAGATTGATGAGCGATTAATGGTACATGCCGAAGCTAATAATGAGTTTTTTGAATCAGGCATGAATTTTGCTTTGAATGAAATAGCGATTTCAAAAACAGATACTTCTTCTATGATTGTGATTCATGCATACATAGATGGTGAGTTTTTGAATAGCTACTGGGCAGATGGTTTGATGGTAACAACCCCAACAGGTTCTACCGGATACAATCTGAGTTGTGGCGGACCTTTGGTGATGCCACATTCAGAAAATTTCATAATCACTCCTATTTGCCCACACAATTTATTCGTTAGACCGATGATAGTTTCAAGTCAAAGTAAAATTACTTTAAAAGTAGAAAGCAGAAGCAATAACTTTCTAGTTTCTATGGACTCCAGAGCTGCAATAATAGGCGACGACGTTGGTGAAATCAATATCAGTTTAGAGAAATTTAAGGCCAAATTGGTCAAAATAGACGGATTGAGTTTTCTTTCAACCATGCGAAAAAAATTAAATTGGGGAGACGATATTAGAAATAAAAATTAATACTCAATAATAAAGTTATTTTATTCGTTATTTGACAAATTCGATAAAACTAGGAAACGCTATGTTTATGCCCATTAAAAAAATCAACAATCTTCTTTTGATTATACTGATGATTGTTTCTACAAACCTTTTTGCTCAGAAAAAGGGCCTGTTTAGCAAAAAAAACGTTTTGAATCAATACGCTTCTGTTGGAATAGGCGGTGGCAGTTCTCATTATTATGGTGATTTGGCTCCATATAGTTATTTTTATTATGGATTATACACCAATGTAAGATGGAATGGCACTATTAACTATACAAGGACATTAACGTCAAACGTTTCCGCTCGAGTATCATATACTTATGCTAGAATTTACGGGGATGATAATACCTATGCTTCAAAAAACTTAGAAAAACTTTCTGCAAATTATATTAGAAATATGCATTTCAGAAATGACCTTCAAGAATTTGTAGTTTCAGGTATATATAATTTTTTACCTCAATTTGGTAAAGGTGCAAAAAGTAGAAATAAAATTATGCCTTATGCAGCTGTAGGAATTGGACTATATGGACACAATCCGAAGGCTAGAGGTCCATTGACTTTTGACAATACTACGGGATTACCAATAAAGGCAAAATGGGAGGCCCTTAGACAATACAATACTTCAGGACAGGGAATACCAGGCTCAACAGTTAAATCTTATTCGCTAGTACAACCTGTAATGCCTATTGCACTCGGAATTAAAATAAAATTGAACGAAAAATTTGATTTTTCAGCAGAAGCAGGTTTAAGACTAACTCCTTTTGATTATTTGGATGATGTAGGAAATACTAGTTATCCATCAAAAAGTTTAATGGTTTCGAACTATGGTCAAGATGCAGCTAATTTAAGCTATCGAGCAGGAGAAGATTATTCTGCAACTACAGGAGACCTAAGAATCCAAAACTTTATCCAAGCAGCTTCTCAACAGGGATTTAGCACAGCAGGAATTGCCCCTTCCACCAATGCAGAACAAATATATCCATATTCAAGCAAAAGGGGTTCAAAAAGAATTGACAGTTATGTTTTAACTCAATTCACTATAAGTTATGTTTTGAGCAATAGTATCAAATGTCCAGTTATCAAATGATTTGACCTTTACTTTTTTTATTTCAAGAAAAAAAGAGGAACTTTGGGGTTCTGTCCAAAAGGTATGTCTAAAAAAACACTGATTTTTGTATTAATTTCTCATTTTGTCTATTCTCAAAAACTTGAAATAGGTGCAGGTGCTGGCCCTACTTATTACAAAGGAGACTTACAACCTACTTTCAGGGTATTTAATCCTTCTATTGCTACAAATCTCTTTGTAAGGTATAATATTTCTAAAGTTTTTTCAATAAAAGGAAATGCAAGTTTTGGAATGGTCTCTGGAAATGACAAAAGATCTGGCAATGCTTTAAACAAGTACCGTGGTCTTAAATTCAACAATACACTATGGGACTATTATGGACAAGTAGAATATAACTTCCTGAACTTCAGAACTCATAATGGAAGATATGAACATTCTTGGACGCCTTATCTTTTTGGAGGTTTTGGAAATTATCAGCATCTGAAAAGAAAATTTGATTCGCGAGGCAATATTACAATTTCAAACAAAATTGCTGGACCTGATCCAATTTTGCCTTTTGGAGTTGGTTATAAAAAAATATTAAATGGAAAATGGAATTTTGGAGTGGAATTTAGCACCAGAGTACTATTAAGGAAGAAAAATTCAGACCTATTTGATGGTTTTGGATTTTCACCTGACCATCCTGACCCTCAAAGCTTATATACGGCCTTTGACAGTGGAGATAAGAACTTTGCATTATTGAAATACCCAAACACAAAAGAAAAAGACAAATACTTTATGGTTTCATTCTCCGTAAGTTATTTATTCTATAAAGTTCATTGTCCGCCAGGTAGGTAAAACTTACTTTTCTAACATTCCAAGTAGCAATAAACTACTTTATTACAATATTTTACCTTTTTCCATTCACTGCTTTTTATTCCTTTATCTTTTTTGTATTTTTGCAATCCTTTTCAAACGGACAAATATAATTTTTAATTGGAAGACATCGATTTAAACAATTTACCCAAACATATTGCCGTTATCATGGATGGAAACGGTAGATGGGCGAAAAGCAAAGGGGCAATGCGTATTTTTGGCCATCATCATGGCATTGCGGCTGTCAGAGAAACCGTAGAAGCCTGTGCTGAAATGGGTGTTGGATTTCTCACGCTTTACACTTTTTCTACTGAAAACTGGGGTAGACCAAAAGCTGAAGTAGATGGCATTATGAGTCTCTTAGTAAAAACCATAGGTGATGAAGTGCCAACACTTCACAAAAACAATGTTAGGCTAAAATGTATTGGTGACCTAAATATGTTGCCCAATAAAGCCAAAAACGAAATGTTGGAAGGAATAGAAAAGACAAAAAACAATACAGGTTTGGTTTTAAGTTTAGCATTAAGTTATAGTGGCAAATGGGATATTGTTCAAGCCATAAAACAAATAGCAGCAAAAGTAAAATCAGATGAACTAAAAATAGAAGATATAAACGAACAGATGTTCAACGGGTTTCTTTCAACATTCCCTGACCCTGACGTAGATTTCTTAATTAGAACCGGAGGTGACCATAGAATTAGCAATTATCTTTTATGGCAATCAGCCTATGCAGAGTTATTATTTTTAGACGACGTTTTTTGGCCAGATTTTAGAAAAAAACATTTGATTGAGGCAGTAAAAACCTACCAACAGAGAGAAAGAAGATTCGGAAAAACAGGAGAACAGATAAAAACAATTAAATGAGGTATTCTATAAAACCATTAATACTTACCCTATCATTAATTTTCACAAGCAAAATAGTTGCTGCTCAATTCCAACTCGGAGTTGGTAGATCAAACCAATCGGTAATTAAAGAAGAGTTGGTAGACTATGCAAATCCGAAAGAATATGTAATTGGTGGAATTACTGTAACGGGCGTTAAATTCCTAGACCCAAATACATTAATATCAGTTTCTGGATTAAATGTAAACGATGCAGTAACAATACCAGGAGAAAGAATAGCGGCAGCCATTAAAAGACTGATGGAGCAAGGTATTATTGAAGATGTAGCCATTAATATTACCAAAGTCGAAGGTAAAACTGTTTTTTTAGAATTAGACATCAAGGAACGTCCTAGGCTAAATAAAATAGTCTTGAATGGTATTAGAAAAGGTGAAAAAGAAACTGTAGAAGACAAAATAAAGACATACAAAGGCAAAGTTATTACCGAAGCCATGGTAAAAAACATCCAAAATTTAGTCAAAAAACACTACTTAGATAAAGGTTTTAAAAACTGTACAGTACAAGTACAACAAATAGCTGATACAATTAGAGTAAATAATGCAGCTTTGGTTTTTAATATCTCCAAAAATTCGAAAGTAAAAATTAATGATATTCAGCTAAATGGCATTGAAGAGCTGCCAGAATGGAAGGTGCTTTCTAAAATGAAAGGTACCAAGGAAAAGGCACCTTTGAGAATATTTACCCCTTCTAAGTTTATTGAAAAAAAATACAAAGAGGATAAAGAAAACCTAGTAAAGTTTCTCAACAAGAATGGCTACCGAAATGCCCAAATTGAAAGTGATTCAATTTATAAAGTAGATGACAAAAACATAAATATTGTTTTAAATGTAACCGAAGGAAAGAGGTTTTATTATAGAAATATTACTTGGACAGGAAACTATCTTAGAAACTCTGATACACTTGCCTTAATATTGGACATCAAAAAAGGCGACCTTTACAACCCGGAAGAACTTGAGAAAAAACTAAATGGAAAACCACAACAAGACGTAAGTTCATATTACATGGACGACGGTTATTTATATTTTAGTTGTCAGCCAATTGAAACTGCCGTAGATGGTGATTCAATTGACATAGAAATGAGAATCACTGAAGGAAAACAAGCCACCATAAACAAAATCATTTTAAATGGTAACACCAAAACCAGTGATCATGTAGTATTAAGAGAAATCTTGACAAAACCTGGTCAGAAATTTAGCAAAACTGACTTAGTAGAAACAGTTCAAATGTTGTCAAAATTAGGTTATTTTGACCCACAAAAAATTGATCCAAAGCCAGTTCCACAAAATGACGGAACTGTAAACATTGAATACAATGTTGAGGAAAAATCCAATGATAACATAGAGCTATCAGGTGGATGGAGTGGCATTCAAGGTATTATTGGAACATTTGGTATTGTTTTTAATAATTTTGCAATAAGAAAAATCTTGAAATTTAATGAATACAAACCTTTACCAAAAGGCGATGGGCAAAGATTTGCAATTAGATTTCAGGCAAACGGAGGATACCAAAACTATTCTATCTCATTTACTGAACCTTGGTTAGGGGGCAAAAAACCAAATTCATTTTCGGTAAGTTTATTTCACTCTGTTCAAGATTATAGCAAAATTGCCGATAGAATGGCTAAATACTATTCTAATTCTTCCTATGGTAGCTATTACAGTTCTAGTTACTCTTCTGCATTATACCAAGGATATTTCAGAAATACTGGAGGGTCTCTTACTTATGGAAAAAGATTAAATTGGCCAGATAGAAACTTCAACTTTAGTTCTGCCTTGTCTTATCAATATTATGATGTTTCAAATTCATATTTGTTGTCTAATTTTAGAGACGGCCAAGCCCATGATATCTCACTAGGATTCAATGTTTCAAGATATAGCTTAGACAACCCCCAGTTTACTAGAAGTGGGTCAAACATAGCCTTAAATGCCACCTTCAACCCCCCTTATTCATTATTTGGAACACCAAAATCAGGTAAACTTTGGATAGAAGGTCATAAGTGGATGTTTGACGCAGACTGGTATGCTCCAGTATTTGGCAAATTGATATTCCATGCTAAAGGGAACATGGGTTTCTTGGGTAAATATAACTCAAGTGTTGGCTACAGTCCGTTTGGTCGATTTGTTTTGGGTGGTGCTGGTATGGGTTTACAGAACACAAATAGTATTGGTGTTGAGTTAATTGGCTTAAGAGGATATGATGAAGGAGTTGTTTATGAAGCAACTTATAATCAGAAAGTAGAAGCATCAACCTCAACTTCTGTATATTCTAGAACTGGAGGAATAATATACAGTAAATATACGGCCGAATTAAGATACCCAGTTTCATTGAATCCTCAAGCAACGATATTTGTCCTTGCTTTTGCTGAGGCAGGAAATAGCTGGGGAAGCTATAAAGACTATAACCCATTCAAGTTAAGAAGAACAGCTGGTGTTGGGGCTAGAGTATTTATGGCGGCTTTTGGACTTTTAGGGATTGATTATGGATATGGTTTCGACCCTATTCCTGGCCTTAACAATAAAGGAAGAAAAGCATTTACGTTTAGTATTGGTCAACAAATCAGATAAAACTTAATTTTATCTGTTAAAGTATTGTTAATCGACTTTCAGATTATAAACTTAAGCGATGCTAATTCGTCTTAGATGCATAAAACCATTAGATAAAAAATGACATAACGAAACTTAAAAGAAATGAAGTTAAAGATATTTTTTTTATTTTTGATACTTGGAAGTGTTCAATCTTTTGCCCAAAAGTTCGGATATATTGATACCGAATATATTCTAGCTAAAATGCCCGAATACAAAAAAGCAAATGAAATGATGAATCAATTTGCAGAAAAATGGACACAGGATTTGCAGGGAAAGTATACTGAAGTAGAATTAATGAAACAAAAATATCAGCAAGAAGAAATTCTATTAACTTCTGATATGAAAAAGGAAAAACTAGCTGAAATAGCAAAAAAAGAAGAAGAGTTAAAAACACTAAACAATAGTATTTTTGGTCTTAATGGTCAGTTATTTCAGAAAAAAAAGGAGATATTGAAGCCAATTATGGATGATTTATACAAAACATCCGAAAAAATAGCTCGAAAATATAAACTTAGTTTTATCTTTGACAAAGCATCAGACATGACTATGTTTTATGCAGACCCTCGCCACGATTATACAGATTTTATGATAGAGGAGTTAGGTCTAAATTTAAAAAAGTAAACCAAATTAATTTTTAATAATACAGAAATGAAAATCAAACTATTTGTTACTGCTTTAACTTTATTTGCAAGTTTAAGTATCAATGCACAGAACCTTAAAATGGGTTATACCAATATTGAGTTTATTCTTCAAAATTTACCTGAATCAAAAGATATTCAGTCAAAAATAACAACTGAAAAAGCTCAATACGATAAATTGTACCAAGATAAATTAGCTGAAGCTCAAAAACTTTACGAAGATTACCAAAAAAATCAAGCTTCTATGTCAGCAGTTATAAAGGCAGACAAAGAAAAGTCTCTTACAAACAAGCAAAATGAACTTCAAGAATTGCAACAAAACGCTGAAGCTGCACTTTCTCGTAAGCAACAAGAATTAATAGCTCCAATTATGGATAAAATCCAAACAGCTATCGATGCAGTGGCAAAAGAAAATGGCTATACTTATGTATTAAATTCTGACGCAGGATATGGTACAACTCCAGTAATCTTGGTAGCTCCAGAATCTGACAATATCACTAACTTGGTATTTAAGAAAATGGGTGTTACTCCTCCAGCAGAAGTGAAAGAAGAGCCTAAGAAATAAGCTTAAAGATATTCTAAAAATGAGCCTTCAGTAAACACTGAGGGCTTTTTTTATATCAAAACTAAATCGTCTGCATGGACGAAGACTAAGTTCTGAATTTTTAAACTTGAAGCTAAATCCACTGAAGAAAGTTTTGCTTGACCAATAGCTAATACTTGAGCGTTCTCGTTTATTATTTCAACCAATTCGCCTGCTTCAAATTCTCCCTCAAAATGACTAATACCTACCGCCAACAAACTCTTCCTATTCAACAAAGCCTTACTGGCTCCATCATCTATACTGATTCTACCAACCGTCAATCCTCCGCTCGCTATCCATTTATCTTTCGCAGACAATTTGACTTTTTGAGATAAAAAGGTAGTTCCAGACTTTTGATTTAATGCATTAATAATTCCATCCTCTACCTTCATACCAAATATCATCACTTGGATACCCATTTTTGTAGCGAGGTGCGTAAATGTCAATTTAGATGCCATTCCACCCAAACCAAGAGCAGTTTTTGATTTGCTAACCATACCTAAAATCTGCTCATCTATTTCCATTACTGTACTGACAAGCTCTCCGTTCTTATTTAATAATCCTCCTGAGGCTGTGCATAACATTAAATTACTGGCACCAAATCCACCTGCTATTAATGTAGCTAATTCGTCGTTATCTGAGAATTTTAGTTCGCGATTACTCACAACGTCGTTTTCGTTTGCAATAGGTATAATATTGCTTTTCCAAAGTTCTTCGTAGGTTTCTTTGAGCTGTAAAAACTGTTGGCGGTTGGCGAAATGTTGCCTTTCTAAAAGACTTTGGGCTACTTTTATTCCAAATTTTTCGAATGCTTGGTCGTACATTTTCAGCAATAATGGATTTCCAATAGCGGCGGCAGCTTTCTTTTGACTAATAGTCCCTTCATAATTCTGAACAAAATGCTTCCCTGCTCCCACCGCTCCTGAGGATACTATCACGATTCTGTAAGTATTGTGCAAAGAAGCTACTTGGCGTGCAATTTCTTCAATTATCGCCAAATCTGGTTCCCCAGATGGTTTGGTAATAGAAGCTGTACCAAACTTTAAAACTAAAAGCGGTCTTTTCATTTATTAATCAATATTTCGAGGTAAACCTAAGCTCATAGCCAAATCAGCATGAATACCATTGTAAATCAAACTTAATATTATATTGATATCTTCTTCAAATTCAATTCTGTAATCTTCATGTAAAGCTTTGAGATTCTTTAGCATCATTAGCGTTTTCTTTATGTTGAATTCATTCAGTTTAAAATTATACTTATAGTCTGGCTTATTGAAAACTGAATTATAATCTTTTAAAAACTTCAAAATTAATTTCACGCTTAATCTTACCTCCCCTACTTTATCAGCGGTAATTCTTTTGTGATACAGTATTTTGGCAAAAAAAATTCTCTGTAGAATTAACAATTCTCTGGATTTAATTGCATTTAGCTTTTTTAGATTTTTAATATCATCTGAGACCGCATCTTGACGTAATTTCAAGTCTATTTCAGGATGCTCTAATAGCTTAAAATGCAATTGCTCAACTAGCACCTTATCCTTATTAATCAGGCGAATCAGCAACTTATTCTTCTCTTTGGCAGGTAAGTTTATAATTGCTTCTTCTAAATCTTGCTCGATTATTTTTGCCATTCTACCATATCATCAATATCCTCCAAAATGCAGAAATCAAAACCAATATCAAACTTAAAGGTGTCAAAACTTTCCAACAAAGATACATCAGCTGATCTACTCTCATCCTTGGCAAAGTCCAGCGGATCCACATCTGCACCAACATTCCAAGGTATGCCTTAGAAAATAACCAGAATGCTCCCCAAAGGTGCGTTGCTATCTCGCTGTTTTTGCCTGATGTCCAATCCGCAAGTTTAAGACTTCCAATATTGGGAAATGGAGTATTCCAACCTCCTAAAAATAATACGACTGCAAACATTGACAGTAATAGCATCATACCGTATTCTGCCAAAAACAAAATGGCCCAACGGAAACCTGAATATTCAGTATGAAAACCGGCAATCAACTCCGATTCTGCCTCGGGTAAGTCAAAAGGTGCCCTATTAGCCTCCGCTAGTGCAGCAATAATAAAAACTACAAAAGCAATTAAAAGAAAAGGACTTCTAAAAATATTCCAAGTCAAAAATCCGCCAATTCGCGTGGTTTCAATTCCTAAAGCTTTTATGCCAAATAGATAATTAGCTTCTCCTGAAAAAATACCTTGCTGAGTAATAATTTCCTGAATATTAAGACTTGAGCTTATCAATACTACACACAATACAGACAAACCAATGGGCACTTCATAAGATAGTATTTGAGCAACTGAACGCATCGAACCCAATAATGCATATTTATTATTAGATGACCAACCAGCCATCAAAATCCCCAAAATATCCAAAGAAATTATTCCCATTAACAAAAACACACCCGTCTGTAGATCAGCACCTTGTAAAAGTCTATTGACTGGAATAAATGCAAAACCGGCAAAAATGGCAATAAAAATCAAATAGGGAGCAAACATAAAAAGTTTCTTATCTGCTTTGTCAGGTATAATATCTTCTTTTTGAAATAATTTCAATAAATCAGCAAATAACTGTAATAGCCCCCATTTTCCCACTTCCATTGGCCCAAGCCTATCTTGTATAAATGCCGAAAGTTTTCGTTCGATATATACACTCACGATAACATTGGCACCTATAACGGCTAAGAAAATGAAAAGTGATAAAAACATAATTAGAATTCGGCGTTTTTAGGTGTACGTGGAAAAGGAATCACGTCGCGGATATTTCCCATACCTGTCACAAAAAGCACCAACCGCTCAAATCCAAGACCGAAACCTGAGTGAGGAGCGGTTCCGAATTTACGCGTATCCAAATACCACCACAAATCTTCAGGAGCAATACCCACTTCGGCCATTCTACCTACCAATTTATCATAATTATCTTCTCTCTGAGAACCACCGATTATCTCCCCTATTCCAGGAAACAAAACGTCCATGGCTCTAACTGTTGGCCCTGGAGCAGCGTCAGAAGGTTCGTCTTGCTTCATGTAAAACGCTTTGATGTCTTTCGGGTAATTGGTCAAAATAACCGGTTTTTTAAAATGCTTTTCAACCAAATAACGCTCATGCTCTGATTGTAAATCTATACCCCAAGCTACTTCGTATTGAAATTGCTTTTTCTGTGCAGGCTTTGACTTTACCAAAATATCTATTGCCTCAGTATAGGTTATTCTTTCGAAACTGTTATTTATTACAAAATTAAGCTTATCCAAAAGATTCAATTCCGAACGTTCGTTTTGCGGCTTTGATTTTTCCTCGTCTAATAATCTTGTTTGCAAAAACTCCAAATCGTCTTGACAGTTATCTAAAGCGTATTTTATTACATATTTTATGAAATCTTCGGCAAGATTCATATTGTCTTCGAGTTCGAAAAATGCCATTTCGGGCTCTATCATCCAAAACTCCGCCAAGTGCCTTGTGGTATTGGAGTTTTCGGCTCTAAATGTTGGCCCAAAAGTATATATTTTTGATAAAGCCATAGCTCCAAGCTCGCCTTCTAACTGTCCAGAAACCGTTAGTGATGTTTCTCTTCCGAAAAAATCCTGAGAAAAATCTATATTTCCTTCTTCGTTTTTAGGAGCCGCATTGGGCTCAAAAGTACTAACTCTAAACATCTCACCAGCACCTTCAGCATCTGAGGCGGTGATAATAGGCGTATGCAAATAGAAGAAACCGTTGTCATTGTAAAACTTATGCACGGCAAATGCCAAAGCATGACGAATTCTGAAAATAGCCCCGAAAGTATTGGTTCTGAATCTCAAATGTGCTTTTTCTCTTAAAAATTCAAGGCTGTGCTTTTTCGGTTGCATCGGAAAAGTCTCGTCTGCCGTACCGTAGATTTCGATATTTTCTACTATTACTTCAAGTGCTTGACCTGCTCCCACCGAAGCTTGCAAAGTACCCGTAACTGCCAAACAAGCACCTGTAGTAACCTTTTTTAAGGTTTCTTCATCTATTTTTCCATCTTCTACTACAGCCTGAATGTTCTTAATGGTAGAGCCATCATTAAGATTTATAAAAACTATATTCGCTTGTCCTCTCTTGGTTCTAACCCAACCTTTAACTGTAACTTTTTGACTTTCTGGCGAAAGTTGTAGAATGTCTTTAATCTGCATTTTATCGAAAATTTATAAAAAATTAAATTCTCCGCAAAATTAAGGATTTCACAATCATTTATTACGCTATTTCAAGGATTATTGCGATTTAAATTATTTCTTAAGCTTCAATTTTAGCTTAGCCTAATTTATAAAGAAAAGCTAATAGCTTTAGAAAGATTACTTTAAGCTTTCCGGAAATTCACAAACGAGGATTTTTTATTCTAAAAAAGCCTCGAGCATCAAGGCTTTATAATTCAATTCTAATTGGGTTTGGATCCGTGTGATTTTGGCTTTTTCGGCATTTAGCCTGAAAGTGTTTAGTTCTGTGATATTTAGAATCCCTTCAGAAAAACGTTCTTTGGCTGCTAAATAGGCTTTAGACTGGGTATTTTGATTAATCTCAGCATATATTAATTTTTCTTTAAGCAGGTCAATCGTCATTTTTTGCTTTTCTAATTCCTGGTTTAGCTTTAAGTTTTGCTGATCTATTTGCTTTTTTATAATCCTCTCCTGAATATTTGCATTGGCTATTTTTGCCTGAACTTGGCCATTGGAATAGATGGGAATATTGAGCCCAATTCTAAAATATTGATTGAGATTATAGTTTAATTGTTTGAAATACGCAAACTCTGCTGAGGCCGCACTTGAATAAGCTGAGCCAAGTCCCGCACTAACATTAATACTAGGATATTTTGCTGCTTCGGCCAGTTTGCTTGCTATTTTAGCTATTTGCAATTGGGTTTCAAAGATTCTCTGAGACGGATGAAAGCTTAGCTGAGCTTTTGATTCTGAAAATAATATATTTTCTTGCTTTACATTAAAGTCAGTTTTCGCACTAAACCCTAACCATTGGCTTAGGGTTAATTTTGAAAGGGAAAGGTTGTTTTTTGCATTAAATTCTTCAAATTTTACATTTCCGATTTGTGCTTCAAAATCACTGATTTGGCTATTGGATATTAAACCTTCCTTGGCTTTTTCCTTCAAACCTAACCATTGACTTTCCAAGTCGAGTCTTTGTTCAGTAGCCAATCTAAAAAATTCTTGGGCCAATAAAACTTGCATAAAAGCTTCAATTACACTGATTTTTAGCTCTTTTTTGCGAAGGTCCAATTGCTGCTTTTCAGCTTCTGTATTCAGCCTATTTTGCTCTATTTGCTTGTTTACGCCATTTAGAGCATTCCAGTTTGTACTTACACCAAAAGCATTGGTGGAAATGTTTCGCTGTACGAAGGTATTGGTGAAGGGATCTATACTCCGTCCGCCATTAACCCCTTGCGAAACACTGCCACTTAAGCTTGGGAGTTTGTTTAGTTTAGAATAACTGTATGCATCATTGGATTTAAGAATATTCAGATTTTGCACTTGAATTTCGGGATTTTGGCGAAAAGCAGTCTCGATACATTCCGCTAAAGTGTACACTTTTTGAGCATGTATTTCAAAACAAAGAAGAATTAAAAACAACATTTTCCCCATCAATATGAAAAATTAAAAACAATTCGAAATATGCCCACAAGCAATTATAAATTCCCAACAAGAAAAAACTGCTTTACTAAATAACAAGCAGGCAAATGACCAATAACTAATACAGAAATAACCAATAAACCAAATAACTAATACACCAATAAAAATGCACAAATAACTAACCTACCGTTTCAATGACTTTCGGATATCATAGAAAAACTTCTCCATCAGCTTTAGATTTTCTGTTACTATCTCTCCAGAGGCCGTCATGCCGTTTTTAAATGGCAAAGCTTTTTTTGAAGAAGTAATAAGTCCTTCGGGAAACTGCACTTTTACCAAATACGTAGAATCCTTTGCAATATCTGATATATAGGATATTTGGCCTTTAACGGTGCCAAACTCTTGAAATGGATAACTTGGAAACTTCACTATCACTTCTTGTCCTGCCTTAATTTTACCAAAATTGTATTGACCCACCATCATTTCCCCATAAAAACCCGATCCCTCAGGCAGAATATACATGAGCTCTTGCCCAGCTTTTACCATTTGGTTTTCTTGTAAAGTACTTAAGAAATTCACTTTGCCAGAAATAGCCGCCGTAGCTATATACCTTTGTTTCCAAGCTTCTATGTCGCTTTTGAGCGTATTGATTGATTGTATAACCGCCACTTTTTGATCCAAAACGTTTTTGTCTATTTCAAATATTTCCTGCTGCTTTTGCGTCTGGTTAATGGTATTGTTTTCTAAACTGCCTTTGGCTTGTTCATAAGCCTGTTTTTTGCTTAGATATTTGCTCATTGAATTTTTAGCTTCCAAATGTGCCACAAAGCCTTTTTCTGCAAGTCGCTGTTGGCTTTGGGCTTCTTCTAAAGCCATTTGTAAATCTTGCTCTTGCAATTGCAATTGACTTTTGGTATTGTCCTGAAGTCTTCTTAAAGAACCGATTTCACTGCCAATGGTTGCCTTTTTCTTTTCAAAAACCCCATTGCTAGCAGCAGCTTTGGATTGCATCAAAGCTTGTTGAAATGCTTGATATGACTTTTGCAATTCACCCAAGCTAAAATACTGGGGAATCTTTGTGTTTTGAATTGCATTGATATTATTTTCCTGGGCAAAATTCACCAAAGTATTTACCGTTTCTTCAAGTTGCAGTACTTCGTCGTGGCTTGCTGTGCTTTCAAGATAGGCCAATACCTGGCCTTTTTCCACCAATTCGCCTTCTTTTGCAAAAAGGCGGGTGAGGTTACCATCTGTTTTGCTTAGGATAGTTTTTGGTAGATTATTGGCAACTACCTTGAGCGAAGAACCCACCAAGTCGGGATATTCTACAAACCAAGTAATGCCTATCAGCATAACAAAAGCCAAAAAGAAGACCGTAGTACCCCAACGAATAAGCCAGATGGGCGGTTTGTTGAGCACTTCGTCTACATTTGAATTTACCAATTCAGGCATGCGGTTTCTATTTCCACCATTATCTCCTTCAAATTCTATCTCGGGAGGAATTGGTGGCGGAGAAGCTTCTTTTGGAAGCAACTCTTGCTCAAAAACACCCCTACCCCCCATCAATATCCTGATGTCGGTATAGAGGAGCTTTTCCGAACTATTTATATATTCTTTTTCGTTCATTATATTATTTTTCTAATGCATAATAGAACACAGATAAACACGGATTTGACACGGATTTTTATTTATAAAAAATCAAAGTTTCGAGCAATATAAATTAAAATTGTCCGTGTCAAATCCGTGTGCTAAAAACACCCCTACCCCCCATCAATATCCTAATGTCAGTATAGAGGAGCTTTTCCGAACTATTTATATATTCT
>NZ_RJUA01000027.1 GCF_024343575.1 Lacihabitans sp. LS3-19 | reverse complement strand
TGTTTTCGAGCTCACCCTTCCATGCTTCAACTAATATTTTTTGAATTTTATTCATATCACAATATTTAGCCAAATAACCTCGAACACGACTAATAAACGCATTATCACGAATAACCTCATTTAATTTTAACCGACAACCACAAAACATTTGGTAAGAAAAATTGGTCTGGAAAGCTGCCATCAGTTTTTCATCACTTAAACCAGTATAATGTTTCAAAAACATTAAGCCAAAATAACCAGCTTTTGGAAGGTAAGATGGGGCTCCAGCAGGGTGCCTCTTTTCTGGGAGAACTTTAACCAAATCATTCCAAGGAATCAGCTTGTAAATTCGCCCAAGCTCGGTCGAATTATTGAAAAAATACCATTCAGGAAAAATTGGGCTATCAAAAGAAAATAATGTATTTTGCACCATATTTTAGGGAGGTAAGGTGCTCTAAAATACACAAAAAACCCCAAATTTCCAAGAAATTGGAGGTTTTCGGGGTTTTGTTTTTAAAATATAGTACTGGTAATTAGTAGGTTACGATACTTAAGGACGCCCGAATTTCCACTAAAAATGACTTTGGGCAAAAGGTTAGAATAATTCATTAGAATTTTCTCTTGTAAAATTCTATTTGGCTATTTCTCCATATAAGTCAAACTCTGAAGCACTTTTAATTTTAATTTGTGCAAAATCCCCCAAACGGAGATACTCATCGGCTGAGACTAAAACTTCATTATCAACGTCTGGTGAATCAAACTCTGTTCTACCTACAAAATATCCGCTCTCTTTTCTATCAAACAAAACTTTGTAGGTATTCCCAACTTTTTTCTGGTTTAGCTCCTCAGATATTCCCTGCTGAAGCTCCATAATGATATCGACACGCTCTTGTTTGTCCTCTGGTGACACATTGTCTTCCATGCCGTAAGAATGGGTATCATCTTCATGTGAATATTGAAAAACACCTAACCTGTCGAATCTTTGTTCTTTTACGAAATTGTACATCTCCTCAAACATATCCTCAGTTTCGCCAGGATGACCAGCTATCAAAGTAGTTCTTATAGCTATATCGGGCACTTTAGACCTTATTTCATTCAGCAAAGCTTCTGTTTTGGGTCTATCTATACCTCGACGCATGAGTTTTAACATTTCGGAAGACCCATGTTGAAGAGGCATATCTAAATATTTGCAGATATTTGGCTTTTTGGCCATCACATCCAAAATGTCCATCGGAAAACCCGAAGGATAAGCATATTGCAATCTTATCCAATCTATCCCTTCCACATCAGATAATCTATCAAGAAATTCCGCCAAGTTTCTTTTTTTATAAATATCCAAACCATAATAAGTAAGATCTTGAGCTATTAAAATAATCTCTTTTGTACCTTTGGCAGCAAGGTTTTTTGCGGAAAGCAATAACTCTTCCATCGGCCTGGACTCATGTTTACCTCGCATGATAGGAATAGCACAAAAACTACAAGGCCTATCGCAGCCTTCGGCAATTTTCAAATAAGCATAATGTGCCGGCGTGGTAAGTAAACGCTCACCTACTAGTTCTTTTTTATAATCCGCTTTAAGTGTTTTCATCAACCTTGGCAACTCATTCGTACCAAACCAAGCATCAACCTGTGGAATCTCTTTTTCTAAATCATCTTTATATCTATGAGATAAACAACCAGTTACAATTACTTTTTCGACATGTCCCGCCTCTTTGGCTTCCACATATCTTAAAATTGTGTCTATACTTTCTTGTTTTGCATTGTCTATAAAACCGCAAGTGTTTATTACAACTATTTGAGCATCATCCTCTTCAGATTCGTGGCTTACATTTAGGCCATTGCCTTTAAGCTGTGTAAAAAGTATTTCTGAGTCAACTAAATTTTTAGAACAACCTAGTGTGACAATATTTATTTTTGACTTACGATTTCCTTTTGTTTTCATATTTTCTTATTTCGGAGCACAAAGGTCGAAGAAAAACAGCAGAAATGTCTAAAGTTTTTATGATTTTATGGCTTATCTAATCAATTCAAGTGCACCTAATGAAGAAAAGACCTCCCCATTTTTATGAATTGCAGATAATTTATAAGAATACAAGCCAACAGGAGCAGGTTTTCCTTGTAAATTCCCATCCCAAGTATCAGTAGGATTTTTTAACTCGATAATTTTCTCTCCAAACCTATTGTAGATTTGCAATTGAAAAAAATCGAAATTCGAAGTTTTGCCTTTCAATTCAAACAAATCATTGTTATTGTCAGCATTTGGGGTGAAAACTTCTGGAATAAATAATGCCACTATTACAGGTATTGTGATGGTATTAGAATAAGATTCATGAATAGAAGTGGAATCTGCTTTTGCTTTAATTCTAAATTTTGCATCAGAATCATATTTGTCAAAACTAACAATATGCGTATTAACTGATTTATTTAGAGAAACTTGATCGATTACTAAATCACTTTTTTCGTCTATATATTCAACTTCGTAAGCCCCTATTTTATCCAATGAAAATGGAGACTCTTTCGTCCATATGATTTTATCTGAGGCATTTTTTTCTAAAAAAATAGAAGAGAAGTTATTTACTAAGGCTGACTTGCTATTACAAATATCCTGATAACCAACTGAATATTTTTCTGATTTAGAAACTGGTATTTTATCAATAAATTGGTTTTGAGATTTATCAAGACTATCTATTATATCCAAATTACCATTTTGAACTTTGTAAAGATAAAATTTTTCAACATCAACTGGCCAATTGGGCTTGTTTTCAAAATTTATTTCGTTGGTATTTGTAAGACTTGTACTTACCCAAGCATCTGAGAGCTTTTCGGCTATAATTTCAGACCTGTCTTTACAAATCTGATTTGAAATACTTTGTCCAGAAAACGGAGTAAAATTATAGACTCCTGAAACATTTGAAATGACTTGATAACAATATTTCTTTTTACAATCTATATTAGAATCTGTATATTTTTTATCTTGAAAAAGTGTTGGAATTTCTAAAATATTTTGAGTCGCCTCAATTCTAATTATTTTTTGTGTTGAAGTAATATAAGAAAAAGGATAAACATTATTCTGCCCAAACAATTTATTAGGATATTTTTCCCAATCTAAATCATACTCGTAAGGTTTAAAAGTAGCTGAGTTTAAAGGATGGGTACACATTTCAGCAGATCTTTCAGAAAATACTCCACAAATATTATTTTTCCTTTGTACAAAAAAACAATAAGTGCTTGTAGTATCTGTAATTGGGTAATTGTATTTCCCAGGTTTAATATTTGCTATATTTGGAAAATTTAAATTTACCAATGCCCCTATTTTATACGCAAATAAATTATATACTTCATTGTCATTTGAAGTATCTAAAAATGCTCCAGAGAAAGTAATAGATGCATTTGACTTGGAGGTTAATTCTATTTTTTTTATGGCTGGATGAAATTGAGAAGTCGTGGCATTTGGCCCAAAAATAGGTGTAACAAGCTGAATAGTAGGCGAAGGATTAATACAAGACTTTGACAAATCTGTATATTTCCCTTCTACTTTAATATTTACAGGAAATGCCAAAGTTTGTATTTTTTGATAAGGCAAATCGGCCTTTGTGATATTAATGACAATAGCTCCCATAGTTATTTCATAAGAATCAAAGTCGTTAAGTTCGTGAACTGGAATATTGATACCAAGAGTATATGGAGCACATACAGTATAACTATAAATTGGAGAATTATTGGACCTTAAAACAATGTTCTTGCAGGCAATTGTAATTTTTCCTGACTTTTCTCCGATTTGCAAAATTGTTGAAATTTCGGGTTGTTGTTTTAAAGTATTAAAATTTTTCGAATTTTGAGAAGAAGCAATTGCTTTAACTGTTTCTAAACTTTCATCCTGGTAATCGAAAACATATTTTGGATTTTGTACACCAGAAGTATTCGTTAAAGTAACCAATTTGGGCAAACAAATACTTGCTTCACTAAAATCAAAACCTCCTTTTTCAAAAGAAGGATCATTGCAAAGGTTTTGTGCGTAGGCTTGTCCAAAAAGACTTATCTCAAACAACCCGATTAATATTATTTTATAAAGTTTCACTTTGCGAAAAAATATTCGTTGAGATTCAAATCATTAAGGCAAAAACCTTGTTTACAATATGAAATCAGCTCAAATTTGTTTGCTAATTTATAAAAATAATAATCAATTAATGTCTATTAGAACCAATAAACTTATTAAAAGGCGGGAACCTTTTACGTTCATGCTATATCTTGGAATTTTAGGTAGCATTATCTTATTTTTAGCCATTTTTCTGATATTTCTAAAAAAAGAATATATTAATCAAGATATTCCAATGGTAATACCAAAAATATTTTGGTTGAGCACTTTAGTGATTGTTTTTAGTAGCATTAGCTTCTATCTTTCCAAAAAATATTTAGAAAACCAAAACTTCCAAAAATCGAAAACTTATTTGGCTATAACATTTTTTATGGGACTACTATTTTTAGTTTTTCAATTGGTAGGATGGTACAATTTAGCCAACGAAGGCAAAACGATTAGCACTCATACTGGAGCTTCTTTTTTAATAATCCTTTCTGGTTTACATATTTTACATACTTTTGGCGGAATTGTAGCCTTGTCAAGAGTTGTTTCTAAGGTATTCAGCAATAAAACTTACGTTGACTCTTTTGTTTATTCTGTAAACCCCCCAAACCAGCTATCTATAAGGCTAGTTTACATTTATTGGCATTTTATAGATATACTTTGGCTGGTTATTTTCGTATTTTTGCTGTATCATGCTACATAAAACAAAAGGTATAGTCATTAGTTTTATTAAATATAAGGAGACATCTATTATAGTTAAAATCTATACAGAAAAGTTCGGGATACAGACATATATTGAAAATGGCGTCAGGAGTTCTAAAGGCAAAAACAAAATAGCCTTATTCCAACCCTTGACACTGCTTGATATGGTTGTTTACCACGATACTAAAAAAGAAATCCATAGACTTTCAGAAGTAAAGTGCCTTTATCCTTATAATACCATTACAGTTGATATAAAAAAGTCGAGTTTAGGGATATTCATAAATGAGGTATTAAATAATAGCCTAAAAGAACATGCTGAAAATATTCCTCTTTTTAATTTTTTGCTTGATTCTCTAAAATTTTTGGACCAACATGAAGACCAAATAGAAAATTTTCATCTCTATTTTTTAATAAACTATTGCTTTTATTTGGGTTTTGGTCCAGAAAATGCCCGAGATGTAGTGGAGCAACTTTACGACCATGCCTTCCCTGTAAATGATGCAGAAGCGGAACAAATTCAAAAAATGATATCAAGTGATTTTGGAACACTCCTTAACATCGGCAAAAAAATGCGATTAAAACTCCTAGAATTGCTTTTAGTCTATTATAAAATCCATGTAGAAAACTTTGGTGATTTACGATCTCTTGGTGTGCTAAAAGAGGTCTTGGAGTAAGACTTATACCTTTTTACCCAATTTGTTTTCATTCCCATGCATTAATTTCTGAATATTGACTCTATGCGTGAAAACTATCAGCAATAATAAACCAATTGCTATATAGGACAATGAATTTAAAACACCATTTGAAATTAAAAAATATACTACAAAAGCTAATCCAGCCAATAATGAACCTAAAGATACATATTTGGTTATATAAACTACAGTTATAAAAACTAACACACTGACACCTCCGCCAATTGGAGATACCGCCAAAATCACACCTAGAGATGTAGCAATTCCTTTACCCCCTTTAAAGCCTGCAAATACAGAAAAAATATGACCTAAAATTGAAGTTATACCTATTAAAAATACCAGGTCTTCAGACAGCCCTAAAAATCTAGCTAAATAAGCGGGGATTAAACCTTTCAAAAGATCAAAAATCAAAACTATAATTCCTGCTTTTTTCCCTAAAACCCTCAATGAATTTGTAGCTCCAATATTACCGCTACCATGTTGTCTGATATCTATGCCATGAAAAAACTTGGCGTACCAATAGGCAGTCGGAATTGATCCTAGAAGATAAGCAAATAAAAATAAGGATATTTTTAAAAACATAGTAGACATCGATATTAAAATACAAAAATACAAAATTGTACGATTTTAATACCAAAAAATAAAAAATGATTGCAAATAACTTATTTACAATCATTTAGAAAATATAGAATTTTAACTTTTCCCTAATCCTTTCTTTTTCAAGGCTAGGTCATGAGCAGTGTCATAATAGGCTCTTAGGTTTGTCCAATCAAAAACATCTGAAATGTTTTCGACTTTGTTTCGCTGCATAATTCTATCTCGGCGACTCATTGTGACAAACTTGAATAAAATATTGGCCAATTGGTCAGCAGCTTTATCGAAGTTTTGGTCTTTGCGATTCACTACATATACACCCACATTTTCGTAATCGTCCATCAGTTGCATCATAAAATCTCCAAAGCCTGACAAGTCACTGGTGACAGTTGGTATGCCTCTTACAACACATTCAAGAGGGGTATAACCCCAAGGTTCATAGTAACTAGGAAAAACCCCCAAATGGCAACCTCTAACAAACTGGCTATATTCCATACCAAAAAGAGGGTTAGTTGGGGAAATAAAATCAGGATGATATACAAACTTGACTCTATCTTGCTGATGATTCATCAGATTGGTTTTTTCAAAAAACTCTGTAATTTCATCAGGTTGTTTCAATAAATGTGTAACCGTACGCGGTAGGGTTTTTGTTCTCCAAGTTTGAATGGTTCTACGGAGTCTTAATCTCCAGTATTCGCTCACAAAATCATTAATATCAGGTAATTTTGGGTCTTCATTAGAGGCAGAAGCATGAAACAAATGTTCTCCTATCTCATTTTCGATAGACTCACAAGTTTGGCGTATTTCTTCCATTACGGCCCTAGATTGTAGCACTTGAGGATCTATTGAATAAATAGGATTCTTAGTAATCATAAACATAACCACTGTCATGTCCATTCCAGACTGCACAATTTTGAAGTTGAGCCTTTTCAAGGCTTCTAAGGTCAAATCATAACCTTTATTTTTAAACTCGTATCTACCCGAAGTAAAGAAATATAGGGTGTTGTCTAAATCCCAAGAATAACTTTGGAAAAAATGCCCCATTACAAACTGATTGATCTTTTGTTTATACTTTAAGTGCAAATTCTGAAACTCATGCGTAGCTGCAAATCTTGTTATATTTAATCCATTTGGAAGGATTAAATCACAAGTTCTACCAAAAAAAACTTCGCATTCTTTGGCTGTCACATCACTTACGGTAGTCAAAACATGACATAGTTGAGCTGATTGACGCTCTATGCCAGCTTGAGCTTCTATACCGTAGTTTTTTGCTTCGACATCCCATTTGTATGAGTCTAATTTTTCATAAAAATCATTGACATTGCCTGCAATATATCTACCTAACATAGTAGCATGTGTTGTAAACACAGTGCCAACATTTACTTTGTCTTTTCTGAGATCTATTAAGGCAGTTGAGGCCATCCATTCATGAAAATGAGCAACAACTTCTTGCTTTTTACTAAAATCTTCAATAAATGTCTGTAAATATTTTTTTACTAAATCGCCAAAAGCGATAACCCTATTAACCAAATCCTCGCAGTTAATTGTAGAGATTTGGTGTCTTTCCCAAAGATCAAACTTTAAGGCGTCTACATTGGCTAGATTGGAAGTAAAATCAATTAAAATAATTCGAGGTTTACCCGTTACCAGCCACCTTCCGTAATAAACATCAAGCCCTTTTTCACGCAAACTTCTGGCTGCTTGTGAAAAAATCGATTCATCTTGATCTAATCTCTCGAATTCTATCCCTGCGGTTTGAGCAAAATAAGGCCCAATCAAACAATAATTATCGCCCCACTCATCTACCATAGCTGGCACTTTGGATCGTATAACAGTATATATACCCCCTACTTGATTACAAACTTCCCAAGCCGCTTCAAACAATATTGGTTTTATTGTAGCCTTCTTTTCGATTTTTATGGTTTCTTCTTGTTCTCTTTTTAATTTTCCTATGGGCATATTTCTTTTACATTTAAGGTTAAGCTATGAACTTTCTTTCCCTAATCTGAAATTCCAAAAAAGGGTCAAAACAAACAATTTTAATATTTAAAGGATTATAATTCAGTTAATTAATAAAAAAAATCACTATCTAGAATCTCTTTGAATCTAACACAGTGATAAAAATAAAAATAAAAATGTAAATAAAAATAAAATAGGCTTAAAATAACTCACCTAATTTATATTTTGGCACAAGATTTAAATGCTTGTAAGCTTTTTCAGTGGCTTCACGACCACGAGCAGTCCGTTTCAAAAATCCTTCCTGAATCAAAAAAGGCTCATAAACTTCTTCAATAGTTTCTGCTTCTTCTCCTACTGCTGTAGCTATTGTAGATAATCCCACAGGGCCGCCTTTAAATTTTTCCACAATGGTTAAAAGTATCCTATTGTCCATTTCGTCCAAACCATCTTGGTCAACTTCCAAGGCTGTAAGAGCCATTTCGGCTATTTCGATGGTTATAATTCCGTCGCCTTTCACTTGAGCAAAATCTCTCGTTCTTCTTAATAAGTTATTTGCAATTCTTGGTGTTCCTCTGCTTCTCCTAGCTATCTCAAAGGCACCTTTTTCATCTATTGGGGTATTTAAAATATAAGCTGACCTTCTTAAGATTTTACTTAAAAGTACGGCATCATAATATTCTAGTCGAGCATTTATTCCGAATCGAGCACGCAAGGGGGAAGTCAACAAACCTGAGCGAGTAGTAGCTCCAACTAGCGTAAACGGATTTAAGCCAATCTGAACACTTCGGGCGTTAGGCCCGCTATCAAGCATGATATCAATCTTATAGTCTTCCATAGCCGAATACAAGTATTCTTCTACAATTGGATTAAGACGGTGAATCTCATCTATAAAAAGTACATCATTTGTTTCTAAAGAAGTAAGCAAGCCTGCTAAATCACTTGGCTTATCCAAAACTGGGCCTGAGGTAATCTTTAAACTAGCACCTAACTCATTGGCCACTATATGCGAAAGCGTAGTTTTACCCAAGCCTGGAGGTCCATGTAACAACACATGGTCCAACGCTTCGTTTCGCATTTTGGCTGCTTTTACAAAAACTTTCAGGTTTTCAAGAATTTTATCTTGACCAGAAAAATCTTCGAAAGAAATTGGCCTCAAAGCTCTTTCAAAGTCCTTATCTCCTGGACTCATTCCCTCATCATCACCCGTTAGGAAGTCTTGACGCATGTATTTTTCTTAAAAAACTATGTAAATAATACCTCAAATATAGAGGTCTTTATCGAAAAAACGGAGAATTATTTCAAAATCAAGATTGAGCCGCGGGTTTGAAGTGTTCCACGTTCGGGGAAGTATTTCGATTTATAATTTATGGTATAGGGATACAATTGATTTGCAAATACTTTGCCTTTATACCTCCCATCCCATTTGATTTCTGGATTTTTAGAGTTAAAAACCATTTCTCCCCATCTGTTGAAAACTTTAAAATCAAAATCAGTAATGTAAGCAGGGATTACTTCAAAGGTATCATTTAACGAATCGCCATTAGGAGTAAAAACATCAGGAACAAATAAGGCAGGTTCACACCCTTCTAAAACAGTGATTTTATCATCTGCTTTACACTCAAAATTATTCTCAACATTTAGTTTATAAACCGCTGGAATATCAAAAACATAAGCGGAATCATCGCTAATCTGTGCATCAAGTGTGGTAAGCCAAGAAAAAAGAAAAGAGTTACCCCCAGTGGTTATTGGTCCAACAGTTTTCTTTTCAAATTCTTCCAAACAGATATACAACTTGTCTGGCAAATCAATAACTGGGCTTGGTTTTATGTAGATACGACCGTCAAACTCTTTCGTAATACATTCTGTTTCTAAAAGTTTATTAACGACTTGACTATTCACAACACCAGCAGTGGGCGAAGGATTAAAAATTTTAACTTTAATCTTAATATTATTCCACCCTAATTTGGGGAAAACGTAAGAAACGCTCAAGCCTTCCTTACTTGTACCATCTTCAAAAACCCAAGTGACCTCACTTCGCATTGGACTACAAACACCCTGAGTGGTAAGTACCGATGGTGCGTTAAAGCAATTGCCAGAGTAATTGGCAGAAAGGCCATCCCCATCTTGGTCAGGCTGTACATCTACTTGATTTGTTAAAAATTGACCTGAAGGACTGGATAAAATAACATTTTGGTTATTGCTTGTTGTAACTTCAGAATATCCAACTGCAATAGCGTTACCAACAACTTCTGGAGCATCTACATAAGGCAAATAATTTTTCCCAAAAATAGTAAGAAATACTTGTGCTTTAAGTGAACCAAAAGGCTCCGTTTGTACCTCACCATATTTTTCCGAAACTGAAGTAGCTATTATATTAATATTATTACTTATCAAAATCGGGTCTTCGAAAAGCAACGGTACTTGTATAAAATAGGACTTTTCACCCAAAGTAGGATCACCTGATAGAGAAACATAAAGTAAACCATTACTCGGAGAAAAACTCATTCCAAAGATATTTGGAGGTGCGGCAATTTTTAAATCTATCAATAATGGATTACCTAATTTATTGCCAATTGGATCGACATCGTATACCTCAACAAAATTTTGACCTCCAATTACTAAACCTTGAGCTAATTTTTTGCCATCATTTGAAATTGAATATGCGTTGTTGGTTTGGACTGTATTTAATGTTCCTATATTTTGACTTTCTGAATTTACACCAAGAGTATCTACATTGGTTATTTCGAAAGTGTTTGTAAGTGCATTTTGATTATAGATGACATACCCAGTATTATCAAAATTCGCAGTAACAGTCATACTAGGCGTAACAGGATATAATACAGGAACATTCACGTCTGTAATTGCCCCTTTTTTATTATTATATCTCATATCTATTACCGTATAGGACAAAAGGCCTGTTTGCAAGTTAACTGTAAACAAGTAGTACTCTTCAAATTCACATGAGTTACATGAATTTTTAGGAATTAAATAGATAGATGATGTTGAATTTCCATTTAGTCCTATGTAAGGTGACCCATCAACCATTTTGATTTCAGACTCATCTTTGCCTGAATAAATTTTAATTCCATCAGAGTATAAAACCAGATTTCCCGATTTATCATAAACAATAGTATTAGCACCATTAGAAACTAATTTATGCTTTTGAGCAATTTCTCTTCCTGCAGAACTATCACTTAGAGAGTCTAAACTATTTATTAGATTACCTTCACTTGCAAGTGAATCAATTGGGTCTGGCGGCGAACTTGTGGCTTTGTACTCTATTATCACACCGCCGTTCAAATATTCTTTTTGAACAGGGCTCCCAGAAGGCTTCTCCTGTAGGCAAAATTTCACTTTTATTCTCGCTGACCTACTACATCCAGTCGTTTTATCTTTTACCTCAACCGAATAACATCCCGAAGTATCAACTTCTATTGTTGAGGTGGTTTCACCATTCGGAAACCAGAGATATTCATAATTATTTCCAGCTAGATTTCCTTTGAATGGATTAAGTTTTAAGGTACTACCATCACATACTGTAGTATCTGTATCTACTTTATCATTAAATTTTGGCTGATTGGGATAAGTTCCAACAGTTAAAGTCTTTGTAAAATTGTTTATAACGCCATTATTATCTACATTTCTAAGGTTTACAATGAAAGTTCCTGGAGTATTATAAAAATGTTTTGGGTCACGTGTAGTAGCTGTGTTTCCATCTCCAAAATCCCAATTCCATGCCACTGAACTTCCTAGCGTATCAAAAAAAGTAGTAGCTTGCGAACAACCAATACTTTGACCAGGATTATTCGGGTCTGGCTGATTTTCATTTACGCAAACTTTTGGACTTACGTAAAATTGACCATAGGAAGAGTTGTTTACTCCAAATAAGAGTAAAACTGCAAAAGGAATCCATATTTTTTCAAAAAAGGTCAATTCAGGTAAATTACTTTAATGATATACGCAAAAAACATACTAAAAATTTATAAAAATGTTAATAATTTTAAAGATAAGATTTAAAACTAAATTAAAAGGTTGTATTTGATCTATAATTTGTCTCTAATCAATTTATTAGAAAGCGTTTTCTCAAATTTCAACCTAGATTTACTTTTTTTTGTAGTTTCTACAACTTTTCAAAATTAGAACGTTTAAATTAATAAATAAATTGGAACGAAAATTGCTTTAATATAATTCGTTCCATAAATAACGATATGAAAAGACTTTTTCTAATATTGACTTTTGTAAATTTGGTAACCGTGGTCTTTGCACAAGATCCTCAGTTTACGCAGTTTTACGCAGCTCCTTTGTACCATAACCCTGCCTTCGCTGGCTCAGGATATGCCCCAAGGGTAATGTTTAACTATAGAAATCAGTGGCCTTCTCTCAATGCCAATTTTATTACTTCCGTAGTTAGTGTGGATCATTTTATTGATAAGGCAAATTCTGGTATAGGCATTACTTTGTTAAATGATGCTCAAGGTAGCAGACTTAAAAACACTGAATTTACTGCACTATACGCCTATCAGTTAAAATTAAACAATAAAAACTCTTTAAGGCTTGGCCTCCAGGGAAGTTATTCAGTACGAGGATTTGATCCATCTGGTTTAATATTTGGTGATCAACTTTCGAACAGTGGCTATACAGGCTCCCCATCTTCTGACCCTTACGCCAATCTCACCAATATGAGAACCGTAAGAAACTTTGATGTTGGTTCTGGAGCTTTATTTTATAACCCAAAAGTGTTTTTAGGTCTTTCAGTAAATCATATTACTCAACCAACTATTACTTATAGCAATCAACCAACTGCAGCAGGTTGTGCCAATGGCGATTGTATACCAAGAAAATATATGTTGAATGGCGGCTATAATATTTCTTTAAACCATTTGGTGAATGCCTCTGCAAGCAGCGATAGAGAATTTACCGTAACCCCAACATTTTTGTATAAAAAACAAGGGCAGTTTTCTCAACTGGATTTGGGTGCATATGTAACCTATACTCCATTGACATTGGGTTTACAATATAGAGGTATTCCACTTAAAAAAGTATTCTCTAGTTTCCCAAATCAAGACGCCATAGCAGCATTGGTGGGTTTCAGATTTGATAATTTTTCTTTAGGATATAGTTATGACTTCACTATTTCAGGTTTAGGCTCCCAATCTGGAGGGTCACATGAGTTCTCATTATCGTATCAATTGGATAAATTTGATAACGATAAAAGTCCTTACATAAAACAAAGAAAGAAAGAATTGGCTTGTCCAAAATTCTAAGAAATTAAAAAATAATAAAAAAAGCCTCTCAAATTGAAATATATTTGAGGGGCTTTTTGTTAAAACATATACGTTTCAAGTAAAATTGGCGTATTCCATTTTAAATACAAACTATATAAAATGTTTTCAAAAAAAATATTTCTGCTTTTATTAATATCAATTTCAATTATAATTCCTGCTTTTTCGCAAATCGAAAAACCAACTACATGGAGCACGAAAATATTACAGGAAAACCCAAGCGTAGGAGATGAAGTTGAGATAGAATTTACCGCTAAAATCGCTAAAGATTGGAAAATATATTCTAACGACATGAGTCCAGAAATTGGACCAATTGTTACAGAGTTTATTTTCGAAAAAAATCCAAGCTTTCAGCTAATCGGCAATATTCGCCAAGCCAAAAAGCCTTATAAAGTTTTTGAAGAAATTTGGGACAATGACGTTTTGATTTATAAAGAATCTGCCAAATTTTATCAAAAAGTAAAAATTTTAAAAGAAAACCCGACAGTAAAAGGTAAAATATCTTTTCAGTCATGTACAGACGTAGACGGCCGCTGTATTAATGCCAATGATAGTTTTTCTGAAAAAATATCAACTGTGGCTACTGTAGAAACCGCAAAAGAAACTATTGTTCCAGTTCCTTCGGAAATTTCCGATACTACTGCAAATATTAAAAAAGAAACCGCAAAAGCTGATAATCAAACTGTAGTACCAACAACAGAAAATTCAAAACCAGTAGAAGAATCACAAAGCCTTTGGCAGTTTTTACTAATAGCTTTTGGGGCAGGACTGGCTTCAATATTTATGCCTTGTATCTATCCTATTATGCCCATGACCGTTAGTTTTTTTACCAAACAGGAAAATGGGAGATCAAAAGCGATTTTTTATGGAATTTCTATTATGGCTATATTTGCTTTTTTTGGCTTAATAGTTAAAATATTTGGGCAAGGCTTTCCCAATTTTTTAAGTACACATTGGGCTCCAAATTTCTTTTTCTTTATCTTATTCATTATTTTTGGAATTTCACTTCTAGGTGCTTTTGAAATAGTTTTACCCCATAGTTTAGTTAATAAAGTTGATAAAGCATCGGATAAGGGTGGAGTTTTAGGGATCTTTTTTATGGCTTTTACTTTAGTTTTAGTTTCTTTTTCTTGCACTGCTCCTTTTGTTAGCACTTTGCTTGGATATTCTGTTCAAGGCGAAATTTGGAGACCTGTGTATGGAATGTTAGCCTATGGACTACCGTTTGCTCTGGTTTTTTCAACCCTAGCTATTTTTCCTGAATTTTTGAAAAATTTACCTAAATCAGGTGGATGGATGGGTGAATTGAAAGTTGTTTTTGGCTTATCTGAATTTGCTTTAGCATTAAAATTTTTAAGTAATATTGATTTAGCTTATCATTTTAATTACCTGCATAGAAACATATTTTTAGTAATTTGGATAGTAATTTCAATACTAATAACTTTATATATTTTGGGACTTATGAGAATGCCCAAAGATAATAAAGTTCAAAAATACTCATGGGATAGAATATTATTCGCTTCTCTTTTTTTCCTTTTTACTTTATATTTAATCCCGGGTGTTACTGGAAAACCTTTGAGTTTACTTTCAGGAATATTACCTCCAATGCCTGCTGAAATGGCTTCAGAAACCTTAGCAAATCCAAATATGAAACATTTGGCGAAAGGATTGTATGGCTTCAAAAACTATGAAGAAGCCCAAGCCTATGCAAATGAAGTCAATAAGCCAATATTGATTGATTTCACTGGTCATGCGTGTGCCAATTGCCGTAAAATGGAAGATAATGTATGGACTAAGCCGGGTGTATTTAAACTTTTAAAAGAAGACTTTGTGATTGCCTCTTTGTATGTGGATGATAAAGAAGAATTGCCGAAAGAAAAACAATATACTTCCACTTATGATGATGAACTCAAAACCACTGTTGGTGATAAAAACATGGATTTTGAAATAACAAAATACAATAACAATGCTCAACCTTATTATGTAATTGTAAACCCGAATGGTGAAAAAATATTGGAGCCAATAGGTTACAGTTCTGTTGAAGATTTTACTTCTTTTTTAGAAAAAGGTAAGGCTGGGTACAAGTAAAAAAAAGTTTTGAAATTAATTAAAGCACAATCGAGACTTTTCCGTTGTGCTTTTTTACTTCTTCTCCTTCACTATCCTGTAAACCCTATAAATAAACCAAATAGCAGCTGCCATTACCAAAACGCCAATAATACCTAGTATTGGATAATTTTCTAATGGACTGAATTTGTCTTTTTGTACAATAATAAAACCCGCCAATAGCGTAGCTAATCCGCCGGCTATTTGTTGAAGCGAAGAATTTATACTCATAAATGCTCCCCTATCTTGCATGTTAGGTATAGCTGATGTTAATGTTGTGGCTGGTATCATTCTGGACATTATACCCATAAATAAAAGAATATTTAGCGGGATGATAATATACAAAGGCGTTGGGCCTAAATTGGTATAAATCAAAATAAAAATCATTGCCCAAACAGAACCTATGGTAAACAACTTAAACTTATTGTACTTATCGCTCAATTTACCCACCAATGGCATAACCACCAAAGAAGACATGCCCGTAAACATAAAAATTATTGGTAATTGCTCTTGAGAAACACCGAGATTATTTACCGCAAATGCACTTCCAAATGGCATCATTAAATATCCACCAATAGACAAAAGTGCGGTAGACAGAAAAGCTATCCTGTAGTTTTTTAACAATAAAACATGCCTAAAGTGGGCCAACACATTTCTTTCATTTTTTACAGATAAATGTTCGTTTACAGGTTTAAGTTTCAAAATTAAAACCGTAATGATGACGATTGCTAGAACCACAATCATCATAAAAGGTGCATGCCAGCCCCACAAATTGGCAAAATACAAACCAACTGGAATACCTAAAACCTGACTTGCCGCAAAACCCATTTGTACTACACCCATTACCCTACCTCTTTGGTTCAACTCAAACAAATCAGTTACTATGGCCATACTAACAGATCCCATAACACCACCAAAAATCCCTGTAAAAATCCTTGCAGCCACCAAGGTTTCGTAGGTTTCGGCTAAGCCACAAAGAAATGTGCCAATAATAAAACCTGAATAAAAGAAAACAAGAAGTCTTTTTCTGTCAAATTTGTCTGCAAAACCTGCTGCTAAAAGTCCTGACAAACCTGCACTAAATGCATAACTAGAAACAGCCACACCAAATTTGGTAGGATTAATACTAAGAGATTTCATCAAAATATCACCCAATGGAGACATTACCATAAAGTCCAATACAACGGTAAACTGTGTAATGGCTAAGAGAAACATTACGAATTTCTGATAAGAACTAAGGTGTTTTGTTTCCATTAATGGTTAATTGGGGAATACGATTCCAATAAAATTGCTAATGCCATTTTATGAAAATTGGTTCAAAATCCTGCAAGAAACCTCACCCTGCCCAGTTTTCTCTATCCAAACTTCGGTATTGTATGGCTTCTGCTAAATGTTCTATTCTGATTTCTTCGGTGTCTGTAATTAATTCGAGGATTGTGAGAAATTAAAAGAGCCTTCAATTTTACCTTCTTCATTCAAATAGTAACAACCACTAATATCCAATCTGCCATGTGTTTGATAGTCATTAAAACCAATTTTCTCACCCAAAACTGTCCAAACTATTGATAAGTTTTTTTTATCCAAAATCTCCAAAAACTCATCCTTTTTTACAAGCAAGCATTTTAAACCTTTTTGTTTAACTGACGGATCCAAACAAATTAAATTACTAGATGCATTAAAATATTCAAAACCATTTTTTGTTTCAATATCCAACAAATTTTTCAAATCATTTGAAGGTAAATTGTATCTTAACCCCTCTGCTAGTGAGTAATCTTCTGAATTTGACCATGAATATTCATCTGTAGTAATTATTCCTTTAAATGGACAGTTCCCATTTTCCCCTAGTGGTTTGTAGCTTATTTTATTCCCTTCCTTTATTTCCAAATACTCAAAATATTCTTTTGACCAAAAGAAATTCAAGGAATAAATATCATTAATCGAAGTCCCTTCTGACAGCTTTGTTTCCATAAAGTTTTGATTTTTACCCCATTCTTGAAAACTATTTAAGTCATCTTTTTTAATTATATAACTCCTTAAATGATACCAAATTTCCTTGTCAGAAGTTACTATAAAGGTTTCTTTTTCTTGATAACTTAATTCAGAATTTTCCTTCCAAACAGGAAAACCCTGTAACATTAACCAGTTGTTATTAGCTTTATCTATTAAATCTAAAATATCTGAAATTTTGGGCAAATCATCAGTTAGAGTTATCCATTCAGAATATGGTACGTTCCATTTATTATAACTATAATTAAACCACCAGCCATTCTTCTCAACAGTATCTTCTTTTACTTTCTCAATAACTGTTGGGTCAATGTTTCTTCCAAGAATATCATTTGCACTTTTTAATATATAATTTAGACTATCGCCACTTTTATAAGGGTTTTGATAATAATATTTATCAGAAAGTCTGGCTAAACAATCAAAATAAGCTATATTAATATATTTTTGACCGAAATTTTCTTTACTCTTATCTTGATTACGATTTAGAATAGATCTTTCAATTTTATAATCAAATTCACCAAACAATTCACTAGTCCACCCAAGTTTGAAGACCATTTGTAAAATATATCTTTGAATAATATCAGTTGGAAATCCTTCATTTGAGTTTCTTAAGTCTAAAAGGTAAGGCTTAATTTTATCTTTAAAATAATCAAACTCGTCTGTTGATAAAACTTCGTTTAATCCGATATCTTTATTTAATAAGCTTTCATAAATTTTAAGACTATTATTTTTAACATCTACCTTAAGACCTTTATATTTTTTTAGTTTATTGATACTTTCACAAATATTTTTATAAACTTTAACAGCTTTTCGTTTATTTGTATTTAGTGTTTTTACAAAAGATTTATACAATTCTTCATCCACAAAACTAATTGATGAAAATTTTAAATTTTGGATTTCAGATTTAAAGTAATCTGAAATAGGGTTCATTACTAAGTTATAAACGAAATTTTGAGCATAAGCTTTTCTATTATTCTCATGAATATCATCATTATAATACTTTATTTTTAGTCTTTTTTCTGCCATAATTTGTTTTGGCCAATCACTTTTATATGGTGGGTAGATATTTGAAATACTTCCATTTATTTTTATACCAAAATGATTAGAAAACTCCACAATTCCTCGGGCATAATCTCTCGATAAGACATGAGTTGGAGGGTTTTGTTTGTCAAAATATAAATCATAAACCTTTTGAACAAATGATTGATTGATGTTAGTGCTTCTTGTTATTGCTCCATAGCATGAAGCTAAAAACCTTTCTAATACATAAGGGTCATTCACGTCTTTAAAATCAAATAGCAATCTTTCAGCAATACCTGTTCTATTAGTTAAAAGACAGACAACAGCTTTAGTAGCAGAGTCTCTTAAAGTATTATTTGGACATGTAAAAAACCAAATTGTTGTTTTAGCTGAGAGATAAATGGAAGAATCATCATAATGGATTAAATCATCACTCCATGCCCAATCAATTAATCTTTGAACATAAGATACCCCTTCTTTATAATCTGGTTTGTGCGAATATTCATAAAAAATATGTTTCGTCCAAATATCATCACGCTCAGCCATCGACATATTTATCAAACGATTATGAAGGAAATCGGAATTAAGTGGGTGGTCTTGTCTATTTGTTACAGACAATATTGTCTCTAAAACAGCCCCTAAGTTTATAACTTGATTTTCCCTTAAATAACCTAAAGTTCTATCAGTAATACTTTTGGCTTCTCTCCATTTCAAACTATCTAAAAAATTGTAAAAAATATAGCCATCATTTCTTAAGTCTTCTGGCAAATATTCAAATTGTTCTTTACCAAGTTTTTCGGGCAGTTCAATAGCCAAGGCCGCAATTAAAGTCGGGTAATAGTGTTTTTCATTTAGTATATATTCCAATTTCCCACCTTTATCAAACGGATTTATATCATATGTAAAATAGTTATTAATGAAATAAGAAACTTGTCTATGATCACCAAAACGTTCGTAATTAAATTCAATTGAATCAACTAATTCGTTTTTCTCATTATTCAATTGACGACTTTCTCTTAATAACCCTTCGGAAAGAAATAATTGCAGAATTCCCTCTTTTGGCAGCCCCCCGCTAAAAAAAACACTTAATTCCGTATTCAAAAGGATAAAAGCTTCATCAAAATGTATAAAATTAGCTTTGTTCTCAGCCAAAAATTTAGCTATAAGATCAGCACATCTCTGAGAAATATTTAATTTGAGTGGTACTTCGTATTTTTTATAAATACTTGTATTTAATCCGTTCAAAAATAAATCTATTATTTTTGAAATACCATTAGCCCCCTCTGAAATTTTCGTTAAACCTAAATTATTTAATCCAACACAAAAAAGCTTCAAAAATAAGGGATTATTAAACTCTGGATTCATTAATGGAATACTTGGCAGTTCCAGCTTGTGGTGCTTAAAAAAACTATTTATTGCTTGATAGCCTAAATTGCCAAAGCCTTTATGAGTAATAGAAATAAATGAATCTTTTAAATTTGTGGGAATAATCAAATCTTCATAATTAGATCTAACACTCAAAATTAAAGAAAGGTGTTTAAATGGTTTTATATCTTCTATAATTCCAGACAGTATCCCTGCCCACATTATTTTTGCCTGACCTTCATTTAGTGCGTCAATGCAAAAAAGTAATCTTTTTTGAGTTTGTTCTGCAAATTCATTTAATTTTTTGAGTACATCGTTTTTTACACAAGAAGTAGAAATTCCCAAAAAACGAAAAACTTGAAACCAAAACTCTTCTTGACTAAAATCTCCGCCTAATAATAAAATAGATGCTCCCCCATTTTGCTGATGAGTTAAAGCAGCGTCCGCCAGAAGATGTGATTTTCCCTGCCCCGCTTCTCCATTGACCAATAAAAATGGAAATTCTGATAATCTACATTTTTCTGATTCAATAAAGGTTAGTATGGCTAAAATCTCATGGTAAAAATTATTGATATTGTAGTGTCCAATTCTAAAAACAGACGAGTACCTATCATAATTGGGGTCTTGTTTTTCTAATGCATGTTTATGAAAAAATAAGTCTCTTAAAATATCAAGATTTTCGAGTATTGTTTTTAAAACATTTAAAATATAGAGAGACTTAATTTCTCCCATGTTCTGAAATTCCAATCTTCTATACCAATCATCAAGGTTTAAAATATCCTTTTGTATTTTCAAAAAACTAGACTCTGCTGTAATGGTAGAAATTCTTGTTAAATCATTAAATGAACTATGAACATTTACTAGTAAAGTTTTTATGGTTTTAACAAATTCTTGATTTCGAATTATACAATCAAAATATGCTAAAATTGGCAGTTCAATGTTTAATTCATTATCATGGCGAACACCTAGATTACTTATACTTACTTTCAAATTGTGTTCAAACCATTCTTTGGAAGGTTCAAACTCTCCATTAAAAAACACCTTTACATCGTTGTTGTCACCTTGAGTTACAACATTTTTTGAACTACCATTTCCTATTTGGCTATGATAAGTATTTTTCATTATTTAAGTTGAATAGAATTATTATTGCCTTGAATTACAGTATTATTACTACTATTATCACCAATTTTATTTTGATAAGAAATAATTTGCGGATTTTCTGATTTAGCTTTTAAATATAGTTCAAAGAATTCTAACATATCCTTTTCAGATAATTGTTCAAATTTTTGTTCCAGTAGTAACTCCAATTTTCCTTGTTGCTTAACATCTTCCGGCATTTTTTCAAATGAGCTAACAATTGCCTTTTCCTTATCATTTGAGAACCAACTTTTTACTTTTTCCCATAAATCTTTCCCTTGTGCGGAAAAAACACCTTTTGCAAGCCCTTCACCTAAGAAATAAGTAATTTCAGGCACATGTGATTGGATAGTTGTAAGTATATCATTCATAAGTGCTATTTTTTGTTTATTTGTTGCTTTTTCTAATTTATTCAATCTTTTAAATCTAATAAATGTCCTTTTGTAATAGTACAAAGTGGATCTCATTTCAGCATAAAGCCTAGCAATTTCTTCCTCTCTTTTTTCTGTTTCAGCCTCCCAAAACCATGCATAAGGGTTATTTTCTCCCTCAAAAATAATTTTTGGCTTAAAAGGATTAGGAATACCAAATATTTTTTCAAACCTTAATTTTACTGAGTTTTCTTTTCTCGGAAATTGATTAAAATAAATTTCCTTTTCTCTTTTAAAACTATCTTGAGCCTCAATTATTGAAGTTACTAATTCCTTAAAATTACCACCAAGTTTATAGTTCAGTTCTGAAATTTCAAGAACTTTTTGGGTAAATCTAGATTGTATATATTGCATGGATGATATACAAATTATTGAAAATTCAATTTGATATGCTGTGTTTTTATCCCTCGCTTTTTCAATTAACTCTTTAGATATATTTCTTAATTCAAGACTTTTAGCTTGAAAAGTTTTATGATAAATTAGCTTTAATTGTGTTTCTGTCATATTTTATTTGAATCCCAGATAGGGAAAATATCATTTTCTACAATATCCTTACAAAATTGATATAAATAGCTGCCTTTTTCAGAGATTAAGAATAAATTGTTACTCTCTAAAATTTCATATGCCGTTTTACTTGCCAACCTCCTTAAATTAGGATGCCCCATTGCACAAACAACATGTCCAGTATATTGACTTTCAGATTCTATGGCATTTTCGAAAAAACATTTCCATTCATTCAAAATAATAAAGCATGTATTTTGAATTGTTTTTTCAGGAAATAATTGTCGATGTATAAGAGCATTTCCAATAATACGCCCTTTGTATTTTTGAGGATTCATGTAAATGTTCTTTATCAGTCTATTCCACCCATCAATATTGGCTAATGTAGCAAAAGTTAAGAATCTCGTTAATTCTGAGTTTTGCCAACCTTCATCAGAATAAAGTAGATTAAAAACTTCATTAACTTTTTGAGTATTTCCTAAAACTTGAATCGCGGTTTTAAATTGAGACAACTTGTTTTTATTTACTTTTTTTGTTCGTAAGAATTCATCTAGTTTTGTCTCACAAATTCCATCTCGATTACACAATAATTTGATAAATGTCTTGGTATTCAACTCAAAATCATTGGAAATACCCTGTAGTTCACAGGCATATTTTTTTGCCAATAATAAATCGTACTTTGTCAAGAAATTTAAAGCTCTCACTAAAAAATTTTTGCTTTTATTCTTGGGGATTTCGTTTTCAATCATGACAACTAACTTTGCATTATCATAATTATTTCGCTCCAAAAAAATGAGTAATTCACCTATTATTTGTTTATTTTTAGTCTTTTCAAACAGATTAACTGCTTTTTCTTTCAATTTTTCTTTATCATAATTACTTTGCTCTAACCATTTTATTAATTGAATTATATCATTTTCATTTTTAGCCTTTTCAAACAGATTAACTGCTTTTTCTTTCAATTTTTCTTTATCATAATTACTTTGCTCTAACCATTTTATTAATTGAATTATAGCATTTTCATTTTTAGCCTTTTCAAACAGATTAACTGCTTTTTCTTTCAATTTTTCTTTATCATAATTACTTTGCTCTAACCATTTTATTAATTGAATTATAGCATTTGTTTATTTTTAGTCTTTTCAAACAGATTAACTGCTTTTTCTTTCAATTTTTCTTTATCATAATTACTTTGCTCTAACCATTTTATTAATTGAATTATAGCATTTTCATTTTTAGCCTTTTCAAACAGATTAACTGCTTTTTCTTTCAATTTTTCTTTATC
>NZ_RJUA01000026.1 GCF_024343575.1 Lacihabitans sp. LS3-19 | reverse complement strand
TAGAGAGCCGATTGGACAATACTGTGCCTTATTATCAATTACTTAACTCAAAATGGTGTCAAACTCAAGACATTGGTAGTCGTAACGTATATTTATTCCAGATCTAAAGAACTGTTTTCAGTAAAATTGGTCAGACAAGGTTGATTACTTCTCACCGATTTGTTTTGCTAAAAATGCTATTCCTTCATTGAATGTCTTAGGATTATATCCTAAGATTTCCATTGGTTTGTCTAAAATAAAACCTGTTTTTGCTGGTCTTTTGGCAGGTTGGGTGAATTTTGTTCCATCCACTTCGGTAATCAATGATTTGTCAAGATTAAAGAAATCGGCTGTCATGATGGCCATTTCGTAAGGATTTAAAAGATCTTTGCCAGAAATGTTAAAAATGCCTTCAGCTTCTTTTTGAGCTATCAAAATACAACCATCCGCTAAATCTTCTGCCAAAGTAGGTGTACGCCATTGGTCGTTTACCACATTGATGTTTTTGCCTTGTTCGAGTGAGTTTTTTACCCAAAGAATAATATTTGAGCGACTCATATCATGTGCAATGCCGTATACAAGTATAGTTCTGGCAATTGACCATTTGATATCACTATTTATCAAAAGTTTCTCAGCTGCATATTTACTCCAACCATAAAAACTCAAAGGATTAGCTTCAGCAGTTTCATCATAAGGTCCTTCTTTGCCATCAAAAATAAAATCGGTAGAAAGATGTATAAAAAAAGTATTTGTTTTTTTACAAGCATTGATTAAATACTCAACTGCATTGACATTTAACCCCCAACATCCATCTTTTTCGGTTTCACATTGGTCCACATTTGTCATGGCGGCTGTGTGAATTAAAATATCAGGCTTTTCTGATTCAAATACAGCGGCTATTTCGTCTTTATTTGTAATATCAAGCGATATATATATATAGTTGTCAGAAGCGGGTAATCTGTTATTTCCTCTTGCTGTAGCAATAGTTTGAAATTCCTTCGATTTGGAAAGTTTTTCAACTAACTTTTGCCCTAAAAGCCCGTTTGAACCCGTTATTAATATTTTTTTCATTTTACAAACTTATAACCGTAAAGTCTGGTTATTTTCTTTTTTCTCATTTTTTTCATGGTCATGGCCATTTTGATGTCTTCCACTGGTCTATTGAATTCATCTTTTTGAACCACAGCTATATCATCAATTAGTTTTAAATTATCAACAACCTCTCCAAATACGGTGTATCTATTGTCAAGAGAAGGATAACCTCCAATGGTCATGTAGTCAGCACGTTGCTTATTTGTATATTTGATGTCGTTGGTTTTTTCAACCTTAGAAACTTCCTCGTCCGAATGTTTTCTTCCTTGAACTATATAAAATTGAACTGGATTGGACATTTTTTCAGGATTTCCATTACTTGCGGCAGCCAAAGCCCCTTTTTTATGTACTCTTAATGGTGTGAATTCATAAGGTATTTTCTCCATATTTCCACCACCAGAACCTAGTCTAGCACCTGGTTTAGCGTTTTTTGAGTTAGGGTCACCACCTTGAATCATAAATTTTTCGATGACTCTATGGAAAAGTAAACTGTCGTAATATTGTTCCTTTACGTGATTTAGGAAATTGGCTTTGTGCAAAGGCGTTTCGTCATATAAAACCATGTGGGCTACCCCTTTCGAAGTTGTAAGCGTAACGAGGTAATCTTTCCTTTGAGCAAATATTCTGGTTGTTGAAATTAATATGGCAATAATTATTACGTATTTTTTCATCTAATTATAATTGGGCTTTAATTTTTTCTAAAATTTCTTTGCCTCCGTTGGCTAATATTATGTTTGCTATTTTTATGCCAAGTTCCGCTGGTGACTCATTATTTTGTATTTCTGTTGTTTTAACAATTTCTTTTCCATCTAAGGAAATTATTCCTGCTGTAAAATGGATTTTATCTTCAAGTAATTTTGCATTGCCAAATACTGGAATCGAGCACCCACCTTTTAGTTCTTTTAAATACGCTCTTTCAGTCAAAAGGCATTGTTCTGTTTCAAGGTCATTGCAAAGCGTTCTTACCACATCTGCTTTGTTTTTATCCAAATTGTTTGAAATTTCGATTGCTACTGTACCTTGTCCAACGGGTGGCACAAAAGTTTTGTTGTCAAATTCGTAGCGAATAAGCTCGTTGTATTTCATACGGTTTACACCTGCATACGCTAGCAGAAGAGCATCACATTGACCTTCTTCCATTTTTCTGATCCTGGTCTGTAAATTTCCTCGCATATCCACAATTTTGAAATGCGGAAAATAGGATTTCAGCATAGCCACTCTTCTAGTTGAAGAGGTTCCAATTGTGATTTCGGTATCAACATCGATGTCTTTATTTGAAACCAAAACATCGTTTGTTTTTTCTCTTTCAGTAAATGCTATTATCGAGAGTGACTTATGAAGCTCAGACTGCAAGTCTTTGGCACTATGTACGGCTATATCAATTGCTCCTATGTGTAATTGTTCTTCAAGTTCTTCGGTAAAAACACCTTTAGAACCTATTTTAGAAAGTGCTCTGTCAAGAATTTTATCACCTTTTGTTTCTATTATTATGATTTCAGTGGTTAAACCACCAGCCTCAAGTTTGGCTTTGATATATTCAGCTTGCCATAAGGCTAAAAGACTTCCTCTCGTTCCTATTTTAATATTCATGCACCTAAAATAAATAAATAACTCCAATAAAACCTGTTACACTTCCCCAAACCAAACCTCCAATAATTTGCATCTGATTATGTGCCCCTAAAATTAATCTTGAGGATGCTAGTATTCCTAAAATTAAAATAATGCCTAAAATAGGAATAAATAGTGTTTGTTCGGCATATTTAAGATATACGGCAAAACACATACCTAAGATGCCAGCTAAAGCCGAAATATGTGCACTTATTTTTTCTTTAAGACTTATGATTGCTAACCCTAGGATGTTCACCACCATGATGATCAATAAAAAAGAAGTGGGTTCTAAAAGTCCACCTTTTGAATACAAAAAATACCCTAAAGCAATATAAAAAGCCGATGTAATCAAGTAAATCTTTGGCCTTTCATTCAAATTGCTTATTTCTATATCACTAATTGCTTTTGATTTTTTTAACCAAACAACTAAACCAATAGGAAATATTGCAGTGTATAAAAACACAATCGCCACCAAGGCTATAAAGCTTTTGGTTGTGAAAAATGCATAGAATAGTGGTAATGGTGTAAACGTCTTAAATATCAAAATAAGATACAAAGGCATGAAAACCGGATGCAATACGTAAGATAAAAACTTTGCTAATTTTATGGGCACTTTATTTTTCCAAGCAATTATATTAGAAACACATTATTAGGTACAAATATAGGCCAAAAATATAGATTTTACATCTCTTTTCTTAATCTTGCAACTGGTATAGCCAACTGTTCTCTATATTTTGCTACTGTTCTACGTGCAATATTATACCCACGTTTTTTAAGTAGTTTTTCAAGTTTGTCATCTGACAAAGGAGAGTGTTTTGGCTCGCTATCAATCAGTTCTTTAAGGATGTTTTTAACCTCGCGGCTTGAAGCATCTTCGCCTGATTCAGTCGCAATACCTTCTGAAAAGAAATATTTTAGTGGGTAAATACCAAAGTCAGTTTGTACAGACTTGCTGTTGGCAACTCTAGATACTGTAGAGATGTCCATTTCTATTCTTTCTGCAATATCCTTCAAAATCATTGGCTTAAGTTTGTTTTCATCGCCTTCATCGAAAAACTCTTGTTGGTATATTACAATGGCTTCCATAGTTTTAAGAAGCGTTTGTTGTCTTTGTTTTATGGCGTCAATAAACCATTTAGCTGCATCAAGTTTTTGTTTTACAAAACTTACCGTTTCTTTTATTTGCTTATTTTGTTTATCGCTTTTGTCGTAGGTGTCTAACATTTCCGAAAACGAACGGCTAACTCTTAACTGAGGAGCATTTTTTGAATTTAAAACTATCTCAAGTTTGCCATTTACCGAACTAACAATGAAATCAGCCATTAAGTAGGCCACATTGTTGTCAGACGAACCCATATTGCCAGGCTTCGGATTTAGTCTGGTGATTAAACTTAGAGACTTTTTAAGTGTTTCGTCTTCTAGGTTTAATTTTCTTTGAATTTTGTCAAAATGCTTTTTTGTGAACTCATCAAAGTGGTCTTCAAGGATTATTAAAGCGTAGTTGTTTTCTACAGTATTGCTATTTTTTTCCAACTGAAGAATCAAACATTCTTGTAAGTCTCTGGCACCTATTCCAGCAGGTTCAAATTTCTGAATTTTCTTTAAAATGCTAACGACTTCGTCTTCAGAGCAATACACATTGCTGCCGAAAGCTAAGTCATTACATATAGAACGGATGGGTCTTCTTAAATAACCGTCGTCTTCGATAGATCCTATTAATTGTTCTCCTATTTTGGTTTCGCGTTCGTTGAGTCTAAGGAAACCGAGTTGCTGAAGCAAAGACTCTGATAGTGTGTCAGTTGCAATTACAGGCATCGTGTCTTTTTCTTCTTCCCCCCAGCCATCACTGGCCATTTTATATCCCGAATACTCGTCTTGGTTGATATATTCCTTAACATTAAGTTCATTCATGTTATAGGTATCCAAGCTCTCATAATCACTATATTCATCACCAAACTCATCATCAGAAGAATTTGTAGAAGTATCTCCATAGATATCATCTTCAATTTTTTCTTTTGCTTCCATCCCTTCTTCAAGGGCTGGGTTAATTTCAAGTTCTTCTTCAATTCTCTGGTTCAATTCCGCAGTAGGAATTTGAAGCAGTTTTATGAATTGGATTTGTTGAGGCGAAAGCCTTTGTTGGAGGGATTGACTTAGAGCTAATTTTTGCATTTTTATAGAGTTTTCTCAACGATTTATTAGGAATTTTTTTATGGTATCTCATTTATCGTGCCAAAAAAAAATTGAACATCTCTTAAAGCTATTGTTTTTCTTTTGTAAAATCAAATTTATTACAATTAAATTATTTTATCCTTTATATAATGTTCTGATTAATAGATAATTGCGATTTGATTTTTTTGTAATAAAATTTAGACTTTTTTATATAAAAAAAGTAACAAAAAAAAGGAAATTAGGGAGGAGGTAGTAAGATTAATCGAAAGATTTGAGGATTGTTTGGATCTTTATTTTGGTTTCATTCCACTCTTTTTCTGGGTCAGAATCTTCCGTAATTCCACCTCCAGCAAATGCAAAAATAGTTTGATTTTCGATTTTCATCGTGCGGATGTTTACATAAAGTTGGCTTGCATTTTCTATGTTTACAGGTCCTAAATATCCGCTATAAAACTCTCTGTCATGTGTTTCTATTTGAGCTATTATTTTCTCTGCGGCCTCTTTAGGCATTCCGCATACTGCAGAAGTTGGATGTAACAAGTCCAGCATTACTGAGCTAAGGTTTGGGAAGTCTACTTCTTTCGTATCTATTAAGTATGAGGAGTTTAAGTGTAGGAGGTTCCCAGCTTTTACTGTTTTTGGTCCTTCTTCTAAATACTCTCTTACTCTGATTTTTTTGAAACAATTTATGATGTATCTTCCTACCAAAGCTTGCTCCTCTATTTCTTTATGTGACCATAAAGCATCTATTGGTTGGATCTCATTGCCATGAGAATCTAAAGCTGTTTGAGTACCTGCAAGAGCTACAGTTTTAAAAATTCCCATCTCATTTTGTGATACTAGAATTTCAGGCGATGCCCCAAGCCAGATTTGATTTTTCCAAGGAACATTTACCAAAGATACAAATGCACTAGAATAGGCATTGCACAGTTTTTCGAATCCAATTAGGTAATTATTGCCTAATAATGAACCCAGTTGTTTTTTCCTTGACAATACTACCTTTTTTGCTTCGCCGTTTTTGATATGGTTTACGGTTGATTCTACCATTCCCAAATAGGCTTCTTTGTTTTCTATTTCTTGGCTTAATTTTAAGTCAAAATTAGCAGATGGGGACTCTGATATTTGTTTAAAATGTAGCAACTGAGTTTCAGATAATTCTACATTGTTTAGATTTTCTAAATCCAAAGATAGATCGGATTTGTAGAAATAAGGAAGTTCGTTGGTATCGTATGGTGCTAGAACAAAACCTGCACCACACTCTTCAAAATCTATTTTTCTCCTATCTTGATTTTTGTCAAAACTAATAATAAGCTTATACAGATTTTGATTTGGCAATCTGTAAAGGGCAAAAGGGTATTTTTGCTCTATACAAGCCTCAATAATATTTTTTATCTTTATTTCAGAATCTATCGCTATCATTCACTTTCCACTTTCAGCTCATTATTGTATTTTGATGGACATTTCAACAGAATCTGATCGGCTTCAAATTGGTTTTTCTCTAAATCCATGTGGCCAACGACCACTACTTTCTCAGATTTGTCCATATCTTGGGGTTTAGGTTGAAGAAAAACCACCAATTCCTCATTGTTTAGAGAGTCTTTCATCATAAACTCAAACCTATTAGGATCTACTGCAGGATTGTAATTCATGCCTTTTGGTTTTCCGTCCTCACCTTTTATTAATTCTCCCACTACGTGGATAGAGCCTTTGCTGCCATTTTGAGCAAGTTCTTTTGCTTCTTTAAAACTGACATAAGTACTTGCGTCGCCAATGGTAGATATTATCATTGTTATTGCTATCGCGATAACTACCAAAGCTATAATGTGCGTTTTTTTCATTTCTTGTTTGTTAAAAAGAATATTACTTCTTTATTTCTTTTTCTAGTTTAGTGATTTTTCTATCTAAACTAAATAAATACGCTATTAGGCCAATAGTTATCAAAGTAATTACTGCTACTACAACGTAAATTTTTCCATCTGCACGAAAGGTATCCGCCATCTCAACACCTTGAAGAAGATTCAATAAACTCATATATTTTCTTGTAAATGATTATTCAATAGTTTTAAACGAATTCTAAGGGAAGTTATCCAAACGCCAATCAAAATCCAAGCGATAACAGCCGGATAAAAAACCATACGCATGCTGCTGTCCATATCGTACTTGCCAAATGCTGGGTTGCCACCATTTCCTGGGTGAAGTGAGTCGGTAAGTCGAGGTAAAATCCAAACCAAAGGCATGAAAGATGCAAATGCAAATATGTTGTAAACAGCCGAAAGCCTGGCTTTTTTTTGTTCGTCTTCGAAAGAACCTCTCAATACAAAATAGGCCGAATATATCAAAAGTCCAACTTCTACTGCGATGATTTTAGGGTCTTTTGGTAGTGGGTCTCCCCATGTGTAATTGCCCCAAATACAGCCAGTTAAGAAGCCAAGAATTCCGAATACGATGGCCACGTTTGCAAATTCAACAGCGTAAACATCATCTTGTATTTTGCCTCCATTAAGGTATTTGATAGAATAAATCAAGGATGAAATCATTAGTGACATCATCGAAAACCACATCGGCACATGGAAATATACATTCCTGATGGTTTCGTTCAATATCGGTTGGCGAGGTACATCTCCAATAAAGCCAAACACTACTATGTATATCAAAAGGCCTGAGGCCAAAAATTTCCACCAGATTTTTCTCATATTTTTAACTTTTCCATAAATATGGAAACAACATATAACTTAACGCTATTACAATTAAATCAATTCCTGAAATCACCATTATTTCATCATAACTTACGCTCATATCTAAACCGTCCATTGCGTTTTTTGAAAGTTTTATAAGCATAGTTAGCATTGGCAATAATATTGGAAAACTCAAAACCGCCATCAAGCCAGAAGTATTGTCTGATTTTGAGGCAATTCCAGCTATCAAGGTCAAGCTCGCACTAAATCCCAAAGCACCGAGTGTTAAAGCTATTAAATATAATGGTATGTTTTCGACCATATTTCCCATGAAAATGGAATAAATTAGGAATCCTAAAAATCCTAAAAAAATCATTAATAAGAAGTTGTAAATTATTTTTGCGAGAATTATTGAGCTTGGTTTAGCAATTTGATAATAGTACAATTGCCTGCCCGCTTTCTCTTGAATAAAGCTTTTGGTGATAGAATTTACTGCCGAAAAAAGTATTATTATCCAAAAGAGCGTATTCCAGGTGATGGGCTCTATGGTATTTGTTTTCAATTTAAAACTAATATAGCACATAAAAACCGTCGAAACCACGTAAAGAACCATACCATTGAAAGCATATTTCTGCCTCCATTCTAGTATTATGTCTTTAAGTATAAGGTTTTTAATTTCTTGCATAATTATAAAACTCGCCTTGTTTGTCTTTTGTTTTTATTCATAAATGAATTTAAGCCCACTTATTTACCGCAAAATTAAGCAATATGTATCCTCGACTACATGAGAATTATCATTTATTTTTAATCAGATTCAATGTGAAATCTAAAGGCGTATCTTTTCTTTTAATAAAATCTTCAAAGTCTTGTTCGACATAAAAATCCGGTTCCACAAAAAAAGACTTCGTAACGTGATTTTCATGTGCATGAACAATCTTCATCAGTGGTATTCTAACTTTGACTTTTGAATTTGGCAATTTGGTGCTGTACCATTGACCAGCAAAGCTGCCCCAATTGGCACCTCCTGGTCTTGATCCTATAAAAGTAGCTCTTTGCATATCTTTCCAAAGTCCAATAGTAAATGTGGTGGCAGAATAAGAACCTCCATCCATTAAAACATAAATTTTCTTGTCATAATGGTATTTTTTAGATGGTTTTGTTTTTTTTCTGCCTGTATTTAATTTTAGGTAATTTCCTTCTATTTTTTTGTTAAATATTACTTTTCCAATAATGGGCGGAATTATACTCCACGCCGGAAACATTTTGGAAAATGATGCTTTTTTGAAATAAATTGAATCAGAAAGATAAAATGGGGTAGGTGAAACGTATTTCGTGATTCTATTTATATTGTTTATTAGTCCACCTCCATTGCCTCTAAAGTCTATAATTAAATGTTCTGTCTTGTTTGCCTCTATTTTTTTAAAAGCCCGTTTTATGTCTTTTTTGAATTTTTGTTGACTAACGTCAAACATATTTTTTTTAAGTGAAAAACTTGTTATATCTAGTTTGCTAATATGATTTACACTGTCTACTACAGCCAAATTCATATTTTTCCTTGTCGAATTTTTATATCTTTTGGGTAAGATTTTGTTGGTAGTTTTACTGGTTTCAAAAACTATTTTTCTGTTATATACTACTCCATTTAAGTCTTTTATCTCAACGTTTACACTGTCTTTTTTTCCATAGAGATTGTTGTAATATCTTTGAAAAGCCCTCTCGGCATAGTAGTTTTTACTTATTGGATTTCCGTTGTCAGCTCCGTAAAGGTTCTTGAATTTTTTAAAACTTTCTAAAATTGGTTCATTGTTAATTTTTAATATTTCAGATCCACGAAGTATGGTTGTATCTGAGGAAAGATTGTAATGAATATAAAATTGGTCATCGAAGCGTCTGATTATAATAGGTAAGTATTTATTTCCTTTTTTTGGAAAATAGTTTTTAGGAAGATAAACACCTGTATGCAAGTCTTTGAGACCAGAAACCAGATTAGCTGTCTTTTCATAGGCTGCAAGAATTGATAAACTGTCTCCAACGGAATCTTCTATGTCTTTTAGTCTTTGTTCAAATTCTTCTTTAGTTTCATAATGGTACATTCCAAGATGATATTTTTCGAGCTTATTTTTGGCAAAATTCAGGTCTTCGATAAATTCAGACTTAGCTATTTTTTTTTGACTAAAAACAGTTTGAATTTGTATCGAAAATAAGAATAATGCAAAAAAAGAAATTTTAACAAATGATAAGGTTTCGTTTTTGCAAAAGATATTAATAAAATTCATTTTGGTTTATTTCTTTGATAATGAACAGTTTGACTTAGTCAAGGTACAGTTTTTTACTAAAAACATGACCGGCAAATAAATATTAGCCCTAAAATTAGCTATCTTTTTTTTATCTTTGTGGCAGATATAAAAAGTTCTTTGAATCAATATGCTTAATCGTCGACTCATTCGAATCAGGGTAATGCAAACTTTGTATGCTTTTGAAAAAGCCAAAGGTGCCAACTTCCTACTAGCACAAGACCTCATTGCGGAGGCTTTTGCTCCTGACTTGAATTCCATGGAAAAACAAGACAGAAACAAACTTACAGGTTTGTTGAAACTCTCACAGTCTTTATTTTCTGACGAAGTAAATAACGATATTTTCCCTTCAGACGATACACTTCCAGCCGAAGTTAAACCAGTTTTATCCAAAGCCCGCGAATATTTCAAACATAAAAACAAAAAAGATTTTGAATTCTACACGCTTCAAAGCGTGTTAGATGCCGAAAAAGTCTATGATTTGTATCTTTATCTGATGAATCTGCTTCCGGAAATTGCCCAAAAATATGAGGGGAAAGGAAGTTTGGCAAAAAACAGAGTGATTGCAGCCATAAAAATCAATAAAGATCTTGAGCATATTTCCTTGAAAAGGTCAATAAATTGGGAAAATGAGCGTATATTTATAAATAAGATATACAACGAGGCACTTAAAACCAATGCACATGTATTGGAGTACGAAGCAATCATAAACAAGACTTTAGAAGATGACTTGGCTATCGTAAAATATATCATCAAAAATGTGTTTTTGAAACATGAAGTTTGCGATGAGTTTTTTGAAAAAATGAATATTTTTTGGGTTGAAGATCGGGATATCCTGAGAACCATGATGTTTCATTCTATCAATGATTTTGTAGAATTGCAAACTATAAAGGTTGAAATGTTAGATGAGGTTTGGGACGAAAGCAAAGAGTTTTTAAAGATACTTTTCAATAAAACTGTTACACAGGAAAAAGAAATTTTGGGATATTTAATCCCATTCTTGAAAAATTGGGAAATAGAAAGAATTATAGAAACTGACCGTATTCTATTGAAAATGGCAGCAGCTGAATTGATGAATTTTCCTTCGATTCCTATAAAAGTAACTATCAATGAAATCATAGATATATCTAAAAACTATAGTTCGGCTAAAAGTGGACAGTTTATAAATGGTATTTTAGATTCATTAAATAAGGATCTTACAACACGCGGATTAATAAAGAAAACTGGTCGAGGAATGCTTGATAATAAATAAATTTGAAAGTATTTGTCTAGTTTTTAAATTTAGAATAATTTTAAGAAAATTTTAAAAAATGAGTAGTTCATCAAAATCTTTTATTGCTTTTTTAGCGGGATTGGCCGCTGGAACAGCCATTGGTATACTTTACGCACCCGAAAAAGGCGAAGTAACTCGTGACAAATTGGCAACAAAACTTTCGCAATATCGTGGACAATTAGAGGATTTTATTGCTGACCTAATAGAAAGAGGTGATGAGGTAGCATCCGAAATGTCTGGTGGAAACAGTGAAGCCAAAGTTGAAGGCCAAAAAGTAGTAAATGAAGCTCGCCAGAAAGCAGAAAGACTTTTGGAAGATGTTGAGAATTTGATGAACCAAATAAAATCTAGAGGATGAAAAAAATAGTTTTTGTGGCTCTTGTTTTACTGTCAAGTGTTAGTTTTTGGCAGTGTTCTACCATGTCAGGTTCTGAAAGTGATAGCGGTGAAGCCCAAAGTGATTCAGCAAAAATCGAGTTTGAAAATCCCAATCATGATTTTGGTGAAATAAAAGAAGGTGAAATCGTGAATACTGTTTTTAAGTTCAAAAACGTAGGTTCTATGCCGCTGAATATAATAAGTGTTGACGTAACCTGTGGTTGTACTGTTGCCGAAAAGCCAGAAAAGCCAATTGGTGCTGGTAAAACTGGCGAGATAAAAGTGGAATTTAACAGTGCTGGAAAAGTAGGAATAAATAAAAAATATGTGACTGTGACTTCAAATGCTGTAAATGCTTCAGAAGTAGTGAGTTTCGATGTAATAGTAAATAAAGTAAACGAATAATTTTTATGACGATTTTGCAAGTAGGTGGAGGAAACATGGGTTTCCTTTTGATGATGGGTGGAATGTTTGTGGTGATGTATTTTTTTATGATCAGACCACAACAAAAGAAACAAAAAGACCAACAAAAAATGGTTGATGCCTTGAAAGCTGGCGATGATGTGGTAACAGCGGGCGGATTGCACGGAAAAGTGATGTCTACCGATGAAACTACTGTTACAATATCTGCAGGTGGTGGTGCAAAATTAACTTTTGAAAAATCGGCGATTGCCAGAAAGAAATAAATGTCAATAACTGCCAGAAATACCAAGTCTATACCTATGAAAGACGCTTTTGAGTCTTTCTTGAAGGTTTATAATCTAAAGTCAAAGTTTAACGAGACCTACTTGGTGGCATATTGGGAAAAAATAATGGGCGTAAGCATCGCCCAGCGTACAGAGAAGATACATATAAAAAAAGGCGTTCTTTTTATTAGATTATCTTCTCCTTCACTTAGCCAGGAATTGCTCTTGGCCAAATCAAAAATGATAAGTTTGCTTAATAGCGAAATAGGTGAGGATGTAATAAATGATGTGGTTTTTTTCTAAATCATGTTAATTGCTCCTCCATATCTCAAAAAAGGTGATAAAGTGGCCATTACAGCACCAGCAAGCCGATTAGAAAAGAAATCTATAGAAATTGGTGTTGAAATTCTGACTAATTGGGGTCTTCAGGTTGTAGTTGGTAAAACTGTCGGAGCAAAATATTTTGATTTTTCTGATACGGTAGAAAATCGAACTGTTGAAATGCAAAAGTTCTTGGATGATGATTCTGTGAAATTGATATTGTCGGCTCGAGGAGGATATGGTTGCTCCAAAATTATTGATAATCTTGATTTTGGGAAATTCAAATCTAATCCAAAATGGATTTGTGGCTTTTCTGATTTGACCTCTATTTTGTTGCAAATCAACAAATTGGGTTTCCAAGCTTTGCATGGTGTAATGGCCAAAACGATGGTTTTACATCATGAATCCAATGAATCACTCAGAAAATTACTTTTTGGCGAAAAATTGGAATATACTTTTGATGCATCTGAAAAAAACAGAATTGGAGTAGGAAAAGGAGAGGCCATTGGTGGTAATTTGTCATTGTTGGCTCATTCTATTGGGTCGCGTTCTGATGTTTCGTATGACGGAAAGATACTTTTTCTAGAAGACATTTCTGAATATTACTATAATTTAGACAGAATGATGGTTCAGTTGAAGCGTGCCGGGAAACTTGCTAATTTGGCTGGAATAGTTTGTGGAGATTTTTCGGATTGCAGAGAAAATGATGAGCCTTTTGGTAAAAAAATCGAAGAAATAATATTGGAACATACCGAAGGTACATTTTACCCGATTGCATTTGACTTTGGTTTTGGTCATGAAAATAAAAACCTTGCTATAAGAATGGGTGAAGAATTACGTTTGGAAGTCAAAAAAGAAGGCGTTTTGTTAAACTCAATTTAAAGGAAATGGGAAAGTTTGATTTTAAAAAATATCATGTCAGGGCAATGAATGCTGCTTCGGAAGTTGAAAAAGCCGAGATAAACAAAGAATTAAAAGAATATTACGCTAGCCTAAACGAAGCCGATCAAGTGATTTTCAACGAAGAACTTCAGTCTTTCTTAATCAAAGAAATGGCCAATATTAAGAGCGTTTATGATGGTGCTTCTGGGGTGAATTAGTTATTGGTGTATTAGTGAATTTGTGAATTAGTTTTTTGGTTTATTTGTGAATTAGTATATTAGTATATTAGTATATTAGTCCATTGGTTATTAGTGTTTTTTTTGCCAAAGTTTGTGTCCTCGCCAAAGTTTTTGCCTTCAACCCAAGTTAGTGTTCCCACAAGTTTATGTCTTCCCAAACTTCCCATCCCTAAAGTTAATGTCCCCCAAAATTGTCTTTTTACCAAATATGTAATTCGAAAATCGAAAACATTTACCCTAAGCTTAAATTAGAAAATTTTCAATCTAATTCTCACAACTCACAACACATTACTCAAAACTTCTCACAAAAAAACACAACCTAACCTCTATAACTTTATTATTTAAATACTATTTTTTTCATATTGCCTGAAGTTTTATATCTGCTTTAAATCAATATTCTTTATTTTTGTAAAATTTTCAATTATTCTAAAAAATCTATGAGTCAAGCGTCAGCACCTGCTACTACTTTGCAAGATATTATTTCACACGCAAAAGAATACGGATTTGTTTTTCCCTCATCTGAAATATACGATGGCCTTCAGGCGGTTTATGACTATGGTCAAAACGGTGTTGAGCTAAAAAATAATTTAAAGCAAGCTTGGTGGAAAGCCATGACGCAGTTGCACGATAATATAGTGGGAATAGATGCAGCAATATTTATGCATCCACTTACCTGGAAGGCTTCTGGCCATGTGGATGGCTTTAATGATCCAATGATTGATAACAAAGATTCAAAGAAAAGATATAGAGCGGATCAGTTGCTAGAAGGGAAAGCAGAGGAATATGCCAATGCTGGAGATACAGAAAAAGCTCAAAATCTACTCAATGAAATGGGGAGGTTACTTGGAGCGGAGGATTTAGAAGGCGTGAGGAATCTTATTATTGCTGAAAACATCGTTTGCCCGATTTCGAAAACATTGAATTGGACTGAAGTTCGTCAATTTAACTTGATGTTTTCTACACAAGTGGGTTCTGTTGCCGAAGATTCAAGTTTGATATATTTAAGACCAGAAACAGCACAAGGTATTTTTGTGAATTTCTTGAATGTACAGAAAACAGGCAGAATGAAAGTGCCTTTTGGAATAGCTCAAATCGGTAAAGCATTTAGAAATGAGATAGTTGCACGCCAGTTTACGTTTCGTATGCGTGAGTTTGAGCAAATGGAAATGCAGTTTTTTGTTCGTCCTGACACTTCAGAAGAATGGTATAATTCATGGAAAGAGGCACGTATGAAATTCCATAAAGCTGTAGGTTTACCGGCAGAAAAACTTAAATATCACGACCACGAGAAATTGGCTCATTATGCCAAAGCCGCTGTGGATATTGAATTTCAGTTTCCTTTTGGATTTCGTGAAATCGAGGGTATTCACGCTCGTTCGGATTTTGATTTGAAAGCTCACCAAGAATTGTCAAAAAAGAAGCAACAGTATTTTGATGCTGATTTGGACCAAAACGGAAAGCCATTTGGAAACTACATCCCATGGGTAGTAGAAACCTCAGTGGGTGCTGATAGATTGTTTTTGGCGGTATTTTGTAATGCATTCACGAAGGAAACCATCAAAAGCGAGGAAGAAGGAAAAGAAGATAAGGAAAGAGTTTACTTGAAGTTGCACCCAGCTTTGGCTCCGATAAAAGTGGCAGTTTTGCCATTGGTGAAAAAAGACGGATTAGCGGAAAAAGGACAAGAGATCGCAAATAGTTTGAAGTCAAGTTTTAGAGCTATATATGATGACGGCGGTGCAATAGGTAAGCGTTATACACGTCAAGATCTAATAGGTACGCCCTATTGCATAGCCGTAGATTACCAAACCATGGAAGACAATACCGTAACTATTCGTCACCGCGATAGTATGGAGCAGGAGCGTGTTGCTATAGCAGACTTAAAACAAAAAATTGGCTACGAAGTAGCTATGGAGAGGATTTTAGAAGCGATATAAGTTTTTTAGATATTTTGTTTTTTGAAAGAGCTGGCTTAGGCCGGCTTTTTTTATTCTAGGTTTTTATACGTTTCTACTGGATTTAAAAGGCCTGTGTTCTTATCAATTAAGATTCGTTCGATGTTGCTTGCTTGCCAAATGTCACTTGCAATCTTAATGGCTAAAAAGGCCGAAGAATTGCCTGTTGTTTTGCTAATACTATTTATTACTAAGTTTACGATGTTTAAATTTAAGGTGTTAATTCCATATTTATTTTTTTGATATGTAAAATTTTTAGCCATAAAGCCTGTGTTTGCACTTGTTAGTTCAAATGTATTCCCAAATCTTTTTACAGGTATTAATACGTTTGCACTTGTACTACTATTTTTAATAGTTTTATAGATTTTCCCATCTTTACACACACCCCAAATTTCGGTTTTGTCCTTATTTTTCTCTTGGTCTTTTATCACTAAGTAATATTGATTAGATTTTTCTTTAATTGTAAAATCTAATTTGACAGGGGTATTATAACGCATATTGTTGAAATACGGATAAATTCCTTCATTGGTAGTGGAATCATAAAAGATATTTGGAACCTGTGCGGATGCAAAAACTTCTTTTTCTTCAATTAATGCATTTTTGTTAATATGTTTAAGATTTACTTCAATATCATCTAACATATTGTTCCAGAGCTTCCAGTGCAGACGATTTATTGCTATTTCTAAATTGTCAATATTTTTAGCTTCTTTGCAATCATTTATATCTCCAATTTTAAGATATCCATTATCTGTTTTTTTGAAAAACTCCATATCAGTATAAAACCAAACAACTGTCTTCTTTTCTTCCATTCTCGACCCAAATTGATAATCATTTATTTTAATTACAATTTGATTTTTCTTGTTATTTATTGGTAAACTTGAATTTATAAAATCTTGAATAAGTAAATTTAAAGGCCCATTGGTTTCGAGTTTTTGAACAGAATCTTGACTAATAAAAGTAAAATCCTTATCAATCCTAGCATCAATGACTTTAATTACATTTATTTTTGAAGTAACTAAATTGAGTTTTTTAAAATAAGGGTTAAAATTAATCTGAGCAAAAGATTGAAAACTTAAGAATAGGAGAAGAATTAGATATTTCATTTATTATGGATTGTTTTTGAAATCTGAGAAAAAAGCATGCCATGTTTCTTTAAAAATTAGAAATATTTTTTTTAAAAATTCAGGCAAAAACTGATGTATTACATATTTTAAGGTTTATATTTTACATAGTTTTATTTCAAAAGACCTCATGGTATGCTCAGAATATTATTAATGGTATTGTTTTTTGGATTTATTTCCTGCCAAAACAAGAAGGAAAAAGAAGTAATTGAAGAAGATGATTCTCTCGTAGTTTCTGCACTTCCATTAGATATTCCTTTTCCAGAAAATAATCCTCATTCAAAAGAAAATGCTGACCTAGGTAAACTACTCTTTTTTGACCCAATACTTTCTGGAAATAAGGACGTTGCATGTGCCACTTGCCATCATCCTGAGTTTGGATTTGCGGAAAATTTGGAAATAAGTATTGGTGTAAATGGCCATGGTTTTGGAAGTAAGCGACAATTTAATAGCCCGAACGAAATCCCTTTTGTAAAACGAAATTCTCAAGCCATTGTAAATGTGGCTTTTAATGGCTTCAACTCTGAAAGTGAAGTAAATCCAAATAGTGCTCCAATGTTTTGGGACTTAAGAGCTGAAAGTCTTGAAAAGCAAGCACTTGAGCCTATTAAAACTATGGAAGAAATGCGTGGAAAATCTATTGAAGAACATGAAATTTTAGATTTAGTTGTAAAAAGAATCAAGTTGATTAAAGAGTATAATATGCTTTTTGAAAAAGCTTTTGGTAAAAATGCTGTAAATATTGATAACCTTTCAAAGGCTATTGCCACCTATGAAAGGACAATTGTGGCTAACAATTCTAGATTTGATAAATATATGCGTGGTGATGCTACCGCCTTGTCATATAATGAGATAGAAGGCATGAAAGCTTTTAGAAAAGCTGGGTGTATAAATTGCCACAATGGGCCAATGTTCTCTGATTTTAAACAACATGTATTAGCTCCAAAAGCAAACGAAAAACTCACTTTTTTCGATGATGGTATTAATAAAACAAATGGCTTTAGAACACCAAGTTTACGGAATTTAAGGCTTACAGCTCCCTATATGCATAGTGGGAAATTGAAAACATTGACCAATGTTTTGGAGTTTTATGAAGATTT
>NZ_RJUA01000025.1 GCF_024343575.1 Lacihabitans sp. LS3-19 | reverse complement strand
GAAAACTGGTGGCAAAATAATATCAAGTAAAGTCCCAAAAGGAAGTAACCGGCTAAAAATAGCCCTAAGAAATGCGGCGAATGCAATTGGGAATTTAAAAGACTCCACTCCATTAAGGGATTTTTTCCAAAGAATCAGTTTTAAAAAAGGGAGGGTGTCAGCTATAAGTGCAACAGCACGAAAATTGGCCGTGATAGTATGGAATATGGTAACAAAAGGCACCAGATACATAAACCCCGAAGGCTATTTGTTTTTAGACCAAAAAAGAAAACTAGGTTTGGTCAAAAGAATTCAAAAACAAATTGATAAATTTGGACTAACTAATGCCGAACTGAACATTACAAGTACTTGATTATCAATACAAAACAAAAACGTTAGTCAGAATCCGACATTTTTGGGTCAAAAAAAGAAAACTTGCTAACGGTAGAAATACCAAAAGCGTAAAAATATTAATCGAATGAAAGCTCGATTTACTAATTGGTGCATGCAGAAATGTTAGCCCGATCAGAATCCTGGAGATGGGAGCATTGTCAAAAGAAAATTGGCGGAGCTTTAAGCTACCCCGTTCACAATATTTATTAATTCCAAAAGCATGCTCCTGATTCGATTATTTTTTAAATTATGTTTTACAAAATAGCTCAATATATTTGGGTAAGGGATTTTTTGTTCATTAACCAAATATTGGCTAAATTCGACGTAAAATCGTTAGTCACAAGTTTAAAACCGACACGAAGACAGAAATCGAAATATGGAAAAAGAACTTTTTGAAAAAGCATTTATAGTCAATTTGAATAAGAATTTTCAAAGTCGTTCTAAATATTTTGAATTTGAATTTTATGTATTCAGTGAATTAGGAGGCACTGTATTTGAAATCAACAAATGCCTAATTCTCGAATTTCACAGAGCTTCAATAACTTTGACAAATAATTTACTTGAGAGACTTTTGAAACTATCATTAATTTATGATGAAGCTGGAATTGGACCAAAACCTGTTGAAGACTGGGGAGCTACTTTTGAGGAGCCGAATAAAAAATACAGTTCAATTCCATTAGGAAACTCAATTGAGAAATGCAGGAAACTTGACTTAATAACAGAAAGTGAGAAAGTATTTCTTTTCGACACAATTCGAGAATTAATGAGAAACGGTTTCTCTCACGCAGACTCAAGTAAAATTTTAAATGGGATACCGGACGAAACGACAATGTTTCAAGGCAGTTTTTCAAACCCAACAGAAATTAAACCTGTGACAGTGAACCAAAAGATAATTCCGTTTATGCAGGCAATACATATTGAGAATTTCGCCAAAGAAAATGCTGCGAACTATTTCGACTATGTGTTTGAACTAATAAAGAAAATAGACCAACGACTAATTGACAGAGATAAAAAAACCAGCATATAACAGCACATTTGCAATAGGCGGGGTTTCGTGCTCCGCAGACAGTTTAGTGGTAGCCGAAAGTTTTGTGCTCCGCATCAACATTTGTGGTAAAAATCCCGCCCATCGCAAATCTGCAAACCGTTAGTGGCAACCTTTGCGAAACCTGCATCAAAACGAAATGGATAAATTTTATGACATATTAAAACAAGGCAAACTGACGGAAAAAGACATTGAACTTTTACAGGGAATCATTTGTGTCCAAAATGTTAAAAACAATAAGATAATTGTAGATTATGGAAAGAATTGTACAAACATCTATTTTATATTAAAAGGCGGTTTTGTAATGCAACTGTTGAAAGATGATGGTAGTGAAAAAACAATTAATTTCTTTTTAGAAGGTTTTCAACCTTTTATGACAGTTCCACAAAGTTTTTTTCGAGACGTTACAAGTAACTGCAAGTTGGTATCTATTCGAAACTCTGATGTAATTGTGCTTCCCAAGAAAGAGTTACTACAAATCTTGGAAATTAGCCCTACCATTAAAGACTTCTATCAATCACAAATTATTACAGCACTGCTCAGTGAACTTGATTTTAGAACCAAACTGCTATCATACTCGCCTAAAAATATGTACGAATTGCTCATTTCTGACTATCAAGAAGTGATACAAAACATTTCGTCCCGACATATAGCCAATTTTATTGGAATTTCGCCCGAATGGTTGAGTAATTTAAAGAAGACTCTTTAAGTCTTAAAGTTCTTTAAGGGTGTAGCAGGAAACAAGTATCTACCTTTGCAGTATTGTTTCACAAAATAAAACTGTAAAAATATGAATTGGGTAGATTTAACCGTATTGCTTAGTGGGATTGCTTGGACAATCACATATGTAGCATTGGTGTATCGTGGTATCAAAGACAAGTCGTATGGTATGCCACTTGTTCCGCTTGCATTAAACATTGCTTGGGAAGTCACTTTTTCATTGATTTATCCACCTCACGCATCAGGAGGTTTAGCGACTGTTATCAATACGGTTTGGATGATTTGCGATGTGGGTATAGTCATTACTTTCTTTTTGTATGGCTACAAATATTTTCAAAGCAGTTATAAGATTTCAAAATCAGAGTGGATAATGTTGGCAGTTGTTTCGTTTACTGCATCTTTCGGAATTATGATTGCGGGCGGTCCATTCTTCGGACAGTTTGAACCCTATTTTCATAAAGAGATTTTTGAAGGGGCAAAGTTTATCGCATTTATTCAAAATCTTATTATCTCGGTTTGTTTTGTGCTGATGTATTGGCAACGACAAAGTTCAGAAGGACAATCCTTTACCATTGCTTGGTCGAAATGGATAGGAACTTCAATTACAGTCGGACTTTCTTATCTTTTAGCAGACCATAAAGGCGAAGATGCAACTTTGATGTTCGTAATCATTTTGGCAACATTCATTTTTGATACATACTATATGCGTTTGATTTATACCCAACTCAAAAAAGAAGGAATTAATCCTTGGACAAGACTATAAACATATGACGACAACAATTTGGATTTTAAAAGGACTTATTGGAATACTGTTTGCTTTTGTAGGGAGCAACAAAATGTTTCTTTCAAAGTCAAAACTCCTTGAAAAAGGAATGAAAGGACTTATTGAACTTAATGAAAAACAAATCAAAGTTGCAGGAGGATTAGAACTATTAGGAGCGATAGGTTTAATTCTACCTTCCGCATTTAATTACTATCCCATTCTTTCTGCTCTTTCTGCATTATGTTTGGGCTTGACAATGGTGGTTGCAGGGTTAATAAATTTGAAACTTAAACTTTCCATCGTTCCAAATATCATAATATTTATAATCTGTATTTTTATAGCTTATTGGGAGATGAAATAAGGCAGCCACTAACAACTAAGGCTTCGTTCGGCACAACGTGCCTAGAATGAAGCCAATGTTGAACTTAATCTTCGGTAGTTTTTTCCTTATAAACACCTGATTTTCCGCACCTATGGGGTTTTCGTGATGTTTAACCTTGCTTTTTGAGCTTGGTCTGACACTCTGATATAAAGTTTTGTTTGGATTTGATTTTTTTATCCCATTTCTAGTCTGATTCTATAAATTTTGGGGATATTTTCCCAAACCCATTTTGACTCCTGAACCAGGTGGTTTAACTTTACACACTGTCCATTGTACAACACACTTGTAGCCCGCTTTTGTCATAGCTTTCCAAAGTTCATTGTTTGAATTTAAGAAATTGGTTGAAAATTTATTAAAAAAAAGGAAGTATTAGTACTCTGAACACAAAAAATGGCAATTCTTGTAACAAAAATGGCAATAAATGATACCAAATACATAAACCTCGAAGGCTATTTGTTTTTAGATCAAAAAAGAATACTAGGTTTGGTCAAAAGAATTCAAAACATCCCGATATTTGTCGGAAGATAAATTTGGACTGACTAATGCCGAACTGAACATTACAAGCACTTGATTATCAATACAAAATAAAAACAATAGCTGCAAATTTAGACAGACAACCAATGGAAGAAAAAAAACAAAAACTTTGGGACTATTTTATTCTTTGTGCAAGAGTTTTAATTGCTTGGACATTATTAAGGTATGGTTGGAGTAAATTGACCGATGGACAATTTGGAATTTCTGTAAAAGAAATGGCAACACCGGTAAAAGATTTAGGACTTTTTAAGCTTTCTTGGTATTTATTTGACCAAGAGCCATTCAAATCCTTTGTTGGCGTCTCACAAATAATTGCTGGACTTCTTTTACTGTATAATCGGACACTTATTTTAGGGGTATTACTTTCAATACCAATTCTCGTAAATATTTTGATTATTGACATAACTTACATAAAAATGACTGGCTTTTATTGGCGACTTTCTTACTACTTATTTTTAGACTTCTTAATTCTTTGGCACTACAAAGACAGAATGATTTTAGCGTTTAAGAATATATTTAACGGCTTGACAACTAAATTTAAATATCCGATTTGGGCATATTTAATATTACCATTTATGGCAATAGGACTTGAATTTTTGGGAGTTGTACCAAGACTATTATCAGCTTTAATATTTAACACAACAGAAACATTAAAAGGACTAAGAGAAATTCCAAACCTTATTTTAGATATAATAAAAAAAGTCAGCAGCTAACAACTAAGGCTTCGTTCGGCACAACGTAATGCGTTCAAGCATTTAGAATGAAGCCTCCCGAGAGCTTTCGGGATTGAACTTAATCTTTGGAGTAGGCCTCCCCGTAGCTTTTTCCTTATAAAAACCTGCACCTATGGGGTTTTCGTGATGTTTAGCCTTGCTTTTTGAGCGTGGTCTAAGACTCTGATATGAAGTTTTGTTTGGATTTGATGTTTTTATCCCATTTCTAGTCTGATTCTATAAATTTTGGGCATATTTTCCCTTACTCATTTTGACTCCTGAACCGGGTGGTTTAGCTTTTCACACTTTCCAATGTAAAACACACTTGTGGCCCACTTTTGACATAGCTTTCCAAAATTCTTTGTTTGAACTTAATAATTTGGGTGAAAATTTATTAAAAAAAGGAAGTATTAGTACACTGAACACAAAAAATGGCAATTCTTGTAACAAAAATGGAAATAAATGATGCCAAACACATAAACCCCTAAGGCTATTTGTTTTTAGACCAAAAAAGAAAAATAGGGTTGGTCAAAAGAATTAAGAAACATCCCGATATTTGTCGGGAGATAAATTTGGACTGACTAATGCCGAATTGAATATCACAAATACCTGATTATCAAGGTGAAGAAAAAATATTAGCTAGAACCATATCTCAACACCTAACGAAATGTAAGTTTCAATTTGCCGACATTTGCTTTTCCCCCCAACTTCGCATTTGACTAATAAACGGAATTAATTCTTTTCCTGTTTCAGTAAGTGAATATTCAACTTTGGGTGGAACCTCAGAATAAACTTTTCTATTAATTAGTTCATCAGCTTCCAGTTCTTTTAGTGTTTGGGTAAGCATTTTTGGTGTAATACCCACTATTGCCCTGTTTAATTCACCGTATCTCAATAAGCCATCCCTCAATACCCACAAAATCCGCCCTTTATATTTTCCGCCGATTCTTTGAAATGCGTAATCAACAGCACAATGTGCCTTTTGAATATTTTTTTTCATTTTTTTTAAATTTAAACCATTGATAATCAGCTTTACTATGTTTTTAGTATGTAGCTTACTTTATTGTATGTACTTGCTGCAAAGGTATTAAATACTTTTATTTGCAAAAACAATAAAGAATATAAATTATGAATGCAACTATCAAAAGAGTGCTTTATTTTCCTGTAACAAAAATTATCATCGGAATTTTCGTTCCTTTTTCTCTATTTGTCTTAATTCAAAACTTTGTATTAAAGCCATTTTTTTATAGCATTATTCAAGATAAAAATATAGCCAACCCAATTATTCATTTTATTTCCTTTCTAGTTTTACTAGCTGCGTATTACTTTTTATTTCGTTTTTATGATAAAAGAAAAATAACTGAGCTATCCACAAAATATTTGCTTAAAGAAATGTTTGGAGGGTTTTTCTTCGGGTTTTCAACTATTTCATTATCTATTTTCATTTTATACTTATTAGGGTATTATCAAGCTATTGGTATTTCAACAGCTCACTACCCAATAAAGCTTTTCACGTTTTTAATGTTTGCGGCCATAGTTGAAGACCTATTTCATAGAGGCTTAATAGTTCGTGTCTGTGAAAATTGGTTAGGTACTAATTTAACCCTTGTCATTGCAATGTTAGTAGAATTGCAACACATTTATAATCCCAATTCCAACCTTTTTAGTCTTTTTTATTATTTGATTTGGGGGTTTAGTATGGCAATGATGTTTATCTATACGAAAAGAATTTGGCTACCTTTTTTCTTCCATTTAGGTTGGAATTTTTCTCAGCCTTTTTATGGTTCAAATCTCACTGGGCTAGATAATATGGGCAGTATCATTCAATCAAAATTCAGCGGCCCTGAACTATTGACAGGGGGTGCTGTTGGAATTGAGGATTCGATTTTTACGGCATCATTTCTATTAATTATTGGTATTGTTCTTTATTATCTTGCCAAAAAAGAGGGTAAAATTGTAAAAAGCAAACTATTTAAAAGATGAATTTAAAAAATGCGTTTTTAAGTCTTGAAAAATATTTCTCACCAAAGATTATAGGCGAAGTAAATGACCAATATATTAAAGTCGTAAAAATAAAAGGGCAAGAAGTGCCTTGGCATATTCACGAAAACGAAGATGAATTATTCTACATTGCAAAAGGGACACTTTTAATGGAAATTGAAAATCAACCAGACTTAAAATTGAAAAAAGGTGACCTGTTTGTTGTAAATAAAGGAAAAAATCACAGAGTTTCCTCAGAAGAGGAATGTTTAATAATGCTTATTGAATCTAAAACCACGGAACATACAGGTAAAATAAAAACGTCAATAACAAAATCAGTAGACCAACAATTTTATTGAAATTCCAAATATTTGGATATCCGGCTTGACAATTTTTATATTTGAAATCACTCGCGTACGACAAAATAATAAAAACTCATTTTAAAAAATGAAAATCAAACCCTTTCAGGTTTTTTTAATCAATGGGGGTCTTTTTTGTTATAACACTATCACTCCTTCGGGGTAGTTGATTATCAATTGTTTATGTATTGTAAATTTAGCTTTTAATATTTACTCGGATGCAAATAATTTGAAATTATTGTTTTTAATAAAAAATTCATAGGTTTAACAAAATGCCAGCCACCAATATGGGTTTTTGTGCAAGCAGGGCTGGACGTTGAAACTTCGGCTGTTTGCATCGCTGTACTTTGATTCTGGCTGGACGGAATTCTGTTGGGCTTTTAGTCTTATCTTGTACCGCACGGGCGGCCCCGTTTTATTTCTTTATTGGGCTTCAGTTCCGGTCTGGACAAATAACAAAGCCCTGCCTTCACAAAGCCCTGAATGTTAGGTGAAATCCAGCATATAAGCCTCGCCTATTAACTTTGTATGCTAACGTGGAAGTACTTATGAAACAATCCCTTAAAAAGACACCAGATACATAAACCCCGAAGGCTATTTGTTTTTCGATCAAAAAAGAAAAATAGGATTACTCAAAAAAAATCAAAAACATCCCGATATTTGTTTGGAGATAAATTTGGACTGACTAATGCAGAATTGAATATTACAAGTATTTGACTATGAGCATTATAAAAAATTTAGACCCAATTTTTTTTAGACACTCAAAAATTAAAAACCTCTTTTCGTCATGGCCAAATTTTACATACCACTCTATTATCTACTATTTTTTGTTGCAACAAATAACTCTTATAGCCAAACGAAATATAATTGGACAGAAGCAGACCGCAAATTCTTAGTTGACAATCTTACAAGGACAAAGCTCGAAATTATTAAGGAGACCCAAAATTTAACTCCAGAACAATGGGCATTTAGGGAAGATTCTACAAAATGGACGATTGGAGAAGTGCTTGAGCACTTAGGATTGTATGAAAGGATTTTTGCTCAGGAAGCAGATATTATGCTTAGTTCAAAGCCTGACCCACTGCTTGATAGCCTATCTCTCCCAGACACCTCTTATATTAATTGGATGAACGACCCTAGTCCTCACAAAGCTGAATGGAATGCAGAGCCCTTAGGATTAATGAAAGAAATAGATAACCTTACTTTCTTCTTATTCGGAAGAAACCATATCATTGATTTCATAAATAATACAACCTATGACTTAAAAGCTCATTTTACGTATAGGTGGGGAAAAGAACAAAGAAGAAGTATACTTGCATTAATGGTTGTTCACTTTGGACATACAGACAGACATTTGCGACAAATAGATAGAATTAAAAAAGCAACGAACTTTCCAAAATAAATCTTAAGCCAACAAAAAAGTTTCGTTCGGCATCACATCATATGTTCATGCAATTAGAATAAAACCACCCGAAAACTTTCTGGATTAAATTGGACCTTTAGATTAGGTCTCTCTGCAGCTTTTACATTATATACACTTAATTTTCCGCATTTATGGGCTTTTAGTCAAATTTTGAATTCTTCTAAAGAGGGGTTAGTTACTAGTTTTGAGGTGTATTGAATGGATATGAGATTTTTATTGCTTTTTTGGGCAGTTTCGTTTATTTGTAAAAAAACATCCCTTTACCCACTTTCAATTTTGATGTAGAGAGAATGTTTTTTTCCATAAATGATAAAACTCAGGAAGCCCTTCCTTGTCAAAGTTTAGTTTAAACCTATATTTGGACTTCTCGAAATGGAGAGAAAAATTATTTAAAAATAAGTGTATCAGCTATTAGTGCAACAGCACAAAAATTGGCAGTAATAGTATGAAATATTTTAACAATGGGCACCAGATACATAAACCCCGAAGGCTATTTGTTTTTAGATCAAAAAAGAAAAATAGGATTGCTCAAAAAAAATCAAAAACAATCCCGATATTTATCGGAGGATAAATTTGGACTTACTGATGCCAAATTGAATATTACAAGTTCTTGATTATCAACGTAAAGAAAATAATCGAAAATCAGAAAGTTAAAATGAAAAATAATATAGCATCATATAAAAACAATGCAAAACATACTATTTGACTTTATATCAAAATACATTTCTCTGACAGAAGATGAGAAAAACGCCATACTTTCCTTAGATCTATTTCGATCTATTAAAAAGGGAACTATTTTACTCAAAGAAGGCCAAAAATCGAAAGATGAATATTTTGTACTAAAAGGATGCATTCGCAAATATTACCTAACAGATGGAGAAGAAAAAACTACAGCTTTTTTTACCGAAATGGAAGGTTTGACCCCTCACTGTGCAATAAGCAAAACTCCTTCAGAGTATTATATAAGTTGCATAGAAGACACTATTCTTTTAGTTTCAAATTCTGATATGGGAATAGAAATAAACAGTAAATTTCCAAAGTTTGAATTAATGTGTAGAATATTATCCGAAGAGCTTTTGGCAAAACAACAAATTGACTTCGACGAGTTTAAGACTTCTTCTCCTGAACAACGATACCTGAACTTATTACAAAAAAGACCTGACCTCATTCAACGTGTTCCCCAACACCAATTAGCGAGCTTTTTAGGTATCAAACCTCAATCTTTAAGCAGACTAAGGGCAAGAATTCTTGAAAAAAAGATTTAAGATGAATTACTTAACTTAAGTGAACGAGTTTTGATATCTCGCCAATCTATTTTTGCAGCATCATTTAGAATTTAAAAAAGATATGCAAAAGAAAAATATATGGATTGGACTTTCCTTTCTGTTAGCATGTAGTTTAACATTAAAAGCTCAATATACAAAACAAGACAGTACTTACAAAAGGTGCTTTGTAGGCAGTTCTTTATATTTGTTAGGAAATTTTGACAAAAAAGACAACCCTGAGTACGTACAATTAAATTTTGGTTATAGAGTAACTCCAAAAGATGTTATTTCTATAGATTTTAAAAGATCTGTATATTCTTGGCCAATTGGAATCCCTTTTGGGCCGTCATTTCGTAAACCAGGAGGAAACTATTCTGGGCATGCACGCATATTAGCACCTACAATAGGCTACCAGCATTTTTGGTGGAAAGGAGTCTTTACATCCGTTCATGCATTGAATGCTTTCGAAAAATATATGGATGCAGATAATAAAAAGCTTGGAAATGGATACACTTTATATCTGAACTTCCATTTGGGTTACCAGTTTAAGTTTTTTAAAAACCGTTTCTTTTTCGAACCAGCCCTTGGTTGTAGCTATTGGCCAGTTAGAACAAAAGTTCCAGAATCTTTTAAATTGGTAGAAAACAAATGGCCTAACTACTTTATTCAACCCGGGCTTAATTTTGGATTTAACTTTTAACATTCTGGTTGAGAGACATTCAATGGTACTTGAGTCTTCTGACCCTCCACATTGCCGTTTAAGGTTTTTACATATAAATGAGATGTGCATTTATGACATCTATCAAATCTGATTTTAGAATATTATTTATCAAAATGAAAAAGAAAATTTTATACTTCGCATTGACCTTAATGATGGCAAGCACACTACAAGTTAAAGCACAATATGCCCCAACAGACAGCACTTTCAAGCGGTGGTTTGTTGGGAGCTCTCTGTTTGTATTGGGCAATTTTTCAAAGACAGACAAACCTGACTTCGCTCAACTTAATTTAGGCTATCGGATTACAAGAAAAGATGTAATTTCATTAGAACTAATAACATGGAAATATGCCTGGCCACTTGGTATTAACCCATTTTTCAACAAATCATACGGAAAGCCCGAGGAGAAATTCCCAGGGTATATTCGTGAGTTTGGGTTTGGGCTTGCTTATCAAAGATATTTCTGGAAAGGTCTTTACGCTGCAGTACACGTAATGCCAATGAGGCAAACATTTGTAAATGAAAACGATGTTAAGGTGGGTAATGGTTTCCATATATTCAATTCTTATCGCGTTGGCTATCATGTCAAACTCTTTAAGGATAAGTTTTTTATACAACCTTCTCTTGGGCTTGCTGGTCGTCCGTATCATTCTAAAATGCCTGAAGGTTTTAAAGAGAAAGATGACAAATGGCCTAAATACACACCTGAACCAGGGCTTCATTTTGGATTTAATTTTTAAAATCAAAAGTTGAAAACAAATAAACTACAAAATGACCTGACAGACATCAAAGTCAGTTTGGATTTGAAGCTTGCTACACTTTGGGCGGGCTTTAAATTCACCTACTGGTTGTGGCTTATATATATTGCCTGCCATTTTAAAACGTAAAATACAAGCTAAATAAGCAAATGATAAAAAAACAAATACATTTGCAACCACACTTCGACTTGCTTGTCTAATACATCTATATGAGCACTGAAAGTAATCATTTTTCTGACAAGGTAATTGTTACGAATATCCTGAATGGAAACGTTCAAGGCTTTGCTCTTGTGGTAAAAGATACAGAAAAATTGATCACGCAAATAGTCAGAAAAATGACCACCAATGCAGATGACCAAAAAGACCTTGTTCAAGATATTTATCTTAAAGCCTATAAAAACTTACCAAACTTTAAATTCCAATCTAAATTATCCACTTGGATTGCAAACATTGCTTACAATACGACAGTAAATTATCTTCAAAAAAAGAGAATTCCTATCATCGAAATTGAAACAACGATTGCGGGTAATTTCATAGTAACCGAAAATGCAGAGGTAGAAACTATCAAAACAGAAGCATTAGAAATTCTTACCAAAGAAATAGCTAAACTTCCACCTTTGTATAAGACTTTAATTACACTTTACCATTTAGAAGAATTGCCTAATAAGGAAATAGCAGAAATCACAAATTTGCCTGAAGGAACTATAAAAAGTTACCTATCCAGAGCAAGAAAGATGCTTAAAGACAACATGAACTACCATTATTAAAATGAGGAATTATGAAAAACAACCATCTGACTGACGAAACATTGCAAGCATTTCTATTAAAAGAAACGCAAGCTGATACAGTAGCACTGCATCTTTCAGAATGTAAAGAATGTACAACAAAACTTGAATACTATCACAATTTAATAGTTGATATTACAAAAGTAGCACCAGAATCTTTTCCTTTTGAAATTACAACAATAGTGATGGACAAAATCATGCTATATGAGCAGAAAAAAAGCAATAAGCAAGAGTTCATATTTTGGCTGCTTTTGACCTTTATATTAGTCGGCATTTCATCTTTATCCATTCCATTTATCCCTAAAATCCTGACGGTGTTTTATTCAAAATCTATATTCACAACCCTTTTGATAATAGGAACGGGCTTGATTGTATTGCTATTTTTATTTGCTGACATATACCAACAATACAAAACTAAAGAGGAAAAAATATTTAAAAACAATTTGCAACCGATACTTTAATAGGCTGTCTAATAGGGTATAATTCAAAATCAAATTAGAAATGAAAAAATCAAAAATAGGTTTACTAATTTTACTGGCAACAGTTCAGGCTTTTGCACAAAACAAAACAATAACAGCCACTCAATCAAGCCCTTCGGAACCTATGACATCAGAACCGATAGCTGGAATTATACTTCCTATTTTGTTTATTATTTTTTTGGTATTTATGATCATCTCTTTGATTAAGTATTTTTTAGAATATCGTTTAAAAAACAAACTAATAGACAAAGGAATGGCGGAACAGTTATCGGCTTATTTATTAAACAAAAATGACGAAGAACAAAAGAATGAGGTTATTAAGTTGGCTATTTTATTTTGTGGCATAGGAATAGGTTTCATAATGACTTATTTGACTACCCCCATTCATATTCATTCCTTAGCTATTATGGCTTTTAGCATTGGCCTGAGTTATTTGGCTTATTTCTTCTACCTAAGAAGTTAAAACCCTCCGCTTTTATCAAACCTTGTTTTTCGCAAATTTATTTAAACTTCACAAGGTGAGGATGGAAACTCATTGCCTAAAATAGCAATTAAACTCTTTTTTTACTAAAATTTAAAAATCAAAATACAATGAAATATACAATAACATTTATAGCATTTTTATTTGCTCAAATAATGTTCGGGCAAGGAAAGAAGGTTTCCGCTACTGACAAATCAACTTTGAGTGTAGCATTCACAAAGGGAATAGAAACAAAAATTGATTCCATTTTCAACCAGGCATACCCAATCAATTCGCCCGGTGCAACTATTTTGATTGCCGAAAACGATAAGATTCTTTATAGAAAGGCTTTTGGTATGGCTAATTTAGAATTAAAAGTGCCAATGAAACCCGAAAATGTTTTGCAGTTGGCTTCTATTACCAAGCAATTTACAAGTGTATCAATTTTGATGCTTCTAGAACAAGCCAAACTCAGTCTGCAAGATCCTTTGTCGACATATATTTCAGACTACCCAAGAGGTAATGAAATTGCCATACACCATTTGCTCAATCATACCTCTGGTATCGTGAGTTACACCAATTTGCCTGAATTTAGAACTAAAACTCGGTTGGATATGACTCCCTTAGAAATTATCAGCAGTTTCAAAAACTTGTCTTTGGAATTTAACCCCGGTGAAAAGTATGAATATAGCAATTCAGGCTATGTCCTTCTGGGCTATATCATAGAAAAAATATCAGGTATGAGCTATGGGGATTTTATACAAAAAAATATCTTTGACAAACTCGGAATGAAAAATTCGTATTATGGTAATAGTTATAGAATTATTACTGATAGGGCAAATGGCTACCAATTCTATGAAGGCACCTACGAAAATCCAGAGTATATGAGCACGACTATTCCTTATGCTGCAGGTTCGTTGATGTCCACAGTTGACGATATGTTTTTGTGGAATAAAGCTATCCAAAACAACACACTTATTTCTGAAAAAAGCAAGCGATTAGCTTTTACAAATCACACCTTAACCAACGGAAAGAATAACAATTATGGGTACGGCTGGTTTATAAATGAAATTTCAGGTATAACAACTCTTGAACACACTGGAGGTATCAATGGCTTTTCCGCTTCTGGTATTTATGTGCCTGATAGAGGGATTTATGCAATCGTATTGACTAATCTTGATGATGGCAAAGGCCCTGAAACCCATAACCTCAAATCTGTATCTGTACTATTAGGTAAGCCCATAGTAGATAAAACCCCCATAAAACTTTCCGAAAAGCAGTTTAATCAGTGGGTCGGGGCTTATCAATTTGAAGATGTTATTCGATTTATTACTTACGAAAACGGTATGCTTCAGAGTAAACGTGAAGGTGGACGTCCTATAAAACTATTTCCTCTCTCAGAAAATGAATTTATGTTTGAAGACCTTTTTGCCAATTACAATTTTTCGTTAAAAGATGGCAAAAAACACGTTCTATTCGCTGACCGTATCGAAAAAAGCATTGGTACTGAAACTGACACAAAGCCAGCATCAGAAAGGGAAACCATAACTTTGGCAGAAGAAACTCTGATAAAATATGTTGGTGTTTATGAACTACAGCCGTCATTTCAGATTGAGATTGAAAAGCAAAATGACCGCATTTTTGCAAAAACGACAGGACAACCAACTGTTGAGCTTTTCGCTGAAACTGAGCATATTTTTTTAATCAAAGAGATAGATGCCCAAGTTGTTTTTAATATAGATACTAATGGTACTGTAAAAAGTCTAACTTTTTCTCAAGGAGGAAGGAAAATGGAAGGGAAGAAAATAAGGTAGTTTATACCATATTTAAACAAAAAAGAAGGTAAAAACCAAGGTTTCGTTTGGCACAATTAAGGAATTCAAACAGTTAGTTTGAAACCTCTTGAAAAATTTCGGGATTGCTAAGGACAGCTGAGTGACCTTACTAAAGTTTTTACATTAGAAAGGTTTTACGCTACTCACTATGTGGTTTTCGTCAGGTTTTTTGAATACTTTTTGAGGGAGGTTTTTACTCTGATTTACATTTTTTGATATTTCAGAAAAAGACGGATAGAAGTTATATTTTTGGAATAGAAATTAATTGAATTTCGTTTAATTCTTTTATCAAGTAGAATATTCAGATAGAATTTTATGGACCAAAAAAGACCACCCAACTCTCAAAAAAAAAACACAAAACACTACAAACCAATACATTACCCATAAATGTCAATTATTAAAATTAAGACATTTATCTGTCTTTGGATGAAAATATTGGAATTCTGAATTATAAACTTTCATTAAAAGAAAATCAGCTAAAATGGCTGATTTATAAATAAAACTCTACAGCCGAGGTTTGATTGAATTTTAAAAATAATAAAATCTAAATAATTAGTGTTAAATCAAAATAGACCGTCTCATTTTACATATTGAGACGGCCTATTTTTTTTTGAATTTTCAGGAACATCTTTCACATTCAAGATTCTTTGAGGATGCAATTGGACCTTATCAAATATGGTGTTTTTTTGACTTTTGAATACTATTACTTTACAATTTGACTTCGGGAATTTTAAAGAAAACTCCCAAAACGCTCAAAATGACAGGTGTAGCCATTCGGATTCCTTACCAAGTAATCTTGATGCTCAGGCTCAGCTGGCCAAAATGTTGCGATAGGCTCCAAAGTTGTTACGGCATCGCCATCCCATCTTTTTGATGCATTTACAATTTTGATGACCTCTTCAGCAGTCTTTTGCTCCTCTTCATTTTGTATAAAAATGGCCGATCTATAACTTGAGCCTATGTCATTTCCTTGGCGATCAACCGTAGTAGGATTGTGGATTCTGAAAAAGTAATCTAGAATCTCACGGAAAGAAGTCTCCTCGGCATCATAAGTGAGCTCAATGCCTTCGGCATGGCCGGGGTGATTGCGGTAATTAGGATGGTCGTTTTGCCCTCCTATATAGCCTACTTCGGTGTCTATGATTCCTTTTCTAACTCTAAAAAGGTCTTCCATTCCCCAGAAACAGCCACCTGCTATGTATGCTTTTTTTATGTTGCTCATTTGTTTTAGTTAAAATTTGCTCTTCAAAAGTATTGCTTTATTTCAAAAACACGAAATGGATCGTTTAGGTTTTATTTGTATCATTTGTTTTGACTAGCAGCTTGTGATTTTAAAAGGAAATTGAGGTGAATATTTTAAAGCTTTTAGTTAGGACTATTTCACAGTTTTGAGGAAATATTTGAAAATCAAGCCCAAAAGAATTTTAAAGAGTGAATTTCTAAAATATAAATTCAATTAGCTGATAATAAGCAAGAGCAAATCAATTTTGTCAAGCCCCCACCTTAATATTTTATTAAAGGAGAATAGTTTTTTACTCAAACATATTTCATAAAATGAGCAGTTTGACTTCATTTTTTTTATCAAATAGGAACTTCAAGAAATCTTTGATATTTTTGGATAAGTATTAACAAGTTCCTGCGTATTTTAAATATCTGACCTAAAAGATATAGACGCAATAGGATATAGACGCAATAAGTTAAGGAAATTCGGATAGCGAGATGTTACCTGCAAGCTGAAAAAACGAAATGAGAAACCTTTTGATAATAATATTAATGCTGAAATTTCTAACAAGTTGGGGACAAAATAAGAATGAGGAAAAATTCATTACTTGGGAACAATTCACAGAAAATTTCGGAAAAGAAATGGTTTCTGCTCAAGATGTATTCGACAGGATGCAAAAAAGTGGGGTGAGTGATTTTTCATTAGCAAAATTTGACTTCCATTTTGTTTCCAACTCTAAAGAAAAACTTGAAAAACTTCAAGAATTTATAAAAGAACATTATCCTTATGAAATCAAATCCTTAAAGAAAATAAACAAAGGACTTTGGGAATTGAATGGAGAAACTAATGAAATACCAATTACGGATGACAACTTACTTTACTGGGGTTTGGATATGTACAAAAGAGGTTATGAATTTGATGCAAAACTTGACGGTTATGGAGCACCATTTGACCCGAAAAATCAAAAATTTCCCAATTTCAATAAAGAAAAAGAAGACTTTTATTTCAACAAAGGACTTGACTGCTATAATTCCGGAGATTTAAGTGGAGCAATTCTTAATTGGACAATTTGCATCAAAATCAATCCAAAAGACCCGAATGCCTATTATTCAAGAGCAATAGTAAAAAATGAGCTTTATACTTGGAAATCCTCGATAGCCGACTATGATAAAGCCATTGAAATCGCACCTGACTTTATAGATGCAATCGTAAATCGTGGAACCGTAAAAGACGAAAATGGCGACTATGAAGGAGCTTTGACTGATTATGAAAAAGCTTTAGAATTAAAGCCAAATGACGCTATGACATATTTTAATATTGGTAACACGAAATTCAACCAAGGGAAAAAATTAGAAGCTTGTGAGAATTGGAAAAAAGCGAAGGAATTAGGAGCTGATTATGCTCAAGAACGAATAAATGAAAAATGTAAATAAAGCCTGCAGGTAACAATGTATATAAAAAATAGGCGAAATAGTAGTGAAATCAAGCCTTTTGGATTGCATCAATCTTTGTGCTTAACCGAAAATTTAGTGCTTCAAGATCGCCTACTTTTCATATACTAACCGTTAGCACCAATAGTATGACGACAACAATAACCAACATAATTACTGACGAACTTCTCAATCCGACTTTTGAGATGACACGACAGTATTTAAAAATATTGGAAGTCGAATACGAAGACAACAAACCTAAAATTGCAAAAATCGACTTTGACGAAAATCATAATCAAGCGACAGCATTTATAGAAGTAAAGAATGAAAGCTTTTATCTTGAATTTGTTTTTGACACGGCAGACAAAATTGAAATAATTGGTGTAGACGCTTTTCCATTTGTTAGAATTAGTTTTATGCCGACTTCGGAGGATTTGACAATACAAGAGTTATTGAAAATTACTTCTATTAAACCAACCAATACAATTACAAAAGGGGACTTTTTTTCAAATGGAAAATTTGAATACACATACAACGGACTTGAATTTGAAACCTTTTCAGAACCAGGACGAATTGAAAGGAAACTAAATTACTTATTGGACATTTTCGAAACAGACATTGAAGGAATAAAAGAGCTTTCGAGACAGACAAGTACCAAAGACATATTCGTAACAATTGTTTACCACATAGGTAATGGAAATTTCACAGGATTATACATTGACAATGAAATAATTAATCGACTTTCAAAGCTTGGACTTGAACTGACATTTGACATTTATGCGACAGGTAAAAAATTTGAGAATGAATAGAACTACTGGTGCTAACAGCACCTACAAGAAATTGGCGGTTCAGTGGTTAAATGAAGCTTTGTGCTTCGTATCAAGTTCAGTTGTGGCAGACAGTTTTCGTCTTCGAAATCGCCAACTTCTTGTAGCTGCAAAACGATGTGCGTCATTTTAATAATACAACATTGACTAAGATTTTCACAATATTGACATATAGTTTTTTAATGTTTGGCTGCTCGACTAGGCAAGACAATGTAATTGAAGTATATTATATAGTTAAGCACCCAACAATTACAGTTCAAGACCAAGGTGATGTTCAACCGGCTCCACCGCCTCCTCCGACAACTTTTTATGGAAATTTTAATTTTATACTTCTCGAAAATTCAATATTTTATTTTAACACTCAACAAATTTATAGTTTTTGTGGAACTGGAATTGACGATACAAAACCACCAAGAGTTTTCTTAACTCCAGATAGGTTGACTAAAATAAACATAAGCACTTTGCATCAATTTTTGGCGACTTCAATTTCTGACTCAATAGCATCAGACCCACATTTTTTTGCATCTATTTCTTCACCAACAGACACTATAAGAAATCAAGCATTTAAAATAATTACTGAGTATTTTAAATCAAAAAAAATAATTAGATATAACATTCGTAACTGGACTGAAGAAGAGAAGTATGTTACGACTGCAAAAATTGAGAACAAAAAATATTATCCTGACTCGATTGACTGGAAAGTTGGTTTCGATAATAACTTTAATCTAAATACAGGCACCACAGATGGAAAATAGGAAAACGCCACATAACATGTCCTTGTGTCAAGTGGGGCTGATGGAAGTGATTGAACATTAGGAACTTTAATATACATTTGTACTAAGGCTGAGCATAAGGAATTCTATTTCCCCACCTGCCAAAAGCCCTGAACGTTGGCAAACATTAAAATGAAAACAGAAACAGTAAAACTCTTGGATTTAATCGGTCAATTGATAGTAGACATTAGATTTCAGTTTAAACAGTCTAATGAATATGGTCTGCAAGAGTTCTATTGTTACTTAAAACTTGAATCTGGACAAATCATTGGAATTCCTCGTTATAATAATGATGTTCTATACAATTTGACTGAAGACAATATTGACTACTACCAAGCTTGTTTTGAAAACGGAACCGAACTGAATCCAAAAACAAGAAAGCTTCTATTAAATCAAACGATTCAAGACATTCTCTTTTGTTACTATGAGGACGAAGTAGATGAGGATAAATCCACTTATATTAAACTTGGAAATGGTCTTTATGTAACAGAGAATAACCATGGCCCTCAAGGCTTGACGGACATTGATCTTTTAGTTTTTGAACAAAACCAATTTAATCAAAGGACTTCTACCCTCGAAGAGAATGTAAAATCTTATAAGAATGAAATAAAAACGTTTGCCAACAAAACCTAAGAAAACATGGGGAGAAACGTACTGAAAGCTAGCATAGAACTTCGTAGTTTAGTTCGTCACGGGCGGACAGAAACGTACTTCGAAATTCCCACGTTTCTTAGCTAACTCGTTAAATACAACTAAAAAGAGAAAAACAAAATGACCCTAAATACAGTGAAAATTGTCCTTGTAATTCTTATTTCAAATATCTTAGCCTCTTGCAATGGTCAATTGAAATCTGAATCTGAACAGGCTGAAATTAAATCTCATGAATTTGGAAAAGTAGTTTCTGAACTTGACGATCAAATTTGGAGAATATTTCAAGATTCAAAAGATAATTATTGGTTTGGTAGCAACGGAAATGGCATATACAAGTTTGACAAGACGATAATTACGCAGTTCACGACAAAAGACGGATTGGTCAATAACTCGATTCGTGGAATACAAGAAGATAGTGCTGGCAATATAATTATTATGACAGCCAAAGGCATTAGTAAATATACGGGAACAGAATTCATAACATTAAAACCCGTTAAATCCTCTAACAACGAATGGAAACTTCAGCCAAATGATTTGTGGTTTGGATATTTAAACGACCTTTACCGTTTTGACGGCAAATCTCTTTATGAGTTAGAATTACCGAGAAAAGACCTAAAAAAAGCATTTGGAAGAAACACTTCTCAAGGAAATAACAATAACCCTTATGCTGTATTCGGAGTCAACAAAGACAAGGCTGGAAATGTTTGGTTTGGTACTGAAAGTGCTGGTGCTTTTCGTTTTGACGGTGAAATATTTTTATGGTTTGGAGAAAAGGAACTTTCAACTCTTCCGGACGGGAGAGTTCCAGGTGTACGCTCAATGATTCAAGACAAAGACGGGAATTATTGGTTAAGTAATTTTTATAGTAAATATAGAATTGCTCCAGACTTACCAAATGGATATGAAAAAATGAAAGCTGTCGAGTTACCCAAAGAAATTGTAAAAGATAAAATACTTTACTTCAACGCTGGAATAGCAGATGAAAACGGAAATTTATGGATGACGACTTATGGTGGCGGTGTTTGGAAGTATGATGGAAAAACGCTCTCGAATTTTGAAATAAACAATGGAAAAGAAGATGTTTTGCTGATTAGTATTTATCAAGACAATAAAGGAACGATTTGGCTTGGAACAAATAATGATGGAGTTTACAAACGAATAGGAAACGACTTTAAAAAATTTGAACCCAAAATGTAAAAACAGCCGCTAATAATGTATATGAAATCAAAGCCGCCAATCGGCAGACTAGGCTTCATATACTTACCATTACCCAACATAGCAGAAAATGAATAAATTATTAATCCTAATATTTTTAACTTTAAGTCCTAAATCTTACGGACAAAGTGTTACTGTAAATTATGATATAGATACAACTGTTTTTAAAGTCGCTGAACCTTTAAATCTTTGGCTTGATTTCTTGAATACTAAAGATGATAGTTTAGGTTCAAAATATTGGAATTTCAAAGAAGTTAAGAAATATGGACAAACGTCATATTTTTTAATAGAAAAAGAACTTCAATTTGGAATGGATAATTATTTGAAATTACTCAGTTATTCCAATATTAAAATTTTGAGTGTAAAAAAAATTAATGAATATTTTAAGATTACTTCAATTATGGAGTTTAAACCAAAAGAAAAGACTTCTAATGTTCAGTATATCTTTCACGTTTATGCAGGAATAGAAAATGGAGAATTAAAGTTATTTAATCCGCTTGAGATTAATACAAAACTGAATTTCAATTCAACAACCATTGGTTATATAAAATATCATTATCCTAAATTTCAAGATTTTAACTATGAATTAGCAAAAAAACAAAACGATTATCTTATAGATTTGAGTGAGAAATTTAAAGTAAATATTGATACTGTTGATTACTATTTTGCAAATTCTAACACAGAGTTATTAAAAGCCAGAGGTTTTGATTTTTTGATTGCCAATAGTGGGGAAGAAATCCCCTCTGGAAAAGCAGACCCAATAAACAGAATTGTTTACGCTTCAGGTATTGGAGAATATTACCCTCACGAATTAATACATTTTCTATTAAATCCACATTTCCCAAATTGTCATCTATGGATTAATGAAGGTGTGGCAACCTATTTTGGAATGAGCAGAGGGAAAGAGTTGGGTTGGCATTTAAAAAAACTGAATAAACATCTTTTAGAACATCCAGAAATTAATCTGAATGATATGTTAGAACTCAAAACGCTCGACCAATACACAGATTATAGATATGTTTTAGGAGGATTAATAATAAAAAAAGCATTTGAAAAAGGAAGTTATGAATTAGTAAAAAAAATGCTGAATGCAGGAAAAGAAGACACTGATTTTTATAGTGCAATCGAAAAATATTTAGGAATAAAAAGACAAGAATTGAATATTATTATTAGGCAAGAATTGAAAGAAAAATATTAAATACCTTGGCTAACAAAGTGTAAAAACAATAAGGGTTTTGGTGCTTAAATCAAAGTTGAGTGCATTTTACAAAGTCCGTAAAATTTATTAGACTGTCTAAATGAAATTCCGACAAATATTAACAAAAGTAATAGTAGTTACTGCATTTCTTGCGATAGCCTTTTTTGTTTATTCAATTATACCAAGGGTTGGAAATACAGATGCCGAATATGGTCGAGAATTAAAAAAAAATGATTTACTACCATCCAAATTTCAAGATGAGGTAAGAGGATTTATCAGAGATACGGCGAACAGAATGCAAAATGTGATGATTGCATACAAAGGAAAAATAATTTTTGAAGAAGGCGACACTAAAAAACTGATAAATTGTCATTCCGCACGAAAAAGTGTGATGAGTATTTTGATTGGAATTGCTGAGGATAAAGGAATGTTGAATTTAGATGAAACAATCGAAAGCATAGGAATAGATGAAAGCCAGACACCTTTAACAAAAAAAGAAAAATCTGCTACTATTCGAGACTTATTGATGTGTACTTCTGGAATATTTTTAAAAGCTGAAGCCGAACACGATTGGGCAGATGATATTCGTCCTAAAAGAGGGCGATATAAACCAGGCGAATACTTCTTTTATAACAATTGGGATTTTAATATCCTTGGGGTAATCCTTGAAAGAAAAACAAAAATGTCAATTGGAGAATTTATGGAGAAATATTTGGCTATTCCATTGGAAATGCAAGATTTTTCGATGTCAAATATAGTATACAATAGTCCTTGGCCAGTCCCAAATAAAACAGATTCGGATTATCCTGTTTTTTGGATGTATCTAAGTACTAGGGATTTTACAAAAATTGGCGTTTTAATTACTCAAAATGGGATATGGAATAATAAGCAAGTAGTTTCAAAGAAATGGATAAACGAAAGTATGTACCCTTATTCGAAATTGGACGGATATAATGATTTATATAATCCATATGAAGCATTTGCATATTCTTGGTGGGTTGAAAATGATACCAAAACTATATGGGCAGATGGATATGGTGGGCAATTTTTATGTATCGACACAACGAATAATATTGTAGCCGTCCAACGAAATTTCACTGGAAATTCATTGTTGTCTTCTGGTCTATTTCTCATAGATAAAAATAGAGATAACAACCCAAAGAGTGATCTGATTCACGTCTATAAAAGAATACTAAATGAAATTGAAAAATGAAATACGGAATAAAAGAATGTATATAAAAAATAGGAGATACAGTGCAAAATTTAAAACTCTTGGCTCGTACCAATCCTTCTCCTTAACCGAAAGTTTGAAACATAGAAACCGCCTTCTTATCATAAACCAGTCGTTAGCATTCATTCCCTGCATTTAAACTTCCGTTTAATTTTTAAGCTAATTAGAAATTTTAAAGGGATTAATATTTTATTAAATTTGAAGTTAGTTGGAACTCAGATATAGTTATAAACTCAACTATAAATAAAAAACCATGAAAATATTGAATAACATCTTTCTCACCATAATACTAATCATTTCTGTAAATCACGTCAGCTTTTGTCAAACTTCGCCAGAGAAGATAAACTTTGTCAGACAAGGGGTACAAAGAATGATATTTGACGAAAATCAAGCAATTCCATTGGCTAGTCTAGATCCTAAAACGATCATTGGGTTATCCTCAATGCACCCAATAAAGAATTATTCTGACGAACATTCCAATATTGACATTCTTGATGGAAACCTTATCATTCAATCTAGAAAAGAAACCCAATCAGAAATCTGGTTTGGTGGTTTTAACCCATTTGCAACCTATTCTATCGATCTAAATTCTTGTACTGGACATGGAGAGGTAGGTTTTAAATTTTCAAATGCCACTGAAAAGGACCAGTTTTTTATTAAAATCGGATATAGAGATTCTATTATCACTGGAATAAAACTCAAAGTAATTAAAAACTCTGAGATTATTGTGGATCAATCAATTGCAGTTAACTTTGATAAAAAAGTAAATATAAAAGGTAAAATCATTCTCCAAATGTTGGGAAGTGGACTTACCTTATATTTACAAGATAAAGAATTACCAAAAGTTATTGGTCAAAGTGAATTTAACTCCTTTATAGATCTGCGAAAAAAAGAACATATATATTCTTTCCAATCGCACCTTTTTGTACATCTTAATGATGGTGAAGTTCGAATTAAAAAGGTTGAAATGGCACTCACCACAGGTGTTGGATTGTCTGACATCAGGGCAATTACCTATGAAGATGGTGAGCCAATGCTTGACCAAGGACGATTATGGTATACTATGTCTATTCGCGGACGTGCCTTGCCTCATCATATTCAAGGTGTATTTAGTACAGACCCAACAGTATTTGACATTAAACTTGAAGGAGTCATATTGTTTGACCGCAATGATGGTTTACTCAGAAATGAGATTGCTTCACATCTTTTTTATGACAGAAAACAAAAAATCTGGCGAGGATTGACGACAGGATTTAGTGCCTACGCTAATCTTGATAAAGAGAAAAAACAATTGCTCGCTATTGAAAGTAAAAGGGATCCTCGATTTGGATTCTCTATAATGAATGCCGTGCCATTTGGTATGGTTGGGGATATTGAAGACCCGCATATTTTATTTGATTCGGCAGAAGAAAAATGGCGAATGCTTACATGTGAAAACAACAAAGGTGGTTACAAAGCTATTGTTTTAGAATCGAATGATTGGAATAAAAACTATACAAAGATTCATGGACCTGTCGAGCATAATTCAACAGGTACCTCTATTCAAAGAATAGGAGAAAAACTGTATTGTTTTTCAGGTAGTAGCGAAAGAAAGATATATATTTATTCTTATCCTGACCTGAAAGAAGTAGGAACTTTAATGATGGATTTACCTCCCTGGGATGAAACATCTGGTACAAGAGTATGGCCAAATATTGTCCAACTGCCTGATGGCTATCCATTTCGCTATGTAGCTCTAATGATGGACAGATTTAATTATCCAGGTTTGAACGGCTCTAATTGGTCCTATGGGGCTATATATCTATATCATGGCTATGATTAATGGAAAGAAATGAAACCGAAGCTAACAAAGTGTATAATTTAGTTCAGCAATTGAAGTGGTGCATACCCTTAGGTTGCCAAAACATTTACAAGTTTTACAAAAAATGATGCCTTAACCGGTGATGCTATTAGCAAAATTATGGAAGACAAAAATGGAAACCTTTAGTTGGATGATGGTGACATTTGCCGATACGATGGAAGATCTTTGACTTGTTTTACATCAAAAGATGGACTAGTCAACGAAGCAGTTTGGCCAATTTTGGAAGATAGAAATGGAAATCTTTGGGAAGGTACAAGCGAAACTGGCCTCTACCTTTTCGATGGAAAAACATTAATTGAAATTTCGGAATAAACACAATTTTGTAAAGGAATTACATCTTAAATTTACGAAAACGGTGAATGATGAACAAAAGCAAGGAACTGGAAAAAACTATTTGCCAAATCACCCAAATGATTCAAGACATAATGCTCAGACATAAAGCATATAGAACTTAAAGTGTATGACTAAACTAAATACTATTCCAACCATAGATTTCAAAACTGCTGAAGCTTTTGAAACTTGGCTCAAAGAGAATCATGATAACGCAGTTGGGCTTTGGCTCAAAATATTCAAGAAAGATTCTGGAGAAAAAACCATCACTTATGCTGAGGCACTTGATGTGGCTCTTTGCTACGGCTGGATAGATGGGCAAAAACAAGCTTTTGATGAAAAAGCATGGCTACAAAAGTTTAGTCCTAGAAGAGAAAAAAGTATTTGGTCAAAAATAAATATTGGGCATGTAGAAAGGTTAATCAAGGAGGAAAGAATGAGGCCTGCAGGATTAAAAGCTGTAGAAAAAGCCAAAGCAGACGGCAGATGGGAAAAAGCGTACGATCCGCCAAGCAAAATGACTATTCCTGATGATTTTCTAAAAGAACTTAGCAAAAACAAATTAGCAGAATCGTTTTTTATGGGTCTTAATAAGTCCAATCTTTTCTTTATTGGATTTCGTCTTCAAACCGCAAAAAAACCAGAAACGAGAGAAAAGCGTATGAAGGAAATTATTGAAAAATTAGCAAAAGGTGAGAAATTTCAATAAATAATAAAGAGTATTGAAGAAAATAATTTAGAAATTGACGCATAAAACTATGAATGAAATTTTTCAAAAAAATGAAATTTTACAATTTAGCTTTTCAAATTTCTGAGAATTACTTAAAAATTGATAGAAAAGGGCTTCAAAGACGACTTTAACTTTACACTAAACGAATTGGAAAACTTACAATCAAACTTATATATATAAAGCAATGAAAAAACATATAAATAAATTTTGGTCCGCAATAATGATAGCTGCTTTGATGGGCTGTGGAAATTCTCAACAGAATGCTTACAAAAGCAGTAAAATAGATATAGATCCCAATGAAACTTTAACAAAAAACTCGGATAATATTACTCAAAAAATAACTCCCAGCCTTTGGGTTGAAACAAAGGATGCAAAAGCGGTTGTGGATTATTACCTTTCTATTTTCAAAGATGGTAAATTGAAAGAGCACCGCAAATATAAAAACCCACCAGAAGCTGGAGGTGAAGATTTTGAAACTGCAATTATGGAAATTAATGGGATAGAATTCAATATTTTGGCTGCAGGTCCTTTCTTCAAATTTAATGAGTCTGTTTCATTTGTGATAAATTGCAAAGACCAAGCCGAAGTAGATTATTACTGGGATGCTTTGACCGCAAACGGTGGAGAAGAAAGTTCTTGTGGTTGGTGTAAAGACAAATATGGTTTATCGTGGCAAGTTGTACCTGTTGAATATTTTGACCTTATCAACAGCGATGACCCTAAGGTAAGGGAAAAAGCAATGAAAAATACACTTAAACAGAAAAAGCTAATTCTTTCAGAACTCAAATAAGCATCTGTAAAAGACACAGTTATTTGACTGATTTTAAATCAAATACTAATTATAATTTCGTATGATTGCAGTATATAAATCTAAACTTGCAATTCAACAATAAAAGAAAATTTGGAAAATTAAGGAATTCAAAAAAGCCAAAATTTATGCAAAGACAAAATTGGGGTGGAATTGAAATATTCAAAAGCAAAGGGTTTTTTAATAAATAAAATTACAACAGAGATAAACAAAACAAAAAATGGAGCCTAAACAAAAAGATTATTTTTCAGAAAAAGCAGAAAGTTTCGATGATCAAAAATCCATAACCCAAAATGTAGATAATATCGGCCAATTAATACTAAAAGAGCTCCCCTTTTCAAAGGAGATGCATATCATGGACTTCGGTTCAGGAACTGGATTATTGTTGTCGCAAATTGCCCCATTCGTAAGCGAAATCACAGCAGTCGATATTTCTTCTTCTATGATTGCGGTTTTGAAAACAAAACTGGATACCATAGCTTGTAAAGTTCAAATAATGGAACTGGATTTAACAAAAGAAACATTAAACCAAAAATTTGATGGAATTATTTCGTCCATGACTATTCATCATATTGAGAATGTGCAAGAGATTTTCAATAAATTATATTCACAATTAAATGAAAACGGAACCATTGCCATAGCAGACTTGGACAAAGAAGATGGTACTTTTCATACGGAAGATACTGGCGTTTTTCATTTAGGATTTGATAGAAATGAATTCTTACAAATTGCAGAAAATGCTGGATTTAAAGACTTGAAAATTCAAACTGCTAGTGTGATGGAAAAACCGACAGGCAATTATCCTGTTTTTTTGTTAACAGGTAAAAAGTAGAAAGTTATCAAAAACTAAAACCAAAAGTTAAGGCTGCTTGGTGGTTAATTGTCAGATAAAATAACTACTTTTTATATTAATCAAAGGATCAAATTATAAGCAATTTCAATAGCGAAAAGTAAAAAAAAATAGACGACAATATAAAAATCGATATGAAACCAAAAATCAGTTTCATCACTATTGCAGTGACTGACCTTAATAAGTCGATTAGTTTTTACAATGAAGTTTTTGGTTTTCCAACAAAAGGAATACAAGAGGGCAGCGAAGAACATTGTATGTTTGATCTTGACGATAAATTTGGTTTGGTGCTTTACCGCAGACAGGAGTTTTTAACCTTAATTGCAAATCCAAACCAAACGGAAAAATCAGCAGGTTTTATTCTCAGCCATAATGCCCAAAACAAAAAACAAGTTGACGAAATTTTGCATGCTGCTTTGAAGGCTAGAGCTACGCAAATTGGCAAAACTCAAGATGAGCCTTGGGGATACTCTGCGAATATAACAGATCTTGACGGCCACCATTGGGAAATTGTATATATGCCACACTAAAACATCAAATGATAATGAAAATTGACATTATACATCGAACCACTAACAGCACCAGCAAAATATTGGCCGTTCACTCGTTAATTGAAGTTATATGCCTCTATCTAACTTCGAGCCTAGTTTTTAGTAAATTGCTTCGAAATCGCAACCTCAAGATTGTTGCAAACCATTATTTAGAACTTGATGAAAAACCATGAGCAAATGAACTATAATACATATAAACCACATAAGGACTTAAAATCTATAGTAAAATTTTACTGGACTTTGGAAGTGCCTTTTGACCCAAATAATCAAAAGCAAAAAATCGTTCCTGACGGCTGTATAGAAATGACTTTCAATTTTGGCGACAAGATTAAAAGATACACTTCTGATACAGACTTTATCCTACATCCTAATGCAATGGTAATGGGACAGAGAACAAAATCATATTACATTTTGCCCATTGGAAATGTCGACACTTTCGCAATCTGCTTCTATCCTATTGGATTTGTAAACTTCGTAAATACACCACTTGAAAAATTGGTTGACAAGGAAACACCTATTTCAGAACTTTTCGGACAAGCAGAAGCCCAGGGATTAGAGCAGCAAATGATTCAGGCTGTTGATTCCCAACAAAGAATGAATATTATTGAAAGCTTTCTTCTAAAAAAACTTTATAAAAAAAACACGATTAGTACTATCGTAAAATCAACCGTTGATGCTCTTCTGAAAACAAAAGGAACGATTCCAATAAATGTTATTTTGAAAGATGATGTTTCAAAGAGAAGACAGCTTGAAAGGCACTTCAGAAAACAAATTGGCATTAGCCCAAAGCAACTAGGCAAAGCTATTCGGCTACAAACAACTTTAAATTTATTGCTCAACAAAAAATCAGAAACACTGACAGACATAGCTTACGAGAGTGAATATTTCGACCAAAATCACTTCATTAAAGACTTTAAAGATCTTGTCGGGCTTACGCCAAAGGAATTTTTAGATAATGAACATATGGCCCTATCTGCACTTTTCTACAAATAAGTTTTGCATTGTCGCATTTCTACTATTTTGACTTTTTGCTTATCCTTAATTTTGCAATTGAATTAAAAATAACACATTTATGGCAGTCAAAGGATTAATTTTAGCTTCGTTAGTTTCTGCAATTTGTTTTGACTCATGCATTAATGCTGACAAGGCAAATACCGAAACAACGACAAATAACACTTTAACAAATTCAAAAATAAAAGATATGAAAAGTTACATTTCGATGTTTGAAATTCCAGCAAGGGATATTTTACGAGCGATTAATTTTTATCAAGCAATATTAGACATCAAAATTGAAAAAATGGATGTTGAAGGTATGCAAATGGGGATTTTGCCTTATGAAGGACAAATGGCAACAGGTATCATAATTCAGGCAGAGGGCTCTAATCCTTCAGCGGACGGTGTAACAATCTACCTAAATGCAGGAGAAAATCTCCAAGTAATCCTTGACAGAGTTGAAAAAAATGGCGGGCAAATAATAGTGCTTAAAACTGCTCACGCAGACGAAAGCGGCTACTTTGCTATATTCCTAGACTCGGAAGGAAACAAGATAGGTCTTAACTCACCCAAATAAAAGATAAAACAAAAGAAGGAACGCATAACATTTAGCAACGTAAATGACAGTAAGATAGCTCAAAAACTTACCCTGTAATTTATCTATTAGATGGCTCTAAAGATGAAGATTTTATACATATTGCGGGTATCGTTCAATTCGGTTCTTTTTCTTGGATAAACATGATTCCAGAGAGTATTGTGGTTGGAATAGTGAATGTAAATAGAAAAAGAGATTTTTCGTATCCATCAAAAAACAAACTTGACCTAAAAGAATTACTAACCTCTGGAAAATCAGGGAATTTTATACAATTCCTGGAAAAGGAACTTCAACCTTTCATTGATTCAAATTTCAACACAAATAATGCAAAAACTTTGATCGGTCAATCTCTCGGTGGGCTTTTGGCCACAGAAATATTATTTAATAAACCAGATCTTTTTGACAATTATATAATTGTAAGTCCAAGTTTATGGTGGAATGACGAAAAAATATTGAGGAGTAATCTTATAGGGTATGATTCAAAAAAATCGATTTTTATAGCTGTAGGGAAAGAAGGAGAAGTGATGGAAAGAACAGCAAGAGAATTATTCAAAAAACTAAACACTGAAAAAAGAGAAAATACAAAAGAATTTTTTGAATTTATGGAAAACAAAACCCATGGCGATGCTTTGCATATGGCAGTTTACAATGCATTTGAAAAAATATTTAAAAAGTAATAAAACAACCTATTATCTCATAAAAATCGTAAATAAAACAAACCTTTTTTTTAGCTATTTTGCATAAAAAAAGCCATTTAAAGCATACAAAATAACACCTTAAAAGCCTAATAAACAACACAATAGACCTAAAAAGCTTTTACTCAATTTAATTCTATCAATATAATACAAGTCTGTTTACCTGGACAATTGAAGTAGGTTTTACTGCAAACCTTTTTAGTGAAAGCCGCAACTCTTTCCTATGGTATTATCAACAATTTAAAATTTTGAAAATTGACTTTCTACAGATCAAGTGAATACTTTAGGATTTGCAAGGCAATCAAGTTTAATGCTTTTTTTTGAATAAAAAAAATACTGGCATCCGATTAAAAATAAATAAATATTATTCATTATGTCAGCCAGCACTGTTTGAACGCAATCAAAATTCTCTTTCGAAAAAACTACTAACATAAACTGCTGATTTAGAGAATTTTGAGTGCGTGAGTTTGCTGGGTGCTGTTTTTTTTGCTTCGTTTTTTTTTGAAAAAAAATGAAGGCCCAGGCGGCAGCCGACACAAAGTAAATAGGGTGTCATTTTCACCATAGACAAAAAAAGTACCTTGAAAGGCCATTCAAGGCTGATTTGCCTGTAAAATATATTTTAGTCGAATGCCAGTATAAAAAAATCAATCTTCCAGCATAAATGATAGTGTTACCGCAAAACCTTTTATATACTCTAGTTTTAAGTTAGCATTAATTTTTTCAGCACGTAGTCGCATATTTCCAAGGCCTTGCCCTTCTTTGTTTTCTACAGGTTTATTGGTACCATTATCTTTAATATAAAGGAAAAAACCTCTTTTATCTTTTATGACTTTAATGTCGACATGGGTGGCGTTGGTATGTTTTAATATATTGGTCAGGGCTTCTTTAAAAATCAAGAAGACAGCTTGTCGCTTATCAGGATTAATAAACTCTTTAGGCTTGTCTATTTCTATGACAAAATTGTGCTTAATGTTTTTATTTGGTAGGTTTTTCTCTGCAAACGACCGCATCCTATCCACAAGGTTTTCGAATCTATCGCGACTTGGATCTATTGCCCATACCGTGTCTCTCATACGATCCATAGCCTCAAAACTCATGTCGCTTAGTTCTAGCAATTGTTTTTTGGCCTTTTCGTCTGCCTTTAATGACATCATTTGCGACTGCATGGAAAGTCCAGTCAGTATAGAACCCACATCGTCATGCAGGTCGGATGATATTTTTGTTCTGAGAGCTTCTCGCTCTTTGATTTTTTTCAGACGCTGCCACACCCTAAACCTAATATAAAAATACAGACTGATTCCAAAAAGTAAAATATAGGCAAGGTAAGCGTACCAGGTTTGCCAAAAAGGTGGGGAAATTTCAAAATTAAAACTAGCCTCTTCCCTACTAACACCATTTGAATTTATTCCCCTAACTTTAAAAGTGTATTTTCCTGGGGGTATTTTGGCATAGGATACTTCATTAAAATAAGTTGGTGTGCTCCATTTTTTATCTAAGCCTTCTAATATATACTCGTACTTCACAGCTATCGGGTTACTGGTATTTATTGCTGCAAACTGAAAACCCAAATAATTATTATTGTGACTGAGCTTAAGGCCTAAAGGCAAACCTGTCCAAGGTTCGAAATCAGAAAACGCTAATTTTTCAATTCTTAAACCATTAGACAAAGTGTAGGTGCTATCTCTTTTCCACTCAAGACTCTCGTTGAAAAGTGTGACATTCACAATTTCTACTTTCATATTTTTTGTTTCTCGCACATTGGCAGATAAATCTACCCTGGCTACACTCTTAGCATTAGGAACCCATAAAAAACCATTTTTATCTATAGCAATATAATGTCTCCCGTCTCCATTATCAAGATAACCGTTTTCTTTAGTAAAACCGTTTATTATTACATTTTGGCTCTTCATTATAACATCATTAAAATGTTCTAGATTGTATCTTGATATTCGAGCTAAACCTGAAAGCGTATTTACCCACAGATTTTTGTTTTTATCTTGAATGATACCCATTACTGTATTATCAGGCAGCCCAGATTCTTCTAAAAAAGTAAAGATTTTGTTTGTTTTCCTATCAAGCCTTATTAAGCCATTATCTGTCAGAATTCCAAACCAATAGGCTCCCGTGTGATCTTGAAAAGAACTTTCTACTATGTCAAACTTTTGGTTTGGACTCATTGGGTAATTGGTAAATACCCCTTTGTCTTTCGACAAAAAAGAAACCCCTTTAAAGGTGGCAAATATGTAGTTTAGATCTGCATCTTGGCTAATTTTTATGACTTGGTCATCTACTAACCCTTGTTTGGTGGTATAATGTGTAAGTTGATTGGATTTTTTATTGAGCCTAAAAACCCCTCCTTTTTCACGAGAACTATACCAGATATCGCCTAAATGATCTTGAAAAATAGAAACTAAAAAACTCCCACTCAGTGGATAGTGCGTTATAGTTTTCCAATCGGCAGATATTTTAGATAAATACCCAATATAGCAACCGACCCATGTTTCTTGGTCGGCATCTACTAATAGGCTCACTATGTTTGAGCCAGGTAGTCCGTCCTTCATATAAAATTTGCTAAAGGTTTCTTTCTGTAAATCAAAATATGAGATACCTCCCAGTTCTGACCCTATCCAAAGATTTTGCTTTTTATCTACAGCCAGGCTTCTAACTACGCTGCTGGTTAGGCCGTCTTCTTCTGTTATGGCTCTAAACATCGTGTTACATTTTGCAACACCGTTTACAGTGGATATCCAAATATATCCAGCTTGGTCTTGCATAACATCGTAGGCTTCATTACTTGGCAGACCGTTTTTTGCGTGAATATTATAGATTTTATTTTGATTTAAATAAAATGCACCATTACTGAGTGTGCTAAACCAAACGTTTTCGTTGCTATCCATAAATACACTACTCGTCCAAGAGGGGCTTAAACCAACAAAATGTTCAATAAAATCTCCAGAAATTTTACTAATACCTGTCCATGTTCCTATCCAAAGTTCATTTTTTCGTGAAAGAGAAATGGAGAAAACTGTTTTATCAAAAAGCCCTTTTGTGTAATTGCAAAATATTTTTCCATCCCATTTGAATAGGCCTTCGTTTTCTGTCCCTAACCAAATACTACCGTTTTGATCCTCGACCATACATAATACTTTGTCTGACAAACCTTCCTTTTCTCCATAGTGTGTATAAGTTTGCAGGTTTTTATCAATCTTAAAAACACCTCTTTCTCTAGAACTTACCCAAATATTACCTTTACGGTCAATGATTATATCTGTAAATAAATCAAGAAATTTATCTTCAGGTTGAAACCTAAAATTGACCAGAGATTTCCCATCGAAAACTTCAATTTCTTTGTCAAACAGAAACCAAAGATTTCCTTTAGCATCTTCTTTCATTTTTACAAAAAAATCGTCTAGAAAACCCTGATTAATAGTATAGTGCTTATTGGTACTCCCATTAAACTGGGTAACGCCTTTATAGGTACCAAACCACAGATTTCCTTTTGAATCTTGAAATGTATTATGAACTTTATTGTCAATCAAACCCGTACTTAATCCATAATTCAACAGGTTATATGGGTTAAAATCTTTGCTTTTGGGCTCTGTAGCTTGTATTACAACAGGCCTTCCTATATTTCTTTTATTTATTATTAAAGGATTAGACTTTGGTTCAATAATTCCGTTTTCTCCAGGAATCAAGATTTGGGGCAAAGAAATTTTATTCTTTAAATATTTAAAATCAACCTTATTGTTTTTATAAGAAACAATCTCTGGTTTACCTAACTTCAAAGTTCTTTTACTTTCTATAAAAGTCTGATCTGGAGTCGGTAAAGAATCTAGACTCACGAGATTGAACTCTGCATTTTTGAAATCTTCCGCAATAGGTTTCTCTTCCGCAGAAGGTGAGCAGCCAAACATTGTTACTGAAAAAGCTACTTTCAAATATAAATAGACAAGATATTTATTTCTTATGTTTTTCAATTAACGGTTTTATTTAATTTGCCCTTTAAGATACATGGAGATAGCTTCCGACTTATTATTTACGTGAAGTACCTTGTACATTTTTTTTATGTGCGAACGCACCGTTTCAACAGAAATAAATAATTCAGTAGAAATCTCAGTATAAGTTTTACCATCAACCATCTTTTCTAAAATTTCTTTTTGCCTTTCGGACAAAATAGTGGCTTTACTAACTCTGCCACCCATAAGATGATTTATTATTTCTCGGGCTATTGATGGCGACATATAAGAGCCTCCTTGTATTACCACCCTAATAGCATCCACTATGTCTTTAAGACTCGTTTTTTTCGAAATATAAGAACATGCACCGTTGCAAATCGCCTTGAGGATCATGTCTTCTTCCTCATATGAGCTAAGAATGATAATGTTCAATTCGGGTTTTAGCTCAAGTAAAAGAGGCAACGCCTCTATTCCAGACATTTTTGGTAATCCAATATCTAACAAAAGAATTTCGCAGCTTATGCCATTTGCATGCTTTACTTCATTAAAAAACTCTTCCGCTGAGCCACAGACTAAGCCTACCTTAAACTCTTCATGAAGTTCTAAATAGCTTCGTAAATTATCTCTAACTATTTTGTGATCTTCAATTATGCATATCTCGGTTATTTTCATTGCAGCATTTTAATAAACATCAAATTTATTAATAATTCTCTTTCCTGTCTATCACCCATGTGGGTGCTTTTGATTGATATCAACACTATAAAACCACCTGTTCGGGTGATTGTGATAGGCTAATATAGAAATTAACTTTGTTGAAACAAAAGCTAATAATAAATGAAAACTCAACCCAAAATTTTAAAATCTCTTAGCCTTGAGGCAATTACCCAGCTTGAGGCAGTTTCAAATTACACCTACCTGACTATGAAAGATGGCAGCAAAACAATGTCGTCGTATACACTACAGGTCTTTGCGGATATTTTTACTAATAATAATTTCATTCGAATAAATAGATCCCTACTCGTAAATGCTGAATTTGTAAAAAAACATATTTCGAGAGATGGAAAAGAGTATCTGCAACTCAAAAACAATAATACCATAATTATACCGCGTAGAAAAACCGAAAAGCTGAAAATTGATTTTCCAACCATATTTAATAATTAAACTTTAACAATATTGAAATGAAAAAAATAAATTTACTTCTAGCGTTCTTTATTTTGGCCGGAGGCACCCTCTCAGCCCAAATGTTTGTAACTGACCCCAACGATGGTTCTCTCACCATAACCCCCAAAGGGGTAACTTCGGGCAGAACGGCCGCTCCAGGTGGAGCCGCAGTAAAAGACCCCAGTAATACTGCTTTTGGCTATTATCCATTTACTTTGATGACCACAGGCCAATTTAACACCGCCATGGGTTTATCATCTTCTTACTATGTTACAACTGGCAATGCCAATACTTCTATAGGTATAGCATCACTTAGAACAAATGCAACAGGAAACGAGAATACTGCATTAGGTTCTTATGCTTTATTTAATGGTGTAGCACAATCCAAAAACACGGCTGTTGGATATTTTTCAATGTACAATTCCAACGATAGTCCTACAGCCTCCGATGGCTTTAACACAGCTATTGGATTTGAGGCATTGATGGGTAGTGCAACACCAAGTAATAACACAGCCACACTTAATACGGCAATTGGAACAAGGTCTATGAGGAATTTTACTTCTGGTGTTGCTAACACCGCAATAGGGAATTCAAGTTTATACAATAATGCTACGGGAAGTTATAACCAGGCCGTGGGTCATCAGGCTTTGTATTCCAATACTTCTGGTAACGAAAACGTCGCTATTGGTCATGACGCCATGTATAGCAATGTTGGTAACAGTAGAACAACTGCTGTTGGAGATCAAGCAATGAATAAAGCTGATAATAGAGTTGCAGGAAGAGAGACATTTAATACTGCAGTTGGTTATAAATCTTTATATGGAAGTGCCACTCAAGCAAATAATACTGGTAGGTATAATACTGCTATTGGGGATGAAGCAATGTATGGAAATACCACGGGCAATTATAATGTAGCTGTAGGAAAAGATGCTTTATTCAATAATTCAACGGGAGGTTTTAACATTGGAGTAGGACCTGGAGCCTTATATAACAATACCACAGGTGGCAGCAATGTCGGAATGGGAAACCAAGCAGGAGGTGCTATTACAACGGGTTCAAACAATACCGCTTTGGGTTATAATTCTTTATTTAGCAGTGTCGCAAATTCCAAAAGTACTGCTGTGGGTTCAAATGCTATGTTGAATGCAGACAATAGAACAACAGGTATAATCACTAATAACACTGCGGTAGGATCTGAAGCCTTGAAAGGAAGTGCAACACCTGCTAATAATATAGGAACGGGAAATACTGCGATAGGAAGCGAGTCTATGATGGCAAATACAAGTGGAAGCGGAAATGTTGCAACTGGTTATGCTGCCCTTTCAAGCAATTCCACAGGTAATTACAATTCAGCATTTGGACAAGGTACATTAATAGCAAATTCAACTGGAAGTTATAATGCAGGTTTTGGAAATGGTGGACTATTGTTGAACACTTCAGGAAATGAAAATACGGCAATTGGTCATGATGCATTAAGTCAAAACAAAGCTAATAGTCGGTCAACTGCTGTAGGTTCAAATGCAATGTTGAATGCAGACAATAGAACAACAGGTATAATCACTAATAACACTGCGGTAGGATCTGAAGCCTTGAAAGGAAGTGCAACACCTGCTAATAATATAGGAACGGGAAATACTGCGATAGGAAGCGAGTCTATGATGGCAA